>NZ_BONQ01000091.1 GCF_016862795.1 Dactylosporangium siamense | reverse complement strand
CCGGCCGGTCGGCCGCGTCTGTGTGTGCGTCGATGTCTGCGGCCCAGGCAGACATCGACAGGACGTGAACAGGAAACCTCGCTGAGATAGTTTCGCTAAGAAAGAATCTGGGTTATGGTCGGCATCACATCCACCGGGCCGTCATCGGCCCGGGCGGGCACCCCTTTTTGAGAGGTCACGATGATCGCAAAGACGCGCCGCCTGGCGGCCGCGATCGTGGGCGTAACGGTCCTGCTGGCCGCCACCTCCGCTTGCTCCTCTTCGAACTCGCCGGGCAAGAAGGATGGCGCCCCCATCCTCAACATCCCCGGCGGGGATCAGAGCACCGAGAACTTCAACCCGTTCTCGCCCACCCGGATCCCCGGCACCGACGGCTTCATGTACGAGCCGCTTTTCTTCTACAACAACATCAAAGGCCTCGCCGACAAGCCGCTGGGCAACCTTGGTGACAGCTTCAAGTGGAACGCCGCCGGCACGGAGCTGAGCATCACCCTGAAGAGCGGCGTCACCTGGAGTGACGGCACGGCGTTCACCGCGAAGGACGTCGCCTACACCTTCAACACCCGCAAGGACAACCCGGCGCTGCGCACCAGCAGCAACCCGCCGTCGGCCGAGGCTGTCGACGACACCCACGTGAAGCTGGTCTTCACCCGCGCCTCCTTCATGGACGCGCCGGGCATCCTGGGCACGACCAACATCGTCCCGGAGCACGTCTGGAAGACTAAGACCGACCCGGCGAAGGACTCCAACACCCAGCCGGTCGGCACCGGTCCCTTCATCCTGAAGACCTACACGGCGCAGTCCTGGCTGCTGGAGCGCAACCCGAAGTTCCGTGACGCCGACAAGGTCAAGGTCGGTGGGGTGCGGTTCACCGCGACCGCCACCAACACCGCGGTCACCGACAAGCTCCTCGCCGGCGAGTTCGACTGGACGCAGGGCTTCATCCCGGACATGACCAAGGTGCTGGCGCGCAAGCCCGGGCTGGCCTACGCGCAGTCCGGGAACGGCATCATGATCAACATTGTGACCTGTGCCAACGCCGCGCTCGGCTGCGCCGGTCCGCAGACGGACCCGGCCGTGCGCAAGGCCATCTCCCAGGCGATGGACCGCGGTCAGATCAACAAGCTGGCCTTCAACGACGTCGGCAAGCCCGTCTCGGCCTCCTTCGCCGTCCCCGGCCGCGACGACCAGTTCATCTCCAGCCAGTTCAGCACGCCGATCCCCACCACCCCGGACGTGTCCGGGGCGAAGCAGACCCTCGAGGCCGCCGGCTGGGCACTCGGCTCCGACGGGCTCTACGCCAAGGGCGGCGCCAAGCTCAACCTCACCATCAAGGTGGTCAGCGGCTGGACCGACTACATCGCCGCCCTCACCGCACTCGTGCAGCAGCTCAAGGCGGCCGGCATCGGGCTCACCATGCAGCAGGTCTCCTACAACGAGAACCAGTCGGTGACCGCCTCCGGCAACTTCCAGCTGGCGATGACGGTGCTCGGCTTCACCCCGGCGCCGGACCCGTACTACGTCTACGAGTACTACTTCGGCACGAAGAACACCGCGAAGGTCGGCGACAAGGACGCCTCCTCGCTGGGCAACCTCAGCCGGTTCAGCAACCCCACGGTCGACGACCTGGTGGCCAAGGCCGCCGGCACCGAGGACCCCAAGGAACGGGCGAAGATCTACGCCGAGATCCAGCCGATCCTGGCCGAGAACCTGCCGTACATCCCGATCATCAACAACGTACAGTACGCCCAGTTCAACACCGCGAAGTTCGCCGGCTTCCCCACGGAGTCGGACCCCTACGCCTCGGCGGGTTACGGCAACTCCCCGGACAACGTCCAGGTCTTCATGCGCCTGCGCCCCTCCTGAACCACACCGCGTCACGATCCGGGGAGGCGACGGCATGCCGTCGCCTCCCCGGCGACCGAGGAGGTCAACGTTGCACCTGGTCCGTAAGCTCGCCCAGTACCTGGTGGCGCTCTGGGTGGCGCTGACGCTCAACTTCGCGCTGCCCCGCCTCCTTCCCGGTGACCCGGTCGACGCCGTGCTGTCCAAACTGCAGCAGCAGGGGCCGGTGGATCCCGAGTCCCGGCACGCGCTCGAGGTGCTCTTCGGCAACACCGGAGGGCCCTGGTGGCAGCAGTATCTCGACTACCTCGCCGGCATCGCCCACGGCGACCTCGGCACCTCCGTCACCTACTTCCCGACACCGGTCACCACCGTGATCTCCGAATCGCTGCCCTGGACGCTCGTGCTCGTCGGGATGGTGACGGTGCTGACGTTCGTGCTCGGGACCGCCCTCGGCACGATCGCCGGCTGGCGGCGCGGCACCTGGATCGACTCGCTGGTGCCGGCCACCACGGTGCTGCAATCCATCCCGTACTTCTGGGTGGCGCTCATCTTCCTGTACGTCTTCGGCGTCACGCTGGGCTGGTTCCCTCTCGGCGGCGGCTACGACTCGAACGAGTTCGTGCCCGAGCTGTCGTTCGCGTTCATCGGCAGCGCCGCCTACTACGCGATCCTTCCCGCGCTCACCATCCTGGTCAGCGCCATCGGCGGCTGGCTGCTGGGGATGCGCAACATGATGGTCGCCGTGCGCTCCGAGGACTACGTCGTGGCGGCGGAGGCCAAGGGACTGCGGCCGCTGCGGGTCATGACGATGTACGCGGCGCGCAACGCCGTCCTGCCGTCGGTCGCCGGTTTCGCCATCTCACTGGGCTTCGTGGTCGGCGGCTCGCTGGTGATGGAGCAGGTGTTCAGTTACCCCGGGATCGGCCGGGCGATGCTCCAGGCGGTCTCCAACAGCGACTACGCGCTCATGCAGGGCCTCTTCCTGGTGATCACCGTGTCGGTGCTGGCGGCGAACCTGGTCGTCGACGTCCTGTACGGGCTGATCGACCCGCGGACCCGGGTGCACGCATGAGGAGCAGCAGATGACCCAACTTGTGACCGCCGAGACGGCCGTCGCCGTCGACGTGGCGGCGGCGCGTTCCCGACCGCACTGGATCCGGCCGAAGTCCGTGATCGGCGGTGTGATCATCCTGGCCGTCGTCCTCTTCGCCGTGGTCGGGCCATTCTTCGTGCAGGACCCGCACGCGGTCTCCTCCGACGGCCTGACCGGCCCGAGCGCGGCGCACCTGCTCGGCACCACCAACACCGGCACCGACGTGCTGGCCCAGCTCGCCTACGGCGCGCGCGGCTCGCTCACCATCGGCATCCTCGTGGCGGTGCTGATCACCATCCTGACGTCGGTCTTCGGCGTCGCCGGGGCGTATGTCGGCGGGGCGGTCGACGACGCCTTCTCGCTGCTGTCCAACGTCCTGCTGGTGATCCCCGGACTGCCGTTGATGATCATCATCGGGGCGTACGTGCAGCACAAGAGCCTCTGGATGGTCGCGCTGGTCATCGCGCTCACCGGCTGGGCCGGCGGGGCGCGGGTG
The DNA here is from genome assembly GCF_016862795.1 of Dactylosporangium siamense. GTDB lineage: Bacteria > Actinomycetota > Actinomycetes > Mycobacteriales > Micromonosporaceae > Dactylosporangium > Dactylosporangium siamense. The sequence goes on along the minus strand of NZ_BONQ01000091.1, from coordinate 96,737 downwards.
CTGCGGGCGCAGACGCTCTCGCTGCGCAGCCGCGACTATGTCTCCGCGTCCCGGGTCGCCGGGGAGAAGATGTGGCGCATCCTGCTCGTCGAGATCTTCCCGAACCTGCTGCCGGTGCTGTCCAGCGGCTTCGTCTTCGGCGTGGTGGGGGCGATCCTGGCCGAGGCCGGCCTCTCCTACATCGGCATCGGTGCCTCCGACTCGATCACCTGGGGCACGATGCTCGCCAGCGCCCAGGCCGGGCAGGCACTGCTGCTCGGCGCCTGGTGGTGGTTCGTGCCGCCCGGCGTCCTGATCGCGGTCCTGGGCTGCGGCTTCGCCCTCGTCAACTTCGCTCTCGACGAGGTGATCAACCCTCGGCTGCGGACCTACCGGATGCCGCGGCAGGACCGACAGGAGCGCCGATGACCACGTCCGACCCGGTCCTGACCGTGCGGGACCTCACGGTGGAGTACCACGGCGCCCGCCCGGTGACCGCGGTCCGTGGGGTGAGCCTCGAACTGGGCCGCGGCGAGATCGTCGGCCTGGCGGGGGAGAGCGGCTGCGGCAAGTCGACCTTCGCCTACGGGATCAACCAGCTGCTCCGCCCGCCCGCCCAGATCACCGGCGGCTCGGTCGTCTTCCACGACCGCGACGGCACCGACATCGACGTGCTGGCGCTGCAGGGCAAGGCGCTGCGGGCGTACCGCTGGGACAAGGCGTCGATCGTCTTCCAGGGCTCGATGAACTCGCTCAACCCGGTGCTGCGGATCTCGGCCCAGCTGCGCGACGTGCTCACCACCCACCGCCCGGAGCTGTCCCGGGCCGCGGCCGAGGAGCGGTGCACCGAGTTGCTGGAGCTGGTCGGGGTGGACCCGGGTCGCCGGCACAGCTACCCGCACGAGCTCTCCGGCGGCATGCGGCAACGGGTCATGATCGCCATGGCGCTCGCGCTGCGTCCACAGCTGATCATCATGGACGAGCCGACCACCGCCCTCGACGTGCTGGTGCAGCGCGACATCATCGCCGAGATCCAGCGACTGCAGCGCGAACTGCACTTCGCCGTCCTGTTCATCACCCACGACCTGCCGTTGCTGCTGGAGATCAGTGACCGGATCGCCGTCATGAAGGAGGGGCTGGTGGTCGAGCTCGACACGGTCGACCGGATCTACTCGGCGCCGCGGGACCCTTATACGAAGGCGCTGCTCGGGTCGTTCCCGACCCTGACCGGCGAGCGCGTGACCGATACCGACGCCGACACCGACATCGACATCGACACCGCGACCGGCGAGCACGCGAGCGCGGCCGACGCCACGGCTGACGCCGGGACCGACGCCGCGGCCGACGCCGACGGCCGCACGGTGGAAGGAGCGGCGCGATGACCGCGGAGCTGGCCGTCGAACGGCTCAACAAGGTCTTCACCCTGCGCGACGGGCGGCGCCGCACCCAGTTGCACGCCGTCCGCGACGTCTCGTTCGAGCTGACCAAGGGCCGGACCGTCGCCCTGGTCGGGCAGTCGGGCAGCGGCAAGTCCACGGTGGCCCGGATGATCGCCCGCCTGGAGGAGCCGACCAGCGGGGAGATCCGGCTCGACGGAGAGCTGGCGGGTCGCCGTGGCCGGTCCCTGGCGCGCTACCGCCACGACGTGCAGATGGTCTTCCAGGACCCGTTCGCGTCGCTCAACCCGTTCCACAGCGTCGCTCACCACCTCGCCCGCCCGCTGCAGCTGCACCACCGGCTCACCGGCGACCAGGTCCAGGCCCGGGTGGCGGAGCTGCTGGAGCGGGTCAACCTGCCGGCCGACTTCGCCGAGCGCAAGCCGCACGAGCTCTCCGGCGGCCAGCGGCAGCGGGTCGCCATCGCCCGGGCGCTGGCTCCTGGGCCGCGCGTGCTCATCGCCGACGAGCCGGTGTCGATGCTGGACGTCTCGATCCGGCTCGGCATCCTGAAGCTGCTCGCGCGGCTGCAGCGGGAGGAGCACCTGGCGGTCCTCTACATCACCCACGACCTGGCCACCGCCCGGCACTTCTCGGAGGAGATCATGGTGATGTGCCAGGGGGAGATCGTGGAGCGCGGCCCCTCCGACGACGTGATCCTGCGTCCCCAGGCCGATTTCACCAAGAAGCTCGCCGCCGCCGCACCCAACCCCGCCCGCAACCCCCGCCTGGCGGGCCTCCGCCCGGCCTGATCCGCATCACAGCCCGCTGCCGCCGGCCCGCCTGAACGGGGACCGGCGGCAGCGGCCGTCGAGGGTCAGGAGATCGAGACGTTGTAGTCGGTGGTGATGTACTTGCCGGTGCCCCGCCAGACCTCGAAGCCGGCCTGGACGCTGATCAGGTACTTGTTGGTGTCGAGCCAGCCGGCACCGACGCTGTAGTCCAGGAAGTCCCGGAGGTTCAGGCTCACGCTCGTGGTGGTGGCGGTGCGCACGAAGCTGATCACCTGCCAGGAGTCGGCCGACCGGTAGACGTCCCAGTTGGCGCCGGCGAGGGCGACGGTGGCGACCTTGTCGGTCTCCGGGTGGGCGCCCTCGGTGTAGTCGAGGAAGATCATGACCTCGTCCGTCGGCTGGCCCGACGGGTTGTCGCTCCAGTCGAGCCAGAGGTCGTAGATGGCGTCGCTCTTCTGGTCGGTGAGCTGGTTCTGCCAGGTCCAGTTGGTCCAGACGTTCTTGTTCTCCCACAGGTGCACCGGCAGGCCGCCGTGGTCGGGGCTGGCGTAGCCCCACTGCCAGCCCACCACCGTGCTCGGGAAGGCCTTGATGTGGTACTCGTCCCACTCCACCGACGACGAGTTCGACCAGCTCAGATCGGCCTGCCAGCCGTTGGTCGTGTTGTCGGTGTCGCGGCCGACACACTGCCATCCGGTGCCCCAGCCGTTCAGCGTGTGGCCCCACTTGCTGTTGATGGTCTGATACTTGCCGCCGTAGAACAGCGACTGCCAGTCGTCGCAGGTGTTGGTCCAGCTCGCGTGCGCCGGGGCGGCCCCGATCGCCAGGGAGCCGAGCACTGCGGCCAGCGGTAGGGCGATGAGGCGGGCGAGCCGGCCTCGTGATCCGTTGAACATGCGCATTCCCTTTCACCCGGATGACGGGCCGCGGTGGGTCCATGGCGCCATGGGCGCACCGCAGCCCGTTCGAGTTGTTCGATACGTTGCGCTGCCGATCGGCGGAGAACCAAGCCATCGATGAGTGTTAACAGCTTGTTGCCGAAGGTTATCGTTGCCGACTTGTGAACGTCAATGAACTTGCAGCGTCAAACATATTGAACAAATTGCTTGGTTCAGCGCGCCGGGTGAATGCTCATCCGCGCCGTTCCGTGCGGCGTCAGCCGGTAGACGGCGCAGCCATGGCCGGGTAGCCGTGCCGTGAGCGCGGCATCCGTGAGCGGGGGCAGGTCCTCGTGGGCCCAGAGGTCGCGGACCCCGTACTCACCGTGCAGGCCCAGGTCGCCCAGCGTCGCCGCGGTCGCCACGTCCTGCCCCGTCCGGTTGAACAGCGCCACTCCCACATCGCCGAACAGCAGCGGCTTCAGCCAGATCTCGACACCGTCGCGGGTCCCGGCCCGCCAGCCCTGCCGGCCCAGCCCGTCCTGGTTCAGCGCGATGACCTCACGGTTGCTCAGGATCGCCGCCGTGGTCTCGTCGAGGGAGCGCACGTCGGCGCCGATGATCAGCGGCGCCGCGAGCATGCACCACAGGCTGAAGTGCGTGCGGTACTCCTCGACCGAGCAGCCCCCGAAGCCCATGTCGCCGGCGACATGGCCCCGGCCGCCCATCCCCACCACCAGCAGATCCGGGTCGTTCCAGCGGCCGGGGCCGGCGAACCGCTCCAGACCCCGTTGCAGGTCGAACCCGATCTCGTCGATGCCGTGCTGGTCGACCCGCTCCCCACCGTGCCACGAGTCGCAGATGTCGCCGGTGGTGCGCCACAGCTGGCCGCCGGCCTGCGCGGCCCACAGCCACGGCTCCCGCCCGCCCCACTCGCAGACGCTGTAGACGATGTCCCGCCCGGTCGCCTGCAGCGCCCGGCCCATCGCGGTGTAGCGCAGCACCGCCGTGCCCCGGTCCACCGGTGCGTGGCAGTAGTCGTACTTGAGATAGTCGACCTGCCAGGCCGCGAACGTCTCGGCGTCCAGTTCCTCGCGGCCGAGACTGGCGGCCTCGCCGCCGCAGGTCAGCTCCGCCGCGTCGGAGTAGATGCCGAGCTTGAGGCCGCGCTCGTGCACGTAGTCCGCGAGCGCGCCGATGCCGCCCGCGAAGCGCTCGGGGTGTGGGACGAGCCGCCCGGCGCCGTTCCGGCCGCCCTGCCAGTGGTCGTCGATGTTGACGTAGCGGTAGCCGAGGTCGCGCAGGCCGGTGCTGACCAGCGCGTCGGCGGTCTGCCGGATCAGGGCCTCGTCGACCGTCGGACCGAAGGTGTTCCAGCTGTTCCAGCCCATGGGCGGGGTGGGCAGGTGGGCCAGGGTCATCGTTGCATCACCTCACGCTGAATTTCATCGAATATCTGCGAACTTCACGCCGGACAATAGGCGGCTTCCGGCCACCGCGACACCGCCCCGCCGGCCGGTTCCGGGGCTGGTGGGGCCGGGCGGAAGGCCGATGTGCTGGACGTATTGACGATCATCTGGGCTCAGCGTACGTTCACTGAAACTATCGAACGTTCGCTGGAGGTGTGATGAGCCGCCGCGCTACGCTCCGTGACGTGGCCGCACGGGCCGGCGTCGCCGTCAGCACCGCCTCCCACGTCTTCTCCCGGACGGTCTTCGTCACCCCGGCGACCCGGGCGATCGTGCTCACGGCCGCCGACGACCTCGGATACGAGCCGCGGCTGCGCAGCCGGTCCCGCTCGCCCGTCGGCACGCTCACGGCGGTGGGCGTCATCACCCGCTGGTCGCACCAGGCCTCGGCCGCCAACCCGTTCTTCGGCCCGGTGCTGCAGGGCGTCGAGCAGGTCTGCCGCACCCTCGGCCTGTCCCTGACGCTGGAGGTCGTCGAGCCCGACCCGGACGGCGGCAGCGAGCTGCCGGTCATGGTGCGGCGCGGCCGGGTCCAGGGGGTCCTCGCCGTCTCCGTCCACGATCCGGTCCACCTGCACCAGCTCATCGAGACCGGCATCGGCTGCGTCCTCGTCGACCACGCGGTCGAGGATCCGGCGATCGACTGTGTCCGCGACGACGACGAACGCAGCGGGTACCTCGCGACCCGGCACCTGCTGGAGCACGGGCACCTCGATCCCGTCCCCGCGATCGTCGCCGGACCGTCGGCGATGACGTCGATGAGCGACCGGGTGGCCGGCTACCGCCGCGCGCTGGCCGAGTTCGGCCGCGCCGTCGACCCGGCCCACCTGCGGCTGGAGGCCGACCTCAACATCGCCGGTGGGCGGGCCGCGATGGCGGCGCTGCTCGCGCTGCCGACCCGGCCCACCGCGGTCTTCTGCTGCACCGACACGCTCGCCATCGGCGCCCTCGCGACGCTGCGGGACCATGGACTGCGCGTCCCCGACGACGTCTCCGTGATCGGCCACGACGACATCGACATGGCCGCGCACACCGATCCACCGCTGACGACCATGCGGGTCGACAAGCGGCTGCTCGGTGCCCAGGCGGTCTGGCACCTGGTGCAGCGGGTCGCCGAGCCCGGCCTCGCGGTCCGCGACACCCGGCTGCGGGTGTCGCTCGTCCCGCGGGCGTCGGTCACCCACCGCCCGGCCTGAGGCCTGTTCTGACCCTGTGCGGCGAGGTCGTGGGTTGGTCGATGCACGCGCTAGTTTGCGGCGCCGAGCACCCGGACCCCGCCGGGCGGCAGCGTCACCACGGTGCCGGCGTCCCCGCCGATGAGCAGGTCCGGCCGCGACACCGGGAGCGTCACGCTGCGCTCCCGGTCGTCGTGGTTGATGAGGATCAGCACGTCGGCACCGTCCGGGCCGACCCGGCGGCAGACCTCGACCCGATCGGTGCCGTCGGCGCCGTCGGTGGCCACCGCGAGCCCGGCCTGGGCGACGACCTGCCGGACCAGCGCGGTCATGGCGACCGGGTCGAGCCACGCACCGCAGTACGTCACCTGGCCCGCCCCGAACGGCACCGCCACCACCGCCGGCTCACCGTCGAGCCAGCCGTTGGCGGGCCCGTAGCGCAACAGGACCCGGGCGTCCCCGCCGGTCACCGTCAGCCACTCGGCCCAGATGCTCGCGGACGCCTCGGTCGCGCCGAGCAGCGGGCCGCTCACCGGGACCGGATGCTCCAGGGCGTAGAACTCGGCGACGCGGATGCCGGCGACGCCCAGCGGGCCGGGCGGCCGGGACGGCAGCAGGGCGTTCTCCCGGTCCTTCACCCCGGTGCGGGCCCCGAGCAGCAGGTGACCACCGGCCCGGACCCAGTCCAGCAGTGCGGCGGTGCCCGCGTCGTCGACGAGGTGCAGGCTCGGGGCGACGACCAGCCGGTAGCCGTGCAGGGCCGCGTCCGGGGCGAGGATGTCGGGCTGCAGGCCGGCGAGGCGCAGCGGCCGGTAGAAGGTGAGCAGGTGCTCGACCGGGTCGAAGTCGCGGTGGTGGCGCTGGTTGCCGATGGCCCAGCGGTCCTCGTCCCCGGACAGGATCGCCACGTCGGTGCTGACCTCGGTGCCCGCCAGGGCGGCGGCCGCGGCGGCGAACTCCCGGCCCACCTCCGCGGCCTCGGTGTAGAACGGCCGGGGCTCGCCGTCGGCGCCGATCAGGGTGCCGTGGTACTGCTCCTGGCCGCCGGGAGCGGCGCGCCACTGCCAGTAGAGCAGCCCGTCGGCGCCGTGCCCGACGGCGTTCCAGGCGATCCGGCGGGCCTCGCCCCGGTCGAGGGTGTGGTTGACCCCGGCCCAGCAGTTGCTGCCGGGCTGGACCTCCATCACCCAGTGGTTGCGGCGCTTGAGGCCGCGAACGGCGGCGTGTGCCCCGCCCGCGTCGGGATGGTCGAGGTGGCCCGGGTAGTAGTCGAGGCCGACGAGATCGACCTGCGCCGCGAGGGCGGTCTGGTCGAAGCCGCCGAACCAGGTCATCACGTTGGCGGAGATCCACTGCCCGGGGCGGGCGTGCGCCCGGACGACGGCTGCCTGGGCCTCGAGGTGGTCGCGGAAGGTTTCGCTGACGAAGCGCCGCCAGGCCAGCGCCAGCGACGGATGGGCGGGTCCGGTGGGGAGCGGGATCTGGGCCCAGTCGGTGTACTCCTGGCTCCAGAACACGGTGCTCCAGCGCCGGTTCAGCTCCTCGGTGGTGCCGTAGCGCCCACGCAACCATTGCTGGAACGTGGCCCGGGTCGCGTCGTCGAACGACACGGTGTTGATCTCGTTGTCGATCTGCCAGCCGAGCACGTCGGGGTGGTCGCCGAGCCGCCGCGCCATCGCCTCGGCGATCCCGACGCAGAACTCGCGGTAGCGCGGGCTGGACAGGGCCGCGTGGGTCCGGTTGCCGTGGCTCGCCCGGCGGCCCTGCGCGTCGACGGCGAGGACCTCCGGCCAACCGGCCGTGAGCCAGGCCGGCGGCCCCGCGGTCGGGGTGGTCACGACGCAGGCGAGGCCATGTGCGGCGGCGGCGTCGACGGCGTCGACCAGCCACTGCAGTTCGTAGTGGCCGGGGCTCGGTTCCAGCCGGCTCCACGCGAAGTCACCGAGCCGGACGACGGTCATCCCGGCCTCCGCCATCAGGCGCAGGTCGGTCTCCCAGCGCCGCACCGGCCACTGCTCGGGATACCAGGACGTGCCGAAGTGCATGAGGTCTCCGATGAGAGTTGGAGCGTGGAAACGCGCTCAGCCGAGGTGTTCGGCGAGGAACTCGGCGGTCAGCCCGGCCGAGTGGGTCTCGCCACCGGAGTGATCGCCGTACGGCCAGACCTTGAGCCGCTTGGGACCCGCGCAGTGCCGGTAGGCGGCCATCGTGGTCGACGGTGGGCAGACGTCGTCCATGAGCGGCACGGAGATGAGGGTGGGCGCGGTGATCCGGGCGGCGTGGTTGACCGCGTCGAAGTAGGACAGCGTCTGGAAGGTCTGCTCGATCCGGTCGGTGTTGGTCCGCAGGTAGCGGGTGATCTCGAAGTACGGGTGTGCGTCGGTCGCCTGGCTGGCGCGCCGGTAGTAGCACAGGAACGGGGCGTGCGCGACCACCGCGGCGAGGTCGGGGACGAGACCGGCGACGGTGAGGGCGAGCCCGCCGCCCTGGCTGCCGCCGGTGACCGCGATCCGGCTCCCGTCGACGGCGGGGTGGGCGCGGGCGACCTCGACGGCGCGCACGGCGTCGGTCATCAGCCGCCGGTAGTAGTGCCGCCGCGGATCCCCCAGGTCCCGGGTGAGATAGCCGTTGCCGGACCCGCCGCGCGGCTCCGGGTTGGGGTCGGGCGTGTCGCCGGGCAGGTAGCTGCCCTGCCCGCGGTTGTCGACGACGAGGGTGGCGAACCCGGCGGCCGGGGCCAGCAGCCACTGGTACGGCGTGGCCCGGCCGCAGTTGTAGCCGATGTACTCGACCACGCAGGGCAGCGGACCGCTCGCCGCGGCGGGCAGCAGCAGCCAGCCCTTGATCCGGTCACCGGCCCAGCCGGAGAACGTCACGTCGTGGACCTGCACGGTGGCCAGCGCGGTCGACACCGGGGTGAAGACGGGGTCGAGGTCGTGTTTGCGCGCCTCGGCCAGGGTTTCCCGCCAGAACGCGTCGAAGTCCGCGGGCTCCTCGCGGACCGGGTCGTAGTCGGCGAGCTGCGCCTCGGTGAGGTCGATGATGGCCATGCCGCAGCCTAGGCCGCGCAGCGCCCGGACCCGGAAGACGCAATTGAACTTTCAGTGAGCGGCCGCCGCCCAAACCCGGCTGAATCAGGGCGATAGGTGCTCCCGTTCAGTTCTTTCATAGCTGCCCCGGAGCCCGTCCGGCCGCTCGCCGTGCATCCGACCGAACCCCTCGTGAGCTGCCCGAATGCGCCTCTTCATGAGCCCGGGAGCGGGTCGCGCACGGCATTGTTGCGGCGGCTTTACCGGTCAGTGAACGGTGTGATCTCGACATCGATCGATCTAGCATTCGCGTCCACACCCCACCCACACCCCATCGCACCCCAGCAGGAGCATCAGGAGGAAGTGTGCGACACCGCAGATCGAGCATCATCGGCCTGACACTCGCGTCACTGGTGGCCGCCGCCATGGCCACCGCCATCACCCCTGGAGTGGCGCACGCGGCCACGACCTACTACGTGGCCACCAACGGCACCACGTCCAACCCCGGCACGGAGTCCCAGCCGTTCGCCACCATCAACCAGTTCATGGCCCTCGCCCAGCCGGGCGACACGGTCTACGTCCGGGGCGGCACGTACTCGATCGGGGAGACCTACCTCTCCGCCTCGGGCAACGCCAACGGCTGGATCACCATCCGCAACTACCCCGGCGAGACGCCGGTGCTCGACGGGGGCGGCTCCGCCGGGGTGGCCTTCTACTACGGCGAGGGCAACCAGGGCGTCGGCAAGGGCAGCTACGTCGTCATCGACGGTTTCGTCATCCGCAACTACTGGCGCAGCGGCATCAACATCGGCTGCTGCTCGGCGGACGGCTCCACCGACCAGAGCGTCTCCCACGTCATCGTGCGCAACAACGTCATCGACCGGACCGGGCAGAACGGCATCACGTTCATGCAGGCCGGCGACGTCACCGTCGAGCACAACCTGATCGGGCGGACGGGCTGGGACGCCGGCACCGGCTCGTGGTCCAGCGGCATCAACCTCTACGCCATGTACGGCACCAACAACCGCGTCGACGGCAACGTCACCTACCACAACGTCGACGTCTCGTCGTACCACACCGACGGCAACGGGATCATCCTCGACCTGACCTACGGCAACGGCGGGGTGACGATCCAGAACAACGTCGCCTTCGAGAACGGTGGCTCCGGCATCCAGCTGACCCACAGCGGCAACAGCCGGATCGTCAACAACACCACGTATGAGAACGGCAAGGAACCGACCTACATCAACGGCGGCACCGGGCTGGGCTTCTGGGGCAGCGAGGCGATGAACAACGAGGTCGTCTCCAACAACGTGGTCTACCAGTCCTTCGGCAGTGGGCTGCGCACCGACGGCGGCTTCAGCAACTCCACCGTCAGCAACAACACCATCGCCGGGCAGGACGGCTACCAGGACCCGGCGTTCGCCGACGCGAACGACGCCAACTTCCAGCTGCAGGGCACGTCGCCGAGCGTCGACACCGGCACGTCGTCGAACGCGCCCGGCAGCGCGCTCGTCTTCGACCAGCAGGCGTTGACCCAGACGACGAGCGACCAGCCGATCTCCTGGTACCGCTGGGCGCCGGACTTCGGATACATCCTCGGCCGGGGCGGGGTGGCCAACCTCTTCGGCAGCGTCGCCCGTCCGCAGGGCGGCGGCTACGACCGGGGCGCGTTCGAGCGGTCCGGCACCGGCGTCGACCCGGGCGGCAGCGGCAACCTGATCAGCAACGGCGAGTTCGACAACGGCACCACCGGCTGGTGGACGTGGTTCGACACGGCGGCCGCCGGCACCATCGGCGTCAGCGCGGCCGGGCTCAGCGGCGCCAACGCGCTGAAGCTCGACCTGTCCAACGGGGCGAGCTACGACTGGCAGGCGCAGGTCGGCCAGACCCTGCCGGTCACCGCCGGCACGCAGTACACGCTGAGCTTCCGGGGCCGCGCCGACGCCGCCCGGTCGGTGGGCGTCCTCGTGCAGCAGGAAGGCGCGCCCTACACCGCGTACCTGAGCGGCACCGCCAGCCTCGGCACGTCGGGGCAGACCTACACGTTCCAGTTCACCCCCACCGCCTCCGGCAACGCCTACGTGAAGTTCCAGGCCGGCGGCAGCGGCACCGACCTCTACCTCGACGCGATCAGCCTGACCTCCTGACCTTCCCGACAGCGGCCCGGCCGGCACCCGCCGGCCGGGCCGCGCCAACAGATAGGACGCAGAGTGAACCCTGACCGGAGCACGGGACGGTGCCGCTGGACGGCGCACGCCGGCGCCCTGCTGCTCGTCCTGGTCGGCGCGATCGCCCCGACCACCCCGGCCGGCGCGGCGCCGGCCACCTCGCTGCGTGCGGCGGCCGCCGCACGGGGCATCCAGGTCGGCGCGGCCGTCAGCACCGACGCGCTGACCGGGACCGTGGAGCAGCCCTACTACGACACGCTCGGCGCCCAGTACAACCTCGTCGTCGCCGAGAACGCGATGAAGTGGGACTCGATCCACCCCGAGCGCGACCGGTTCGACTTCACCGCCGCCGACCGCCTGGTGGAGCTCGCCGAGCGCAACGGCCAGCAGGTCCGCGGCCACACCCTCGCCTGGTATTCGCAGCTGCCCGCCTGGGTCACCGCCATCACCGACCCGGCCGAGGCCGAGCGGGTGGTGCGGGAGCACATCACGACGGTGGTCGGGCACTTCAAGGGCCGGGTCCAGGCCTGGGACGTGGTCAACGAGGCGATCAACGACGGCGAGCTGGGCGGCCTGCGCCAGTCCTGGTGGACCCGCGTGATCGGGCCGGACTACATCGACAAGGCGTTCCGCTGGGCACACGAGGCCGACCCGGCCGCGGTGCTCTACTACAACGACTACGAGACCGGTGACCTCGGCGCCAAGTCCAACGCCGTCTACGACCTCCTGCGCGGCCTCAAGGCCCGGGGCGTGCCGGTCGGCGGGGTCGGCATCCAGTGGCACTCCCGGCTCGACCGGCGGGTCGACGACGACGTCTACCGCAACGGCAACCGGCTCGCGGCCCTCGGCCTGCGGATCGCCCTCACCGAGGCCGACGTCGCCGTCGACCAGCCGGGCACGCCGGCGAAGCTCGCCGCCCAGGCCGACGTCTACCGCGACGCCATCCGGTTCTGCCTCGCCCAGCCGGCCTGCACGGCGTTCGTCACGTGGGGCTTCACCGACAAGTACTCCTGGATCCCCGGCTCCAGTCCCGGCTACGGCGACGCGCTGCCCTTCGACCGCGACTACCGGGCCAAGCCGGCGTTCACCGCGCTGCTCGACGCGTTGAACGCCCGCGCCGCCGGCCGGCCCGCCGCACCCCGGGCGGTCGCCGTCGACACCGCCGACCGGGCGGTGCGGGTCAGCTGGGCCGGCGTCGCCGAGGCCGGCGTCCGCTACGAGGTGCGCTACGGCACCGGCCGCGACGAGCAGGTCGTCCCGGTCACCGGAGCCACCCAGGTCCGCATCGCCGGGCTGACGAACGGGCGGCCGTACCGGTTCGTGGTGCTCGCCCGGACGTCCGCCGGCTCCGGCCCCGGCTCCGCGCCGGTGTCAGCGGTCCCGATGGCCGGCGCCCCGCGGGCCCCGATGCTGCGCCCGCTGCGGCCGGACCACAACACCCTCGCCGTGTCCTGGACCCCGGTGCCCGGAGCGACCGGCTACGTGCTGCGCTACGGCAGCACCCCGGCGGTCACCGACGGGCGCATCGACGTCGGGCCGGTCACGACGCACCGGCTCGGCGGGCTCACCGACGGCGTCCGGACCTACGTCTCCGTGCTGGCCTACAACAGTGAGGGCGACGGGCCCGGCGCAGCACCCCGGGATGCCGTGCCGGCGCTGCCACAGCACCCCACGCTCACCGCCGCCGAGACCCGCGCCGCCGTCACCGTCGACGGGCGGCTCGACGAGCCCGACTGGCGGCAGCTGCCCATCGTCCCGGCCAAGCCCACCTTCGGCCACACCGACGACACCGCGCGCGGCGCCGTCACCTGGGACACCGACAACATCTACGTCGCCGTCCAGGTTACCGACCGCACGCTGCGCCGCGACTCGATCGACCCGTGGCAGGACGACACCGTCGAGGTCTTCCTCAACGGCTCCGGCACCCTGCCCAAGCAGTACGACACCGCCTCGGACCGCCATTTCTTCCTGCGCTGGAACGACGACGCCGTCCACGAGCAGAACGGCAAGACCGACGGCGTGCGGTACGCCTGGGCCACGGCCCGGGGTGGCTACGCCGTGGAGCTGGCGGTCCCGTGGCGGACGCTGGGCATCACCCCGGGCGAGCGGGGCGCCCGGATCGGGGTCGACCTCGCCGTGGATGACGACGACACCGGAGGGCTGCGCGACGGTCAGCTCACCGCGTACGGCTACGAGTACAACTACCTGGACCTGTCGGCGATCGGGCCGGTGGCGCTGACCGTGCGGATGGCGACCACGAGCCTGCCCGTGACCCCGCTGGCGGGCTGCGTCAGCGACGACGGCGCCGGCCGGTACACCGCGCACTTCGGCTACGACAACCCGAACGACGGCCGGGTGGAACTGCCGGCCAACGCCTTCAGTCCCGGGACGGCCGACCGGGGCCAGCCCCGGCTCTTCGCCCGGGGCCGGCACGACGACGCGGTCCTCGTCGAGTTCGACGGCACGCCGCTGACCTGGACGCTGGGCGCCGCCGGCGGGACGCCCGCGCGGGCCACCGTCGACGCGGCGTCGCCGCGCTGCCCGGTCGTCCCGGCCGTGCCGATCTTCCTCGACGACGCCGCCCCGGGCTGGAGCCAGTTCACCTACCAGGCCACCACCGCGGCCGGCACCGACCCGGTGCACGGCGGCTCGGCGTCGCTCGCGGCGACCATCACCGGGGCGTACGGCCTCGTCGGATGGAGCAACCCGGGCGCACCGGCGCAGACCACCGCGGCCAGCGCCGTCGAGCTGTGGCTGCACCCGGGCGCGTCCAGCGCGCCGCGGACCTTCCAGGTCATCACCTCCGACGGCGGTGACGGCGCACCGGGCACCACCCCGGTCTACCTGACCATCCAGCCGGACGGCCAGTGGCACCGGGTGCTCATCTCCATGAGCGACCTCGGCGCACCGGCGCGGATCGGCATGGTCTTCGTCCAGGACGTCTCCGGCGCCGCCGGAGCGCAGCCCACCGTCTACCTCGACGACGTGCGGCTGCTGCAGATCAAGGCGAGTTGAGAGGAGAACCCCATGATGCGCACCCTCGCCGCCGCCGGCGGTGTCTGCGCGCTGGCCGCGACCGGGCTCATCGGTCCGGCCCAGCCCGCGGCGGCCGCCGCCCCGGTGACCCGCGCGGCCGCTGCCACCGGCTACGTCGCGCTGACCTTCGACGACGGGCCCGCCGGTGACAACAGCCGCCGGCTGCTGCAGATCCTCGCCCAGAAGGGGGTCCGGGCGACCTTCTTTCTGCGCGGGGACAACACCACCACCGATCCCGCCCTGGCCCGGCAGGAGTCCGACGCCGGGCACGACATCGGCAACCACTCGTTCACCCACCCCGCGCTCAGCGGGCTGACCGACGAGCAGGTCCGCTCGGAGCTGCAGCGCACGACCGACGCGCTGGTCGCGGCCGGGGTCCCCCGGCCGCGGCTCTGGCGGCCCCCGTTCGGGGAGGTCGACGACCGGCTGCGGGCCATCGGCGACAGCCTGGGCATGAGCCAGGTCGTCTTCGACAACGTGCCCGGCGACTGGGAGGAGCAGAATCAGGACCCGGCATACATCTGCGACTTCGTGGTCAGCCACGCGCGGGACCAGTCGATCGTGCTGCAGCACGACTTCTCCGCCGCCACCGTCGACGCGGTGGGCTGCATCATCGACGGGCTGCGGGCCAAGGGCCTCGAGCCCGGGCGGCTGATCCCGGCCGCCACCCAGTCGCCGCTGTCCGCCAGCTGGGTCACCGTGCAGCCGTGGACGTCGACCCCGCCGGCCGCCGCCACCCTGCACCCCGTCGCCGACCGGGACAACTACGCCGGCACCGGCGGCGCCGACGCCTGGATCAACACCAGCATCTGGCAGACGGCGTACTTCAAGTTCGACCTCACCGGCGTCGCCGGCGACATCGGCTCGGCCCGGCTGCGCCTGTACCGGGCCAACACCGAGGCCGGGCCGGTGACGGTGAGCGCACACCGGGTGGACGACGACGGCTGGTCGGAGTCGACCGCGCCCGGGTCGCTGCCCGCCGCCGGCGCGGTCGTCGCGCAGACCGCCGCCGCGGCCAGCGCCGGCTGGGTCGAGCTCGACGTCACCGACCTGGTCCGCGCGGAGCGGGCCGGTGACGCGACGGTCACCATCGCGGTGACCAGCAGCTCCGGGACGTGGACGAGCTTCCACTCCCGGGACGCCGGCGACAGCCGGCCGGAACTGCACATCGGCTGACGCACCGTCCCACCCCGCGGCCGCGCCCCTGTTCCCGGGGGCACGGCCGCGGGTTCATTGCTGACCACCCCTTCGCACAGAGAGCCGAGCACACATGCCAGAGCTGCACCTGCCTCACGACGGATGGCGGCTGTCGCTGCTGCGGGCGGCGCCGGACACCCCGGCGGCGATCGCGGCGGCGCTGCCGGTTCCCGCGACGGTCCCCGGCACCGTCCACACGGACCTGCTCGCGGCCGGCCTCATCGACGAGCCGTGCGAGGGTCGGGTAGAGGCGACGCTGGGCTGGATCGGCCGCTGCGCCTGGCGATACGAGGGATCGTTCCCGGTCGAGGCGGCGCCGCCGGGCGAGCGGTTGGAGCTGGTCTGCCACGGTCTTGACACCGTGGCGGTGGTCGCGGTCGACGGGCGGGTCCTCGGGCACACCCGGAACATGCACCGCACCCACCGCTTCGACGTGACCGGCCTGGCGCCCGGCGACCACACCCTCACCATCGACTTCCTGCCCGCCGACGAGGAGGCGCAGCGGCTGCGGGAGCAGCTCGGCGATCTGCCGTGCAGCTACACCCACCCGTACAACTTCATCCGCAAGATGGCCTGCAACTTCGGCTGGGACTGGGGCCCGGATCTGACGACCGCCGGCAGCTGGCGCCCGATCGGGCTGCACCGGTGGTCGGTGGCCCGGCTCGCCGCGGTCCGGCCCCAGCTCACCGTCGAGGGTCGCACCGGCGAGGTACGGATCGACGTCGAGCTGGACCGGGCCGGCGACGCGCCCCTGCGGCTGGTCGCCGAGATCGCCGGCCGGCACGTCACGACCGAGGTGCCGGCCGGCGCCGACCGGGCCCGGCTGGACTGCACGGTGCCGGACGTGCGCCGCTGGTGGCCGCACGACCTCGGCGGGCAGGACCGCTACGAGCTCACCGTGCGGCTGCTCGACGGCGACACGGTCCTGGACACATGGCGGCGGTCGGTGGGCTTCCGCGCCGTGCGGCTGGACACCGGCACCGACGCCGGCGGCAGCCGGTTCTCGCTGGTCGTCAACGACACGCCGGTCCTCGTGCGGGGCGTGAACTGGATCCCCGACGACCCGTTCCCGCACCGGGTCGACCGGGACCGGCTGCGCCGGCGGCTCACCCAGGCCCGTGACGCCGGCGCCAACCTCATCCGGGTCTGGGGCGGCGGGGTCTTCGGCGGCGACGACCTCTACGACCTCTGCGACGAGCTGGGGCTGCTCGTCTGGCAGGACTTCCTCTTCGCCTGCGCGGCGTATCCGGAGGAGCCGGAACTGGCCGGCGAGGTGGCCGCCGAGGCCACCGAGGCGGTGACCCGGCTCATGCCCTATCCGAGCCTGGTGCTCTGGATCGGCTGCAACGAGAACATCTGGGCGCAGCGCGACTGGGGCTGGGAGCCGGGCACCCGCGGCCGCAGCTGGGGGCTCGGCTACTACCTCGACCTGCTGCCCCGGATCGTGGCCGAGCTCGACCCGACCCGCCCCTACTGGCCGGGCAGCCCGTATTCGGGGGCCGGGCAGCACCCCAACGACCCCGACCACGGCACGACGCACCTCTGGGCGGTCTGGAACGAGCTGGACTACGAGCACTACCGCGACTCCGTGCCGCGCCTCGTCGGGGAGTTCGGCTTCCAGGGACCGGCCACCTACGCCACCCTCCGCGACGCGCTGCCCGGCGAGCCGCTGCACCCGCACAGCCCCGCACTGGTGGCGCACCAGAAGGCGGAGCACGGGATGGCGAAGCTCGACCGTTCACTCGCCCACCACTTCGGCGTCCCCGACGGCTTCGACGACTGGCACTTCCTGGCCTCGGTCAACCAGGCCCGGGCGATCGAGCTGGGGATCACCCACTTCCGCTCGCACCGGCCGCGGTGCCAGGGGACGGTGCTGTGGCAGCTGAACGACTGCTGGCCGGCGATCTCGTGGTCCGTGGTCGACTCGCAGGAGCGGCGCAAACCCGCCTGGTACGCGCTGCGGCGGGCGTACGCGCCGCGGCTCGTCACGCTGCAGCCCCGGGACGGTCGTCCGGCGCTGGTCGCCGTCAACGACACCGCCACGCCGTGGTCCGCGACGGTGCGGCTCACCCGCCGCCGCCTCGACGACGGCGCGGTCCTCGCCGAGCGGACGGTCACCGTCGTCGTCGCGCCGCGCGGCGCCGCGGTCCGGCCGCTCGACGCGTCGTTGAGCGAGCCGGCGGCGCCTTCGGCCGAGCTGCTGGTGGCCTCGGCGCCGGACGCCACCCGGGCGCTGTGGTTCTTCGCCCGCGACCGGGAGCTGCGTTATCCGCGGGCCCGGTTCACGGCGACGGCCGAGGCCGTCCCGGGCGGCTACCGGGTCACCGTCGCCGCGCAGACCCTGCTGCGCGACCTCACTCTGCTCGCCGACCGGGTGGACCCGACGGCGACCGTGGACGACGCGCTGCTCACCGTGCTGCCGGGGGAGTCGGTGGCGATCACGCTCAGCACCGCCGCCCGCTTCGACCCGGACCTGCTGCTCGACCCGTCGGTGCTGCGCTGCGTCAACGACCGCCCGCTCGGCGGCGATCTGGCGGGGGTGGTCGACGGGTCGGACTCGACGGTGGGCTGACGCCGCTCGGACCCTGCCGTCCGTCGCGTACCACCGGCCCCGCGGTACGGGTTGCGTACGGGCAGCGTACCGAACGGAAATGGCAAGCGCCGACGACGACCATCAACATGCCCATTGAGGTTTTCCTATGAAGGAGGCATGCGTGGTTCGACATGCACGGAGAATGCGGCTCGCCGCCGTAGTGTTCGCCGGTGCGTCGGTGCTGGCGGCACCGACGAGCGCGGAAGCGGCCTCGTCCAGCATCGCGGGGTCCTACGCCTATGACCTGGACGCCTCGCGGACGGTCACCGTCTGCGATGTCGCCCCCGACAGCAAGAAGGTCCGGGCCATCTACGGCGTGCGCGGCTACCTCGAACGGTCCGTCGAGAACGACGCCGGCAACGGTCAGTGCCGGACCTCAGCTTACGAGCCCGAGCACATCTTCCGGTTCAAGGCGTGCCGCAACGCCTGGGTCGACTGGTATTGCGCCACCAGCTACGCCTACACCGGGTACTGAGCCGATGGCGGGCCGGTGGCCGGTCAGTCGGTCGCCGGCCCGTCGATCAGGAAGGTGAGACGCTCGTGTCCCGGTTCCTACGAGCCGCCGCGGTGGCGTTCGCCAGCGCTGTGGCAGTAATGACCTGCTGGCTGGCGATCGGCTCGCACGAAAGCCACAATGCGGCGCAGCAGCGGAACTTCGCACGTTCGCCGGTCCCGGTCGGTCCCGCTGCCGCGGTCGCCCGGTACGGAGAGACGGCCGACGTGCTCGACGGGCGCCAGTTCCCGGTGATCGCACTGGTGCCGCTCGCCACCGCGGCACCACCACCGCCGGGGCTTCCCCGTTGGCCCGCCCCAGGCGAGGCGTGGCTGTCCCCGGCGCTGGTGGCCGCCGACCGGCACGGTGACCTTCGAGGCCGGTACGGTCGATTCGCCGGCAGCATCGCGCCCGACGGCCTGGCTGACCGCGACGAGCTCTTCGTCTACTACCGACCGCCGGACGGCGCGGCCGCCACGGACGGCACCTGGACCTCGATCAGCGGCTGGGGTCAACGGCCGCTCCAGCCGTTGTCGAGCGGTCTGCGGGCACCGACCTGGCTGACGGTCCTGGCGGTGAGCCTGCTGGTCGTGCCGGTGGTGCCGCTGGCCGTCGCGGCGGGATCTCGGCGGCTCCGTCGCGGGGCGCCGCTGCGCTCCGCACGGTTGTTCGCCCGGACGCTGCCGGCGGCGACAATCGGTGCGTCGGTCGCCGGCGGGCTTGCGTGGTGGCTACGCCACCACGGCGGCACCCTGTCGATCACGGACCAGCGGCTGGTCGGTGCCGCCGATGCGCCGATGGCCGCGGTGCACGTCGTCACGGTCGTCGGCGCCGCCGTGGGTGTCGCGCTGCTGGCCTCGCTGCGCGGAGTGTTCGCCGATCGCCGCTGGGCAGCGCGGCTCCGCACCGCCGACCAGTGGATCACCTCGAGCGACTGGCCGCGCCGGCTGGCGACCGCCGGAACCACCTTGCTGATCCTGGCTGCCCTCGGTGCCCCGGCGGGGCAATGGCTGCTGCTCGGCGGAGTCCTCACCATGCTGCTCGCCCTGCCGTCGATCACCCGGCGCGGCACCGCCGCAGTCGGGCGGTGGCTCCTCATGAGGGCCGAGCGCCGCCGTAGCCCCGGTGCCCCGGCCGCTGGACGATGGCTGCGCCGCGGTCCGACGTCGGTCGGGGCGTTCGCCGGCGTGCTCGCTCTGGCGCTCGTCGTCCCCGCGACCGTCATGGTCGGGGCAACCGTGACCGGCGCGGAGGAGCGCCGCGCCGTCGCCGTGCGGGACACCGTCGGCGCGCAGATCGTCCAGGTCAACAGCACCGGTCTGCACGTCGGCCGGGACCGGTTCCTCACCGCCGTCGGCACCGATCGGGTCCTGCGGATGTATCGCGGCGACCGATCGACCGTGCTGGTCGGCACCTGTGCGGCACTGGCCCGGCTCGGATCCGGCGCCGCGTGCCCGACGACGCCGACACCGACGGACGGGCTCTACCCCCAGTGGAGCAGCTTCGGCCGAGCGCTGACCACCCTGGGCATCATCGCACCCGGCCCGCACGGCGCGCTCGTGTCGTCGGTCGGTGAACCGGGCGAGCTGCGGGCCGTGCTGGTCCTCAACGCCGACGGCGAGGCCGGACGCCAGGCCATTGCCCGTGCCGCGTTCACCCTGCTGCCACTGCCATACGTGAGCCTCCCCGGTCAGGAGTGGCTCGGCGCGCTCCGCTACGCCGAGGACATCGCCGGCTGGATGCGCCTCGTCGCCCTGCTCGGCATCATCGTCGCCGTGGTCGCCGGGGTGCTCGGCATCGCCCTCGGCCAGGCCACGCACCGACGCATGACGGGGTCCGGCGGCACCCTCGCAGGATCCGGTTGGGCCCTGCTCACCTCGACACTGCTGGCCGGTGTGCTCGCCACCGTCACGGCGTTGGGGTCCGCGTTCGCCATGCGCGGCCTGAACGGCTCCGGCGACATCCCGGTCCTGGTGCTCATCAGCGCCCTGCCCCTCAGCGTCGTCGTCGCGGCGATCGTCTGCCTGCTGTGCACCCTCGAGTCGGCGACGAGGCGCCACCAGGGCCGGGTGGCCGGCCGCCGGCGACCATCATCCGGACCCGGCCCGGAGCTGGTGTCCGCCACCACGGTGTCCGGTCCGACCGAGCCGGTCGCGTCCCGCTGACCCGGCACCGACGGCGGGTCAGCGGCAGCTCCGGTCGTAGCGATGCCGAGCGCCGCCGGGTGCTCGAGGAACTGGTCATTGATAGTGCTGACCGCAGTGTCTTGTCGGTGATCGATCCGATGCGCGCGTGCGCGCCCCCGTATGCGATCCGTGTTCGCGATAGGGTCGCCGTCAACGACGCAACGGGGGGTTACGGCGTGGGTATGACTGCGGGCGACAATCGGCTGGGGCCGTTGCTGGCTTCCTTTCGGCAGCGCGCCGGAATCAGCCAGCGTTTGCTGGCGAGCCGTGCGGGGGTGAGCCTGGCCGCGATCCGCGATCTCGAGCAGGGACGGACCACACGGCCCCGGCGGTCGCTGGTGGACGCCGTTGTCATCGTGCTGGAGCTGACCGCTGATGCCGAGGCCGACTTCCGCCAGGCTGCGTTCGGCGCCGCACCGGACCGGCCGGTGCAACCTGCCGCCGGGTCCGTGCGGATCCAGATACTCGGAGCGTTGCAGGTCCACCGAGGACCGAGACGCGTGCTGCTGGGCAGAGGCAGGCGCCGGGCCGTGCTGGGACGCCTGGCGTTGTCCGCGAACGATGCCGTCTTGCAGACGGACCTGATCGACGTCCTCTGGGGCGGTGCTGCGCCATCGACGGCGGCGCAGGTTGTGCAGACCTACGTGTCCAGGTTGCGTGCGGCGTTGCAGCCGTTTCCCCAGGCTCAGGCGCAGACTCAGACGGGCGTGGTCAGCCGGACACCCCTTGGCTATCGGCTCAACGTCGACGACGAGGACCTCGACCTGACCGATTTCCGCCGTCGGCTCGACGAAGCCCGCAAAGCGGAGCCCTCTGCGGCCCTGGAGATGTTTGAGTCCGCGCTGGCGCTCTGGTCGGGTGACCCTCTTCACGACGTGCCTGAGCTGAGCAGCCACCCGATCGTCACCGCAGTGCTGGAGGAACGGATCGCGGCGACCCTCTGCTACGCCGATCTGGCGCTCGCCCACTGCCAACCCGAGCGGTGTCTGCCGCTCCTCCGTGCGCTCACCGCTGCCAACCCTCTGCACGAACCGCTCCACGCGCGGCTCATAGCGGCGCTCGCGGCCGGCGGCCTGCAGGCCTCTGCGCTGGACAGCTACGCCGACATCAGCCGACGACTCGTCGACGAGTTGGGCATCGATCCTTCCCCCGCCCTCGTCGACACGCATCGGCGGGTCCTTCGCCAGCAGCACGGCCAGGTCCGACCCGATCGGCGCGCCGGACACGGCCCGCCGCCGGCCTTCACGTCCGTGCGGACTGTGCCGTCTCAACTGCCCTTCGGTGTCCACGGATTCATCGGCCGCGTCGAGGAGATCGCGCAGCTCAACCGGTACGCCGACACCGTGACCGAGGCGGCGGTCATCGTCGGGCTGTCCGGCCCCGCCGGTGTGGGTAAGACGGCCCTCGCCGTGCACTGGGGTCACCATGCCGGGAACCGCTTCCCCGATGGCTGCCTGTACGTCAACCTCAACGGCTACGGCCCTCCCGAGGACGCCGAGACCCCCGAAGAGGCGCTACGGGTGCTGCTCGACGGGCTGGGTGTGCCGCCGAGGCGGCTGCCGGTCGGCCTGGACGCGCGCGCGGCACTGTTCCGCAGTGTCATTGCGGGCCGGCGAGTGCTGGTCGTGCTGGACAACGCCAGAGACGCGGCCCAGGTCCGCCCGCTGCTGCCTGCGGCGCCGGGCTGTCTGACGCTGGTGACCAGCCGGAGCAGCCTCACCGGCCTCGTCGCGGTCGAGGGTGCCATGTCGCTGCCGCTCGACACGCTTGGCCGCGACGAGGCGCGAGCCCTGCTCACCGCTCGGCTCGGCCGGTCAGCGACCGCGCTCGAGTCAGCAGCGGTCGAGGAGGTCATCGACGGATGCGCCGGCCTTCCGCTGGCCCTCGCGATCACGGCGGCTCGCGCCGCCGTTGCGCCCCGGAGATCCCTCGCCGTCGTCGCTCGTGGGTTGAGGCAAGGAGCACGGCGTCTCGACTCATTGGCCAGCCCGGACGCGACCATCGACATCCGGGCGGTCTTCTCGTGGTCCTACCGCCTGCTGCGACGGCCGACGGCGCGGCTGTTCCGGCTGCTCGGCCTGCACACCGGCGGCAGCGTCTCGGCGGCGGTCGCCGCCAGCCTGGCTGGCGACCGGCCGGAGGAGGTGGCGGCCGCCCTGGACGAGCTCGTCGAGGTGAACCTGCTCGTCGAGGTCGAGCCGGGTCGATACGCGTTTCATGATCTGCTCATGGCCTTCTCTCGCGAGCTGATCTCCACCGATCCGGAAGCGTCGGCCGGCGTGCGCCGCCTGCTGGATCACTATCTGCACACATCCGCGGAGGCGGACCGGCATCTTGACGCGTTCCGCTGGACGGTTCCCTTGCCGCCCTTGGCGCCGGGCGTCAGGCCAGAGACCATCGACGACCGCGACGAGGCGCTCGCGTGGTTCACCGGCGAGCATGCCGCCCTGATGGCGAGCGTGGCGCTGGCGGCCGCGTCTGAAGACCCCGCCGTCGCGTTGCATCCCACTCGCACCGCCCGCAACATGGAGAACTACGCGCTGCGCGCTGGCCGCTGGGGCGACGTGATCGTCGCGTCCCGCACCGCGCTGGCTGCCGCCAGCAGACGCGGCGACCGGATCGGCCAGGCACTGGCTCAGCACGGCATCTCGCGTGCATCCGGATATCTCGGTGACACGAACGGCGCCCGAGATGCGGGCCTGCGTGCCGCCGTGCTCTACCGCGAGGCCGGCATGCACGTGGGTCAGGCTGACGCATACCGAAGCGTCGCCACCGCGTTGCACAACGCTGAGCGTTTCGCGGAGGCTGTTGAGGTCGCTGAGCGGCAGGTCGAGCTGTACACCACGCACGGCACGGCGGCCGATCAGGCGCAGGGTTTCAACACCTACGGATACCTGCTGGCCGGCTCCGGCCGGTACGCCGAGGCGCTCGAGCCACTCGACCGGGCGCTGAAGCTTCAGAACTCGATCGATGACGTCTATGGCGCGGCGTTCACGCTGGACAGTCTCGGTCTGGCCTACCTCGGAACACACCGCCTCGCCGAGGCCGAGGACCACTACCGCGGCTCGTTGGAGCTGTTCGCGAGGATTGGCGACCGTTACAACATGGTATATCCGACCTGCGGTCTTGGTGACGTCCTCGCCGCCCGCGGTGACACCGCAGACGCCGACGGCATGTACCGGCGAGCGCGGCGCCTGTGTCAGGAGGCCGGCCTGCATCATCTGGCCGCCACCGTCGAGGATCGTCTCCGTGCCGGCTGACCTCGGCCCGGCCGGCGGCCCAGGCCGCGTGCTGGACGGCGCGGGGCAGGCGACGACGCTACGGCCCGACCTGAAAGCGGATGCGCCGGAGCGTGCTGCCCGGGGAGTCGGTGGTGATCATGCTCAGCACCGCCGCCCGCTTCGACCCGGACCTGCTGCTCGACCCGTCGGTGCTGCGCTGCGTCAACGACCGCCCGCTCGGCGGCGATCTGGCGGGGGTGGTCGACGGGTCGGACTCGACGGTGGGCTGACGCCGCTCGGACCCTGTCGTCCGGGCCCTGCACCTGCGTGCCTTACTTGATCTCCAACCTCGGGCTGGCTGGCATCGACCCCGGCTTGCGGCGCTGTGGCAGCCTCGCAGGATGAGGCTGAACGCGGAGCAGGCCGAACTGGTGGCCGGGCTGGCGCGGGACTGGCGGGCGGCGGCCGCGGTGTCCCGACCGCTGGACCGGGAGGCGACCGAGGCGGTGATCTGGTCGGCCTATGCGGACCTCGAGACCCCGCCGCCGCGGATCGCCTGGGTCGACTCGCCGCGCGAGGCGGCGCGGCTGCTTGGCGAGCTCGGTGAGCGGGCGGGTGGCGTCCTGCCCAGGAAGGATCAGCCGCTCGGCATCACCGGTTGGATGCACCCGCGGCATGTGATCTGGATCGACGCGGCCCTGCTGCATCAAGCGGGTTTCGACCTCGGTGAAGTCGACGTGAACCTTCTCGCGGACATCGCCGAGCCGTTCGGCGTCACCGTCTACGACTGGTACGGGCCGCCGGTGGAGGGCGCCCACGGCTACGAGGCTGACGCACTGCTGCGGGTGTCGGTACGCGACGCCGTGTGCTCCGACCGGTCGGTGCCCGCGCCCTGCGAGGCGTGGACCGGCGCGATGTGGGTCGGCTTCTACGATGCGGCACTGCGGCTGGGTCTGCTGGGCCCGCCGGAGGACGCGCCCGGCTACGTGCGGTACTTCGGCCAGATCGCAGACCTGGGCCGCTGCGGCGCCGGCTGGTGGTGGCCGCGCACCGATGTGTGTGTGGTGTCGCGCCGGCCGGTTTCGATGTCGGTCGAGCCGGAGGTCGTTTACGGAGGCCAGGTCATCCAGCGGGGCGACGCGCACCGCCTGCACCGCGACGACGGCCCGGCCCTGGTGTTCGCCGACGGCTCCACCTACGACGTCCGCCACGGCAAGCCGCACGCTGGGCCGTGATGACCCGGTGGCGCCGTCGTTGCCGCACCCCCGGAAGGCTCGGGAACTCGGCGTAGGTGTAGACGGACAGGTCGCGAAACTCCACGCCACGATTGTCCCCGCCCGCCACCCGGCCTGAGGTGCACCCGGGGATCCGGATGACGGATCCCCCGGGTACACCACGCTCACATCGAGCGACGTTGTCCCAGGCCTGGTTCCGATCGGTTGTGGCGCGGCGGACCGGCTGGTGCGAGTGTGGCCCGGCGGCGGTGGTACGCCCAGGTCGCCAGGCCCAGGGTGACACCCCACGGCAGCCAGATCAGGTTGCCCGCCCATGCTGCCCAGTTGGCCCGGTCGAACGCGATGTCGCCGGCCGACTCGGTGAGTGCGGCTGCGGTGAGCGCCCGCCACATGGTGACCCCGGCGCCGGTGAGGACGACCGCAACCGCCGTGGCCGGGACGGTCGCCAGCCAGCGGGGGACCCGTCGGCCTCGGAGCAGTGGCAGCCACGCTGGCAGCTGGGTGCCCCACGGCTGAATCAGTCCGAGTGTCAGCAGCCCGCCGGATACCGCGGCGGCGGCGAAGACGAGTTCCCGTGTCCGTCCGGTCGGGGTGGACACCATCGCGGTGGTTGCCGGGTCGATACCGAACGTGAGTCCGGCCGCCCACAGCGTGCGTGGTGCCGCATACGCAAGCGGACACGCGGCGGCCGCCAGGGTGACCCGCCGAGCCCACGCCGGATCACCAGGACGGCTGTTCCTGCGCCCGGTGGCGCGGGCGGCGCCGGCCCACAGGACCCCGCCAACCGAGCACCAAGCCTGCCCGACGGCTGCCGCTTCGACCCGTTCGCCATGCCCCACCAGCAGTTCCCCGACGGCCAGCAACAGTCGGCCGTCGGGGACGACCAGCAGCAGCACGGCTGCGGTCAGCCAGCCGACGACCCGCAGTCGAGGGCGGTGCGGCAACACCAGGGCGACCACGATGCCGGCCAAGCCGAGCGCGACGATGCCGGCGCCTGCTGGGCCGGGCTGCAGGCCGGTCAGCACCGCCCCCATCCGGGTCGCCCGGTCGCCGCCGCCGAAGGGAAAGCCCGGCCCACCGATCGCCCATGTAAGACCGGCCACTGCGGAGGCGGCCGACCACCCGGCGGCCACCGCTGCCCACACTTTCGCGTCTCGTCGCATGCGACCAGCGTGGCCGCGACGCCACGCCGGGCGTACCTGTCCAATGGCTGGACTCAGGTTCGATTCGCACGTCGGTCCAGGCTGTTCGGCAGGCGCGACCCGCTTCCCGGTTCAGTAGGGTTGGCAACCGTGACGATGTGGATGGCCCTGGGCTCGGCGGCGCTCACGATCGTTGCCGTGGTGGTGGTCATGCGCGGTGCACTCAGCCGGACCGACACCACCCTCGCGGTCACCGCAGCCGTCGTATCAGTCATCGTGACCGTTGGTATCGCAGCCGGCCGGCCCCCTGGCGAGGGATCCCCGGAATGGGGCGCCTCACTGCTGCCGTCCCTGATCGAACTGGCCGCGCTCATGGCACTCACCGTCCGGTTCGCCCACCGTGGCCGGACGGAATCAGCGCTCCTTGGTGCGGGCGCGGCCAGCCTGGCCATCGCCCTGCTCGTCCTTCGCCTGACCAGCCCGGCGTCATGGCCGGCCACGGTCGGCGCGGGTGGGCTGTGGGGCCTGGGAGCTGCCGTCGCCGCTGCGGTGGGACTCCACCTCCGCCGCCAGGACCAGCGCCGGGAACGGTACGCCGCTGAGGCCCGCCGGGCACAACGTCTACGCCTGGCCCGAGACCTGCACGACTTCGTCGCTCACGATGTCAGCGAGATGGTCGCCGGCGCCCAGGCCGGCCAGGTCGTCGGCGCCGACCCGGCGCACGCGGTGGCGCTGTTCCGGCGAATCGAGCAGGCCGGGCAACACGCCTTGGCCACCCTTGACCGCACTGTGCACATGCTCGAGACCCAGGCGTCAACACCCGGCTCCGGGCTGGAAGACGTGCCCGCGCTGGTCGCCCGGTTCGACGCTACCGGGCCGGTCCGCGCCAGGTTGACCTTCGACCCCACACTGACCGACTCGGTTCCGGTCGCCGTCGCTGCCCTTGCCTACCGTATCGTGGCCGAGGCACTGACAAACGTCCGCCGCCATGCCGCCACCGCCACGCTGGTCTCGGTCGACGTGACCCGCACCGGCCTGAGTACCCTTGCCCTCACTGTCACCAACGATCTGTCGGCGACCGCGGAGCAAGCGTCCCGAGGTGTGCCTGCCGGGCGCGGCCTGGCCGGGCTCGCCGCGGCCGCTGGGGCCGTGGGCGGTCGGGTCGACGCCGGGCGGCACGACGCCGGATGGCGACTGAGCGCCCAGTTGCCGTTGACGTCGGCGCGCGCCCGTGAAACCCAGTGCGACGACGTGACATGCCGAACATGACATCGACGAGGATCCTGTTGGCCGACGACCAGGACGGTATCCGGGCCGCCTTCCGGTTGATCCTCGACGCCCAGCCGGACATGACCGTGGTCGGCGAGGCCGCGGACGGAACCACCGCGCTCCAACTCGCCCGGCACCTTCGCCCCGACGTCGTTCTGGCCGACATCCGCATGCCGGGCCTCGACGGACTGCAACTCACCCGTGAACTGGCCGGCTCGCACGTCGTCGACCCGATCCGGGTCGTGGTTGTCACTACGTTCGACCTCGACGAGTATGTGCACGCCGCGCTGCGCCACGGAGCATCGGGATTCCTGCTCAAACGCTCCGGCCCGACCTTGATGATCGAAGCGATCCGGGCAGCGATGGCCGGCGACACGCTGATCAGCCCACAGGTGACGGTCCGGTTGCTGCGGCACCTGAGCGGCGCAGCAACCGGAAACGCGGACCGACCGGGACCGGACGTTCTCACCAGCAGAGAACGTGACGTCGCGCGGCTCGTCGCCACCGGCCGCTCCAACGCCGAGATCGCCAAGGAGCTACACATCTCCGTCGGCACGGTCAAGGGTCACCTCGCCGGCATCCACACCCGGCTCCAGGTCCGCAATCGGGTCGAGATCGCGATATGGGCTCACCAGTCCGGCCTGGCCAGCTGACCGCCGAAGACGAAGCAGTCAAGCCCGCCTTCATGGGCCGGAGCGGGCCGCCATCGGCAGGCAGCACGCGCATGGTCGGAGGCTGTGCCCGTTCCTGGACGGCATACGGCTCCTTCAGCGCGCGTGCCACCGCGCCGTCCCATTCGCTCGGCGTGGACCGCGCGCCGATGACCACGCCATCGCCCCTCGATGCATTGCAAGGCTTCAGGACAAGCAGCCTCCGACGCGCCATGACGAGCTCGACCAGGTCCACTGCCGATCCCTCCATGGCCCGAACCTTGCCAGGTTCCATGACACGGGTTCATGGCACGGTCGAGCGGAGGAACTCCACGTCATCGTGGCCGAACAGCTGGTGCCCCAGTCGAACGGCGCGCCGAGGATTACCATCTCCCCTGGGTTCGCCCGATCGGCCCGCCGCACCGGAACGCCGCAGAACGACGCTCGGGCGCCGAATGACTCGGCAACGGCTCCGTCGGCTGGTCGTCGACGTGGGTCGTCTGCACCTTCCTCTTCGGCGATTCGGGCAGCGTCAGGTGCTTGCTGCGCATCGCCGGTGGTTGGTCGTCGGGGCCGTCCCCAGTTGGATGATCCAAAGCATAGAGTGGGGCGAATGTCTTTACAAGCTATCTTTCGAAAGATAGCTTTCGTTTCGTGTCGGAGGCTACAGAACCAGCCCGCGAGGGATCCGGGTCACTCGCGGAGATAACTGACGCTCGGGTCATGCGTGCCCTGGCGCATCCAGTCCGGCTGGCGCTGATGGACGCACTCGCGGTGTCCGGACCGCTGACCGCAACGGAGGCGGGCAAGCTGGTCGGGGAGACGCCCTCCGCCTGCTCCTTCCACCTGCGGCAACTGGCGAAGTACGGCTTTGTCGAGGAGGCACCCGAGCGTCGGGGGCGGAACAGGCCCTGGCGGCTGGTGGGCCTGTCCGCCGCCATTTCCGAGACGTCCGGGGATGCGGAGCGGGACGCGCTGGCCCGTGGTCTGGTCGAGGCGCTGTATCAGCGCACCCTTGATCGGCTCCAGCGATGGACGCAGACCCGGCACCTGTACCCCCGCGAGTGGCGTCAGGCCACAGGCTTCGCCGAGACGATCTGGTGGGTGACACCGGAAGAACTGTCGGCCATCGACGACAAGATCGACGAGTTGTTACTCCTGTACCCGGAGCGCAGCCGCGACCCGGCGTTGCGTCCTCCGGGTGCCCTTCCGGTCCAGCTCGCGTTCTTCAAGTTCCCGCTCCGCCCTCCCGTTGCAGAGGAGTGACCCCGTGGTCCGCCTTCTCGCCGATCGCAATGCACGGCTGTATCTGCTGGGCCAGACCCTGTCGACCCTTGGTGACAATGCACTGTGGCTGGCCGTCGCGGTGTGGGTGAAGACCGTGACCGGTAGCAACTCCGCTGCCGCGCTCGTGTTCTTCGCCTTTGCGCTACCCCAGATCATCGCCCCGATCTGGGGCTTCATCGTGGATCGGACCTACCGGCGCCGGCTGCTTGTCGTGGTCAACCTGGCCTCCGCGGCGGTCGTCCTGCTGCTGACATTCGGACACGGTGACGGAGACCAGCTGTGGCTGATCTATCTCGTGATGTTCCTCTATGGCGTCGGAGCAAGCCTGATCAGCGCCGCCCAGACCGCCCTCATGCCGCAGATGCTCCCCGACGAGCTGTTGCCGCAGATGAACGGTGCCCTGCGCACCGTTCAAGAGGGGATACGGCTCATCGCCCCGCTCCTGGGCGCGGGCGCGTTCGCGGCGCTCGGCATGACCCCGATCGTCGTCGTTGACGCGCTGACGTTCCTCTTGGCCGCTCTCCTTACTGGCCTGATTCGGCTGGACGAGGCCGAGTTGGAGCGTGGCGGCCAGAATTTCTGGTCCAACGCCACTGCCGGCATGCGGCACATCATGCATATCACCGCCCTACGGCAGGTGGTCTTCAGCACGGCGGTTGCACTGCTGAGCATCGGCTTTGCCGAGGCGATCATCTTTCCGGTCGTCGAGCACGGGCTCGACCGTCCAGCGGCGTTCATCGGCGTGCTCGTCGCGGTCCAGGGCGCAGGTGCCCTCCTGGGCGGGACCACTGCGGCGACGATGATGAAGCGGCTCGGCGAGCCACGGGCGGTCGGCCTCGGGATGGCGGCCTTCGCCGTTGGCGTCGCGTTGCTCATTCCGCCGAGCCTGCCGGTTGTCGTCGTCGGGATGGCGGTGCTGGGGCTTGGCGTCCCGTGGCTGGTCGTCGGACTGATGACGCTCGTCCAGCGCCGGACACCGGTAGCCGTGCTCGGGCGAGTGGCGACGGCGGTGGAGATGCTCGTCGGCACCCCGCAGGTCATCTCGATCGCCATCGGGGCGGCGCTCGTGGCCATCGTCGACTACCGGATCCTGATCGGCATCATCGTGGCCGTGGTCGCGGCCTGTTCGGCGTACATACTGACCCGCTCCGTGTCGGACGTTCCGGAGCCGGCCGGAAGTGATCGGCTGATGCCGGGGTAGGTAGGCTTCGGCGTCGAGGCCAGCCGCCTGCAGGGCATCCTCGCGTTGGCTCGATGTCGGGGCGCCGCACGCGCCGGATCGCGCCAGATCCGCGCGGGCTCAAGCAACCCGGCAGCCGGATGCGAGCGATGAGAGCTGAGCGTGCCGTCAGTCACGATGGGTCAAACTGCGGTCTCCGCTGCGGAAGCAGGTCCGCGCGAAACGGTCGGCACATTGCCGGTAGTGCGAGTCATCTGCGGTGGTGGTCGGCAGCCGATGGGCCGCGCGGAGCCGGGTCTGATGACGTTACCTGCCGTGTCTGAATCGTCGCACCGTGCTGGTGGCTTGTTTGCCTCGTCGACCGGTCGATCCGGGCGGACGGTAGGTCGGGGGCAACTGCCGAGGTGGTGATCGGCGTTGACTGGGTGACCGGTTCATCGACGTTCCCTGGGTCTTTCGTGTTCCATCGGTGCCAGGATTGGCCGGTGGTTGGTGTGTCGCTACGCATGGGTGAGAACGTCGCACTGCCGCCGGATGTTTGGGCTGTGGGCGACTTGGACGCCGTGGTGGAGTGGTCGGGCGATCCGATGGTCGTGGATCTTTCTGCGATTCTCGTCAACGGCGGCAGGGTCCGTTCTGACGAGGACTTCGTCTTCTACAACCAGCCGGTCTCGGTCGACGGCTCAGTTCGTCATCTGGGTTCGACCTCGGCCGCCTTGGGTGCATCTCGTCAGAGCATTCGGCTGACTCTGTCCACGGTCGCACCTGACGTCACGGGTGTGTTCATCGCGGCCAGCACCGATACCGTGGACATGGCGGCGGTCGGTGGCTTGCGGCTGACTCTGGTCGATACGAGCGGACAGGCCGTCGTTCGGTATGACGTACCCGCCGGTGTGGAACGCGCCGTCGTGGTCAGCGAGATCTACCGCCGCGCCGACGGGTGGAAGGTCCGTGCGGTCGGGCAGGGATGGTCATCGGGTCTGGCCGGGCTGGCGGCCCATTTCGGTATTTCTGTCGCCGACGAATCCGACTCGTCACCGCCGCCTGTGGTAGCGCCTCCAGCGGCGGCGGCGGAACCTCCGCCGGCGAGCCCACCGTTGCCGGCGACGTCACCCACGAACCCTCATCCGGCGACTTCGTCGCCGGTGTCCGGCGCTGCGGTCGAGGTGCCAGCGCGTCCATGGCCCGGCATGCTGTT
This sequence comes from Dactylosporangium siamense, assembly GCF_016862795.1. Classification (GTDB taxonomy): domain Bacteria; phylum Actinomycetota; class Actinomycetes; order Mycobacteriales; family Micromonosporaceae; genus Dactylosporangium; species Dactylosporangium siamense. The sequence goes on along the minus strand of NZ_BONQ01000091.1, from coordinate 65,179 downwards.
CCGGCCGCCACCCGGCTGGCCGACACCACCCGCCGGTTGGACACCGACGCCTGGTTGGACGCCCGAGCAGGCATGGCCGGCACCGCCGTCCGGATGGGTCTACTGGACCGATCCGCCGCCTGCTGTTCCGCCGTATCCCGGCGGGCCTGGACGTGTCGATCCACCAGTGGGCGCAGCGCAGCCGTTACGCCAACGCTGGTTCGGCGGCGCCCGCCGCAGCGACCTCCAGGCGGAGAATCAGCAACTACGTGCGCAACTCGCGCAGTTGGGCGCACTCGACCAGGCGCAACGCGAACAGCAGATGCAGCAGGCTCGAGACGAGCTTCGCGCGTTGATCGACCAGGTCATGCAGGCCCGGCGGGAGGTCGAGGAGGCTCGTCACCAACTCGTGGTGACCGACGAGGAGCTGATCCTGCAGGAAGCGGGAATCTACCGCTACCACCATCCCCTGCAGTACGCCGAGCAGTACAAGGACCGGTTGGCGAAGCTCAAAGACCAAATGAAGCTCCTGACCCGCAACCGGCAGGCGGTGCTGGCCGCCACCAGTTGGACGGTCAACGGCTCGGCCCGGCAGGGCATGACGATGGTCCGTGACTTCTCCAAACTGATGCTGCGCGCCTACAACGCCGAGGCCGACAACTGCGTACGCACCGTCCGTCCGCATACCGTCGACTCGGCTGCGCAGCGTCTGGACAAAACTCGTGACACCATCGCCCGGCTCGGCGCCACGATGTTCATCCGCATCGGCGACGCCTACCACGCACTACGCGTGGACGAGATCCGCCTTACCGGCGACTACCTCGCCAAACGCGAGGAGGAGAAGGAACAGGCCCGGGCCGAGCGCGAACGCCAACGCGAGGAGGACGCGGCCCGCCGCGAACTCGAACGCGAGACCCAGCGGCTACGCCGTGAACACGACCACTACGCCACCGCGCTGGCTCGACTTCACGCCGCCGGCGACAGCGCCGCGGTCGCCGAGATGGAAGCCAAGCTCCGCGAGATCGACGAGGCCATCCGCGGGGTGCAGGACCGCGCGGCCAACATCCGCGCCGGCTACGTGTACGTGATCTCGAACATCGGAGCCTTCGGCCCGAACATGATCAAAATTGGAATGACCCGGCGGCTGGAGCCCATGGACCGCGTCCGGGAACTCGGCGACGCATCGGTCCCGTTCCGGTTCGACGTCCATGCCCTGATCTTCAGCCATGACGCCGTCGGCCTGGAGAACCGGCTCCACACCGAGTTCACCACCCAACGTGTCAACCGCGTCAACACCCACCGCGAGTTCTTCTACGCCACACCCGCCGAAGTCCGACAGACGCTGGCCCGCATCGCCGGCCAACACCTCATCGAATACCGCGATCAACCCGAAGCCCTCGAATGGCGAGCCAGCGGACAACACCCAACCCCCACCCCAGGGCCCCGGCAAAGTGCTTAGGTGATCCCGAGTATTGCCAGTGATCGGTTGGGGTTGCGGGCATGGTGGCGGTTGGCGGCGGCGATGTTGGTGGCGCCGGTCAAGCGGAGGGCGCCGATGGCGGCGTTGCGGAGGATGGCCATGACCTGGGGGCCGGTGCCGGTGCGGATCTGGGAGCGGTCTTCGTCGTAGGTGACGTCGCGGACCCAGTGGGTCTGGTTCTCGATCGACCAGTGCCTGCGGGTGTAGTCGGCGAGTTGCCACGGTTTCGCTTGGTGGGCAAGAAGATCGGTGACGGCGTAGAGCGTCTCGGTGGTGAACCGGCGGGGCTGATTGAGGCGTCGCCGACGACGGCGGATCTGTATCGCCTGGGCCGCGCCGGTGAAAGCGATCCCGATGGACACCGAAAGGGTCTTCAGGGTGCGGATCTCGCGGCGGCCGTGACCGCGTGCGGTGTCGCGGTCGGCGACAGGGGCCTGATGCCACGGCAGGTTGGTGAGTTGCTGGTGGAGAGCGGGCTGGTTGCCCTTCGCGGTCAGGATCCAGTGCGCGCCGCGGCCGGCGAGGTAGGTGACGTGCTCGCGCTGGCAGTGCAACGCGTCAGCGGTCACCACGACGCCGGTCAGGTCGCTGATCTGGTCGAGCAGGATGCCGAAGCGGGTGATCTCGTTGGTCTTGGTGTCCACGCCGGTGCTCGCGAGGACGACGCCGCTGTCCTGGTCTGCGGCGGCCAGGACGTGCTGCGTGGCCTGGTCGCGGGTCCGGAACCTCGCAATGTCTTGCCGTCCACGGCGATCGCCCGCCGTGATCCGGGTTCCGGTGCGGGAAGGTGGGCGGCGAGCCAGGCGCCGATCGCCGTGGCGAGCAGGTCGGGGTCGATCGCCTGCAGCAGTCTGCGGATCATCGCTTCCGACGGTCTGCGACCGGTGTCGATGCCCAGCAGTGTCGCGGTATCCTCTGGCAGGTCCGCGACCCACTCGCCGATCGCGGTGTAGGAACGGTGGCCGGCCACGACCGCGCAGATCGCGGCAGTGACCACGACCGTCAGCTGGTGGCGGATACCGCGGCGGGCACGTGGATCCGGCACCGCGGCGAGGGCTGCGGGAAGACCCGTGCTCACGGCCGGTGGGCTCAATCCGGCCGGTGCGGCAGACAACGAGGCGATCAGCGATGACGGGGACGCGGGCATGACTCACTTCGGAAACGATCACCAGGCGTAGGAACCTCGATGATCTGTTGAACCGGTCATGCCCGCCCTGCTGCCGCCCGCAGGGGCGTGTCTTCGCCAATCATCTCAAGCCGGACAGCAGTTACGACTTTGCCAAGACCTGGGATCCTTCCCCTCACAATGAGGCGGTGATCCCACCGCCGCCAGCGCCTGACGCTGTCTTGTTTCGTAGCTCCACGGGCCGGATCCTCGCGTTTTCTGCCGGCGTCGCCGTTCTGGTCGGGCTTTCCGCCGCCGGGGTCTACGTGGGGCTGGCGGCGCTGCTCGGCCGGCCGGTCGATCGCACGGTCGACCTCATCACCCTTCTGCCTGTCTTCATGCCGTTGGTCACCATCGTCAGCGTGTCGCTCGCGCTGCTGATCCGCAGCCCGCCCTGGGTCCGGCTCTCCGCGGCCGGCGTGGAGATCGGTACGCCCCACGCTCGGGCGGTCCTGATTCCGTGGTCGGCCGTGGAGTCGGCGACACTCCGTAGTCGGTCGGTCCTTGCCGGCCTTGACGTTGTCCCGCAATCGACGGCGATAGCGGCGTTGCAGGACGCGGACGGCCAGCTACCCCGGACGCGCACACGCGACGGCCGGCGGAGCTACTTCGTGCAGGTCGGACTCTTCCCGGGCGGCCCAGCCGAGGTGACGGCCGCACTACGCGCCCGAGGCGTCCCAGAGGCCCGCCCGCCCGCACCCGCAGCCGACCTCCGCTGACTCACAACGCCCTAACCGACTCGGCATCACCCGCACGACTTTGCCGGAGCCCTACCCCCACCCCCAGCCGAAACACCTGACCCATCCATAATCGCCGATCTGGCCGCCACCTGTCCCCGATCCGCCGCGACCTGCCGGCCACGGGTCGGCCGTGCACACGAGGCCAGCTCGGAACCACCAACCTGCAATCTTCTCGGCAGCTCAAACACGAGGTCAACACGCGCATCGGTCCAGCTCGACGTAGGCAACGGCAAGGTCGAGCCGTGCAGGTTGGTCTCTGGCCGAGGGCACCACCGTTCTTGCAGTTCAGAGGCCAGTTTCTGGATTTCCTAGCCCGGCGTCGCGGCCGGACCTGATCATCGGCGGCGACGCCGGCACCGCGGTGACGCTGCCGCCCGGCGGGGTCCGGGTGCTCGGCGCCGCGGACTAAGACGCCGATCAGGACCAGTCGAAGGCGATGCCCATGGCCGCTGGGTCGCGGCGGCTGACCAGCTCGTACGCCTCGCCGGCGCGGTGCGCCGGGAAGCGGTGGCTGACCAGTTCCGCGACCCGCAGGTCGCCGCGGGCCAGGTACCGGAAGAAGAGCTCGCCCATCCGCGGGTTGTTCCACGGCGCGTGCGCCGACGCGGGGTGCTCGCCGTGCATGTCGTGGGCGCCGACGATGGTCAGACCTTCGACGATGACGTGTTTGCTGAGGTGCTGCGCCGACGGGCTGCCGGTGTCGCCGAGCAGGACGAGGCGGCCGAAGCGGTCCAGGGCGCCGAGTGCCTGACCCAGCACCGGGGCCGCCCCGGTGACGTCGTAGAGGACGTCGACGCCGCCGCAGTGCTCGCGGATCGCCTCGACGGCCTCCGTGACGCCCATGGCGAGACCCACCGTGGCGCCGCCCGCCCGCGCCAGCTCGACCCGGTGGACGATCGGGTCGACGGCGATCACCTCGGCGGCGCCGGCCGCCCGCACATAGCGCACGACGAGCTGACCGACCGGGCCGAGCCCCACCACGGCGACCCGGTCGCCCAGCCGGTGGGCGGCCCGCCGCACCCCGACCTGGGCGATCGTCGCCAGGTGGAACCAGCTGGCGGCCAGATCGTCGACCTCGTCGGGGATGGGGTAGACGTCGTCGTCGGCGGTCACGACGACCCGGCCCCGGTGCGGTTTGCGGACGGCGACCCGGTCACCGAGCGACACCCGGGTCGTCCCCGGTCCCAGCTCCGCCACCACGCCGACGAGGCTGTAGCCCGGGGCGAACGGGTAGCGCACCCACTCGTCCCAGTGCGTGCCCGCCTCGAAGCGGCGCCCGAGGCAGATCCCCTCGGTGCCGGAACTGATGAGCGAGACGGTGCTCGCCACGGTGAACTCGCCGGGGCCGGGTGGAACGTCGGTCTCCTGGCGGACCTCCACCCGGTCGACACCGGTGAAGGCGATGGCGGTGGTCATGCGGCAGCTCCCGATTGAACGTTCAATACGTGTACGCGTTGGCCGGAGCAGCGTAATTCCAGGCAGATTCCATGCTGGCGGACGACTGAACAATCTGAAACCGAGCGTTGACGCCGTCGAATGGCCGCCCTATCGTTTGAAATCCATAATGAAGTTCAGTGACGAGGAGGGTACGTGCGCTCCTCGGGCCGTCCGACCCTGCAGGACGTTGCGACGCTGGCCGGTGTCTCGATCGGCACTGCCTCCAGCGTCTTCTCGCGGCGGCAGCCGGTCGCCGCCCGGACCCGCGAAGCGGTGCTCGGCGCGGCCGCCCAGCTCGGCTACCGCCCCCGGCCGCGGTTCGGCGCTCCCGACGTGCCCGGGCTGCAGACCGTCGGGCTGCTGGCCCGGCCCATCCACTACCCGGGCCCCACCAACCCCTACTACTCGGTGGTCCTGCAGGGTGCCCAGCGGGCCGCGGCGGACCTCGGGCTCACCATGACCTACGAGGCGCTACCGGTGGACGGTGCCGGTGCCGCCCTGCCGCTGGTGGTCCGGCGCCGGGCCGCGCAGGGCCTGCTCATCCTCGGCTGGGTCCACCCCCGGCTGCTGGAGCGCATCGTCGCCACCGGGATCCCGTGCGTTCTGGTCGACCACACGGCGGAGGGGTTGCCGGTCGACAGCGTGCGCGCCGACGACGCGCGCGGCGCCGCCCTGGCCACGAAGCACATGATCCGGCTCGGCCACCGGGACCCGCCGCCCGCCCTCATCACCGGACCGACCGATCTGCTGCCGATCGCCGACCGGTACGCCGGCTACCGGGCCGCGCTGCACGCCAGCGGCGTCACGCTCGACCCGCGGTACGTGCGCCGGGCACCGGACGCCGAGCCGTACGGTGGCCGGCTGGCGATGCACCAGCTGCTCGACCTGCCCCGCCCGCCGACGGCGGTCTTCTGCTGGAGCGACACCGCGGCCATCGGCGCGCTGCAGTCGATGCGCGAGCGGCAGATCGCGGTGCCGCGCCAGTGCTCGGTGTTCGGCTTCGACGACATCGACCTGGCCGGTCACACCAGCCCGGCGCTGACCACGGTCCGGGTCGACAAGCGGCTCCTCGGCGCGCAGGGCATCTGGCACCTCGTGCAGCGCATCCGCGAACCGCAGCTGCCGCCGCGGCTCACCTACGTCGACGTGCAGCTCGCCCTGCGCGAGTCCGTCGCCCCGCCGCCGGCCCGCGGCTGAGGTGGACCCGCCGTCACCGGCGGCGCAGCAGGTGCAGCAGGTCGGTCCCGGACGGCTCCGGGTCCAGGACGAGTCGCCGCGACGGGTCGATGCCGCGCCGGGCCGCGACCGGGCGGCGACGGCTCAGGTCGATGGTGAGCACCGAGTGATCGGCGACGGCATCGGGCAGCAGCACCGGCAGGTTCGGCGGGGCGTAGACCGCCACCGTCGCGAGGCCGGCGGTGGCGGCGGCCCGGACCCGGGGCTGTCCGCCGACCAGCAGCTCCTGGCAGGGCCGCAGATCGAACAGGTCGTGCAGCTCGACGAGTTGCCGGACGAGGGCGGCGTCGTGGGCGCCGTCGAGGTGCATGGCCTGGCCGATGGGGTAGGGCAGGCGGGAGAACGCCACGTTGCCGAAGGTGTCGCCCTGGCGGTGCCAGGACCAGACCCCGTGCGCGCCGTACCCGACCCCGGCGGTGGCGCCGCCGAGCACCGACGACCAGATCGCGGCGCGCACGGCACCACGGCCGTGCCGGCCCACGCCGTCGACCCGCCCGTGCGCCTCGTAGCAGGGCTCGAGGTTGAGCACCGGCCGCGCCGGCAGCCGGCGCAGGAGTTCGCCGGCCAGGTCCGGGCAGCGCCCGAGGTGCTCGACGTCGTGGCCCGACTGGTAGCCGAGCAGGTCGAGCTGGTGGGTGAGCGCCGGCGGGGGCAGCAGCCCGGTCGCCGGGTGTGCGGTGACCAGGCCGGTGGGGACGTGCGCGCGGACCTCGTCGAGGACCTGTTGATAGCGGGCCGTCTGGGCGGTGTCGGCGTACGCCTCGTCGCCGCTGATCGAGTAGATGACGTCGAGCCCGGCGAAGGCCGCGAGCGCGCGCCGGACGTACGCGCGGGTCTGCTCGGCGTCCATCGGTGCGTGCGGGGTGAGCTCGGCTCCCCAGGTGCCGGGCACGTAGTTGTTCCAGACCAGGGCGAGCACCGGGGTGATGCCGTGCTCGAGCGCGGCCTCGACCATCCGCCGGGCCCGTTGCAGGTACCCGGGGTCCGGTTCGGTCGAGCGGCGCCGCCCAGCGGTGTCGACCGGGAACGGGTGGCGGTCCGCCGGCCCGACGGACTGGTCGTGCGGGATCGGCAGCACGCTGATCAGCACGGCGTTGAACCCCTGGTCGCGGCGCAGGGCCAGATAGCCGGACCACTCGTCGGGTTCGGCGCGCACGAAGGCGGCCCAGGCGGTGTCGGCGAGCAGGAACGTCCGCCGGCCGTCGCGCAACAGCCGGTGGCCGACGCGGGTGAAGACGCCGGGACGGATGGCGGACGCGGGGTCGGCAACGGCGGGTCGGGTCAACGGTGGCTCCTGACGGATGGCTGGTGGGGGAGCGGACCGCGGCCACCCTGACACGTTCAACCCCGACCGGCGACGATCGAGTTGAAGGTTCAGGTTCCCGACCCGCCGTCGGGGACCGCTTCACCTGGAAATATCCGCGGCCGGATCAGGCAGCCGTTGCGCCGCTCGGCCGGGTCGGCGTACCGTCCCGATTGAACGAAATTTGAAAGTTCATTCTGGAGGCGCGCGATGCGTGGCGGTGGCCGACCGACGCTGCAGGAGGTCGCGACGCTGGCCGGGGTCTCCATGGGGACCGCGTCGAGCACGTTCACCCGCCGCCAGCCGGTGGCCCGGCAGACCCGCGACGCCGTGCTGAAGGCCGCCGACGCCCTCGGCTACCGCCCCCGCGGCCGTGCGGTGCCGCTCGGCCGGCCGGTGACCGCGCTCGCCCTGCTGACCGACCCGCCGACCAGCTCGCCGGACCCGCTGCACGTCGGTGCCCATCAGGCGGCGACGGAGCTGGGCGCGGCCCTCACCGTCGTTCCGGTCGGCGACGCCGTCGTGCGGTGGGCCGTGCCACGCGACCGGCCGCAGGGCGCGCTCCTCGTCGGCGCCCCTGACCCGCGACTGGTCCGTCACCTGCGCGAGGCCGGTGTGCCGTGCGTGGTGATCCAGCCCGGCGGCATCGACCAGCCGGCGGACGCCGTGCGCCCGCACGACCGGCGCGCCGCCTTCCTCGCCACCGACCACCTGCTGCGGCTCGGCCACCGGATCCCGCCGCCCGCCCTGGTGATCGGCCGGGACGGCGCCGCCGCCGACCAGCTCGCCGGGCACCGCGCGGCGCTGCGGCACCACCAGCGCAGCGGTCACGCCGACTACCTGCGGCTGCCGGCCGGGAGCGCGACGGCCGACGGCCGCGCCGCCGCCGACGCGCTGTTCGACCTGGTCCGGCCACCCACCGCCGTGGTGTGCGGCAGCGTCGCACTGGCGCGCGGCGTCCTGGCCGCACTCGCCGAGCGTGGCATCGCCGTTCCCGGCGCCGTCTCGGTGGTCGCGCTCGACGGTCTCACCAGCTCATCTCCCGACCCGCTGGACCGCATCGGCGCGCCCGATCCGGCGCCGCTGACGGTCGTGGGCGCGGACCGGCTGCTGCTCGGCGCCGAAGGGATCCGGCACCTGGCGCAGCGCGTCCGCCAGCCCGACCTGCCCCGGCGGGTCACGCTCGTCGATGTCTCGCTGCGCGCCGCCGCCGCGACCACCCGTGCCACCGGCGGCGGGCAGGTCGCTCAGCGCCGGGGTTGACGGCGCCAGGGTCGGATCTCGGCAGTTCGATAAGGTTGGCACTCGATGAACGACGATGGGGGGCAGCGGTGACCGAGGCACAAGGACGGTCGACGCTGCGGGAGGTGGCGGAGCGCGCGGGCGTCTCGATCGGCACGGCTTCGGCGGTCCTGTCCGACAAGACCTGGGTCTCGGCGAAGGCCCGCGCGGCGGTCCGCTCGGCCGTCGACGAGCTGGGCTACCGGCCGCGCAGCAGCCGTCCCGTGACCGCCGCCGCCGCGCCCGGTGTCAGCAGCATCGGCTTCGTCTCGCAGATCAGTGAGATGTTCGTCCCCACCAGCCCGTACTTCGCCTCGGTGCTGTTCGGCGCGCAGCAGGCCTGCGCCCGGTTCAACATCTCCACCAACTACGAGGTGTTCGACCCGGCCGCCGGCGGGCTCCCGCTCTCGGTGCAGCGCCGGCAGGTCGGCGGGCTGCTCGTGCTCAGCCACGCCAGCGACCGGGCGTTCCTGCGCCGCATCATCGACACCGGCATGCCGTGCGTCCTGCTCGAGCACGAGGTGACCGACCTGCCGGTCGACTACGTGCGCCACGACGACGAGGCCGGGGCATACCAGGCCACCACGCACCTGCTCGACCTCGGCCACACCGATCCGGCGCCGGCGATCATCACCGGTCGGGCCGAGGTGCTGCCTGCCCAGGTCCGGCTCGCCGGCTACCGCCGCGCGCTGGCCGAACGCGGGCTGACCGAGCGCCCCGAGCACGTGCGGCGGAGCAACTTCGACACCCGCACCGGGGCGGCCGCGATGGCGGAGCTGCTCGACCTGCGACAGCCGCCGACGGCGGTCTTCTGCGCCAACGACGAGTCGGCGCTGGGCGCCCTGGAGGCCGTGCGGGCGCGGGGGCTGCGGGTCCCGGAGGACATCAGCCTGATCGGCTACGACGACATCGCCATGGCCGCGCACACGGTGCCGCCGCTCACCACGGTGGCCGCCGACAAGGAGCTGCTCGGGGCGCAGGCCGTCTGGCATCTGCTGGAGCGCATCCAGCAGCCCAGGCTGAGCAGCCGCGACACCAGCCTCGCGGTGCGGCTGGTCCACCGCGCCTCGACCGCCGCCCCGCCGACGCGCTGATCGACCGCCGACGCGCTGATCGCCGGGCCGCGGGAACGTCAGCGCGGCGGGCCCGAGCTCTCCCGGACCACCAGCGAGGTCGACAGCTCCACGCGGTGCGTGTCCAGTGCTGTCCCCTCCACCTGCCGGGCCAGCATCCGCACCGCAGCGGCGGCCATGGCCTCCAGTGGCTGCCGGACCGTCGTGAGGGCCGGGCTCAGCCAACGGGCGACGGGAATGTCGTCGAAGCCGACGAGGCTGAGGTCCTGCGGCACCCGCAGGCCCCGGTCCAACGCCGCCCGTAGCGCGCCGACGGCCTGCTCGTCGTTGCCGCAGAAGATCGCCGTCGGGGGCTCGGCCAGATCCAGCAGCGTGTGGGTGTGCTCCAGCCCGCCGGGCTCGCTGAACGTGCCGTACCGGATCAGGCGCTCGTCGGCCGGCAGGCCGGCGCCGCCGAGCGCGGCCCGGTAGCCCTCGACCCGGGCCCGGGTCGACCAGAACTCCCGGGGGCCGCCGATCATTCCGATCCGCCGGTGCCCCAGCCCGATCAGGTGCTCGGTGGCGACGAGCCCGCCCTCCCAGTTGGTCACCCCCACCGACGGCAGCGTGTCGGTGGGCCCGCCGAGCGGATCCAGCAGGACCACCGGGACCCCGCAGCCGATGAGCCGGTCGCGGTCGGCTGGGCGGACCGGGTCGACGACCGCGACCAGTCCGTCGGTGCCCCGGCGCAGCATCGCCTCCAGCCAGTCGCCGCGGGCGACGCGGGCGCGCTCGGTGGAGACCACGACGCTGAGCTCCGCCTGCGCGGCGGCGTCCACGGTGGCGCGCACGATCGCGTCCGCCCAGGGGCTGTGCACATCGCTGAGCAGCAGGTCGATCAGGCCGCCGGCCCGGGACCGCTGCACGGCGTAACCGTGCCGGGCCAGGGCGGCCTCGACCCGGACCCGGGTCGCCTCGGCCACGTCGAACCTGCCGTTGAGCACCTTGGAGACGGTGGGCGCGGAGACGCCGACCTCGGCGGCGATGGCCGCCAGCGGCAGACGGGTGGATCGCGACATCCGTGCCTCCATTGACCGACAGATTGCCAGAACCGTACCCTGAGCACCGATCGAAAGACTTTCGATCGGTACGAGGGAGGGTGCATGTTCCGGTTCCCGGAGGGTTTCGTCTGGGGCACCGCCACGGCGGCCTACCAGATCGAGGGCGCGGCCCGCGACGACGGCCGCACACCATCCATCTGGGACACGTTCGCCGCGACCCCGGGCGCGGTCCGCAACGGTGACACCGGCGAGATCGCCTGCGACCACTACCACCGGCTGGACCCCGACCTGGACCTCATCGCGCGGCTCGGGGTGGGCGCCTACCGGTTCTCGATCTCCTGGCCCCGGATCGTGCCGGAGCCCGGGCAGGTCAACCAGAAGGGGCTCGACTTCTACCGCCGCCTCGTCGACGGGCTGCACGAGCGCGGCGTCACCCCCTACGCCACGCTCTACCACTGGGACCTCCCGCAGTACCTGGAGGACGAGGGCGGTTGGGTCGAGCGGGCGACCGCGGAGCGCTTCGCCGAGTACGCCGACATCGTGCACGAGGCCCTCGCCGACGGTGTCGCCCACTACACCACGCTCAACGAGCCGTGGGTCTCGGCCTGGCTGGGCTACGGCTACGGCTGGCATGCCCCGGGCCGGGCCGAGCCGGCCGCCGCACTCGCCGCCACCCATCACCTGCTGCTCGGCCACGGCCTCGCGGCCGAGGCGATCCGCCGCCGCGATCCGTCGGCCCAGGTCGGCATCACCCTCAACCTCGCCCCGGTCGGCCCGGCCACCGCCGACCCCGCCGACCAGGCCGCCGCGGACCGGATGGACGGGCAGCTCAACCGCCTGTTCCTGGACCCGGTGCTGCGCGGCGCCTACCCGGCCGACGTCGTCGAGCTCTACCGTCCGGTCAGCGACTTCGCCTTCGTGCAGGACGGCGACCTGGCGACGATCGCCGCCCCGCTGGACTTCCTCGGCGTCAACTACTACCGCCCCAACCTGGCCGCCGCCGAGCCCCCCGGCGCGGATCCCGTCGCCGCCGGCCTGCGCCTGCCGCCGGGCGTCCCGGTCACCGCGATGGACTGGCCGATCCAGCCGGACGGGCTCACCGAGCTGCTGCTGCGGCTGCGGCGCGAGTACGGTCCGGTCCCGCTGTACATCACCGAGAACGGCGCCGCCTTCCACGACTACCTCGACCCGGCCGGCCGGGTCGAGGACCCGGAGCGGATCGCCTACCTCGACGCCCACCTGCGGGCCGCGCACACGGCCATCGGCGAGGGCGTCGACCTGCGGGGCTACTTCGTCTGGTCGTTCCTGGACAACTTCGAGTGGGCCGAGGGGTACAGCAAGCGGTTCGGCCTCATCTATGTCGAGTACGGCTCCCAGCGGCGGGTGCCGAAAGCCAGCGCCGGCTGGTACCGCGACGTGATCAGGGCCAACGGGCCGGCCTGAGGTGGCACTGCGGGTGCTGTTCATCGGGGGCAGCGGCGTGATCAGCTCGGCCTGCGCCGACGTGGCGGTGCGGGCCGGGCACGACCTGACCGTGCTCAACCGGGGTGTCACGAGCCGCCCGCTGCCGGCCGGGGTCACGACGCTGCGGGCCGACCACCGCGACCCGGCCGCGGTCAGGGCGGCGCTGCGAGGCCGCGAATACGACGTCGTGGTCGACTGGATCGCCTTCACCCCGCAGCACGTGCGGGCCGACATCGCGCTCTTCGCCGGCCGGACCGGCCAGTACGTGTTCATCAGCACCACCTCGGTCTACCGGCTGCCGGCCGCCCGGCTCCCGCTGACCGAGTCGAGCCCGCTGGGCACACCCGGCTGGCAGTACGCCCGCGACAAGATCGCCTGCGAGGAGCTGCTGGCCGCCGACGGCTCGCTGCCGGTCACCATCGTGCGGCCCGGGCACACGTACGACCGGACGCTCGTGCCGCTGGTCGGCGGGTGGACGGCCCTGGCCCGGCTGCGCGAGGGGCGGCCGGTCGTGGTCCACGGCGACGGGCTCTCGCTGTGGACGCTCACCCACCACACCGACTTCGCCGCCGGGTTCGTGCCGCTGCTCGGGCACCCGGCGGCGCTGGGCCGGGCGTTCCAGATCGTCTCCGACGAGCTGCTCACCTGGGACGCGATCGTCGGGCACCTCGCCGAAGCCGCCGGTGTCCGGCCGCGGATCGTGCACGTGCCGTCGGACGTCATCGCCGCCGCCGACCCGGAGTGGGGCGCCCTGCTCCTGGACAACCAGGCGCACTCCGCCAGCTACGACACCGCCGCCCTGCGGTCGCTGGTGCCGGCGTTCCGGCCGGACGTCCCGTTCTCCCGGGGCGCCCGTGAGATCGTGGCGTGGTTCGACGCGGATCCCGGCCGCCGGCGCGTCGACCCGCACGTCGACGCGCTCACCGACCTCCTCGTCGCCGGCGCGTCGAGGCGCTGAAGCCCCTATTTGTGTTTCAGTGAAAGTATTAGGGTGATGCCTGGAGGTGGCCGAGGTGACGATCCGCGATCTGGCGCTGGACGGACCGCACGGACCGGTGCCGGTGCGCGAGTACGGCACGGCGGCGTCCGGTGGCGCGCACCTGCTCTGGGTGCACGGCGGCGGGTTCGGCCACGGTGACCTGGACATGCCGGAGTCCGACCGGGTCGCCCGGCGGCTCGCCGAGCACGGTCACCACGTGCTCGCCGTCGACTACCGGCTCGCCGACGGCGCGACGCACTATCCGGTGCCGTCCGACGACGTCCTGACCGCCTGGCAGTGGCTCGGCGAGCGGCCCGGGGTGTCCCGGGCGCACCTCGGCGGTGCCAGCGCGGGCGCCAACCTGGCGGTCGGCGTCACCGTGCGGATCGCGGCCGGGCAGGTGCCCGGCCCCCGGCCCGCCTCGCTGGTGCTGGCGTATCCGACGCTGCACGCCCGGCAGGACCCCCCGGACCCGCAGGTGTGCGCCGCGCTGGAGCTGACCCCGGAGCAGGTGGCCGACGAGCTCACCGGCATCCGGCAGATGTACGAGAACTACCTGGGCGGGCCGGTCGACGCCGCGCCCGCCGCGGTCGTGCCGGCGCCCAGCGACCTCGCCGCGTTGCCGCCGGCCCTGGTGCTCATCAGCGAATACGACATCTTCCGGCCGTCCGCCGAGGCGCTGGTGGCGGCGCGGCGGACGGCGGGCCGGCCGGTGTGGCGGCACCTCGAGCCCGGTGCCCGGCACGGGCACCTCAACACGGCCGAGCCCGATGCCGACCGCTCGATTGCCCGGATCGCGTCGTGGCTGGACGGCAAAGGCGACAGCGACGGCGACGGCTGGAGCGGCGGCGACGGGCCGCCGGTCAGGCCATGACCCGCGCGTAGATGGCGCTGGCCGCCGCGCCCCGGGCCCACTCGTTGAACGCGAAGGGCTGAACGTCGATCGGCGTCTCCGTCGTCTCCCAGGCGCCGGCCCGGTGGAAGGCGCGCAGCATCGCGTGCCCGCCGACCGTGCCCAGCCGGGCGCCCTCGCCCGCGATCAGGATCTTCTGGGGATCGGCGAAGTTGGCGACGCCCGCGATGAGCAGGCCGAGCGCCTCGCCGGCCTGGTCGACGATCGCGCGCAGCGCCGGGTCGCCGCGTTCGGCGCCGCGCAGGATCACGTCCAGTGGAGCCGGTGATCCGGTGGCCCGTTCGGTCGCCGCCTCGATCGCCTGCGCGGACAGCAGCGCGTTGGCGCAGCCGCGGTGGCCGCGCCAGCAGGTGGCGTCGGAGTTGGTGAGCACCTGGTGACCGATGCTGCCGGCCCCGCCGTGCACGCCCTGCACCAGCCGGCCGTGCATCACCAGACCCAGCCCGACACCGGCGCCGACGGTGACGACGGCGAAGCTGTCCAGGCCCCGGCCGGCGCCGAACCAGTGCTGGGCCTGGGTGAGGGCGTTGACGTCGTTGGCGACGACGACCGGGAGGTTGCAGGCGACCTCGACGAGATCGGCGAGCGGCACGTTGCGCCAGCCGAGGAAGTTGGCCTCGCCGACGACCCGCCCGTCCGGTGAGCGGCCCCCCAGGGCGATGCCGACCCCGGTCAGCCCGGCGAACGTCGTGCCGAACCGGGCCACCTCGGTGGCGATCTCGGCCGCGACGACGGCGGGGTCGTTGCCGTTCAGGGAGCGTTCGCTCTCGGCCAGGACCTCGCCGCGCAGGTCCGTGACGACCGCGTAGAGCGCGCCGCCGGTCAGCTTGATGCCGATGAAGTGCTCGGAGCTGACGTCGATGTCCAGCGGCTGCAACGGCCGGCCGACCGACTGGTGGCGCGCCACCCCTTCGATGAGCCGGCCGGACGCGATCAGCGGTCGCGTCAGCCGGGTCAGGCTCGGGCCGGACAGGCCCAGCCGGCGGGCCAGCTCGACGCGCGGCAAGGGCCCGTTGATCAGGATTTCGAGAAGGACCCGCCCGGCACTCTCCGGCAGATCCCCGGCGGCGGGTGTCACGCCGAGCGGCGTGGCTTGGTCGGTCATGGACGCATCCTAGGTTCGCGACGCGCTGGCTGGGAGTAGGCGCAGCGGCTTGACACCAATAAATTCTACTGTGAAACTAAATCGGAGTTCGAGCCAGGGTCCCCGCCCCGTCGAACCGCATCGGCACCAGTCAGGACGCCATCCCCGCGCACGGCAAGGAATCCGCATGGGCTTCACCCTGGGAATCGTGGGCGCCGGCCAGTTCGCCGGCTCGTTCGCCAACCTGTTCAACCTGCATCCGGGCGTCGACGCGGTCTACGGCACCGACCTGCTGCCGGAACGCGCGACGGCGATGGTCGAGGACCTGGGCCTCGCCGGCACCATGGCGAGCTTCGAGGAGATGATCGCCTCCCCGGCGATCGACGCGGTTGCCGTCTTCACCCAGCGATGGACGCACGGACCGCTGGTCGTGGCCGCGCTCGAGGCCGGTAAGCACGTGTACTCGGCGGTGCCGATGGCCGTCAGCACGGCCGAGATCGCCGCGATCGTCGAAGCCGTCCAGGCCACCGGCCTGACCTACATGATGGGCGAGACGAGCCACTACAACCCGGCGACGGTCTACGCCCGGGCGAAGGCCGAGGCCGGCGCCTTCGGCCGGCTGTTCTACGCCGAGGGCGACTACGTCCACGACATGGACCTCGGCTTCTACGACGCGTACCGCTACAGCGGCGGCGCGGACTGGAAGGCGACCGCCAGCTATCCGCCCCTGCTCTACCCGACCCACTCCATCGGCGGGGTGCTCGGCGCCTGGAGCACCCACGCGGTGTCGGTGAGCGCCATCGGCGTCGTCGACGACCGGGGCGACGGTGTGTTCGACCGCGGCGTAAGCCTGTTCGACAACGACTTCTCCAACGCGACCGCGCTGTTCGAGGTGGCCGGAGGCGGATCGTTCCGCATCAACGAGTTCCGGCGGGTGGGGTTCCCGTCGTCCCTGCGGGAGTCGCGCTTCCGGTTCTTCGGCACCGAAGCGACCTTCGAACAGGCCACCACCACGGCGCTGTGGCAGGACCGCAAGGGCGTCGAGGACGTCACCGAGCTGCTCGAGTCGTCCCACACGGTGTCCGTCGAGGACCCGTCGCTCGCGCACATCTCCCCGGCGCTGCGCGACGCGTTCGTGTCCGGCTGCGCACCGGTCCACGACCGCTCCCGCCTCCCGCGTGAATACACCGGGGCCCACAACGGCCACGAGGGCAGCCACCACTTCCTGGCCGACGACTTCGTCACCGCCGTCAACACCGGCGGCCGGCCACCGGTCGACGCCTGGACGGCGGCGCGGTACACGCTGCCCGGCATCATCGCGCACGAGTCCGCCCGCCGGCACGGGGAGCGCCTGAGCATTCCCGACTTCGGCGACGGGCCGGCGGCGGCCACGGACTGACGTGCGCGTCGACCTGCACCGCGTCCCGTTCAGCCGGCGCGGCTCCTACTTCGCGCTGTCGCGCCGGGACGCGACGGCCGAGCGCCCCGGCGGCCTGTACCTGCGCACGGTGCGCGGCCACGCCGGCGTCCGGGAGCTGCTGCTGATCGAGCTGCTCGTGGACGGGCAGCCGGTCCAGGAGACGGCGGAGCTCCACCCGGAGTCCCTGGCCCTGACCGGCGCCGCGGGCGCCCGCGTCGAGCTCGCGTTCGACGACGACGGCAGCGTCGTGGCGACCGGCCACGGCGCGGCCCTCCGGCTGACCGGGCTGATCTCCAACCCCTACGATCACGTCGTGCCGAACGGCACCGACAGCGCCCGGTACATCGCCTGCGGCGCGGGCCTCGACCTCACCATCACCCGGCACGCCGGCGCGTTCGACGTGGACCGCGTCTGGAACGGCAGCCGGCACACCCGGATCGCCTTCGTGGCCCGGCCGGCGGCCGACGGCCCGTTCGTGATCCGGATCGGCGGGACCCGACACCCGGACCCGGCCGGCGGGCTGTTCGCCACCGTGAAGGCGGGAGCACGGGCGGACTTCGCCGCCTGGCGGGCCGCGACACCCGAGGTGCCAGACCGATACCACGACGCCGCGCAGCTGGCCGACTACGTCACCTGGTCGTCGGTGGTGGCACCGGCCGGGCTGCTCAGGCGACCGACAATGCTCATGTCGAAGAACGGGATGACCAACGTCTGGAGCTGGGACCACTGCTTCAACGCGATGGCGCTCGCCGCCGACGCGCCGGCCGCGATCGATCAGTTCCTGACGGTCTTCGACCAGCAGCGTGACGACGGTGCGCTGCCCGACTACGTCAACGACGCCCACGCGGCCTGGTCCTTCGTCAAGCCACCCGTGCACGGCTGGGCGCTGAGCTGGCTGCTGGACCACGCCGACGTGTCGCGGCAGCAGGTCGAGGCCTGCTACGAGCCGTTGCGCCGCTGGACCCGCTGGTGGCTCACGGCGCGCGACCCGCACGGCGACGGCGTTCCCCACTACGAGCACGGCAACGACTCGGGCTGGGACAACAGCACGGCGTTCCGCGACGGGGTGCCGTTCCAGAGCCCCGACCTGCCCGCCTATCTCGTCCTGCAGCTGGACTGCCTGGCCCGCCTCGCCCGGCTGCTCGGCCGGGACGACGAGGCCGACCGGTGGACGGCCGACGCCGACGCGATGCTGGACCGCCTGATGCGCGGGTGCTTCGCCGACGGCAGGTTCGGCGTGCGCCGGGCGGACACGGGGGAGCTGTACCACCCCGACACCCTCCTACGGTTCATGCCGCTCGTCCTCGGCGAGCGGCTGCCCCGGCCGGTCGCCGACAGCGTCGTCGGCGAACTGGTCACCGCCGGCTACCTCACCGGGCACGGCCTGGCCACCGAGCTGCCGACCAGCCCCTGCTACGAGGCCGACGGATACTGGCGCGGCCCGATCTGGGCGCCGTCGACGCTCATCGTGGTCGACGGGCTCCGGCGGGCCGGCCACGCGCCGCTGGCCGCCGAGATCGCGCGCCGGTTCTGCGACATGGTCGCCGGCAGCGACATGGCGGAGAACTATGACGCCCGCACGGGTCGCGGCCTGCGCGACAGTGCGTACACCTGGACGGCGAGCGTGTTCCTGGTGCTCGCCGCCCATTACCTGTGAACGACCCCCGTCCGAGGAGAACCGACCTGATGCCCCGTTCCCCAGCCCTGCAGCTGTACACGCTGCGCGACGCCGTCGGCGAGGACCTCCGCGGCACACTGCGCCGCGTGGCGGCGATGGGCTACCGCGAGATCGAGCTGTTCGGCTTCGTCGATCGCGCCGAGGAGATGGCCGACGCGTTGCGCGAGACCGGCCTGACGGCACCCGCGGCCCACGCCTGGCTGATCGACAACCCCGAGCCGGCCGGCACGATCGAGATCGCGGCCGGGCTCGGCGTCGAGATCCTGGTGGACCCCTACACCCCGGCCGAGCGGTGGGCCGACGCGGCGTCGATCGCCCGGACCGCCGAGCGGCTGAATGCCCTGGCCCGCGTGGCCCGCGGCACCGGCGTGGCGATCGGCTACCACAACCACGTCTGGGAGCTGTCCTCGTCCGTCGACGGCCGGCACGGCCTGGAGGTCCTCGCGGCGTCGCTGGACCCGGACGTGGTGCTCGAGGTGGACACCTACTGGGCCGCGGTCGGCGGTGCCGACGTGCCCGCCCTGCTCCAGCGGCTCGGCGACCGGGTCCGCCTCCTGCACATCAAGGACGGGCCCGTGACGCCGGACGCCGAGCTGCAGCAGCCCGTCGGCAGCGGCCGGATGCCGGTCGAGGCCATCCTCGCCGCGGCGCCCCAGGCGAGGCCGATCGTCGAGCTCGACGCGTTCCAGGGTGACCTGTTCGAGGCCGTCGAGACGAGCCTGCGCCACCTGTCCGGGATCGCGGCATGACCGGCCAGCGGAGCGTCTCGGGCCGGTCATCAGAAGGTCAGTGTTGGGTCAGGCGCCCGGAACGAAGTGAGGACGCATGACCGCCGTCGGTGTGGGTGTCGTCGGTGCGGGCGTCATCAGCGGCCAGTACCTCGAGACGCTCTCGGGGTTCCCCGACGTCGAGGTGCGCTTCGTCGCCGATCTCGACCTCGACCGGGCGAAGGTCCGGGCGGAGGAGTTCGGCGTGCCGGCCCACGGCAGTGTCGAGGAGCTGCTGGCCCGCGACGACATCGAGATCGTCGTCAACCTGACCGTGCCCGCCGTGCACGTGGAGGTCGGTCGCCACGCCATCGCCGCCGGCAAGCACGTCTGGAGCGAGAAGCCGTTCGCCACCGACCGCGAGTCCGGCGCGGAGCTGCTGCGCTACGCCGAGGAGAACGGCCTGCGCGTCGCGTGCGCACCAGACACCTTCCTCGGCGCCGGTCTGCAGTCGGCCCAGCGACTGATCGACGCCGGACGGATCGGGCGGCCGCTGACCGCCACGGCCGTCTTCCAGTGCGACGGCCCGGAGAGCTGGCACCCCGATCCGGAGTTCCTCTACCTCGCCGGGGCCGGGCCGCTGCTCGACCTGGGCCCGTACTACCTCACCGCACTCGTGCAGGTCTTCGGGCCGGCCAGCCGGGTCTCCGCGGTGTCCTCCACGGCGCGCACCAGCCGCGTGATCGGGTCGGGTCCGCGGGCCGGGACGGTGTTCCCGGTCGAGGTGCCCACCTACCACAGCGCGCTGGTGCAGTTCGAGGACGGCGGCTCGGCAACGGTCCTGTTCAGCTTCGACAACCCGGTGTACCGCGCGAGCATCGAGGTCACCGGCGTCGACGGCACGACCCTGCTGCCCGACCCCAACCAGTTCACCGGACCCACCACGGTGTTCCGTCGCGGTGACCCCGAGCAGGAGGTCGCCGAGGTCGGATCACAGCAGGGCCGGGGCATCGGCGTGCTCGAACTGGCCCGCGCGATCCGGGCCGGCCGTCCCGAGCGGGCGACCGGACGGTTCGCGTTCCACGTGCTCGACATCATGCTGTCCATCGAGGAATCGGCGAGACTCGGTCGGCCGGTCGAGGTGGCGAGCACAACGGCTCGACCGGAGCCGCTGCCGTCGGGGTGGGACCCGACGCAGCGGACACTCCTGCCGTAGCCGGCCCGCCCGGGAACCTTGGCGGCGGTTCAAGAGCGGGACCGGCGCCGGCAGTTCCGGCGGGCGCCCGCGCACCGGTGGTCGACCCGACCACCGGTGCGCGTGGCGATCGCAGCGCCCCGGCACGCGACGATGCCACGCCACGTGGTGCACGTCGCTGCCGCACACCTGTCGTTGCGGCGGCTGGACGTCGCGGGTGACGTCGCGCGTCGCGTTGGCGGTGCGATGCGGGTTTCGCCCCTGGAGGGTGGGGTAGCGGATCTTGTGCGGTAGAACGCGTTGAGTGCGGCAGGACGAGAGTTTTTTGTTCATGTTCGCGGGCCGGTTGCTTGCCTTCCCTACGTCGCACGGGTCGCCGCACATGCCGGCCGGGTGGACCTGGGCCGAAGGGGGACACCGTGAACTGCAGGACGCAGGTGGTGATGGCGGCCGGTATCGGCTATCTGCTGGGGCGACAGCGCAAGCTGCGATGGGGACTGTTGCTGGGCGCCGCCGCGGCCACTGGCCGGCTCAGCCGCCCGGGCGGATTGTTGCACCACGGGATTCGGGCGCTCGGTTCGTCACCGGAGATCGGCAAGCTCGGCGAGCTGGGTGCGCCGCTGGTGGAGGCGACGAAGGATGCGGCCAAGGCCGCGGTGACCGGCCGGATCGGCTCGATGAGCGACCGGATCCGCGGCCGGGCAGACGCGCTCCGCGAGCCGCGCAAGGCACGCAAGCCCGAGGCCCGTGAGCCCGAGGAGCCTGAGGAGCCGGAGGAGGACGTGCGTGAGCGTCCGGCCCGGCGCCCGCGAGCGGCATCGCCCGAGTCGCGACGAGACGACGAGGAAGAGTACGCCGAGCGTGGCGACGACCGGGCCGCCCGTCGATCACCGCCCGCAGAGGACTACGAGCGTGACGACGACGAAGAGGAGCTGGTGCCGGCCCGTGGGCGGTCGGACGGGCGGCGGCCACCGGTGCGCCGCAGGGAAAGGTAGCGTGCCATGGCTGGGCAATCGAGCACCAACGCCGCCGGGGGTATCGGCGAGAAGGTCGCCGAGTTGCTCGTGCGGGAGCTGGGGAACCTCCTCTCGGCAGTCGGGCAGCGCGCGGTCGACGCGGCCGGCCAGAAGGTCGGTTCGATGACGGATCGCCTGACCGAGTACGCGAACGGTCAGGGCGGAGCGGGTCTCGCCGCCGCGGCGGCCGGCGCGAAGAAGGTCGCCGAAGGCAAGTCGCCGCTGCGGGCGGCGTTCAGCGGAGGGCTGGCCGGCATGAAGGAGAAGGTCAAGGGCCTGTTCGGCGGGGGCAAGGGCGGCAAGGCCAAGAAGCTGAAGATGACCAACATCGAGGAGACGATCGATGTCGGTGTGCCGGTGCGGGTCGCCTACAACCAGTGGACCCAGTACGAGGACTTCCCCAGCTTCATGAAGAAGGTCGAGAACGTCGATCGCCCGTCGGACGAGAAGACCAACTGGAAGGCGCAGGTCTTCTGGTCGCACCGCACCTGGGAGGCCACGACCATCCAGCAGGTGCCGGACCAGAACATCGTCTGGCGTTCCAAGGGACCGAAGGGGCACGTCGACGGGGCCGTCACGTTCCACGAGCTGTCGCCGGACCTGACGCGCATCATGCTGGTCATGGAGTACCACCCGCAGGGGCTCTTCGAACGCACCGGGAACCTGTGGCGGGCGCAGGGTCGCCGGGCCCGTCTGGAGTTCAAGCACTTCCGCCGGCACGTGATGACGCAGACGATCCTCAAACCGGATGAGGTCGAGGGCTGGCGCGGCGAGATCCGCGACGGTGAGGTCGTCAAGGACCACGAGACCGCGATGCGCGAGGAGCAGGAAGCAGAAGAGCAGGAAGCACCGGAGCGGGAGCCGGAGGAGCCGGAGGAGCCTGAGGAGCCTGAGGAGCCTGAGGAGCCGGCGGAGCCGGAAGCGTCCGAGCGGGAGCAAGGCGGCCGTGAGGATGAAGCGGAGGAAACGGCGAGCCGCAAGCAGAAGCGGCCGCTGCGGCAACGGCGGGAGAACGTCCGATCCCGCCGGCCGGACGATGACGCCGGCGCCGACCGTGACAGCGAGGACCAGAGGCGCGAGGTGCCGGCGCGATGACCTCGGCCCTCCAGCAGAGCGGCGCCGTCGACCGGCCGACGTCCGCGTCGCTGGCCGACGTGATCGACACGATTCTCGACAAGGGACTCGTCATCGACGCCTACGTGCGGGTGTCGCTGGTCGGCATCGAACTGTTGACGATCGACGCGCGCATCGTCGTGGCCAGCGTCGACACGTATCTGCGGTTCGCGGAGGCGGTGAACCGCATGGACATCTCGCAGGAGAAGGAGGGGCTGCCCGAGCTCATGCAGGACATGACGCAGGGCGGCGCCAAGCACAAGGTGAAGGGCGGAGTCCAGGGCGTTCTGGAGGCGGCCGGGGAGAAGGTGCGGGACGTGATCGACGAACCCGCCGAACCGGAACGTGTTCCGCGTCGCCGACGCCAGGCGGAGGAGGAGTGACATGTCGACGGCCACCGCACCCGCCGGCACGGCCGGACAGGCGCAGGCAACGGGAGTCTACGTCTACGGCATCGTTCCGGAGGACGTCGAGACGGACCCCGAGGCCCACGGTGTTGGCGGCGAGTCGGCAACCGTGACGGTGGTGCGCCACGGCCGGATCGCGGCCCTGGTGACCGAGCTGGCCCTCGACCGTCCACTCGGGACACCCGATGATCTGCTCGGGCACGAACGGCTGCTGGACGCCACCGCGGCCGTGGTGCCGGTGCTGCCGGCGCGCTTCGGTGCGGTGCTGGCGGACCGGCAGGCCACGGTCGACGAGCTCCTCGCGCCCCACCACGACTGGTTCGCCGCGGCGCTGCGCGAACTGGAGGGCAAGGCCGAATACGTCGTGCGCGCCCGCTACGTGGAAGGAGCGGTGCTGCGCGAGGTGATCGAGTCGGATCCGGCGCTCGAACGGCTCCGTGTGCGCATCCGGGACAAGCCGGAGGAGACGACCCGCAGCGAACGCATCGCGCTCGGTGAAGCCATCAACACCGCGATCGACGCTCGGCGGCAGGCGGACGGCGCACGGGTGGCGCAGGCGATCGAGCCGTCGACCGCCGGCGTCGTCGTGCGCGAGGCGGCCGGCGAGCTCGACGCCGCCAACGTGGCAGTGCTCGCCGAGACCAGCCGGGAGCCGGAGCTGGAACAGGTGGTGCGGGATCTGGCCCGGGACTGGGCGGGACGGGTCGAGGTCCGGCTGCTCGGCCCGCTGGCACCATACGACTTCGTCACGGAACTGCAGCCGGGGGAGTGAGCATGGGACTCATCGGCGGGATCGTGACCCTGCCCTTCGCGCCGGTTCGGGTGGCGCTCTGGGTGGGCGAGCTGATCCGCGAGCAGGTCGAGCACGAGCTGTACGACCCGGCCGTGATCCGGGGCCAGATCGAGCAGCTCGATCAGGACAGATCGGCCGGTCGGATCGCCCCCGAGGAGGCCGACCGGCGGCAGCGGGAACTCATCGCCCGGCTGGTCCGGCCGGTCGGGCAACCGGAACCGACGACTGCGACCGGCAGGAGGCAGGAGGGCTGATCCGTGCCTGGTGGACGCACCGCTGCGGACAGGCGCGCGGATGAGGTGTACGACGAAGACTACGACGAGCGGGCCGAGAGGTCGCAACGGCGACCCCGGGAGGCGCTGTCACCGGCGACCGTGACCCAGGCCGTCCTGCGGGACGTCGCGGAGCTGACCGGCAAACAACCGTCGGGTGTCACGGCCCTGGAGCGCGACGATGACGGCTGGGTGGTCGAGGTCGAGGTCGTCGAGGAGCGGCGCGTCCCGTCGTCCGGCGACATCCTGTCGATCTACCGGGCGCAGGCCAGCGCCGCCGGGGCCTTGACCGGGTTCCGCCGGGTCCGCCGCTATCAGCGCGGACACGGCGACGACTAGGTGGCACGCGATGACCCAGGCCTCCCACTCCGGCGCGATGTTCGGTCCGAGCTCAGCGAGCCCGGCGACGTCCGGGCACGAGCCGGCCAACCTCGGCGACATCCTGGAGCGCGTCCTCGACCGTGGCATCGTGATCGTGGGCGACATCCGGGTGAGCCTGCTGGACATCGAACTCCTCACGCTCAAGCTGCGGCTGGTGGTCGCCTCGGTCGACACCGCGCGCCAGATGGGCATCGACTGGTGGGAGCACGACCCGTGGCTCACGTCCCGCGCGCGAGGCGAGCTGCCCGCGGGCTCCGCCGGCGCCGAACCGCTGGAGGCCGGGGCCGAGTCGTTGGAGGCCGGCGCCGAATCGTCGGAGGCTGGGGCCGGGGCGATTGACACCCGGCCAGCACACCGGCAGGTCCGGCGTGGATGACAACCGGCAACCCGCCGGTGTCTGGCTGCACGCCGTGACCCGTGACGCCGGTCCGTGCGAGCTGGACGGCGTCGCCGGGATCGGCGGTCGCGCCGTGCGCACCGTCCACGCCGGGGGACTGGTCGCGGTGGTCAGCTCCGTGGACCTGGCGCAGTTCGGGGAGGAGCCCCTGCGCCGCAACCTCGAGGACCTGGACTGGCTGGAGACGGTCGCCCGGGCCCATCACTCCGTCGTCGAGACGGTCGGCCGTTCCCGCCCGGTGGTTCCGGCCCGGCTCACCACCGTCTACCGCGACGACGCCGGGCTGCGGGCCATGCTCGAGCAGCGGCGCGGTGACTTCGACGCCGTGCTGGACCGGGTCAGCGGCCGGACGGAATGGGGCGTGAAGACATACGCCGTGCCGACGTCCGAACGTCTCAGCGGCACGCCACCCGCCGAAACGGCCCGCCCGGGAACGGCCTATCTCCAGCGGCGCCGCGCGCAGCTGTCCGCCGAGGACCAGCGGTGGCAACTGGCGGTGGCCGGCGCCGAGGAGGTGCACGCGGCGCTCACCGGCTGCGCGGCCGCGGCCCGGCGTCATCCGCCACAGGACCGCCGCCTCAGCGGCCGGACGGAGCCGATGCTGCTCAACGGCGCGTACCTGGTCGAACGGCGGGACGCGGACCGGTTCGGCGCCGCGGTCACCGCGCAGGCGGCCCGCCATCCAGGGCTCCACCTGGAGCTGACCGGACCGTGGCCGCCCTACTCGTTCGTCACGAACGAATTCGTCACGGCTGAAGAGGAGCCGCCGCGATGACGCCGCCGGCGAACGGCACCGTGGCGACGCCCGAACGGGTCGCCCTGGTCGACCTGCTCGACCGGCTGCTCTCCACGGGCGTGGTCGTCACGGGCGAGGTGACGCTGTCCATCGCCGACGTCGACCTGGTGTACATCTCGCTCCGCGCGCTCATCGCGTCGGCCGGCACGGTCGCTGCCGACCCGCCCGTCGGCCGGGACTGGGCGCCGTGACCGGGGCCGAGCCGCCGGTCCGTCGGCTGGGCCGCCGGATCGAGGTCGACCGCGACGCGGTCGAGCACGGGTTCGCCAGCCTGGTGCTGACCGTCGTCGAGCTCCTGCGCCAGCTGATGGAGCGGCAGGCCCTGCGCCGGGTCGACGTCGGTGACCTCACCGACGACCAGATCGAGCGGATCGGCGAGACCCTCATGGCGCTGGAGGAACAGATGGCCGAACTGCGCGAGCACTTCGGCCTGTCGCCCGAGGACCTCAACCTCGACCTCGGTCCGCTCGGTCCGCTGCTGCCGCGCGACCCACCGTGACCAGCCAGGGGTTTCCACCGGAAGGTGACGTCGCACCTCCCGGTCTCCCGCCTGGCGTAGCTCAGGCGGAGAGCAGACCACCATCGATGACCACGGATTGTCCGGTCAGATAGGCGGAGCCCGGACCGAGCAGGTACACGATGAGGGCGGCCACCTCCTCCGGATCGCCCTGCCGGCCCAGCGGCACCCGCGTGACGATGCCGTTCAGGGCGGCCTCGGTGTCGGCCTGGGCACTCCAGTACGGATCGTTGAACGGGGTGTCGATCCACCCAGGGCACACGCTGTTGACGCGAACTCCACGGCCCGCGAGCTCGACCGCCAATGATCGGGTCAGGCTGATGAGCGCGCCCTTGGACGCGGCATAGGCAAACGTGCCGGGGCTGCCGCGGTGGGCCGCGGTCGAGCCCGTGAACACGATGCTGCCGCGGGTGTCGGCCAGCGCCGCCACGGCCGCCTGAGCCAGCAGGTAGGGCGCCCGCACGTTCACCGCCATGGTCGCTTCCCACGCCTCGAACGCGAAGGCCTCCAGGGGAGCGACGACGTGCAGACCGGCGGTCACGACGACGTGGTCGAGCCGCTCGAACGCCTCCAGGGCGGCGTCCACCGCGGCCTTCGGCGCGTGCCGGTCGGCCAGGTCGTGGTGCCCCACGACGATCCGCCCCGGGGCCTCCTGCGCGGCCACCTCCCGGGCCGCCGAGTCGTTGACGTCGGCCAGGTAGACGTCGGTCCCGGCGGCGCGCAGGGCCCGGACGGTTGCCCGTCCGATGCCGGTGGCGCCGCCGGCGACCAGCGCGACGGTCACTCGCCGGCCACCGCGTAGGCCCGGTAGTTGGCCGATCCCGGCCCGGCCGCGCGGTTCTTCACCACGGCGGCCGCGCGGTAGACCGCCGAGCTCGGCGTGGCATCACGGACGACGGCCGGGACCTCACCACCCTTCGCGTCGCTGTCGGCCAGGGCGTCGAGGATCCGGGTGAGGAACTGGGGCAGGTCGTTGGGCAGCTGCGAGGTGATGAGGTTGCCGTCGACCACGACGGCCTCGTTGCGCCAGTCGCCGCCGGCGTGGATCACGTCGTCCTTGATGACGGGGACCGACGTGACGGCCCGCCCCTTCACGATGTCCGCCGTCGCCAGCAGCCACCCCGCGTGGCAGATCGCCGCGACCGGGGCGGCCCGGTCGTTCAGGGCGCGGACGAACTCGACGAAGCGCGGTTCCCGGCGCAGGTACTCGGGCGAGAAGCCGCCGGGCACGATCACCGCGTCGAAGTCGTCGGGCGACACATCCGCGATGCCGACCTCGGCCACCGCCGGGTAGCCCAGCTTGCTGGCGTACACCTCGCCCGCGCGGGAGCCCACGATCGTGACCTGTACACCGGCCTCACGCAGTCGCAGGACCGGGTACCACAGCTCCAGCTCCTGGTACAGGTTCTCGGCCAGGACGGCCACTCGAGCCTTCTGCAGTTCCATTCAGTCCTCCGTCAGACCGCGATCGACAGGATGCGTCGGGGGTTGTGAATCATGATCTGGTCGAGCTGTGCGTCGGTGACGCCCTTGGCCTTCAGGCGCGGCACCCAGCTGGTGAACATGTAGTTGAGGTTGACCTTCTCGTTCTCCAGCTGCGGGTCGGACTCGGTGACCGTCGCCCGGGGGTTGAAGAACCACCGGTCGAACGACAGGACGATGCGATCCAGGTAGCCGTCCTCGATGAGCTCGATGAGGGCATTGGCCATCGCCTCGTCCAGCTCCTCGGCGCTGCCGACGCGCCAGGGGATGCCGATGTGATCCAGCTGGACGTTCGCGCCCATCTTGAGGATCTCGCGCATCATGTTGACCTGCGGTGGCACGAAGGCGTGGCCGATGATCACCTTGGACAGGTCCATGCCGACCTCGTCGAGGATCTCGAGCTGCTCGCGCCCGGGGTTCGTGACCTCGAAGTCCATCGGGTCGATGTGGGTGTTGATGCCGCAGCCGGTTGCCATGGCCGCCTTGCCGGCCGCCCGGATCAGGCGGTCCTCCACCTCGTGGACGTGGCGACCGTACGCGCCCACCGGGCTCGGCTTGGGGAAGACGCTCTCCTGACCGGTGGCGATCTTGATGGCGCCGGCCTTGTACGGCGTCTGCTGCCACGCGAACACCATGCCCTCGGTGAGGTCGCGCACGAAGAACTCGGTGAGCTCCTCGATGGTCTGCCGGCGCCAGTAGTACGGCACGCCCATACGCTCCGGGAAGAACCCGGTGATCGCCACGACGTTGATGCCGGTGCGCTTGGCGACGTCCACCATGAACTGCGGGTGGCGGCCGACCTCGGCCGGGGTCATGTCGATGAGGGTGTTGTACCCGTTGGGAATCATGCCGTCGATGACCTGGCGACTGACCCGCTCGACGGCGGCGGGGTGGTCGAACGCGGTCCGGTGGTCCAGCTCGGCCCCGGGGTAGCCGTAGAGCAGGTGCTCGTGGGTGAGGATGCGGCCCGACTCCTCGGCCGGGACGTCACCGAGCACGGTACGGAAGATCTGCATGACGAACGCTCCTTCGACGTCGGCGAGCGGAGGCTCAGCCGGCCAGCTCGGTCCGCAGCCGGGTGAACAGGGAGGGAAGGGCGTCGGCGTCCACCGCGACGCGGTCGGGATCGACGTCGAGGACGAGCTCCCGGACCAGGTGGGCGCCGGAGCCGCTGGCGAAGATGGGCACCTCCGCGGCGCGCAACCGGCGCAGGAGCGCCACCTGCTCGTCGCTGACCGCCGGGCGACCGGTCACCGTCCCCGGCACCACCAGTGCGTCCACGTCCTCGGACACGACCTCGTCCGGGACCGTGTCCCCGAGGATCGGGTAGCCCAGGTGGCTCTCGCACGGACCGTCCCCCGGAGCGACGACCTTGACCTCCGCCCCCTCCTCCCGAGCGCGCAGGACCGGATACCAGAACTCGAGCTCCTGGTAGCCGTCGAAGGCGAAGACGACGATCGAACGGTTGGACAAACTCATGAGGAGTGACCTGGCCTCTCAGGAAAACTGGTCTACAAGAAGGACCAGTTGGAGTGTGTCACACGAAGGATGGGCAGGGAAGGTCGTCAGGAGCCGGACCGGGCCGCGGCGAGCCTGCCGAGCGCGTAGGACGCGGCTCCACGCAGTGCCGCGTCCTCGTCCTCCGCCACGTGGTGCAGCTCCGTGCGGGCCCAGCGCGGCCGGGCGCGATCCCAGTGCGTTCGCACCGCCCGGCCGAACCACGTGTCCGGGGCCAGCGGCGCCCCGGCCAGGACGATGCGCTGCGGATCGTGCGTCGCGACGATCGTGCGCAGGCCGGCGGACAGGGCGAACGCGGACCGGTCGAGCACGCCGGCCGCCTGGCCGTCGCCGTTCTCGGCGGCGTCCTGCAGGTCTCCGGCGTGCAGGGCGCGTCCGAGTTGTGCGCGGGCGGCGAGCAGGGGACTCAACCCGTCCTCCGCGAGCGCGCCCGCGGCTTCGGCCAGGGCCCGTCCGGAGACCAGCGCCTCGAGGCAGCCGGTGCCGCCGCAGGGGCAGCGGGGGCCGTACACGTCGACCACCACATGGCCGAAGTCGCCGGCGCCGCCGAGCCCGGAGTCCAGCGAGCCGTCCCTGATCACCGCTCCGCCGATGCCGGTGCCCATGGTCAGGACGGCGGTCGTGCCGTGCGGCCAGCGCGCCGCCACACCCAGCGCGGTGGCCTGCGCGTCGTTGAGCAGATAGGTGGGCAGCGGCAGGTGCGGGCGCAGTGCCGCCGCGACGTCGGTCCCGTCGGTGAAACCGAGGTTGACGGCGGTGCCGACGATGCCGTCCTGCACCACGCCCGCGAGTCCCACGCCCACCGCCGCCGGAGGCTGGGCCAGGTCCGCGGTGGCGTGCAGGACCATCTCGGCGACGGTGACGTACTGCTCGGCCAGGCTCGCCGGCTTGGCGCGGCGGTCCTTGCGCACGATCCGGTCGCCGGACACGGCGGCCGCCCGGATCCAGGTCCCACCCCAGTCGACGGCGGCCACGATGGTGTCGTGACCGCCGCCGACCGCGATGTCAGGCAACGCAGCCCGGCCGGTACTCGCCGGCCACCGAGAAGAGGCACGTGGCGGGTTCGTGGCTCATGTTGTAGAACGAGTGCGGCGTGCCGGCCGGGATCCGCACACCGTCCCAGGCGTCCAGCTCGACCCACTTCTTCGTGCCGGTCAGCTCGACGTGCAGGTTGCCCGACTCCACGAAGATCACCTTGTCGGCGCCGTGGCTGTAGACGTCGCTGCGCTGGCCGCCCAGGAACGACATCTTCCCGCCGGTGAGGTGCTCGGTGCTGGCCAGGATGCCCACGAGGATCTCGCGGCCCCGCGTGGTGCCCTCCATCCGCCAGAGGATGTCGGCCTCCCGGATCATCCAGGTGGTCCGCTCGCGCGGAGTGTCACGGGCCATCGGCCAGTTGCCGAGCAGCTCGTCCTGGCCCTGCTTCGGCGGGCCGTCCAGCGGGGGTTGGGCCCGCGCGTAGGCGCCGCCCGTGCCGGCCTTGGGGGCGGGCTGGAAGAACTCCAACATGCGCAGCTGCACGTTGCTGTGGTTCCACTGGTAGTGCCAGGTGTCCTTGCGGAAGAAGATGGCCTCACCCGGGTTGACGACGAAGACCTCGCCGGTGACCGGGTTGCTCTGGACCATGCGCCCCTCGAGCACGTAGAAGAGCTCGTCGGCGCCGAACACGGTGGGGTGCTCGGGCGAGGAGATCGCGGACCCGTTCGGCGGCATGCCGACGATGTTGAGGTTCATCGTCGCGTCGTCGGCGTAGAACCAGTCGCACAGCCGTCCGGTGGTCTCGTCGCCCCACGTGCGCCGCTCGAGGTCCCGGTATCGAAGGACCTGCGGCTCGCGGATGCTCTCGTCTGTCATGTCGCCCTCTCGTGCCGAACTGGTCTGTATAGTAGACCAGTCTGGAGAGAACGGGTCATGCGTGTCAAGGGCGTTAGGATGCAGCGCACACGAACCAACCGAGGAGTGGCAGCCGTGGCGAAGGCACTCGACCTCAAGGTCTCCCCGGCCCGGGTGGAGGGCCGCAACAACGCGGTCGAGGCCTACCGTGCCCTCCAGGAAGCGCTGACCGTGGGGCAGTTCCCGGCCGGCACCCGGCTGCCCGGTGAGCGCACCCTGGCCGCCGATCTCGGGGTCAGCCGGGTGACGCTGCGGAAGGTGCTCAGCGCCCTGGCCGATGCCGGCCGGATCGTGCCGTCGCCGCAGCGCGGCTGGTTCGTCGCGGAGAACCGGCTCGTGCACGAGCCCAACCGGCTGCGCGGGCTCAGCGAGGTCGCGCGCGAGCGCGGCATGGAGGCGACGTCCCGGGTCATGCGGGCCGTGGTCCGCCCGGCCACCCTGGCCGAGGCGGAGGTCCTGGGCATCGACGCCGCCCAGCCGGTGGTCGACCTGCGCCGGGTCAGGTTCCTGGACGGCTCGCCGCTCAGCGTCGACCAGTCGTGCCTCGACGCCGCCCGGGTGCCCGGCATCGAGGACGTCGACTTCACCGGGCAGTCGCTCTACGACGTGCTGCGCGACCGGTATGACATCGCGGCCAGCCGGTGCGACTACGAGCTCGCGGCGGAGGCGGTCAAGTCGCGCGAGGCCAAGGTGCTCGGCCTCGCGCCCGGCGATCCGGTGCTGGTCGGCTACCAGAAGACCTTCGACCAGCACGATCAGTGCTTTGACGTGGGCCGCCAGCTGTACCGCGGGGACTCCTACCGGTTCCAGGCGTCGCTGTTCCGCTTCTGACCCTTCATCTTCTATCCCCTCTTCTGTCTAGCCCTTCATCGCGCCCGATGCCATTCCCTGCATCAGCCGCTTCTGCACGATGAGGAAGAAGATCACCACGGGGATCGTGAAGATCACGCTCGCCGCCATCACCCCGCCCCAGTCGGTGTAGTAGCTGGAGAAGTACTGCTGCAGGGCGACGGGGAGTGTTTCGATCGCGGGCCGCTGCATGTACGTCGCCGAGAACATGAGCTCGTTCCACGACGTGATGAACGCGTAGACGGAGCTCGCGGCGAGCCCCGGCCACGCCAGCGGAAACACGATCGACCAGACGGCGCGCAGCCGGCTCGCCCCGTCGACCAGAGCGGCCTCTTCGAGCTCGAACGGGATCTCCACCACGAACGAGCGCAGCATGAACGTGCACAGGCCCACGGTCAGGGCCAGGTGGCTCAGGGTCAGCCCCTGAAACGTGTTGAGCAGGCCGGCGTTGCGGAACAGCGTGAACAACGGGATGACGAGGATGGTCTGCGGCAGCAACTGCGTGACGAGGATGACGACCGTGAGGATGTGCCGGGTCCGCAGCCGGTAGCGGGCCAGAGCGTAGCCCGCCAGCAGAGCGATCAGGCCGGTCAATACCGTCGTCGCCACGGCGACGATGAGGGAGTTGCGGAACTGGGTGGGGATGTTGCCGTCGAGCAGGTGCGTGTACCGCTCCACGGTCGGCGACGTGACGATGAACCGCGGGGTGCGGGTGAACAGCTCGCTGTCGGGCTTGACCGACGTGACCAGCATCCAGAAGAACGGGAACAGGCTGCTCACCACGATCACGGCAACGAGCAGGAACAGCGCCCCACGGCGCAACAGCGACGTCATCGAACGTCCTCTCGGTTCAGCCGGACGTACAGCACGCTCACCGCGGCCAGCATGAGGAACAAGACCACGGCCATGGCCGCGGCGGAGCCCTGGTCGAGCTGGGCGAACGCCTCGAGCCAGGTCAGCAGGGACAACACCTCGGTCGAGTGGTCCGGCCCGCCAGGCGGTGTGGTCATCACCAGGAAGTGGTCGAAGGACTGATACGCCCAGATGGTCGAGATCGTGGTCATCACGACCAGCAGGGGACGGATCATGGGCAGCCGGATCCGTCGCAGGATCTGCCAGGCGCTGGCACCGTCGACCCGGGCCGCCTCCACCACTTCACCGTGGGTGCCGCGCAACCCGGCGAACAGGGAGACCGCCACGAAGGGGACCGAGTGCCAGACGACAGCGACGGTGATGGCGACCATGGCCGGCGTGCCCGTGCTGAACCAGGAGTAGCCGTTGAAGGAGTCGAGGCCGAACCAGTTGACCAGCAGCCAGTTGACCACGCCGTACTGGTCGTCGAACATCCACTTCCAGACGATGCCCGACGCGACCCGCGGCATGGCCCAGGGGAGCAGCACGATGACGCTGAGCACCCTGGCCGCGCGGGGTGCGGCGTCAAGGACCAGGGCGATGGCCAGACTCAGCAGGATCGTGGTGACGACCACCGCTGCCGCGAACAGGGTCGTGCGCACCAGCGCGCCGGTGTAGTACGGGTCGGCGAAGATGTCGCGGTAGTTCTGCAGCCCGACGAACGGTCCGCTCTGCAGGTACTCACCGTCGAAGAACGACAGCCAGATCGTGCGCGCCACAGGATATCCGACCACGCCGACGATCACCGCGAGCAGCGGCGCCAGGAAGGCCCACGGCAGGAATCGTCTCTCGAAGCCCTGCTGCCCCTGCAGCAAGCGCCGCTCGCGCAGCGCCCTCGGGATGGCCGAGGACGCCGCGCGACGGATCGTGGTCTTCACAGTCTTAGCCAATTGCCTGGTTCACCTGGTCCGCGAGTTCCTTCATGGCGACGTCGGCCGTCTTCTTGCCGCTCATGATCGATTGCATGGCGTTCACGATGGAGTTGGCCCCCTCGACCTTGCCCCAGCTGGCCACCGGAGGAATGGAACGGGTGTGGTCGGCCTGTTCGGCGTACGCCTTGAACAGCGGGGCGGAGAACGACCCGGTGGCCTTCTCCTGCGCCAGCGCGTCGTTCGTCGCCGGGAGCAGGCCCAGGTTCGACGTGACCGGCACGAGGTTTTCCTTGGTCATCATGAACTTCACGAAGTCGTTCGCCACCGCCTTGTTGTTGCACTCGCGGAACACGGCGAGGTTGCTGCCGCCGGCGAACGTGTCGTTGTTCCCGCCCGGCCCCTTGGGCAGGACGGCCGTGCCCAGCTTGCCCTCCAGATCGGGGCTCTGCTTGAGAATGGTCCGCAGGTCCCACGATCCGCCGACCATCATCGCCGTCTGGCCCAGGCCCATGGACTTGTCGACGTCGGCCGCGGTCCAGGCCGAGGCGCCGGCGGGCGACAGGCGGTCCTTGGTCAGCAGGTCGGAGTAGAACTGGAACGCCTGGACGGACTGCGTCGAGCCGGCCTCGGAGACCCACTTGTCACCGCTCTGCTTGGCGATCTCCCCGCCCCAGTTCCAGATCAGCGGCAGGTAGTACCAATGCGCGCCGCCGATGATGCCGAACCCGTTGACGCCCTGGTTCTTGGCCTGAATGGCCAGGGCGTCCTCGCGCAGCTCCTGCCAGGTGGCGGGGGCCGCGGTCTTGCCGATCGCCTCGAGCATGTCCTTGCGGTAGATCAGGGCGCGGACACCGGTGTCGTAGGGAACGGCGTAGGACTTGCCCTTGAAGATGGTCGACTCGATCATGCCGGGCACGTAGGTGCCCTGCAGCGTCTTGGGGTCGTTCGCGTAGACCTCGAGGGCGTTGAGCGCCGCGAATTCGGGGGTCCAGGTGTTGCCGATGAGCGCGACACAGGGAACGCTGCCACCGGCGATCGAGGTCAGGTACGTCTGGTGTGCGTCCTTGCCGAGGAACCGGAGGTTCACCTTGGTCCCCGGATGTGCGGCGGCGTAGTCGTCCGCCAGTTTCTGCATGATTGGCTGCTGGGCATCCCCGATGGGGTCGCCCATCCAGAAGTCAATGGTTCCCTTGATCTCGCCCGAGCTGTTCGCGCCCGAGTCGCTTGCTCCACCACAGGCCGCGAGGGCCAGGGCCCCCGCCAGGCCGATGGCCACGGCGACACGGCCGCGCCATAAGTTCCTTGCACGCATCGCTGCTCTCCTCTGCTGGGGACCGAAGACCTGCCAAAGCGCGGGGTACGCGGTGCCTCCGGACCTGTCCACCTGCCCGGCTGTCAGACAGCCGGATAAGTTGTCCCTCAGGGTGCACCGTGGTGAGGTGGATCGCAAGGGCCTCCGCTCGGTTCGTTACGAAGTTTCCTTGCGTCCGGGGCCCGCAGTTTGGTACACACGCGGGAGTGATCGGTTTCGGATCGCCGCTGGTCAGCAGCGGTATCGACCGGTCGCGAACGGCTCGGAAGGATGAACATGTAGTAACACGACTCAGTATCTTGACCTTGTGTTAGCAGGTCAAGAATGGTTTGGTCGTAGGCATGTTCCTGCGATTCACCTCGCGGACCAACGCCGACGGCGCGGTGGTGCGCTATGTCGCGCTGGCCCACAACCGGCGGGTGGACGGGCAGATCAAGCCGGACGTGCTGATGAATCTGGGCCGGGAGGACCAGGTTGACGTGGCCGGGCTGCAGCGGCTGGCCGCGTCGATCGGCAGGCACTTCGGCGGCGACGAGCCGGCCGGAGCCGCGCCGGCGGGTGCGGCCGCCCGGGCCGCGTCGCTGGAGGTCATCGACGTCCGGACCATCGGAGCCACCTGGCTGCTCGACGCGCTGTGGCGCCGCCTCGACGTGGGCGCGGCGGTGCGTGCGGCCACCGGCGCGCGGCGGTTCACCGCCGGCCTGGAACGGGCGTTGTTCGCGCTGGTCGCCCACCGGGCGGTGGCCCCGATGAGCGGGCTGCCGGCCGCGGAATGGGTGCGCGAGGAGGCCGCCGTGCCGGGACTATCCACGATGGACGATGAACACGTCCGCCGGGCGATGGATCTGCTCGTGGGCGCGGACACGCAGGCGCGGGTGCAGGAGTCGCTGTCCCTCGCCGGGACCGACCGGCTCGACCCGTTGTTCTTCGACACCATCCAGTTCGCCTGCGACGACGGGGAGCAGATCGTCATCGGCCTGGCCGTGACCAAGGAGGGCATCCCGGTCCGCTGCTGGTGCTGGCCGGGTGGCGCCGGTGACGACGCCGTCCCGGCCGAGGTCCGCGACGACCTGCTGGACCGGCATCCGGGGCGGGTCATCACCGTGGTCGAGCGTGCCTTCTCCGGCGCGGACGACCTGGCCGGCCTCCGCCGCGCCGGCGAACACTACATCGCCGGAATGCGCATGTCCGACGGCAACCGCCTCGTCGCGGCGGTGCTGTCCCGCCCGGGCCGTTACCGGCACGTCCGCGACGACCTGCGCGTCCGGGAGGTCCGCCTCGACGGCCAGGACGCCCGGTTCGTCGTCTGCCACGATCTGGACCAGGCACAGCACGACCGCCGGGAGCGCGACGAGGCCATCGTCCACCTCCAAACCGAACTGACCCGGATCGCCGACCAGCACGCCCGAGACGAAGCCGCCCGCGTGCGGGCCGAGTGCACCCTCCGCGCCCACCCCACCCTCGGCCGCTGGCTGATCCGGCTGCCCGACGGGCGCCTGAAGGTGGACCTGGCGAAGGCCAGGGCCGAGGCCAGGCTCGACGGCAAGCACCTCATCGCCACCTCCGACCCGCACATCAGCGCCGAAGATGTCGCCCTGGGCTACAAGAATCTTCTGGAGGCCCGTGACCTCAAGGCGTGGCTGCTGCCCGGAGCGGCCGCCCGCCGCTCGGGACAGCGCATCCGCGCGCACGTGCTGATCTGGTGGCTGGCCCTGCTGCTGATCCGCGTCGCCGAGCACTCCAGCGGTCAACCCTGGCGGACCATCAACCGGCAGCTCGGGCGGGTGGCGCAGGTGACCCTCACCGGTCCGGCCGGCACCGTCACGCAGACCACGCCGCTGGGCCCCGAGCAGGCGGCCATCTACCGGGCGCTGACCATCCAGCCGCCGGCCCGGGTCACCGCGTCCGCCCCCGGTCGCCGAGGAGCTCGCGGGCGTTCTCGCTGAGCACGGCCGACCGGTGCGTGTCGCCGAGATACTCGCGCAACAGGGCGAAGCGCTCGGCCACCTCGTCGAGCGACGAGAACGGGAAGTCCGTTCCCAGCACGACCCGCGAGTCGTCGATGAAGGACAGCAGCGCGCCGAGGTCGGCGGCGGTGTGGGACAGGGCGGTGTCATAGCGGAACGCCGCCAGCGCGCGCAGGACGCCGCCCTGCGCAGCGACGGCCGCGAGCTCCGGCATGCCCTCGGCCAGCACCATGCGCGGAGCGACGACCGGCATCGCGCCGCCGCAGTGCGAGAAGACCCACCGGATTCGCGGAAACCGGCGCGGCACATCGGTGAGGAGCAGGTTCGTGATGAGGCGCGTCGAGTCGAAGAGATACTCCAGGACCGACGGCCGGATGGGGATCTCGCCCTCGGGCCACCATGCGGGCAGCACCGGATGCACGTGGATGAACGCACCGCGGTCGTTCAGGGTTTCCAGCAGGCCGTCGAACTTGGGATGGCCGACGTAGGACCCGGCGTAGCTGGTGAGCAGGCCGACGCCGACGAACTCCGGCCGGTCGAACACCCGCTCGACCTCCGCGAGCGCGGCATCCACCGAGGGCAGCGGCAGGCAGGCAACCGCCGCGAACCGCCCGTCGCCATCGCGGACCACTTCGGTCAGCTCGTCGTTGGTGTCCCGGCACAGGGCCGTGGTGAAGGTCTGATCGCCGAAGTAGAACCCGGGTGAGGCGACGGACAGCACGGCCAGGTCGATGCCCAGCCGATCCATCATCCGGACCGAGTCGGCCGGCTCCCACACCGGAAACGGGGCGCCCGGCTGAGCCTGGATGCCCAGTGCCGTCAACCGGCTGACATAGGACGCCAGTGGCGCGTGGTGGTGAAAGTCGACGATGGTCATGACACCAGCTCTCGGACGGCATGGATGGTTCGCAAGAGGTCTTCGGGCCCGCCCGCCTCGTGGGCGTTGAACTGCCACACGGTCATCTCCTTGGGCCCGGCGTAGGCATTGTATGCAGCGAAAACGGTGGAAGGCGGGCTTACGACGTCGTGCAGGGCGACGCAGAACCGGCCGGGACAGGCGGCCCGGCGGGCGAAGGACACGGCGTCGAAATAGGCGAGGGTCTCGAAGGCGCGCTCCACCGAACCGCGGTGGGCGGCCAGCCACCTGACGATCTCCCCATGGGGATTGTGGTCCGTCACCTCTAGCGCGCGCCGGAAGGCGGACAGGAACGGCACATGCGGCATGGCCAGCCGGACATCGTCCCGCAGGCCGGCTGCCACGAGCGCCAGGGCACCCCCCTGGCTGCGTCCCGTCACCGCGATCCGGTCGCCCGCCACGGCCTCATGGGTCGCCACGGCGTCGACGAACCGGTACGCGTCGGTGAACAGGCGGCGGTAGTAGTACCGCTCGGGATCGAGGATGTCCCGGGTCATGAACCCCGGCGCGGACGGGCCGGCCCCATGGGGGTCCGCGGTGTGGCCGGCCCGTAGGGCGCTGCCCTGGCCGCGGGAGTCCATGACGGCGTGCGCGAAGCCGGCACTGGCGTAGGCGAGCGACTCGACCGGGTGCCCGCGTCCGCTGCCGTAGCCAAGATACTCCACCACCAGCGGCAGGGGACCGGTTCGCTCGTGTGGCAGCAGCAGCCAGCCCCGTACCTCGTCCCCGGCATATCCGCCGAAGGTGACGTCGTACACGTCAACGGTCCGAACCAGCGCGTCCACCCGCTCGAACCGCGGATCGAGGGCATGCGCGCCCTGTTCGCGCAGGGTCCGGCTCCAGAAGGCGTCGAAGTCCCCGGGCTCGGGGTGCGGGTACTCGTACCGCACCAGTTGATCGAGGGGAAGGTCCACCCGCATTGCGCGACTCCTGTCCGACAGTCCGACAGGAGTCTAAGCAACGGCGACCCCGCCGGGGAAGGGACAACTTGTCATGCAACCTGATAGCCTGCCAGGCGAGTGAAGCCAGGAGCTACGAGTGGAGGTGCGGGCATGGCGCGGACAGTCGCCTCCGGGTACGACGTCATCGCCGTCGCGGGTGACCCGGACGAGCGGGGATACCAGTACGGCCTCGCCGCGAAGTCCCGGATCGAGCACGCGTTGCGGACCTATGCCGGCGTGTTCCGGCACTACGCGTCGTGGGACTGGGACACCGTGCGGCGACATGGACTCCGGTTCGCCGGTCCCATCGAGGACTTCTCGCCGGCGTCCGCGCGGGAGATCCGGGCGATCGCCCGCGGGGCCGGCGTCGAGGTGGCCGACATCCTGGCCCTGAACACCCGCAGCGAGATCATGTTCGCCGCTCCCGGACGGGCCCGGGCGGTGGCATCCACCGAGTGCACGTCGTTCGCGCTGACCCCCGAGCGCACGACCTCCGGCGCCGCGCTGATGGGGCAGAACTGGGACTGGATCGAGGGGGCCCGGGAAACCGCGATCGTGCTGCGGGTGCGCCGGGACGACGGCCCGGACTTCGTCACGGTGGTCGAGGCCGGGATGCTGGCGAAGGTCGGGATCAACTCCAGCGGGGTCGGCCTGTGCACCAACACCCTCATCTCGGACGGGGACGAGGGCCGGTTCGGCGTCCCATACCACGTGCTGCTGCGATCGGTGCTCGACAGCGACAGCGGTGCGGAGGCCGTCCAGCGGATCCAATCCACGTCGCGGGCAAACTCCGCGAATTATCTCATCGCGGACGTGGGCGGGTTCTGTGCGGACCTGGAGACCGGACCGGGCGACGGCCCGTGCGGCGTGATCACTCCCGTCGACGGTGCGGTCACGCACGCCAACCACTTCCTGGTCGACGGTCTCACGGGGGTGGACCGCTACCTCGAGCGCAAGGCGCACACCCGCAACCGGCTGCACCACCTGACCGCGCGCGTGCGGCAACACGACACGCACACGATCGAGAGCCTGCAGGAGGCCCTCGCCGACCACGCGGACGCACCGCACAGCGTGTGCCAGCACCCGGACGCGGCTCAGCCCGTGGCCGAGCGCACCTGCACCGTCGCGGGGATCGTGATGGACCTTTCGGCCCGCTCGCTGGTGTACGCCGCCGGCAGCCCGTGCGAGTCGACCTGGTCAGCGCCGGTGCGCATCGATGCCTAGTTCTGACCGTACGGCTGCCCGACAGGCTGTTAACCTGGCAGCCGTGAAGGTGATCCCCGTCGCGCAGCGCACCGCCGCGGAACACGTGCGATCGCAACTCATCGAACTCATCGAGTCGGGCGAGTTCGCGGTGGGTCAGCGGCTGCCCTCCGAGGCCGAGCTGTCCAAGTCGTTCGAGGTCAGCCGTTCGGTGATCCGTGAGGCGCTGCACAGCGTGAGCGCGCTCGGCCTCACCCGTTCATATGCGGGCAAGGGGACCTTCGTCGACGCGCAGTTCGCGCCGTCCCAGCTGCTGACCGGCAAGTACCTTCCCCGCGACCTGCACGAGGTCCGCCGGACGCTGGAGGTGCCGTTGGCCGCCCTCGCGGCCGAGCGCCGTTCGCGGACCGACCTCAAGACGATGACCGCGCTGCTCGTGCGGTTCCGTGAGGAGCAGAACCCCTCCATCCGGGTCGGCATCGACGCCGACTTCCACGTGGCCATCGCCACCGCGACCGCCAACCCGCTGTTTCCCCGGCTGGTCTCGGAACTCCGCTCGGTCCTGCAGGAGCAGGCCATCGCCGCGGCAGCCGTCCCGGGCCGGGCGGTCCAGGCGGCCGACGAGCACGACGCCATCCTCGCCGCCATCTCGCAGCGCGACGCCAACGGGGCGGCCAATGCGATGAAGCTGCACCTGGCCGCCGTGGAGGACACCGTGAGCGCGCCCGGACGCCGGAAATAGCGTCGCCGGGGTCAGGCGCTCTCGCCCCGGCGGAGCTCGTAGTCGACGAGGCGCTCCTGGGGCGGCGCGCCGTCGGGGTCCGCGAGCCGCGCGGCGAGCAGCTCGACCGCTACCTGGGCCAGGCGCTCCTTGTCCGGGGCGATCGTGGTCAGCGTCGGCACGCTGAAGCGGCCGTCCTCGATGCCGTCGAAGCCGGCGACCGCAACGTCGTCGGGGACCCGCAGGCCGGCCTCGTGCAGCGCGCGCAGCGCGCCGAGGGCGAGGGTGTCGTTGAAGCAGAACACGGCGTCGGGGCGGGTGCCGGTGGCCAGCAGGGCGCGCATGCCGGCGGCGCCGTCGGTGCGGTGCCAGGCCGAGGCCGGCACGATCAGGGTCTCGTCGACGGGTAGCCCGGCGGCGGTCAGCGCGGCGGTGTAGCCGGCCAGGCGGAGCCGGGCGGTGACGCCCTCGGCGGTGTGCTGGGCGCCGATCGCGGCGATCCTGCGCCGGCCGAGCGCGATCAGGTGCGCGGTCATGTCGCGGGCGGCGGCGACGTTGTCGATCGCGACGTGGTCGGCCGGTCCGTGGTGCACGCGCTCGCCGAGCAGCACCATCGGCGCCCGCTCGGAGCCCGTGGCCAGGTCGGCGGCGGTCAGGGCGAGCGGGCTGAAGATGATCCCGTCGATGAGGTGGTCGCGGATGCCGAGGGCGACCATGCGCTCCTGCTCGGCGGAGCCGTTCGTCTGGTCGATGAGCACGGTCCAGTCGTGCTCGGCCGCGGCGTCGACGACGTGCCGGGCCAGCTCGGCGAAGTAGGGCAGGCCGATCTCGGGCACGGCGAGGGCGATGATGCCGGTGCGGCCGCGGCGCAGGTTGCGGGCGGAGAGATTGGGCCGGTACTCCAGGGCCGCGATCGCCTCTTCGACCTTGGCAC
Organism: Dactylosporangium siamense; assembly: GCF_016862795.1. Lineage (GTDB taxonomy): Bacteria > Actinomycetota > Actinomycetes > Mycobacteriales > Micromonosporaceae > Dactylosporangium > Dactylosporangium siamense. The sequence goes on along the minus strand of NZ_BONQ01000091.1, from coordinate 23,793 downwards.
GGGTGTCCGGCCGGACGTGCGGATATCCGTTGACCACATTGGACACCGTCTTCACCGACACCCCGGCGCGCTCGGCGACGTCCTTCAGTCTGTGGCGCACGCGAGGACTCTACCGTGTGTCCAGCTCTTTACAACGTTGTATTCAACGTTGTAGAAAGTCATCACGTTCGAACGGAAGGCGACAGCATTGGACACGGCGAAGGACACCGCGAAGGTCACGATCGATCCGGCGTTCCGCATCGGCCCTGCCGACCGGCGGCTGTTCGGCTCCTTCGTCGAGCACATGGGCCGCTGCGTCTACGGCGGCGTCTTCGAGCCCGGCCACCCCACCGCCGACCCGCTCGGGCTGCGCGGCGACGTGCTGGAACTGACCCGGGAGCTCGGGGTGTCGGTGGTGCGCTACCCCGGCGGCAACTTCGTCTCCGGATACCGCTGGGAGGACGGCGTCGGCCCCACCGGCGACCGGCCCCGCCGCCTCGACCTGGCCTGGAAGAGCATCGAGACCAACGCCTTCGGCCTGGACGAGTTCATGGTGTGGGCGCGGGCGGCCGGCGTCGAGCCGATGATGGCGGTCAACCTCGGCACCCGCGGCGTGCAGGAGGCGTGCGACCTGCTGGAGTACGCCAACCACCCCGGCGGCACGCACCTGTCGGACCTGCGGCGCAAACACGGCGCCGAGGACCCGTACGACATCCGCCTCTGGTGCCTCGGCAACGAGATGGACGGCCCCTGGCAGGTCGGGCACAAGACCGCCGACGAATACGGCCGGCTCGCCGCCGAGACGGCCCGCGCGATGAAGATGGTCGACCCGCGGGTCAGTCTCGTCGCCTGCGGCAGCTCCAACCGGGGGATGCCCACCTTCGCCGCCTGGGAGGCCACGGTCCTCGAACACACCTACGAGCACGTCGACTACATCTCCGCGCACACCTACTACGACCCGACCGACGGCGACCGCGCCAGCATCCTGGCCTCCGCGGTCGACATGGACGCGTTCATCACCGAGGTCGTGGCGACCGCCGACCAGGTCGCGGCGAAGCAGCGCCGCGCCCGCCGGCTCAAGATCTCCTTCGACGAGTGGAATGTCTGGTACCAGCAGCGCCTCGCCGCCGACCTGGACCGCGACTGGGCCGAGGCGCCCGCACTCATCGAGGACACGTTCACCGCGACCGACGCCGTCGTCGTCGGCGACCTGCTCATCACGCTGCTGCGGCACGCCGACCGGGTCGGCGTCGCCTGCCAGGCGCAACTGGCCAACGTCATCGCGCCGATCCGCACCGTCACCGGCGGGTCGGCCTGGCGGCAGAGCATCTTCCACCCGTTCGCCCTCACCGCCCGGCACGCCCGCGGCACGGTCCTGCGCACCGAGCCGACCGGCCCCTCCCACGACACCGCCCGCTACGGCCGGGTGCCCTCCGTGGACACCGTCGCCGTCCACGACGAGGAGACCGGCGCCCTCGCCGTCTTCGCGGTCAACCGCGGCGACACCGACATCCAGCTGCAGCTGGACCTGCGTGCCCTGCCCGGGCTCGTCGCCCACGAACACCTCAGCATCGCCGCCGGCGACGCCACCAACACCGCCGAAACGCCCGACCGCGTCACCCCACGCCTGCTCGCACCGCCCACCGACGGCCTGGTCCGACTCGAGGCCGCCTCCTGGAACCTCATCCGCTTCGCACACCCCCACGAGGAGCGCTGAACCATGACCACCTTCAACCGACGACAGCTGCTGGGCCTGGGCCTCGGTGCCGCCGCCGCGGTCTCCCTGGCCGCCTGCGGCGATGACGACAAGGGACCCGCCACCACGGGCAACGGTGGCAAGGACTACACCGGCCCCAAGGTCACCATCAACCTGTGGAACGGCTTCACCGGCGGCGACGGCGACATCTTCAAGAAGCTCGTCGACCAGTTCAACACCGAGCACGCCAACATCGCGATCACCGTCGCCACGTACAAGTGGGAGGACTACTACGCGAAACTCCCCGGCGCGGTGTCCAGCGGCAACGGCCCCGACATCGCGGTCATGCACATGGACATGATCGCCACATTCGCCGCCCGCAAGGTCATCCAGCCGGTCGACGACGTCGCCTCCGCGCTCGGCCTGAGCGAGTCCGACTTCGCCGCGACGGTCTGGAAGGGCGGCCTCTACCAGAGCAAGCGCTACGGCATCCCGCTCGACATGCACCCCGTCGGCATGTACTACAACAAGGCCCTGTTCCAGAAGGCCGGGCTCGACCCGGCCAAGCCGCCGACGAACCGCAGCGAGTTCGAGGCCACGCTCACCGCGCTGAAGGGAGCCGGCATCCAGGGCTTCTGGATCAGCCCGTTCCAGTTCACCGGCGGCATGACCGGCTACTCACTGGTCCACCAGTTCGGCGGCGCGCTCTACAACGCCGACGCGACCAAGGCCACCTTCAACTCCGACCAGGCCGTCGAGGCCGTCAGCTGGCTCACCAAGCTCATCGCCGACGGGCACTCACCGGCCAACGTCGGCCAGGACGCGGACTACCTGGCGCTCAAGAGCAATCAGAACGCCATCAACATCAACGGCATCTGGCAGGTCAACGACCTCAAGAAGAGCCCCGACGTGCAGTGGGGGGTCGCGCCCGTGCCGCAGATCGGCACCAGGAAGGCCGTCTGGGCCAACTCGCACAACTTCACCATCGTGCAGCAGAAGACTACCGACGCGAACAAGGTCGCCGGCGCGAAGGTCTTCATCAACTGGCTCAGCCAGCACTCCCTGGACTGGGCCGCCGGCGGGCAGGTCCCGGCCCGCAACGCGGTCCGCGACGACCCGAAGTTCAAGGAGCTCACCGAGGTCAACACCCTCGCCGCGGAGCTGCCCGACGCCGCGTTCCCGCCGGCCGCACCCGGCATCGGCGACGTCACCAACCTGTTCTACACGGCGTTCAACGAGGCGGTACTGGGCAAGAAGGCACCGAAGCAGGCCCTCGACGACGGCGTGGCCAAGGCCGACAAGCTCCTCGAGGACAACCGCAAGAAGTACGGGAGCTGACCGGGATGCCAACGCCCGTGGCATCACCCGGATCGTCGGCCCGGGTGATGCACGGCACGTCGACGCCGTACCTGTTCCTGCTGCCGTACCTGCTGATCTTCGGCGTGTTCGGGCTGCTGCCGATCGGGCTGGGCGTGTGGCTGAGCCTGCACCAGTGGGACTTCCAGCTGCCCAACAAGCCGTTCACCGGCCTGGACAACTACACGGAGCTGTTCACGCCCGACTCGCTCGTCTACAGCGACTGGTGGGAGAGCGTCCGCGCCACCGCGATCTTCACCGTGCTCTCGGTGCCGCTGCTCGTCGCGCTGCCGCTCGGCATCGCGATGCTGCTCAACCGGCGGTTCCCGGGCCGCACGTTCTTCCGGGCGGTGTACTTCGCGCCCTACGTGCTCGGCGTCGCCGTCGTCGGGCTGCTGTGGCGGTTTCTGCTCGATGCGAACCTCGGCTTCGTCAACCACCTCTTCGGCACCCACACCCCGTGGCTGACCGCGACCCCGTGGGCGTGGGTGTCCCTCGTCGGCGTCACCGTCTGGTGGACCTGCGGCTTCAACGCCGTCATCTACCTCGCCGGGCTGCAGGACATCCCCGCCGAGCTCTACGAGGCGTCCAAGATGGACGGCGCCTCCGCCTGGCAGCGGTTCTGGCACGTCACGCTGCCCGGGCTGCGGCCGGTGCTGCTGTTCGTCATCACCACCACGATCCTCGCCTCGGCCAACATGTTCGGCCAGTCCTACCTGATCACCCAGGGCGCGCCGGGCAACGAGACCCGCACCGTCGTGTCCTACGTCGTCGCCCTCGGCATCGGCCAGAACGACGCCGGCCGCGCGGCCGCGATGAGCGTCACCCTCACGCTCATGCTCGCGGTCGTCAGCATCGCCAACTTCCGGATCTTCCGCTACCAGGAGGACTCGTGACGATCCGCCGCATCGCGCTGTACGCCACCCTCCTGGTCTTCACCGCCGTCTTCGTCATTCCCCTGGTGTGGATGGTGCTGACCTCGTTCAAGACCTACCCTGCCGCCCAGCAGAGCCCGCCGACCTGGCTGCCGGACCCGGCCTCGACCTACGGCTACGGCCGGCTGTTCGAGGCCGGCTCGCAGAACCCGGTGCTGCGCTGGTTCGCCAACAGCATGCTCGCCGCCACCCTGCACGCCGCGCTCGTGCTCGGCACCGCCTCCACCGCCGCCTACGCCCTGGCCCGGATGCGGTTCCGCGGCCGGGGCGCGATGTTCGGGCTCATCGTCGCCACCCTGTTCGTGCCCCCGGCCACCCTGATCATCCCGAGCTTCCTCATCGTGGACACCATCGGCTGGCTCGACACGCTCACCGTGCTGGTCGTACCCACGGCGGCCTCGGCCTTCGGCGTCTTCTTCCTGCGCCAGTTCTTCCTGTCGCTGCCCCGCGAACTGGAGGAGGCCGCGATCCTCGACGGCGCGAACCAGTGGCAGGTGTTCGTCAAGGTCGTCCTGCCGCTGTCCCGGCCGGCCCTCGCGACGCTGCTCGTGCTGTCGTTCCTCACCAACTGGAACGACTTCATCTGGCCGGTCTTCACCCTGTTCAGCGCCGACCACCTGACCCTGCCCGCCGGCCTGGGCCTGCTGCAGGGCGCCTACGTCACCGACTACCCCGTCGTCATGGCCGGCGCCGTCCTGGCCAGCGTCCCGGCGCTGGTGCTCTTCGTCCTCGCCCAGCGGTACGTGATCGAGGGCATCTCACGCAGCGGGCTGAAGGGGTGAACCGCCCGCTCCTGGCCGCCGCCGTCGTCGCCGCGCTCTGCCTTGGCGGCTGTGCCGGCGGCGGCCCCCCACCCGCCGCGGAAGGTCCCAGCATGTTCACCAACCCGGTCCACACCGCCGACACCCCGGACCCGCAGGCGATCCTCGTCGACGGCACCTGGCACCTCTTCCACACCAACGCCGCCGGCGCGAACGTCCCCGTCCTCACGTCGCCGGACCTGGTCACCTGGACGCCGGCCGGGGACGCGCTCCCGGCCCTGCCGGCCTGGGCCGCGCCCGGCAAGACCTGGGCGCCGGAGGTGCTCGCGCTCGACCGTGGGCGCTACGTGCTCTACCCGACGGTCGCCGACCGCGCCTCCGGACGGCAGTGCATCGGCCGGGCAACCGCGACCGCCCCCGGCGGACCCTACGTGGACCATGCCGCCGGTCCGCTGGTGTGCCAGGCGGACCTCGGCGGCTCGATCGACGCCAGCCCGTTCCGCGACACCGACGGCAGCCTCTACCTGCTGTGGAAGAACGACGGCAACGCCATCGGCCAGGACACGTGGCTGTGGTCGCAGCGCCTGTCCCCGGACGGCCTGACGCTGCTGGGACAGCCGTCGCGGCTGCTCCGGCAAACCGAGGCGTGGGAGGGCCACGTCGTGGAGGGCCCGTTCCTCTGGCGGCACGACGGACAGCTGTTCCTGTTCTACGCGGCCAACGCCTACGACAAGGCCGACTACGCCGAGGGCTACGCGCTGTGCGACACCCCGCTCGGCCCCTGCCACAAGCCCGCCGGCAACCCGATCCTCACGTCCGGCAACGGCGCCTCCGGGCCCGGCCACGCGTCCATGGTGGAGCACGACGGGCGGACCTGGCTGCTGTACCACGCGTGGCCGGCCGGCATGGAAGGCTCGATCGCTCCCGGCCGGCAGCTGTGGCTCGACGAGGTCACCTGGGAGGGCGGCCGGCCGGTGGTGCACGGCCCGACATCGTCATCGCAGCGCCGCCCCTGACGCCGGTGGTGTGACGGGCTGCCGATCCCTGACCACCCGCCGCACTCAGCCGTGGCGGAGGTCCCGGGCGAAACGCCGGTGCTCGTCGGCGAGCTCGCGGTCCATCGCCGCGCAGTCGGCTTCGGTGAAGTGCAATGCCGGTTCGGCGGTGGGTTGGGTACGCAGCAGCCGCACCCGAAGCGCCAGGGGCGGGTGGTCGGCGAACGGTGAGGTGGACGCCGGAAGAGCCGCGGCACGCAACTGCGGCAGGCGGGCCGCCGAGTGTTCCAGCACCTGCCGCGTGGCGGCCCGCCAGGCCGGCGGGTCCGGAGTGTCGCCGTCGGCGGCGCGGACCTCCCGGCGCAGGACGGTCAGCACCGACTCGCGCAGGGTCATGACGTCGAGCACCTCGAGGACGGCGGCGGTGCCGGCGACCCGGGCGGCGACGGCGTCGGCGTGATACTCGGCGCGGTGGACGTCCGGCTTGACCAGCAGGGCGAGCAGGAACCGTCCCAGCACCGACGCCCACCGCAGCACCGCGATGAACGGGCGCACGAGCAGCTCGGCGTACCAGACGGCGGCGACGGTGGTGCCGGCGTTGCCCGCGCCGCCGCCGATGCCCAGCTTTGCCTTCAGGATCGCCGGGTCCTGGAAGGCCCGCAACGTGGTGTCCTTGCGCGGCTCGAACAGTTCGACGAGGGCGCTCATGCTCCGGTCGACCGAGCCGACCACCGGCCCGCGCAGCGGGTCGCCGTTGCTGAAGTGCGCGAGCTGATGCGCCACGACCGCGGCCCGCTGCTGCCCGTCCAGCGCCGCCAGCAACGGTGCGCCCAGCCGCAGGTGCCGCCGGCGCAGCAGGCCGGCCGTGCCACCGTCGGCGGCGAACCGGTCGTCGACGACGATGAGGTCGGGGCAGCGGACGCCGACCGCCCCGGCGACAGCGGTGACGAACGAGAACAGGTCCGGCGCGTCGGCGCGGCGCAGGCGGGTGGCGTAGCGGGGGAGGCTCGCCGGACGTGGCAGCAACAGCGCGCCGAACGCGAGGGAGATCACGCCGGGCAACAGCCCGACGCCGGGGAAGTCGCGGGTCGACAGCCATCCACCGAACACGAGGGCGCCGAGCGCGACGAGGTGGACCAGCACCGCCACCGCCGTGACACCGGCCCGGCGGAAACTCCAGCCCGGCCGGGCCGGCACGAGCCCGGCGAGGGCGGTGACGAGCGCCTCGTCACGCCGCAGCGCCTGGCGCAACAGCTTGCGGTCGATCCACAGCCACCCGGTGAGGCGAGGCGGGACCGGCGCGTCGATGCGCCCCCGCCTCCTCATGTGTCCACTGTCGCCGCCCGACCGGCGCACCGCAATGCGCGAGGTGACCGGACACCTGGACCACGAGCGCCGATCACCGGCTCGGCCGGCCCTGCGCCCGGGCGGTGATCAGGTCGAGCAGGCCCGCCGGTGAGGACAGCCAGGCGGTCAGCGGGACGGTGCCGGGCCGCCACAGCGGCCCGTACAGGTCGCGCAGGTCGTCGAGAGGGTCGTCGTCGAGGTGCTCGTCGAGGTCGTCCAGGCCTCGCGCCGTGGTGCCGACGACGTCGATGGTCAGTTCGGTCAGCGGCAGGACCGAGAACCGGCCGTCCCAGGTGCGGTGCACCGGTGCGAGCTGCCGCCCGCCGGCGATGTCGGTCCACGGTACGGTCGCCGCCCGGTACCGCCGCCCTTCGAGGTCAGGACCCGATTCACGATACCGGGCGGGCTTGGTACCGTAGGCGTGCGGACATCTCCCGGGGTGACCGCACGGCGGTGGGGCTCGCCGGACCCGAACCGTGGCCGTGACCGGCCGCCAACAGTCCCTACCTGACCTTCCTCGTGCGCGCCCGCGTGCGGGGTGGAACGCATCAGGTAGGAGGCCCCGTGCAGCGCGACTCGGGCTGGCAGCGCGAACCGCTCGACCCCGACACCGCCGTCGAGCCGGGCCCACCCGAACAGCGACGGCAGGCGCAGGTCCTCGCGGCGATCGCGGCGGGTGGCGTGCTCGGTGCCTGCGCCCGCTACGGCGCGAGCCTCGTGTGGCCGACCGCGCCCGGCACGTTCCCGTGGACCACGTTCTGGATCAACATCACCGGCTGCACGCTGATGGGCGTGCTCATGGTCCTGATCACCGAACGGGGCGCCGCCCACCCGCTGGCACGGCCGTTCCTCGGCACCGGCGTGCTCGGCGGTTACACCACCTTCTCCACCTACGCCGTCGACGCGCAGCACCTGTTCGACGGGCGCCGGGCCGGGCTCGCCCTGCTGTACCTCACCGCCACGCTGGTGGCGGCCCTGATCGCCGTGTGGGCCTCGGCCACGCTCACCCGGCGGCTCGTCGCACCCGCCTCCGGCACCCGTGGAGATGCCTCGTGAACTGGTTGATGGTCATCGCCGGCGCGGTTGTCGGCGCGCCCCTGCGGTACCTGATGGACCGCGCCGTCCAGGCCCGGCTCGGCACCGTGTTCCCGTGGGGGACCTTCGCCGTGAACCTCACCGCCTGCACCGTGCTCGGCCTGCTCACCGGCGTCACCGCCGCGGCGGCGGTGCCCGACGCCCTGCAGCACCTGATCGGGCCGGGACTGTGCGCGACGCTGAGCACGTATTCGACGTTCTCCTTCGAGACGGTGCGGTTGTCCGAGACCGGCGCGAAGCTGCTCGCCGCGGCCTACGCGATCGGCAGCGTCGTGGCCGGGCTGACCGCGGCCTTCCTCGCCGGCCATGCCGCCGTGGCGTTGCTGGGCCACACCGCCGGTTGAGAGCGGCTGATGGGACCCACGTTGCTGATCGCGTCGGCGGCGGCGTTCCTGCTGGCGGTGTTGTCGGCGGTCGCCGGGTTCGGCGGTGGTGTCCTGCTGCTGCCGGTGTTCACGGCACTGTTCGGGCTGCGCTTCGCCGTGCCGATGCTGACCCTCACGCAACTGTCGAGCAACGGCTCCCGGACGTGGCTCAACCGCGACGCGGTGCGGTGGCCGCTGGTGGGCTGGTTCGCGGCCGGCGCCGTCCCACTCGCCGTGGCCGGCGCGTTGCTGCTGACACACGCCCCACTGAGCCCGCTGAAACGTGTCCCTGGTCGAGGCCGGCCTGCTCGCCGCCGGGCTGTGCTTCCTGGCCGGGTTGTCCTGACCGCCGGCCGTCGCCGGAGCCGGCGGTCCTGGGTCGGTCGCGCTTCGCGCGACCCACTACAGCAGCTCGAGCGCGCGGGCCAGCCGCACGGCGTCACGGCGGCGGTGGACCTTGAGCTTGCGGTAGATGCCGCTGATGTGGGATTTCACGGTGTTGTCGGTCAGGTGCAGCGCATCGGCGATCTCGCTGACCGTGAGCAGGGTGTCGAGCAGGCCCAGGATGGTCAGTTCGCGGTCGGTGAGCGTGGCCGTCGCCGGTGGCAGCCGCTCGGCGCGGGCTGATCGGCTCGGGTCCGCGCCGTTGTACGCCGCGTTGAGGCTGTACGCCGCGTTGAGCAGGAACGGGCGCCGGATGCCGGCCGGTGCGGCGACCCGTTCGGCCTGGCGGCGCAGGTGGGCGGCGTGGTCGAGGTGACCGATCTGCGCCGCCGCGTCCGCGAGCAGGAGCAGGGCGTCGATGCGGTGCGGGACGGATCCGTCGGTGCGTTGCACGAAGGCCTGCAGCGTTTCGGTGGCCTCGGCAGCCCGGCGTTGGGCGAGCAGCAGGTTGGCGTCGACGAGACGGCGCAGCGGGTCGGTGAGCCGCGCCGCGTGGGTCGTGGCGCAGCGTCCGGCGTCGGCGCCGTCCCCGTTGGCCAGCAGCAGCTGGATGTGCAGGTAGAGCAGCTCCGCCGACGGCGGCTCGGTCTCGACGAGCTGCCGGGTGGTGCGCAGCGCGGCCCGGGCGTCGCCGCGCTGCTGCTCGATCATGGCGTGGTGCAGGTGCTCGGCGGCGGTGAGCGGGGCGTCCGTGCGCCACAGGTCGACGGCGAGCCCGCGGAGCTGCTCGGCGGCGGCGGTGAGCTCGTCGCGCTGGATGTGCACGGCGGCCAGCACGATCCGGGCCCAGCCGTCGTCGTGCGCGCCGCCGACGCCGTGCTCGGCGAGGATCCGGCGGGTCTGGCCGGCGTGGGCCGCGGCCAGGTGGAGGTTGCCGAGCTGCAGCTCCGTGGCGGCGGAGTGCCGCAGTGCCCGGGCGTGGGGGAGCGGTCCGAGTTGTTGGGCGGCGTGGAGCCAGGTGACGAGGTGCGCCCGTGCTTCGAGCGGGCAGCCGGCGTCGAGGGCGGCGATGACGGGCGCGGCGTGTTCGACGACGTGCCGGGCGACGTCCGCGTCCGGCGCGTCCCGGGCCGCGGCCGTCGGCTGCGACATCACGCCGGCAGCCGCGGTCACCGGTCCGGCCTGCCGGAACGGTCGGTTGACGACCGTCAGCGGAACGGGCCAGGTGGGTGACGGCGCCGGCGTCACGGTGACCAGCGGGCCGTCGGCGATGAGGTGGAAGCGGTACCTGTTGCTCAGCTCCGCGGCGAGCAGATGATCGCCGGCGGCGGTCGCGTGGTGGACCGCTTCGCGATACCGGCCGTGGCCGAGGTACCAGTCGGCGGCGCTGCGATGCAGGGTCCGCTGCCGTTCCGGTTCGAAGTGCTGGGCGTGCAGGTACAGGGCCGTGCGCCACAGCCGGCGGTACCGGTGCCAACCGCGCTCACCGACGGGCACCGCGAACATGCGGTCCCGGGCGAGGTCCTCCAGGAGCCGCCCGGCGTCCGGGCGGCCGGTGAGGGCGGTGAACAGCGCCGCGCAGACGGTCTCCACCGCGCTGGTGTCGGCGACGGCCCGGCGGTCGTCGTCGGACAGGTGCGCCAAGACGTCGCCGACGACATAGTCGTGCAGGGTCACGCCGATGGCGTGCAGCTGGCGCAGATGATGCTCGGTGCCGACCGGATCGCCGGCGATGCTGGTGGCGGCGACGACCGCGCCCGCGGTCCAGCCACCGGTCACCGCGTACACCTCGGCGAGCGTCTCCGGCGTCAGGTGGCCGTAGCGGGCGCAGAGTCGCGCGGTCTCGTCCTCGGTCAGCGCGAGCGCGGAACCGTCGATCTCTGTGGTGCCGGCGGACGGTAGGCCGGCCCGGAGCCGGGGCGGCACCCACCGGCCGGCGAGGACGAGCCTCGGGCCGGCCGGCTGGGCGAGCAGACCGATGATGTCGTCGAGTTGCGTCGTGCTCGCGCGGTGTACGTTGTCCAATACCATCGACATCGACGTCTTGGTCCGGACAGGTGGGCGCAACCGCGCCGGGCTGTCGTGGGCAAGGTCGTAGAAGGTGACCACGGCCTGTTCGGCGCACCAGGCCCGCAGCAGCTCGGTCTTGCCGATGCCCGCCATCCCGATCACCAGGACGCATCGGTGTCCTGCGGCGCGGTCGAGGGCGTCGTGCAGGCGGTCCCGGCGCACGTGCCGGGGCGACAACGCGTTCCCCGGCGATGCCGCATCCTCGAGGCCCGCCATCACGAAACGTCCTGAACGCCCGACCTTGAGCGGGTGTTGCGCCACGTGATGCACGGATTTGAACCCATTTGCACCTCCGACGTCCGCTGGCGATCTTCCGCTAGTCCCATCGAGTCGGTGGGCAGCATCGATAGGACGGTCCGTGTGGCCACCCTGCCGTATCAACGGAACGTGTGTCTACCTTCGACGGATCGTCAGACTTTTTTCGCGCCGGTATTACCGAAACGCAACACTGGGCCACTCGCGTCATACTCGCGATGAATGTCGGCATCGCCGCTGGACGGTGCCGCCCCGCAGACCGTCGAGGCCGGAAGGAGTACCCCATTGGACCTGGACGCAGCCCTGGACTCGATCGATCCGGTCCGCACCGCGGCAGCGGTCCGTGATCCGGCCCGGCTGAGAGCGGTCGCCGCGATCGGCGAGGCCACCGTCGACGCCTGGTGCGACGAACTCGTCGCATCCGCCCGGACCCAACTGGGCACCTCGGCCGCGCTCGTGTCGATCGTGGAGCGGCACGGTCAACGCTTCCCCGGCGCCCTCGGCCTGCCGCCGCAGTGGCAGCGCCGTCGCGTCGCGCCGCTGACCCACTCGTTCTGCCAGTACGTGGTCGGCTCCCGCCGGCCGCTCGTCGTCACCGATGCCCGCCGGCATCCCGTCCTGCACGACAACCCGGCGATCAGCGACCTCAACACGGTCGCCTACGCCGGCGCGCCGATCGTCACCGCCGCCGGCCACGTCCTGGGCGCGTTCTGCGCCACTGACAGCGCCCCCCGCTCCTGGACCGGCAGCGAACTGCGACAGATCGCCGCTTACGCGGCCCGCTGCGGGCAGCGCTTCAGCCGGCAGGACACGGAGCCGGACCAGCCGGATCCCCCGCCCCCGCGTCAGCAGCCTCCGGCGGGCACCGGACCGGCGGATCACCCGCCGGCCGCCGGCAACCCGGCCTCGTGGAACCCGACCGCGCTGTTCCCCGACTTCCGCATCGACGCCCGGCCGCCGATCCGCATGTCGCGCGACGAGGTGGTCTTCCGTGGCCGCTTCCACGCCGAGAACGCCACCATCAAGATCCGCATCACCGACACCGCCGAGGCCCGCGCCCGATTCGTCCACCGCATCCACGTGTACTCGGCGTTCGGGCCGACACCGCCCCCGGTCGTCGCCGGCGCCTACCGGTGGAGCGACAACGACCGGTTCCTGATCCTGTCGGGTGGCCCCGGCACGATGCTGCAGACCCGCGAGGAGCCCGACCCGGCCCTCACCTCCGCGCACCTGCGCGACGTCGTCACCGCGGCCGCGCAGCTGTCGACCTGGCGACCGGACGACGAAGACGCGCAGATCTGGCAGATCGACCATCACCGCATGATCGACGAACGCCACCGCGCCCACACCATCACCGACGACGACGCCCGCCGCCTGCACGACCTGGTGCGCTGGTGCGAACCGGTGCGGATGTTCGCCCACGGCTCCCTGACCATGCACTGCGTGAAGCAACTGCCGTCCGGCCGGCTCACCTTCACCGGGTTCGACCGGGCCGGTATGTACCTTCCCGGCCGCGACCTCGCCACCCTGTACGTGACGCTGCCGCACGACGACCACGCCGGCCACTGGCACATCCTGGACCGGGTCACCGACGTCGACGCGCTGGAACCCTTCACCGTCAACCTGTTCCTCGCCGCCACCCCCGTCACCATCCCGGCCGGCACCACGCCCGCCGGGCGGGCCGCGCGGTGGGCGGCGTTCCGGAGCGCCCGCGACGTCGCGCACCGCCTCCTGCGGCAGCTGACCACCGACTGACGGACGACGACGACGCCCGCTCGGTCCTGTCTCTGCGCATGGTGTGCACGTCGGTGATCACAACACGCGGGTCATCCACTATGGCGGGCGTTCGGCGGTGTCGTGGCCGCGCCTGGCCTCCTGCTCCACGTCGGCCCAGTCCAGGCCCACCGCCAGCGGCCCGGCCGGCACTGGTTCCGGCTCCGGCTCCGGCCAGGTCGCCGGGTCCAGCCGGGACAGCCGGGGAATGGCACCCGCGTCGCTCAAGGCGGCGACCAGATCGGCTGGGGCGCCGTGGACCAGGGCCTCACACATCGCCGTGTAACCCAGATGGTTGACGGCGTTGACATCGGCGCCCGCGGAGAGCAGGCGGGTCAGCACGTCGGCGTGCTCGAACTGGTGGATCCGGTGCAGCAGCGTCCTGCCGACATTGTCGCGGACCCGCGGGTCCATGCCCTCGTCGAGCAACGAGCTGACCACCCTGCCGCCGCCGTGGTGCATGCGGCGCCAGAGGTCGCGGCGATACTCGGCGAGCCGCCTGGGCAGCCTGCCCCCACCCTGGTGCCAGGCGACCTCGGCGGCGAAGCAACCCCGCAGCATCCCGCCGAACGCTTGCAGCGCCAGCTCACGCCGTCGCTCGTCGGCGGTGTGGTCGAGCGGCTCCAGCTGCCCGCCCCGCAGGGCAAGCCAGTGCCAGTCCGGCCCGCAGCGAACCCTGACCCGCTCCCCATCCCTGAAACCGGCGGGCGTCACGGCCGGCTCGCGGGGCGCAGGCGGTGCCAAACCCGGAGCGACCACGTCCGGAGCAGGCGCGCTCGACGGGAAAAGGGCGGCCCGCACCAGCGGGTGCACGTCCGCGACGCCGAGCCGCCCGTGCTGGACCAGCTCCAGGTCGACCGCGCCGCGCAGCAGCGACGGGTGCAGGCAGAACTCGACCGAGGCCGGCTCCTCGTGCCGCGCCCGCCCTCCCTGCGCCCCTTGCTGTTCGTCGTCGACGACAGCGACCCGGTTGCGCCGGCCGGCGACCTCGAGCAGCAGCTGCCGGGAGAACCACGACCGCCGCTTGAGGATGCTGGAGCGCAGCTCCCACGACCTCTGCCCATACTGCGCGGCGACGCGCCGCAGCTCGACCGCCGCGAGCCGCGGGTTCGTGAGGCGGAGCAACTCGTGGCCATCGCGCATCCGCCGCCGTGAGCTCGGCGCGTCGATGATCCAGCCGGCCGACTTCCACGGATCGTTCACCCAGGTCGACTCGTCGACCGGCAGTGCCCGCAGCTCGTGTGCCCGGCGCGCGTCCCACATGTGTGGCGGCACCGGAAACACCGGCCCTGGCGAGATGTCGCCGATGCGCACCGCCTGCAACGTGAGGCGTTGCGATGCCGAGACCCAGTGCGGCGACCGGACTCCCAGGACGACGGTTTCCGCCGTGACCGGTCCCTCGGGCGCGAGCACGTAGCGGGTCCTCGGCAGCAGCGCCGCCGTGCCGTCCATCGCCCGCGGCAGGTGCCAGCGCAGCAGGTCCGGCGCGAGCCCGGCGAGCAGGTCGGCGACCGGCCCGGCATCGTCGAACGCGACCGTGACCCGCGCCGCCTCGCACGCGGCCCGCCAGTCGCCGCGCTCCCGCGCCTCGGCGCATTCGGCGATCATCCACGCGGGAACCGCATACCGGCGGATCAGCCGCCACTCATCCAGCGCCGCGAACGGCCCTCCGACCATCGTGCACCCCCGTCTCGCCCTGGATGCTACGAGGACCCCCTGACACTTTTCCGGCGATGACTGCCGGCTCGGCAGGGCGGGGCCCACGCAGGGTTCAGTCGTCCTCGATGTATCCCGTGGCGGGGTCAACCTGGGCCAGGAAGTTGCGGATGTTCTCCATGTGCTCGTCGAGCGACAGGCTCCGGGTCGGACTCACGCCGAATCCGTAGCCAGGGTTCGGCCCGCTCAGCCAGGCGTAGTCGGTGCCTCCGAACTCGTTTGGGCTGAGGGCGAACGACTCTCCGTCGACGGCAAGTGTGAGTGACCTGACGCCGGCCGCACCTTGGGTTTCGGGACACACGCCGGGCATGGCCTCCGGGTCGCCACCGCCGCCGTCTGGGTAGATCGCCTTCACTCAACCATCATTGCGCGTTCGTCCGCGGGGGCGCAGGGGATGATCGCGTGCGGTCCTGCCGTCGACCGGGTGTGCCGACAGCCCGCCGGGTGTCACTCGCCGGGTGTCACTCGCCGGGACGGCGATCGACGCATGCGAGGGCTGGGCTGTGCCCATGCATGCGGTCAGTAGAGGGCCGGCAGGGCGCGATTGATGGTTGCGTTGAAACGGCCAAGCAGAGGCTCGAGCTTTCGACTGGCTTCCTTCGCGGTTTCGACATCCCTCGCCCACACCGATTCGCCCGCGATGGTTCTCAGGTCATCCGCCAATGATCGGATCTCGTCGTCGAAAATGCGAGCTCGCGAGGACTCGAGGCTGAGCAGCGCCGTGGACCATCCAGTGGCGGTGGGCGTCTCCCACTGGCGGGCTTTCCACTCTCCGGTCCGACGCAGCTCGTCCAGAAGGCGATCCAGTTCCGCGTATGCGGCTCTGATCAGCTCGGTGACCGCGGATTGCAGCGCCAGGATGCTGTCGCGTTGGAACGTGTCGCGCAGTGCCTTGCGCTCGCGCTGATGCTGCTGCTCACGCACGGCGCTCTCGCGTTGCGTGACGAGCCGTTCCCGATAGATGGTGAGGACCGACGTGGTGAGGGAGCCAAGGATCACGCCCGCGAATCCGAAGATTGCCGCAATCATCCGCGCTCCTTGCTTTGGATACCACGCACGTTGATTGTCCACGATCAACGCAACGCGGCCCTCGCCCGTCCGGCGGCGCCACGACCCGACGCCGCCAGCGGGCCGAGCGCTACGGCTTGCGGGCGACGCCTGCCCAGATGCTGATCCGGCTGGGGTCGACCGAGTCGTCGTCGGTTTGCGGGCGCCATTTCGAGACCAGGACGATGCCGGGATCGACCATCTCCAGACCGTCGAACAACGTGGTGAACTCGGCGCGGTCGCGGGGCCAGATGTCGCTCATGCCGGAGTCGAGCATCTGCCGGTAGGTGTTCTGCTCGTGCTCCGGCATGAAGTCCAACGTGAAATGTGTCGCGGCGAGGTAGCTGCCGGAGGGAAGCTCGTCCAGCAACTGCCGCACGATGGGGCGGGCTTCTCCCTGACCCGGGATGAAGTGCAGAATGGCGATCAGCATCAAAGCCACCGGCCGGGACAGGTCCAGGGTGTCCCGCTGCCGCAAGGCGGCCAGGATGGCCTGTGGGTCCCGCAGGTCCGCCTCGATGTAGTCGGTGACGCCTTCACCGGTGCTCGTCAGCAACGCACGGGCGTGGGTCATGACGAGCGGGTCGTTGTCGACATACATGACCCGGCTGTCCGGTGCGACGCGCTGGGCCACTTCGTGGGTGTTGTCCTCGGTGGGCAGGCCGGTGCCGATGTCGAGGAACTGCCGGATGCCGCCGTCCGCGGCAAGGAACCGGGTCATCCGGCCGAGGACATCCCGGTTGGCGCGGATACCGGCGCGCATGCCGGGGAACTTCTGCTCGATCGCGTCAGCCGACTCGCGGTCAGCGGCGAAATTGTCCTTCCCGCCCAGCCAGTAGTTGTACCGCCTGGCCGGATGCGCGACGGACGTGTCGATCGCTGGCGACGTTTGCGTCGGCTCGGTCACGGCGGCTCCCTATCGACAGGAACGAAGATACGAACAGCGCACTCTAACCTGTGCGCCGCTGCCGCGGCGCAACGAGATCCTTCGGCAGGACGCCACCGGCTGGCGACCAGGTACTTTGCTGTCGGTTCTCGGTCTCGTCGAAGAATTGACCGAAATGAGCGGGTCCCGGTTTCGGGATGAAGCGACCGTTCGTGCCTGGCCTCGCCGTGCTGATCGTGTCGGCGCTGTTGCCGTTCGTCCCGGCGAGCCCGGCCGGGGCGGCCCTGGTCCGCGGCGCTCGTATCGTGTTCTCGCGCAATGACGACCTGCCCGGCACCGAGCCCGAGATCATGTCGATGACCTCGGCGGGCACGAATGTACTGGCGCTGACCAACACGCCGGCGATCGTGGACCTCGGCCCGGTCTACTCCCCGGACGGCAAGCGGATCGCCTTCAGCCGCTGGGGTGCCGGACCCGACTCGCAGCCCGCCTGATCCACCATCGGTCCGTGGTGGTGCGGCGTGTCCAGCTGATTCATGCCTGGAGATCGAGGCGCTGTTGCTCCTCGGCCGCGCGCAGGATGGCCCGCCGGATCGGTGCGTAGCCGGTGCACCGGCAGAGGTTGGAGCCGACCAGGCTGTCGACGCGCTCCGGGTGCTCGGCGAGGTCGGGGTCGGCGTCCAGGGCGCCCGCGGCCAGCATCAGGAAGCCGGGGGTGCAGAAGCCGCACTGCAGGGCGTGTTCGGCGGAGAACGCGCGCTGCAGCGGATGCGGTCCGCCGTCGGCTCCCGCCAGGCCCTCGACGGTGCGCACCGACCTGCCGTCGCACTGGACGGCCAGCATGAGGCAGGACCGGACCGCCTCGCCGTCCACCAGCACCGTGCAGGCCCCGCAGACGCCGTGTTCGCAGCCGAGGTGGGTGCCGGTGAGCCGGCAGTCCTCCCGCAGCACGTCGGCGAGGATCCGGCGCGGCTCCACGTCCAGCGGGTAGTCCGTGGCGTTGACCGTGAGGGTGATCTTCATCGGAGTCCTTCCGTACGTCCGGCGGCACGCGACCGCTGGTCCGCCGCCGCCCGTCGCAGGGCCCGGCCGACGAGGACCGCGACGGCCTGCCGCTTGTACCCGGGGTCGGCGAACGGCTCGGCGACCGGTGCGGCGTCCTGCTCCGCGGCGGCGCGGCCGGCGCGGTGGTACAGGTCGTCGGCGATCTCGGCGCCGAGCAGCGACTGCTCGGCGGCCAGTGCCCGCACCGGCCGGTCCGAGGCGTTGACCAGTCCGATCCGGCTGCCGGTGATCACGCCGTCCCGGACGGTCAGGGTCGCGGAGACGGCCACCGTCGCGAAGCAGAAGTGCGTGCGCCGGTGCTCGATGAAGGCGACGCCGGTGTCGTCGCTGAGCAGTGGGAAGCGCACGGACGTGATCAGTTCCCGGGGCCGGCGGGCGGTCCGGTGCGGCCCCTGGAAGTAGTCACGGGCCGGGACCTGCCGGGCGCCGTCGCTGTCCCGCAGGGTGAGGTCGGCGTCCAGGGCCAGTGCGACCGCACACCACTCCGAGGCCGGGTGCGCCCAGGCGAGGCTGCCGACCAGCGTGCCGCGGGCGCGGATCGGCGGGTGCGCGATGTTGGTCACCGCCTGCTGGAACAGCGTGCCGAGCGGGCCCGGCACGGCCTGCGGCGCCTCGAAGGCCGCGTGCCGGACCAGGGCGCCGACCCGCAGCGAGCCGCCGTCGACGCCGAGACCGTCGAGTCCGGCGACCCGGTTGACGTCGACCACCAGGTCGGGTCTGCGCCGCCACAGGTGCATCTCCAGCAGCAGGCTCTGCCCGCCGGCGATGACCGCGGCGGTGCGTCCGGGGTCGCCGAGCGCGTCGACGGTCTCGCGGACCGACCGCGGCGCGACGTAGTCGAACACCGGTGGCTTCACCGCGCGGCCCGCCAGACCCGCTCCGGCGTGAGCGGCAGCTGCAGCACGTCGCGGTCGGCCGGCCGCAGCGCGTCCGCCACCGCGTTGACCACGGCGGCGGGGGTGCCGATGCAGCCGGACTCGCCGGCTCCCTTGGCGCCGAGCCGCGTCGCCGGGCTCGGCGTGCAGGTGTCCCGGCCCACGAACGGCGGGACCTCCGCGGCCGTGGGCAGCAGGTAGTCCAGCAGGCCGTCGGTGAGCACCGGCACGCCGTCGTCGTCGAAGCACATGCCCTCGTACAGCGCCTGGCCGAGACCCTGCACCGCGGACCCGAACGCCTGCGCGTGGACCACCGCCGGGTCCAGGACCACACCGCAGTCGTCGACGGTCACCAGCCGCAGCACCCGGACGGTGCCGAGTTCCGGGTCGACCTCGGCGACCGCGGCGTGAGTGCCGAACGGGAACGCCATCGCCGACTCGAAGCGGTCGTCGACCCGCAGCGGCCCGGTGGCCCGCACCAGCGCCGCGAGGTCCATCGCCGGTGCGCCGTCGTGGGGGCCGTGCACGGTGCCGCCGGACCACCGCACGGTCTCCGGCGGCAGGTCCCACAGCTTCGCGGCCCGGTCCCGGGCCTCGTCGGCCAGCAGCGCGGACAGGTGGCTCAGCAACGCGCCGGAGACCTGCGCCGTCCGGCTGGCGAAGGAGCCGACCCCGTCGGCCTGCTCGCCGGTGTCCCCGTCGACCAGCCGGACCCGGTCCGCGTCCACGCCGAGGCTCGCGGCGACCAGCGCGGGGAGCACGGTCTCGTGGCTCTGGCCGCTGGAGGCGGCGCCGCACCGGGCGGTGATCACACCGTCCTCGCCGACCTCCAGGCTGCCGAACTCGTGCAGCCCGCCGGGTTCACCGCCGGAGCGCTCCACGTAGCAGGACAGCCCGATGCCCAGCGGCAGGGCGTGCGGGTCCGCGCGGCGCCGGGCCTGCTCCGCGCGCCACGCGTCGTAGCCGAGCGACTCCAGTGCCAGGTCGAGCGCGGCGGCGTAGTTGCCGCTGTCGTACCGGCGGCCGGTCGGCGTCTCGTACGGGAACCGGTCGGGCGGGATGAGGTTGCGCCGGCGCAGCTCCGCCGGGTCGATGCCGAGCCGGTCGGCGAGGGTGTCCATCGACCGTTCCAGGGCCATGGTCGCCTCGGCCCGGCCGGGCCCGCGGTACGGGTAGGTGGTCATCGTGTTGGTCAGCACCGACCGCAGCGTCGCGTGCACCCGTGGCGTCGTGTACGGGCCGGTCGCCATCCACGCGGTCTGCATCGGCAGCCCCGCGCCGATGTGCGGGTAGGCGCCCACGTCGGCGTCGATGTGCAGCTCGTAGGCGAGCAGCCGGCCGTCGGCGTCGGCGGCGAGCCGGACGCGCTGGTCCTGGCCCCGGCCGCGGGTCGCGACCAGCATCGACTCCAGCCGGTCCTCGATCCAGCGCACCGGCCGTCCGAGCCGCACCGCCAGGAACGCGACCGCGACGTATTCGGGGAACGACGCGCTCTTCGACCCGAACGCGCCCCCGGTGTCGGGCACCACGACCCGGATCCGCTCGGCCGGCCAGCCCAGGGCGGCGGCCAGCTCCCGGCGCAGCCGGTGCGGCGCCTGATGCCCCGACCACACCGTCAGCCGGTCGCCGTCGGGGACCGCGAGCAGCGTCCGGCACTCCATCGGCGTCGGCAGCAGCAGCGCCTGGCGGTACCTGCCCTCCACCACTGCCGCCGCGTGCTGCCACACCGACTCGTCGACGGGTTGCCCGGTGGAGCCCTCGAGGGCGACGTTGCTCAGCCCCTCGAACAGGCGGACCGTGTCGTCCAGGGCCGCCTCGGGCGTCACCACCGCGGGCAGCGGGTCGATCCGGACCGTGACCTCGGCGGCGCCGTCCTCGGCCCGGTACCGGTCCTCGCCCAGGACCACGGCGACGGCCTCACCCGGGTACCGCACGCGGTCCTTCACCAGCACCGGCCATTCCCGGCCGGCGACCGCCTCGTCCGAGGACAGGTTCGCCAGCACCGTGTGCGGCATGGGCGGCAGGTCCGGCAGGTCGGCGGTTGCGTGCGCGCACGGCGGCAGGTCGTGCAGGTCGGCGGCGGACCACGCCCCGACCACCCCGGGCACCTGCCGGGCGGCGGCGCAGTCGACGTCGCGCAGCGTGCCGTGCGCGACGCGGCTGCGCACGAACGCCGCGTCCAGACAGCCCGGGACCTGGATGTCGGCCACGTAACGACCCCGGCCGGACAGCAGCCGCTCGTCCTCACGCCTGGTCCAGGTGCTCACGCCGGGGAAGCTGCCCGCACCGGCCGCACACAAACGCCGGCGTTGCAGAAGCGCGCTACTCGCCGAGCAGCCACCGCTGCGGCGCGGGGAGGGCACGGGCGCGGGCCGGGCCCCAGGAGCCCTGCGCGTATGTGGCGAGGCGGGGCGGGTGATCCAGCAGCGGCTGCGCGACCTTCCACACCGCCGACAGCCCGTCCGGCCGGGTGAACAGCGACCGGTCGCCGAGCAGGACGTCGTGGATGAGCCGCACGTACGGCGGCAGGGGCTCGGCGTCGGGCAGCTGGGACAGCGGCAGCCGTGCCGTCGCCGGCTCGACGCGCAGGCCCACACCGGGCTGCTTCGCCAGCAGTCGCAGGTCGATCTCGCCGGTGCCCGACAGGGAGAACGACAGCAGGTTGGTCTGCTCGGGCAGGCCGGGGAACGGGCACACGGGGGTGCGCAGCACGACGCTGACGCGCTGCTGGCTGTCGGCCATCCGCTTGCCGGTCCGCAGCAGGAACGGCACCCCGCGCCAGCGCGGGTTGTCGATCCACAGCCGCGCGGCGACGAACGTGTCCGTCTTCGACCGGGGCGCCACGCCGGGCACCTCCCGGTAGCCGGCGAACTGCCCGAGCACCACCTCCGCCGGATCCAGCGGCCGGAACGCGCGGATCACCTTCTCCCGCGCCGCCTGCAGGTCGGCGGCGCCGAGCGAGGCCGGGGTCTCCATCGCGACCTCGGCCGCGACCTGGAACAGGTGCGTCACCAGCATGTCCAGCACCGCGCCGGTGGCGTCGTAGAACCCGGCGCGGTCGTCGACGCCGAGGGTCTCCGGCACGTCGATCTGCACGGACTCGATGTGGTCGCGGTCCCACATGGCGGAGAAGACCTCGTTGGCGAAGCGCAGCACGTGCAGGTCCTGGGTCGCCTCCTTGCCGAGGAAGTGGTCGATCCGGTACACCTGCGACTCGTCCAGCACCCGCCGCACCGTCCGGTTCAGGGTGCGGAAGGTGTCCGGTGAGGTGCCGAACGGCTTCTCGTAGACGACCCGCGCGTCGTCCACCAGCCCGTGCCTGCCCAGCGCCTCGGTGAGCCCGCCGAACGCGACCGGCGGGACGGCGAGGTAGTGCACGAGCTGCGGGTCCTCGCCCGTCCGCGAGCGGGCCTGCTCGATGACGTCGAGCAGGCTGCCCGGGTCGTCGGCCCCGAACCCGCCGCCGGCGAACAGCAGCCTCGGCTCGAAGTCGCGCCACCACCGTTTCTTCGGCCGCGGCCCGAACTCGCTGAGCGCCTTGTGGACGTGGTCGCGGAAGTCCTCGTGCGGGATGTCACCACGGCCGTTGCCGATCAGTACCCACTCCTTCGGCAGGAGTCCCTCGGCGGCGAGCGTGGCGAAGGCCGGCAGCACCATCCGCTTGGCGAGGTCGCCGGTCGCACCGAACAGCACGAACACGGTGGGCCGCGGAACACGCTCGACGGCGTCACGGATCGTCGACATCACCCCAGCGTATGGAGCACGCGGGCGGCAGACGCCGGCGTCACCCCGTTTCTCACCGTCACGGTCAGTCGGTGATGACGACGACCCCCGACGGCGCGTCCAGCAGCTCGACCGTCCGTTCGGCGGCGCGGTCGATCTGGATGCGGGGCGGCGCGGGGACGTCGCGTTCGTGGTAGGTCCCGGGGCCGTAGAACTGCCCGTAGCTCAGCACGACGCCCTCTTCGGCGAGGACGGAACGCTCCAGCTCCGCCGCGGCCGCGGCGTCCGGGCCGTCGGGCAGCTGCCAGGCGACGGTCTGCGCGAGGATCCTGGGCTTGCCGGTCGTGCGGGCGGCGTCGATCAGGTTCTGGTTGCCCTCGGTGCGGACGCGGGCGTTCATCTCGGCGTGGGCGCCGATGTCCGCGACGTCGTCCGGCAGGTCGGTGAGCTGGTTGATGATGACGTCCGGGGCGAAGTCCCGGACGGCCCGGGTCAGCGCGGCGCGGTCGAACACGTCGCAGACGACCGGTTCGGCGCCGAGCCGGCTGATCAGGTCGGTCTTGTCGGGTGAGCGGGTCATGCCGCCGACGACGTATCCGGCGTCGACCAGCCGGGGGATCAGCCGCCGGCCGATCACGCCGGACGCTCCGGCGAGGAACACGCGTGTGGGCATCTGCCTACCTGCCTTCTTCCGGGACCGCACTGCTGGGCACCGGCGCGCTGTACCCGCTGACCGGTGCGGTCACGCCTTCCAGCGGTACTCGACCTCAGGGCGGCCGGCGTTGCCGTACCGGGCGTGCCGGGAGGCCAGCCCGACGTCGGCGAGGTGCTCCAGGTAGCGCCGCGCCGTCACCCGCGACGCGCCGAGCACCGCGGCGACCTCGGCGGCCGACCGGCCGGCGGCGGCGCCGCGCAGGGACGCGGAGACCGCGTCGAGCGACTCCTGGCTCATACCCTTGGGCAGGTTGACCGGGTCGGCGCTGCGCAACGTGGCCAGCAGCCGGTCGACCTCGTGCTGGTCGGACACCGAACCGGCGTCGAGGACCTGCCGGCGGTAGTCGCGGTACCGGTCGAGCTTGTCCCGCAGCGTCGCGAACACGAACGGCTTCAGCAGGTACTGCACGATCCCCTGCGACACCGCGGCGCGGACCACCGCCAGGTCCCGCGCCGACGTCACGGCGATCACGTCGGCGCGGTGACCGGCCGCCCGCATCGCCCGCACGACCTCGAGCCCGTGCAGGTCCGGCAGGTGCATGTCGAGCAGCACCAGGTCGACCGGCACCCGGCTGAGCAGGCGCAGCGCGTCGGCGCCGGTGCCGGCCCGGCCGGCGACAGCGAACCCGGGCACCCGCCCGACGTAGACGACGTGCGCGTCGGCGGCGATCGGCTCGTCCTCGACGACCAGGACGCGGATCACCGCGACCCCTCGATGACCAGGACGCGGATCACCGCGACCCCTCGATGACCAGG
>NZ_BONQ01000090.1 GCF_016862795.1 Dactylosporangium siamense | reverse complement strand
ACGCGGATCACCGCGACCCCTCGATGACCAGGACGCGGATCACCGCGACCCCTCGATGACCAGGACGCGGATCACCGCGACCCCTCGACGACCAGCAGCCGGATCATTGCGTCGGCACCGGCAGGCGGACCGTGAACGCGGATCCGGCGACCTCGACCGTGCCACCGTTGCGGCCGACCGCCTGACCGACCAGGGCCAGCCCGAGCCCGCGCCCGGCCGACTGCTTGGTCGACCAGCCCCGGCGGAACGCCTGCGCGACGTCCTCCAGGCCCGGTCCGCTGTCACTGATCCGCAGGACCAGCTCGCCGTCGAGGACGGCCGCGTCGATGCGCACCCACCGCGGTGGCGGCGCCGCGACGGCCGCGTCGATCGCGTTGTCCAGCAGGTTGCCCACGACGGTCACCAGGTCCCGCGGGGCGACGGCGCCCTCGGGCACGTCGGCGTCCTCGGCGACGAGCAGCTCGACGCCCCGCTCGCTGGCCTGGGTGACCTTGCCGAGCAGCAGCGCGGCGAGGACGGGCTCACGCACCGCGCCGACGACCTGGTCCGTGAGCTGCTGGGCGGCGGCGATCTCCGCGGACGCGAACTCCAGCGCCTGCGGCGCCCGGCCCAGCTCGATCAGCGACACGACCGTGTGCAGCCGGTTCGCCGACTCGTGCGCCTGCGCGCGCAGGGCCTCGGCGAAGCCGCGCACCGAGTCGAGCTCGCCGGTGAGGGCCTGCAGCTCGGTGTGGTCGCGCAGGGTCACCACGGTGCCGAGCTCGACGTCGTCCCACCGGGCCGGGGCCTGGTTGACGACGAGCACCCGGTCGCCGGTCAGGTGGATCTCGTCGGTGCGCGGCTGCCCGGCCGCGAGGGCCAGGGCGAGGGGTTCGGGCAGGCCGACGGCGCCGATCGGCCGCCCGACCGGGTCACCGTCGAGGCCGAGCAGCCGGCGGGCCTCGTCGTTGGCCAGCTGCAGCCGGCCCTGCCGGTCGAGCAGCAGCAGCCCCTCGCGGACCGCGTGGAGCACCGCGTCGTAGAACTCGTACATCCGGGCCAGCTCGGCCGGGCCCAGGTCGTGCGTCTGGCGGCGCATCCACTGGCCGACCAGCCAGGACCCGGCCCCGGCGAGCAGCAGCGCGACCGCGGCGGCGCCGGCCAGCAGCGGGAACTGCTGGCGCAGCCCGCGACTGACGGTGTCCAGCAGGATCCCGACGCCGACCCGGCCGCGGACCTGACCGCCGTCGAGGATCGGCACGACCGCGCGCACCGACCGGCCGAGCGTGCCGGTGAACGTCTCCGTCACCGGCGCGGTGGCGGTGGCGCCCTCGATGTGGCCGATGAACCGGCCGCCGATCTGGGCCGGGTCCGGGTGGGTGTACCGGATGCCGGCCGGGCTCATCACGACCACGAACCTGGTGCCGGTGTCGACGCGGATGCGTTCGGCGATCGGCTGGAGCACCGCGGTCGGGTCGGGCCGGCTGAGCCCGGCGAGCACCGCCGGGTCGTCGGCGACGGTGCGGGCGACGGCGAGGACCGTCTCCTGCGCGACGGCCAGGCTGTTGCGCCTGGCCTGCAGGTACGCGCCCGCGATGCCGCCCGCCATCAGCACACTGATGATGACGGTCTGCACCGCGAGGAGCTGCCGTGCCAGACTCCAGCGCCGCGGGTGGAACACATCGCCCGCCTCAGGTCACATGTACGTAATGAACGAAATAGTGACCTGAGTCACCGTTATCGGCAACCTCGTGGCATGTCCACCTCCGCTGACACCCCCGCCGCAGCTGTCGCGCCGAAGCGCGACCGGACGCACTATCTCTACCTGGCCGTCATCGTGGCGGTCGTCGCCGGCATCGCCGTCGGCCTGCTCGCCCCCAAGGCCGCCGTCGAACTCAAGCCGCTCGGCACCGGCTTCGTCAACCTCATCAAGATGATGATCGGCCCCGTCATCTTCTGCACGATCGTGCTCGGCGTCGGCTCGGTGCGCCGGGCGGCGCAGGTCGGCCGGATCGGCGGCCTGGCCCTCGGGTACTTCCTGGTGATGTCGACCGTCGCCCTCGCCATCGGTCTGGTCGTCGGCAACCTGCTGCACCCCGGCGCCGGGCTGCACCTGACCGCCGCGACCAAGGCGGCCGGCGCCAAGGCCGCGGCCGGCGGCTCCGGCGGCACCGTCGACTTCCTGCTGGGCGTCATCCCGACCACGCTGCTGTCCGCGCTCACCTCCGGCGCCGTGCTGCAGACCCTGCTCGTCGCCCTGCTGGTCGGCTTCGCGTTGCTGGCCCTTGGGCGGTCCGGCGAGCCGATCCTGCGCGGCGTGGAGCACCTGCAGCGGCTCGTCTTCCGCGTCCTGGCCATGATCATGTGGCTGGCGCCGATCGGCGCGTTCGGCGCGATCGCGGCGGTCGTCGGCGGCAGCGGCTGGAAGGCCCTGACCGCGCTGCTGCAGATCATGTTCGGCTTCTACCTCACCTGCGTGATCTTCGTCGTGCTCATCCTCGGCGTGCTGCTGCGGGTGATCGCCCGGACGAACCTGTTCGCGCTGCTGCGGTACCTCGCCCGCGAGTTCCTGCTGATCCTGTCTACGTCGTCGTCGGAGTCGGCGCTGCCGAGGCTGATCGCGAAGATGGAACACCTCGGCGTGTCCCGGACCGTCGTCGGGATCACCGTGCCGACCGGCTACTCGTTCAACCTCGACGGCACGGCGATCTACCTGACGATGGCGTCGCTGTTCGTCGCGGACGCGGTCGGCCGCCCGATGTCGATCAGCCAGCAGATCTCGCTGCTGGTGTTCATGGTGATCGCCTCGAAGGGCGCCGCCGGGGTGACCGGCGCCGGGCTGGCGACGCTCGCCGGCGGCCTGCAGGCGCACCGCCCGGACCTGGTCGACGGCGTCGGGCTCATCGTCGGCATCGACCGGTTCATGTCCGAGGCCCGCGCGCTGACCAACTTCGCCGGCAACGCGGTGGCCACGGTGATCGTCGGCTCCTGGACCGGAGAGTTCGACCGGGAGCGCTCACTCGCGGTGCTCGGCGGCGCGCTGCCCTTCGACGAGGCGACCATGCTCGACGCCGAAGAGCCCGCGTCGGTACCGGAACCCGTGCCTGTCCCGTCCCAGCTGTCCGCAGTGGACGGTTGAGAGGTCCCGCCGGCCGGCCAGCAAGGGGCCGGCCGGCGGCGAGGTCAGGGCCGGTCGATCCGCCGGCGGGCCGTGATCGCGGCGACCGCGGCGGCAGCGACCAGCAGGAGCGCCGGCACCGGCGCCCAGAGCGGCGCGACCCGCAGCAGGACCGCACCCACGACGGCACCGCACAGCAGCGCCAACAGCCGGGACGCACCGCCGAGCCCGGAGCGGAACCCGTGCGGGTCGAGGACGCCGGCCCGCACGACGCCGGTCAGGGTGCCGGTGAGGTAGGTGGTCGACGCGTCACGGACCCCGGAGCTGATGGTCACGACGCTCTGCACCCCCATCGCCACCACGCTGAACGCCAGCAGGGCCAACGCCGCCCCGCGGCCCGGCTGCCCGCCGGCGGCAAGCCAACCGGCGGCGACCCCGCCCAGCAGCACCGCCTCACCGACCGCGACCGCCCCGAAACCCCGGCACCGGCCCGAAGCCCACCGCCGCGACCAGGCCGTCCCGGCGGTCCCGGCGGTCCCGGCCGGGGACGCTGACACCGGGCGCCGGAGCGCGGCGGTCGCGGCCGCCACGCCGAGGGCGTAGCCGGCGACGCCGGTGCCGGCGCCGGCCGCCAGCCAACCGTCGGCGGCGGCGATGGCCCGGCCGAGTTGCACCAGGTTGCCGGTCACGACACTGGCGAACACGCCACCCAGCCGGGCCACGCAGATGGCGTCCAGGCAGCCCGCCGCGGCGGCCAGGCCGGCGAGCAGCCAGCCGACCGCAGGGTCCGACGGTGGTTCGCCCGGCCGGTCGCCGCCGCCCTGCTCGGGTGCCTCCACCGGCGGTCCGTACCCGCCGCCGCGAACGGCATGCGCGGCGCCGCGAACGGCGTGCGCGGCGCCGTGACGGCGTGCGCGGCGCCACGCGCGGCCGGGCATCTTCCGACCGATTCGGGGAAGGTCCGGCCGGACAGCGATGGCGAGGACCGCCGGGGGTGGTGGGTGCCGGTCGATCCGGACTATCTGTGGCAGGCGCGGCAGCTGCAGGCGTTGTCCTTCGCCGTGCACATCCCGCTGGTCTGTTTCGGCATCGCGTTCCCGTCGATGGTGCTGTTCTGCGAGTGGCGGTCGCTGCGCACCGGCGATCCCGTGCTCGCCACGCTGGCGCGGCGCTGGTCGAAGGTGATGCTGGCGCTGTTCGCCGTCGGCGTGGTGACCGGCACGATCCTGAGCTTCGAGCTGGGGCTGCTGTGGCCGGAGTTCATGGCCAGGTTCGGCGCGGTGTT
This sequence comes from Dactylosporangium siamense, assembly GCF_016862795.1. Lineage (GTDB taxonomy): Bacteria > Actinomycetota > Actinomycetes > Mycobacteriales > Micromonosporaceae > Dactylosporangium > Dactylosporangium siamense. Next base: position 65,417 of record NZ_BONQ01000090.1, on the reverse strand, counting down.
CGGCCTCGGGTTCACCCTCGAGGGGTTCTCGTTCTTCACCGAGGCGATCTTCATCGGGATCTACGTGTACGGGTGGGACCGGCTGCCGCCGCGGCTGCACCTGCTGTGCGGCGTGCCGGTGGTCGTGGCCGGGGTGACCGGCTCGCTGTTCGTCATCGCGGTCAACGGCTGGATGAACCATCCCACCGGGTTCACGATGCGCGACGGCGTCGTCGTCGACGCCGACCCGTGGGCGGCGCTGTTCGGCAACACCTACTTCTGGCACGAGTTCGTGCACATGTACTTCGCCGGGTACATCGTCGCCGGGTTCGCGGTGGCCACGCCGTACGCCTGGGCGGTGCTGCGGGGGCGCCGGGGCCGCTACGAGCGCACCGCGCTGACCGTGGCGATGTCGACCGCGGCAGTCGCCGCGCCGCTGCAGGTGATCGTCGGCGACTGGGCCGCCCGTGAGGTCGCGAAGCACCAGCCGGTGAAGCTGGCCGCGCTGGAAGGGCTCGGCCGGACCACGCGCGGCGCGCCCGAGCACCTCGGTGGCTGGTTCAACGGGCACGAGGTGGTCTACGGCATCGAGATCCCGCGGCTGCTGTCGCTGCTGGCGCTGCACAACCCCAACGGCACCGTCATCGGCCTGAGCGCGGTCGGCGCGGACGACATCCCGCCGGTCAACGTGGTCCGGTTCGCGTTCCAGACGATGGTCGGCATCGGCACGCTGCTGGCGCTGCTGGGTCTGCTGTTCCTGTACGTGCGGCTGCGGCACCGGCGGCTGCCCCGGTCGCGCTGGTTCTACCGGGCCGCGGTGGCGGCCGGGCCGCTGTCGGTCGTGGCACTCATCGCCGGCTGGGTCACCACCGAGGTGGGTCGCCAGCCGTGGGTCGTGTACGAGGTCATGCGCACCACCGAGGCGGTCACCGGCGCGTCCGGGATCCCCGTCGGGTACGGCACGCTCGTGGTCGTGTACCTCGGGCTCGCCGCCGCGGTCGGGTGGCTGCTGCGCAGGTTCAGCCGCATACCCCTCGACCTGCCCACAGAGCTGCCCGCCGAGGTGCCCGACGATGGCTGAGGTCCCGATGGTGTTCATCCTCGCCGGGCTCGCCGCGTACACGGTGCTGGCCGGCGCGGACTTCGGCGCCGGCCTGTGGATGCTGCTGACCCGTCCCGGCCGGGCCGACCCCGCCGTGACCCGCGACCACGCCCGGCACGCCATGGGGCCGGTGTGGGAGGCCAACCACGTGTGGCTGATCTTCGTGCTCACCGTGTGCTGGACCGCGTATCCGGTCGCGTTCGGCTCGATCGCCTCGACGCTCGCCGCGCCGCTGTTCATCGCCGCCGTCGGGATCATCCTGCGTGGCGTCTCCTACGCGCTGCGCGGCCAGGTCGGCGGGGCCCGTGGCCGGCACCTGGTCGAGTCCCTGTTCGCGTTCTCCTCGATCCTGACGCCGTTCGCGCTGGGCGCCGCCGTGGGCGGCATCGCCTCGGGCCGCGTCCCCGTCGGCAACGCGGCCGGTGACCTCGTCACGAGCTGGCTCAACCCGACCTCGGTCGTCATCGGCGCGCTGGGCGTGGCCACCGGCGCCCACCTCGCCGCGGTCTACCTCGCCGCCGACGCGCACCGGCTCGGCGAGCGGAGCCTGGAGCTCGACTTCCGGGCCCGCGCCCTCGGCTCCGGCGTGGTCGTGGGCGCTCTGGCCCTCGCCGGCCTGCTCGTCGTGCGCGCCGACGCCCCGGCCCTGTACGACGGCCTCACCCGTGGCTGGGGTGCGGTGATGGCCGGCAGTTCCGCCGCCGCCGGACTGGTGACGCTGGTGCTGGTCCAGCGGCGCCGCTTCGGCCCGTCCCGGGTCACGGCGGCGCTCGCCGTGGCGGCCGTCCTGGCCGGCTGGGCGGCGGCGCAACGACCGAGCATCCTGCCGGGGCTGACCGTCGAGGAGGCCGCCGCCGGCCGGGCCACGCTGCTCGCCGTCGTCGTCGCCGTCGTCGCCGGCGCGGTGGTCCTGGTGCCGTCGCTGGCGCTGCTGTTCCACCTCTACCTGCGGGGCCGCCTGGATCCGGTGGCCGGGCCCGATGTGACGGTCGGGAGCGGGCCGGCGGCCGGTCACGAGACCCACCACCGGACGGCGCGGGCCGTCGTCGCGGCGGCCACGCTGCTCGCGGGTGTGGTGCTGACCAGCGTCGTCGGCTCCGGCTGGCCCCTGGTCCTCGGCGTCGGCTGCCTGATCGTCTGCGCCGTCGCCACGTTCGGCCTGGCAACCATCGACATCGACGAGGAAAGGAGCAACGGCCGTGCCGCACTCCGACGAGAACCATGACCCGGCAGCTCGACGCACCCAGAGTGAACAGCCGGTGACCAAACACCTCGTCGTGGAGGTGCGTCGGCGCGGCTGACGCGACCGGCGATCCATCGATGTGCCCGCTCATGCGTTGCGGACGTGCGTAAGATCGAGGCGCTGCCCACATCGAAGGCGGGATGCGGGCCATGGGCGTAGGTGATCGATATCCGGCGGACGTGCCGGGGCTGGGCGTCGGCGGAGCGGCGAGCCCGGCCGAGCCCGTGCGACGCGCCCTTGCCGCGTTGGCCGAGTCCGCCGCCGTGCAGGCACGAGCGGGTGCCGCCGTGGCCGCCGCGGTGGACACCATGTCGGCGATCGCGGCCCGGCACGGCCACCGGTTACGCGGGCGCGGCGCCGTCCAGGACGCCGCCGCCAGGAGCGTTGCGGCCGGGCAGTCGGTGTCGCGGGTCTTCACCGCCGGCGGCGTGCGACGCGTGCGCCAGCTGGTCGCGCACGTCGGCCGCGAGGCCGGCCTCGTCGAGCGGCTCCTGCCGGGCTTCGTCCTGGCGGTGCAGGAGCTGCTGACCAACGCGGTCCGGCACGGCGGCGGCTGGGGACGGATCCGCCTGTACCGCGACGGCGACGTCCTGGTGTGCGTCGTGACCGACCACGGCCCGGGCTTCGCCGGGGACCTCAAACGGTTCGGCGGGCTTCCCCCGGTCGACTCCGAAGGTGGACGTGGCCTGCTGCTGGCCCGGCAGATCGCCGACAGCTTCCACATCGGCACCGGCCCGGCCGGGGCGACGATCACCGTGACCATGAACCTGCCGCCCGGGACCGAGGTCTGACGGAGCCCGCCATCGGCAGCGGGTCGCCGGGCGTACGCTGACCGGCGTGGATCAGGAAGACCGTATCGCGCTGTTCCTCGACTACGAGAACCTCGCGCTGGGCGCACGCGACCATCTCGGCGGCATGTCGTTCGACTTCCGGCCGATCGCCGACGCCCTGGCTGAGCGGGGGAGGGTGGTGGTGCGCCGGGCGTACGCCGACTGGTCCTACTTCGACGAGGACCGCCGGATGCTGACCCGGTCCCACGTCGAGCTGATCGAGATGCCGCAGCGGATGGGCGCGTCGCGGAAGAACGCCGCCGACATCAAGATGGCGGTCGACGCGATGGAGCTCGCCTTCGAGCGCGACTACATCTCGACGTTCGTGCTGTGCACCGGTGACAGTGACTTCACGCCGCTGGTGCACAAGCTGCGCGGGCTCAACAAGCGGGTCATCGGCGTCGGGGTGGAGAAGTCGACGTCGGCGCTGCTGCCACCGGCGTGCGACGAGTTCCTGTACTACGACCGCCTGGAAGGGGTCGAGGTGCCGGCCGCCCGCACCCGCGCGCCCCGCGCGCCCCGCGTCGCGGAGCCGCAGCTCGCGTCGCCGCCGCCGGCGCCGGAGGCGCCGCAGCCGGTCCGCGACAGCGACGCCCTCGCGGTGCTCGTCGCGCAGACCGTCGCCGGCCTGCAGGGCAGCTCCGGCGGTGAGGTCACCGCGTCGTCGCTGAAGCGGACCCTGCTGCGCAAGGACCCGACGTTCAGCGAGTCGGACTACGGGTTCCGCGCCTTCGGGGAGATGCTGCGCCACCTCGCCGACCGCAACGTGATCGAACTGGCTGACGGCCCCGCCAAGGGCGACCCTGGGGTGGCGCTGCCCGAGCACGGCGACCAGGAGGCGGCGTTCGCGCTGCTGCGATCCGTCGTGCATGACGTCACCACCGGTGACGCCGGGGTGGCGCTGTCCGGGTTGAAGACCCAGGTGCGCCGGGTCCGGCCCGACTTCAGCGAGAAGAAACTCGGTTACCGAACGTTCCTGCAGTTCTGCAAGGCGGCCGCCACCAGCGGCGCGGTGCACCTGCGGTGGAGCGCCGAGGCCGACGACTACTTACTGACCGTATAAGCGGGGCAGTGGGACGCCTGCCGGTTTTGTAGGATCTGCGGCGATCGATCATCACTCGACGCTACGGACAGGTAGGGCGTATGGACGAGGACGACCAGGATCGCACACCGCCGAAGGACATCACTGACAGTGCGTCGGGGGAGCCCACCGAGGAGCCGGGTCCAGCGCCCGCCGACCTGTCGGCGACCGACGATGCCGTCACCGCTGCGGCCGCCGGCGACGTCGCGCACTCGACGGCCGTCGGGGCGCGCAAGCGGCGGCGCCGCAAGATCCTCCTCAGGTCGGCCGCGGCCCTCGTCCTGATCGCCGCCCTCGGCCTGGTCGGCGTCACGTACTACTACGACAGCGTCGCGCTGCCCGTGGACGTCGCCATGCAGCAGGCGACGACGATCTACTACGCCGACGGGGCGACCCCGATGGCGCGCATCGGCGACACGAACCGCACGGTGCTGCCCTTCGACCAGATCCCGCTGGACGTGCAGCACGTCGTCGTCGCCGCGCAGGACGAGACGTTCTACACCAACAGCGGCGTCGACTACTCCGAGGCCGCCGGGGCGCTGTGGAACCAGGTCACCGGCGGCGACACCCGGGGCGCGTCGACGATCAGCCAGCAGTACGCGCGGCAGTGGGCCGAACTGGAGGGCGCGTCCTTCGGTCGTAAGGCCCGCGAGGCGGTCATCGCGACGAAGCTCAACGAGGCGTACACCAAGGATCAGATCATGACGATGTACCTGAACATCGTCTACTTCGGCCGGGGCGCGTACGGGATCCAGGCCGCGTCACTGGCGTACTTCGGCAAGCCGGCGAAGGACCTGACGATGGCCGAGGGCGTCGTCCTGGCCGGGCTGATCGACAACCCCGAGGGCACCGAGGGCAAGGGCAGCCCGTTCGACCCGACGGTGGACGCCAAGCAGGCCCGGGACCGTTTCGACGCCATCAAGCGCACGGTGATCAAGCTGAACTTCGTGCGGTCGGAGGACGCCGACCAGAAGCTGGCGTACCCGGCGAAGGTGCTGACGGCCGCGGAGGCCCGCGCCAACTCGATCACCGTGCAGGCCGGCCTCGACAAGGCCGAAGGGCTCATCGTCCACCACGTGCTCGGCGAGGTCGCGGCGCTGACCGACCCGAAGACCGGAGCGCTGCTGTACGAGGGCACGGGCCCGGAAGGTAAGAAGCACTTCGACCGGATCCGCAACGGCGGCCTGAAGATCGTCACCACGATCGACAAGACCGTGCAGCAGATCGCGGTCCGCGAGGGTAGCCGCAACGCCGAGTCGAACCTGGACGGCCAGCCCGGCAACCTGCAGGCGGCCATCGTCGCGGTCGAGCCCGGCACCGGAGCGGTGAAGGCCTACTACGGCGGTGACAGCGGCAACGGCGGCGACTTCGCCGGCTCCTACCGCGACCCGGTCCTGGGCGCCGGGGAGGACTCGTGCTGCGGCGGTCACCCGGCCGGCGCGAGCTTCCAGCCCTACGCGCTCGCCACGGGCCTGATGGCCGGCTACTCGACCGACTCGTACTGGAACGGCGAGTCGCCGCAGGAGTTCCCGGCCAGCGGCCGCGGCGCCCAGAACCCGATCCGCAACGCCGGTGAGAACAACGCGGCCGCGCCGTTTTGCCGTTCGGGCTCCGCGAAGTGGTGCACCTTGGATGAATCCACCGTGCTGGGGATCAACACCCCGTTCTTCGGGCTCGCCGAGAAGGTCGGTCCGGCCAAGGTGATCGACACGGCCCGCGCCGCCGGGATCACCGAGATGTGGGCCACCGTCCAAGGTGGCGGCGTGCGAAAGGTCGACCTGACGCAGAACAAGGGCTCCGACGTGTTCCCGAAGTTCTTCAACACCGACGTCGCCATCGGCCAGTACCCGGTGACCGTCCTCGACCAGGCCGGCGGCATCGCCACCTTCGCCGCCCGTGGCGTCGCGGCGAAGACCCACTTCCTCAAGGAGGTGTGGGAGAACGGCAAGAAGACCTACGGCGAGGTGATCAACCCGAAGCGCATCCCGGGCTTCACCGAACCGATGGCCGACGACCTCAACGCGGTCCTGCAGGGCGTGCCGCTGCACTACGGCCTGAAGCTCAAGGACGGCCGCCCGGTTGCCGGCGCGACCGGGGCCTGGCAGCTGACGCCGGGCTCCGCCGACAACGCCCACGCCTGGATGGTCGGCTACACCGCCTACGACCCCGCCACCAAGTCGAACGGCCTGGCGGTCGCGGTCTGGGTCGGCAACAAGGCGCAAGAACAGAAGATCGTCGACAAGAGCGGCAAAGCCATCATCGGCGGCACGCTGCCCGGCATGATCTGGCGCGATTTCCTCGGCGACGCCGTCATCGCGCTGAAGACGCCGATTGTCACGTTCCCCGCGAAGCAGGGCACCGGCGACAAGACGGTCGGCACGGGAGTGTCACCCGGCCCCTGAGGCCGTGATCGTCGGCCCGTGGACCCGCGACCGGGTTCACGGGCCGACGTCGTATTCGGCGTCGTTGTTGCCGACGTCCGGGTCCGTGTAGTCGTCTGGAGTCCAGACCTGCACCACCCAGTGCGGCCAGTCGACGTTCGACGGGATGTCCATGGTGACGGTCAGGGAGAACTCGGCGCCGGCCTTGAGCGGCAGGCCGATGCACAATGCGGCGGCCGTGGCTCCGGGGGACAGGGAGACGCAGCCGTATCGGCTGGTGACCGTGGCGTTTCGCGGGATCGGCAGGTACAGCCACCAGCCGGGTGCCTCGATCGCGCTGTTGTTGCGCACCGTGACGGTCAGGTTGCCACGACGCATGCCACCGCCCAGGTCGGTGAAGGCGGAGCGTTGCCAGCCCTGCACGGCCAGGTCGACGCCCGTCGGGAGCTGCGGGAACGTGGTCGGCCCGCCGGTCTGCCGGAAGGTCCGGCCGTCCCAGGTGTAGGTGCGCCACTGCATGGCTGTCTGATTCGACGGCGGCCTCGTGCAGGCGTCCGGCCGCGTGTCGTCGGAGACCAGCAGCTTCACCGCACCCTTGACCACGGGCTGCACGCTGCACACCGCTCGCAGGTCGTCGTCCTGGGCGGCGACCTGCCCGACGGTCCGCAGCGCGCCGGTTGCGTCCCGCCGGACCGCCACGACCTGGAACGTGACCGCATCCTGGATCGTGCAGTTGAGATGGATCACGGCCTCCTTGGCGCCGTCATGGTCGACGTCGACGTCCGCCACCTGCTGGATGATGACCGTGCCGTTCGGGCCGCGGTGGGCACCCCCGCTGAATCGTGTCGGGCCCGACACGCATGCGCTCGCCGCCTCGCCGCGCCAGGCCGGCAGGTCCAGCGTCGATTCGGAGAGCTTCTCGACGGAGGTCTCGGTGCTCCCCGTGTTCGTGCCGACGCCCGAGGTGTCGTCCCCGCCCGGACCCGCGCGCAGGACGGCGAACGTGCCTGCCACGGCGAGCGCGACGGCCGCCGTCGTGGCGATCTTCACGCGCCGGTGGCGGGTGTCCAGCCGGCGGTACAGGTCGGCCGGGCCGGGCGTGGTGACGTGCGGGGTGACGTCGCCGCGCAACGCCGCGAACGCGTCGACGAGTGGGTCGCGAAGGTCAGACATCCTGCGGCTCCTCGGCGAGTTGTCCGGCGAGCGCGAGGCGGCCGCGATGCAGCCAGGTCTTGACGGTGCCCTCGGGGATGCCTTCCTGCTCGGCGATGTCGCGGACCGAAAGGTCGGCGAGATAGAACAGGATCAGGATGCGGCGCTGCCGCCGCGGCAGGGTGGCCAGCGCCCTGGCGAGTGCGACCCGGTCCGGTTCCGGCCCGGGCACGTGTTCCTCACGGTGTCGGCGGGCGAACCGGGCCGCGGTGCGGGCCTTGCGCCAGCGGCTGGTGGCGAGGTTCCAGGCGACCTGCCGGACCCAGGTCACCGGGTCCTGGTACGCCGAGATCTTCTCCCACCGCACGAGCGCCCGGTAGAACGCCTCCTGCGCGACGTCCTGGGCGGCGTCAAGATCGTTGGTGTAGGCGAAGAGCTGGATGGTGACCGCCTGGAACGATGAGGCGTAGAAGGCCGCAAAGCTGACGTGCCGGTGTGGACGGTCGTCGGCCGTGCGCGGATCGTCGTGCACCGTGACCACGGCGTCCTCTCGCTCGGCCCAATGGCTGCACGAGTATCACGCGCGACACGACCCGCGGGTTTCAAGGAATTTCCGGCCCCGGTTGATGCCGGGTGATTGATGTCACGCCGCTGCGTTGAAACCCGCAGCCAGCCCGCCATCAGCGCAAACCCGCCCTCCGGCGCCCTTCGCCGGGGCCTCTTCCGCCCCGCCGCGGCAATCCCTACCGTTCGGTCTGCGGGCCCGGCGACGACCGTGGTGCGTGCAACGGGGGTGATCCGGACCGGTGACGTGCCGGTCCGGATCCGCGCGGCGTTGCCGGCCCGGTCAGGCCACCGTGAGGGGAAGGACGTGCTTGCGGAGCGCGGCCAGGAACTGGGCGGGGTTGGTGAAGGCGCAGAAGTGGCTGGCGCCGTCGATGAGCTCCAGCTCCTTGCGCGGTGCCTGGACCCGGTCGAAGTACTCGACCGCGGGACCGGTGAGGGTGACCACGTCGCTGGCGCCCTGGAACAGGAAGAACGGGATCTCGAAGGTGGTGCCCAGCGCGTCGGCGTCGAACCGCATGAACTGCTCGAACATCGCGTCGCGGACCGCGCCGAAGCCCTTGAGCCAGTTCCACGCGTCGATGAGAGAGTAGTCCGGGTTCTTCAGCAGCAGCGGCATGATCAGCTTCATCACGACGTTGGGGCTGGTGGGGTCCTTGGCCATGGCCCACTGCATGCGCACCAGCCAGTCCTTGACGGTCCATGCGGCCGGGTCGGGGTCGACCTTGGTGAGGGCGGCCACGCCCCGCTTGTCGCCGGCGGCGCGCAGCCGCTGCAGGGTGTCCTGGTAGCCCTGGCGTTCGTTTTCGAGCATGCTGACGTAGAAGTCGGTGCCGACGTAGGCGTTGAACAGGTCGGGCCGGCGCTGCGCCATCGGCAGCCCGATGATCGTGCCCATCGAGCCGGCCATCAGGGTGAGCCGGTCGGTCGCCAGGTGCCCGCGCAGGAACTCGCTGACCTCGATGCCGTCGTCGATCGCCCGCTCGAAGGTGAGCTCACCGGGGCGCGGGGCGCCGTTGCGGCGCAGGGTCTTGCCGCAGCCGCGCCGGTCCCAGTGCACGACGGTGAAGTCCTGCTCCCATTCGCGCAGCACCGGAGTGAACAGCGAGTACGGGGAGCCGGGCCCGCCGTGGACGACGAGCAGGACGGGGTTGTCCCGGTTCTGGCCCTTGATCTGCACCCACTGCTCGACGCCGCCGACCGTTACGTACCGACCCTCGTTGATGTTCATGCCGCTACGGTACACACGTGTCACACGATTGTGCAAGACGGGTGTGTGAGACGTACTATCGGCGCATGGGCAATCGGGAGAAGCTGGTCGACGGCGCGTTGACGTGCCTGCTCACCAAGGGATTCGCGCGGACGACGGCACGGGACGTGGCCACCGCGGCCGGTGTCAGCCTGGCCGCGATCGGCTACCACTTCGGCACGACCGAGGCGCTGCTCAGCGTCGCGCTGGTGCGGGCCATGGAGCAGTGGGGGGAGGAGCTGGAGCGCGCCCTGGCCAGCGAGGAGGACCGGGCGCTGTCCCCGCAGGACCGCTTCACCGCGATCTGGCGCCGCGTGATCGATTCCGTCGGCACCAACCGGCCGCTGTGGGCCACCCAGTTCGAGGTCCTCACCCAGCTGGAGCGCTCCCCGGAGCTGCGCGAGAAGTTCCTCGGCAACGCCCCGGAAGGCGCCGGCGGCAACGCCCAGGAGCAGGCCCAGTTCGGCCTGGCCGCCCTGTTCGACGGCATCGATCCCGCAGCCGAGCCCGAGCTGGCCCGCCAGGTCGGCGCGTTCTACCAGGTGCTGCTGACCGGCGTGGTGGCCCAGCATCTCGTCGACCCCGAGCACGCGATCTCCGGCGAGGACCTCCTGGTCGCCATCCGCGCGGTCGCGTCCCGCCGCTGATCTACCGGGCTTCCGGGTTCGTCTCGATCCGGGCGATGAGTGCCTTCAGCCGCCCGACCTCCTCGGCGAGGGCAACGTCGCCGGCGGGCGTCAGCGTGATCCAGGTGCGGCCGCGTTTCCCGGCGTACCCCTTCTCGAGCTCGATGAGGCCGGCCGCCTCCAGGACGCTCAGGTGTTTGGAGAGGTTGCCGGCGGTGAGGTCCAGCTGGGTGCGCAGATAGCCGAACTCCGCCCGGCGGGCCTCGTGCGCGATGGTGAGGATGCCCAGCCGGACCCGCTGGTGCACGACCTCGTCAAGGCCGGTGACCGGGTGCTGCTCGGCGGTCACCGGTGCCGCCGGCGGGCGACCGCGAAGCCGATGGCGCCCAGCAGCAGCACCGTGCCGTTGATGACCTGCGCCGGCAGGAACTCCGTGCGGTCCGCCCAGGCGAAGTGCACGCCGAAGGTGACCGGCACCAGCACCACCGCCAGGTATCCGAGCGTGAACACCAGCAGTGCGACGTTGCGCTCCAGCCGGGCCAGCACCAGCAGCGCCACCCCGATCGTGCCCCACGGCGCGGTCAGGCGGTCCAGCAGCAGCACCCAGTAGGGGAACTGATGCGGACCGAGGAACAGCCGGGCGAGGATCCACGCGGCGGCGAACCCGACGGTCAGCGCGCCCCCGGTGATCGCGTAGGGCAGCACCCGCGTGCCCAGCCCCCGGGCCCGGGCGACCCGGACGTAGCAGACGGCGATCGCCGTGTACGCCAGCAGCAGCGCCGGCGGCCAGTAGAACACCGCGCCCCGGCGCCAGGTCGTGCACACGGAGGCGTCCGCGGGCCGCACCAGGTCCGCGGCGGCGCCCGGCTCGCAGCGCACGTCCAGGCCGTAGTAGTCGATCGGGATCGCCGCGAACGTCACCGCGGCCAGCACCAGCAGCGCCACCCAGGTCACCCGCTGGTCGACCCGCACCCGGCGGGCGAGGGCGCGCACGTCCGCCAGCAGCCGGCGGGGGTCGCCGGCGGCGGGCGCTGAATCAGTGGTCATGCCAAAAGGTTTGCACAGCCAACTGATTGGCGCCAGTACCAAATTCCAGGAGCCGGGTGTGGAGCGCTGTCGTGGTTGCTGTGGCTGTCCAGCACAGCGCGAGCGGGTTCGATATCCTGCACCGACAATCGACGACGGGGATCGATGGAATTCGGGGTACTGGGCCCGCTCACGGTGATCCGTGACGGCCGGCCGCTGCGCGTCGAAGGGCTGCACAGCCAGCGTGTGCTGGCGGGGCTGCTGCTGGACGCCGGCCGGCCGGTCAGCGTCGGGCAGCTCATCGACCTCGCCTGGGACGAGCCACCGGCGACGGCGCGCCAGCAGCTGCGCACCGCCGTGCACCGGCTGCGGCGCACGCTCGGCCCACCCGCCGGGCCGTCCCTGCGCACCGTCCGCTCCGGGTATCAGCTCGACCTCGCCGACTGCCGGTTCGACGTCGCCGAGTTCACCACCGGCGTGGCCGGCGCGCGCCGGCTCGCGGCCGCCGATGCCCTCGCCGCGGCGGCGGACGCGTTCCACGCCGCGCTGGCACTCTGGCGGGGCGAGGCGCTCGCCGGCCTCGCCGGGGACGCGCTCGCCCGGCACGCGACCAGGCTCGACGAGCTGCGGCTGGCCGCGACCGAGGAGTGCGCGGAGGTCGAACTGCGGCTCGGCCGGCACCGGCGGCTGGTCCCGCAACTGCGGCAGCTCACCGCGGAGCATCCGCTGCGGGAGCGGTTCGCGGTCCTGCTGATGACGGCGCTCATCCACGACGGGCAGCGACCCGACGCCATCGCCGTGTATCAGGAGCACGCCCGGCGGCTCCACGACGACCTCGGCATCGACCCGGGCGACGCCCTGCGCGAGGCCTACCTCGACGCGATCGGCCGGCCGGCGGCCGGCGACCCGGTCACGTCGGCACCGCCCTCCGGCCCCCCGCCGTCCGACCCACCGCCGTCCGGGCCGGCGCCCCGCCACCTGCCGCGAGCGCCGCGCCGGCTGATCGGCCGCGAACCCGAACTCGACCGGATCGCGCACGCCGGCCAGCACCCCGGGCCCGGCCCACACGTCGTCGTCATCGACGGCATGGCCGGGGTCGGCAAGTCCGCCCTCGCGCTCACCGCCGCCCGGGCCGCGCAGGCCCGGTATCCGGACGCGCACCTGTTCATCGACCTGCACGGCCACAGCGAACACGAGCCCGTCACCACCCACGACGCCCTGGGAATCCTGCTGCGGCAGCTGGAGGTCGACCAGCGCTCGATCCCGGACAGCGGCCCCGAGCGGGTCGCGCTCTGGCGCCGCCGGCTGCAGGGGCAGCGCACGATCGTGCTGCTGGACAACGCCGCGGGCAGCGCGCAGATCGATCCGCTGCTCGACCTCGACGGCCCCGGCCTGGTCCTCGTCACCAGCCGGACCCGGCTCGCCCCGATCGACGGCGCCACCTGCCTGTCAGTGGACCTGCTCGACCAGCGCGACGCGGTCGCCCTGCTGCGCGACACCGCCGACGACCGGGTCAGCGCGGATCCCGTCGCCGCGGCGGCGATCGTCGAGCTGTGCGGGCGGCTGCCGCTCGCCGTCCGGCTGGTCGGCCACCGGCTGCGGCACCGGCCCCGCTGGACGATCGACATGATGGCGACCCAGCTGGCGGACGCGGCCCGCGCCCCGATCGCCATCAGCGCGGAGGGCACCAGCGCCGAGGCCGCGTTCGACCTGTCCTACCGGCAGCTGCAGCCGAGGCAGCAGCTACTGTTCCGCCGGCTGGGTCTGCACCCGGCCGGGACGTTCGAGGTGTGGGCGGCCGCCTCGCTCGCGGACCTGCCGATGGAGGAGACCACGGACCTGCTCGACCGGCTCGTCGAGGTCAACCTGGTCCAGGCGGACATCCCCGGGCAGTACCGCCTGCACGACCTGGTCCGGGCGTTCGCCGCGAGCCTCGTCACCGAGCCGGAACGCGCCGCCGCGGTCGAGCGGATGCTGCACGGCTACCTGTACGCGATGGACCGCGCCGGGCACCACCTGATGGTGACCGCCCGGGCCGCGGTGCTGCCGGTGCCGCCGGCGCCGTACGGGCCGGTGTTCGCCGACGATGCGGCCGGCGCCGCGTGGGCGTTGGCGAACTGGCCGCGGCTGATGGAGCAGGTCCGCATCGCGGAGCAGGCGGCGGCGCACGGCTACACCGCCCGGTTGGCCCTGATGGCACTGCACTCCGCTGACGTCTTCGGACTGAGCGCCGACGGGCTCCGGCTCGCCGAGCAGGCGATCGCCGCCGCCGAAACGCTCGGTGAGGACGCACTCGTCGCATCGGCCAACCACCTGGCGGGCGGGCTGTATCTGCGGCTCGGCCGGTACGCGGACTGCCGCGCCAGCGTCGAACGGGCGATCCACCTGTACCAGCGGCTCGGCAACCAGGAACTCGCCCGCAACCTGCGGAAGAACACGATCATCCTGCTCCGGCACGAGGGCCGCCATCTGGAGGGCGTGCGACTCGCCGTCGACGTGTGCCGGGTGGCGCGCGAGCAACACGACCCGGTGGGGGAGGCGATCGCCCGGGTCGAGAGCGCCGCGACGCTGCATCAGCTGGGCCGGCACCTAGCGGCCCAGCGGGAGCTGATCGCGGCCGTGCCCGTGCTGCGTCTCACCGGCCATGCGCTCAGCGTCGCGCTGGGCTGGCTTGGCAGCGTCAACATCGCCCTCGGCCAGCACGCCGCGGCCGGGGTGGTCCTCACCTGGGCGATCAACCTGAAACGCCAGCTCGGCAACCTCGGCGGGGCGGCCGAGACGCTCAGCGACTACGGCCGGCTCCTCACCGCGAACGGAGACCCGCAGGCCGGGCTGCGGTTGCAGCAGCAGGCCTACGACCAGGCCTGCGCCCTCAGCGACGGCTACTTCGAACCGATCATCGCCAACCACCTCGGGGAAACCCTCACCGTCCTCGGCCGCGGCGAGGAGGCCCTCACGCTGCACGGCCGGGCCCTGCACGAGGCGAGGCGGCGGCAGTGGCCGTATGAACAGGCCCGGGCCCACGCCGGCATCGCCGCCGCGCTGCTGCGCGGCCGCCCCGAGCGGGCGGCGGCCGAGCGGGCGACGGCCGTCGCCCGGCTGACCGCGCTCGGCATGAGCGCTGAGGCCGCCGCGGACGTGTGCGACCTGCCGGCGCGCAACCGGGACCGCTACGAGCGGACCAGGCTCCCGCCACGGGTGATCGGGTGACGCCGGTCAGTCCGGCAGGTCCGCGTCGTGGACGAGCAGCGCGACCTGCACCCGGTTGTTGAGGTCCAGTTTGGACAGCAGCCGGGACACGTGGCCCTTGGCGGTGGGCACGCTCATGCCGAGCTCGGCGCCGATCTCCGCGTTGGACAGGCCCCGGCCCAGGGCGAGCGCCACCTCGCGTTCGCGGCCGGTGAGCGCGGTGAGCCGCTCGCGGGCCCGGGCCCGCCGCGGCCCGGCGAGGGGGTCGGCGACGTGGTCGATGAGCCGGCGGATGACCGCGGGGGACAGGATCGCCGCCCCGGCCGCGACGGTGCGCACCGCCGCGATGATGTCGCGGGGCGGGGTGTCCTTGAGCAGGAAGCCGCTGGCGCCGCCGCGGAGCGCCTCGAGGACGTAGTCGTCATCGCCGCACCGGGGTGCGTCGCGTCGCCGAGCGGCAGCATCAGCGCGCCGTAGCCGGCGGCCAGACCGACCGCGACGGCGTCGGCCACCGTGTTGCGCCGCGCCGACCGGGGACTGTCCGCCGGTTCGGGCACGAGCAACGCGAAGAGCATGGCCGCAGCTTACGAGGTGCACCACCCCGGCTGGGACCTACCAAAGTCGTGCCTGGCTCCCCGTCCATCGGCCGATGTGTCGCGGGATCCGGGTCTGCCATGCTCGGCCGGTGACGGCGGGTGTCGATGGATTCAGGGCGGCGACGTTCGACGCGGTGCGGCGGTGTCTGGGGACGCGGCCACGACGCAGGACGGTGGGGGTCACCCTGCTGCTGGCGCTGGTGGCGGCCGAGGTGCTCGTCGCGGCCATGAAGCCCGAGGAGCTGACCTTCGCCACGATCAGCGACCCGGTGCAGAGCCTCATGTCGGTCACCGTGCCGCTGCTGGGCATCCTGGTGGTCAGGGACCGGGAGCGGCTCCTGTCGACCCTGTGGGCCGTGGTGCTGCTGGCCGCCGGCCTCGGCGCGTTCGGGGCCGTGGCGTGCGCGGCGTTCACGACCCGCGGCAGCGCGCCGGACCCGTGGCGGCACGCGGCCACCATCGCGCTCGGCAGCGTGCTCGTGCAGGTGCTCGCCGTGCTGGTCGGGACCGGCCTGGGACTGCTGGTGCGGCCGGTGCCGCTGGCGTTCCTGGCCACCTTCGTGCCGCTGCTGCTGTGGCTGGCGCTGCGCGCGGCGCCCGGGTCGACGGAGGACTGGCTGACGCCGTACCCGACCGCCCGGCACCTCCTGTCCGGCGACATGAGCGGCCTGGCGTGGCCGCAGTGGCTGACGGTGTTCCTGATCTGGGGCGTCGCCCTCAACGTGCTCGGCGCGAGACGCCCCTGGCACACTTGATCGGGTGAACGCCGTCCTCCGAGCCGACCGGGTGCAACGCGTCGAGGCCGGCGACAGCTTCGTGGACATCCAGCTTCGGTGATCAGCGGACTGTACGAACTCGCGGCCGACCCGATCGATGTCGTCTGCCCCCGCTGCGGGCGCCGGGCCGTGAGCACCGCGCGGCCCACGGCGAGCCGATGGGTGGCCTACTGGCCGCGCCGGCTCACCTGCGGCCAGTGCGGTCACGTGGCCGCGTGGGAGCCGCGCGGCGCGACCTCGGTCTGGGGTGCGCCGGTCGACCCGTTCTTCCAGGTGCCGCTGTGGCTGCGGGCCGAGTGCTGCGGCGGCCACACGCTGTGGGCGTTGCACCGGGGGCACCTGGACCTGCTGGACGACTACGTCGGCGCGAAACTGCGCACCGACGGGCCGGGCATGACGCTGACGGCCCGCCTGCCGGCCTGGCTGAAATCGGCGAAACACCGCGCGGAGATCCTGCGCGTCATCGACCGGCTCCGGCACACGCTCGCCGACTGAGCCGCCGGCCGGTTGCGGTTGCGTCGCAGAAGGGTGGCGGACCGTCAGGTGCCCGCCGCCGTGGCCGATGAGGCGCTCCGTGACCGCCGACCAGCGAGCCCCGTTGCGTCACGTCGCGGCCGTCGTCGGCCTCGCGGCGGTCGGCGCGCTGTGGTATGCCGTCTGGCTGGCCACCGGAGCCGGCCCGGCCGCCGTGTCGTACCTGGTGTTGCCGGTCGGCGCCACGGTCGCCACCCTCGCGGTCCGGGACCTGCTGCGCCGCGCCCCGCTGACCGACCCGGCCCGCGGTTTCTGGCGGTTGATGCTGGCGGCGCTCGGTTGCGTCAGCGTCGGGTACGCCGTCCTCGCCGCGGCCGCGTTCCGGGACACCTCGATCCTGCCGGCGATGCCGACCGCGGCGGCGGTGCCGGCAGGCGCCGGGTTCCTGGTCGCCATGTGGGCGATGGTGCGGGTCCCGCTCGGCATCACCAGCGCCGCCGAACGCTGGCGGCAGTGGCTGGACCGCTCGATCGCGTTCCTCGGCTGCGGCACGGTGCTGTTCCACTTCGGCCTGGCCCCGATGCTGACGGCCCCGGGACGGTGGAGCACCCAGACGATCGTGCTGCTCGGCCTGTCGTTCGCCCTCGCGGTCGGCGGCATCACCAAGGTCGCCTACATCCGCGGCGGCCCGATCGACCGGTCGGCGCTGCGCCTGATCGGCCTGACCGGGTTCGTCGGCGCCGGGGTGGCGCTGCTGCTGGTGCTCGGCGGTGACCCCGGCACCGTGCCGGCGCAGGCGGTGGTCATGCCGCTCGCGCCGGTGCTCGCCGTGCTCGCCGTCCGGCGGCAGTGGGCGCACACGGCCGCCCGCCGTGGCCGGGCCGGCACCTGGCTGCCGTACGTCGCGGTCGCGGCCGTCGACGTGCCGCTCATCGCCGTCATCCCCGGCGTGCTCACCTGGACCGACAAGCTCGTCATCATCGCGTCGGTGCTGGTGACCGGCCTGGTCACGGTCCGGCAGTTCGTCGCGTTCCGGGAGAACGCCCGGCTGCTCGCCGACAAGCGGGTCACGCAGGAGCGGCTGCAGCACGAGGCGACCCACGACGGCCTGACCGGCCTGGCCAACCGCGCGCTGTTCCGGCAGCGGCTCGGCGCGCAGCTGGAGCACGGGGACGCGACGGTGCTGCTGGTCGACCTCGACGACTTCAAGACGATCAACGACTCGCTCGGCCACGACGTCGGTGACCACCTGCTGATCGCGGTCGCCGACGTGCTGCGGACCGCCGGCGGCGCCGACGGCCTGCCGGTGCGCCTCGGCGGCGACGAGTTCGCGGTGCTGGTGACCGGGGCGACCACGCTCGGCGAGACGATCGCGCAGCGGACCCTGGACGCGTTCACCGGCCCGCTCAGCCAGCACCGGCTGCTGGTGCACGCCAGCGTCGGCATCGCCACCGCACCCGCGGGCACCCCGCTGGACCAGCTGCTGCGCGACGCCGACGTGGCCATGTACGCGGCCAAACAGCGCGGCAAGGCCAACTGGGTGCGCTACCACGACGGCATGGCCCAGCCGGTGGCCGGTCACGCCCAGCTCGGCGGCGAGCTGCGACGGGCCCTCGACGCGGGTGAGTTCACCGTGCACTACCAGCCGATCGTGGCGCTGCGGACCGGCCGGATCGTCGGCGTCGAGGCGCTCGCCCGCTGGCAGCACCCGACCCGCGGGATGATCCCACCGGCGGAGTTCATCCCGGCGGCGGAGAGCACCGGGCTGATCGTGCCGATCGGCCGGTGGGTGCTGCGCGAGGCGTGCCGGCAGGCGGCGGAGTGGCTCGCCGAGTTCGGCCCCGACGCGCTGCAGAAGTTCGGACCCAACGTGTCCGTCCGGCAGCTGCACGACCCCGACTTCGTCGCCGACGTCCAGGCCGCCCTCGCCGACTCCGGCCTGCCCGCCGACCGGCTCGTCCTGGAGCTGACCGAGTCGGCGGTGCTGCGTGGCCAGCAGGTCTCCCGCGCCCTGTTCCAGCTGCACGGCCTCGGCGTCCGCCTCGCCCTGGACGACTTCGGCACCGGCGAGTCGTCGCTGAGCCTGCTGCGCGCGTTTCCGGCCGCGATCGTCAAGCTCGACAAGTCGTTCGTCGACGGC
Organism: Dactylosporangium siamense; assembly: GCF_016862795.1. GTDB lineage: Bacteria > Actinomycetota > Actinomycetes > Mycobacteriales > Micromonosporaceae > Dactylosporangium > Dactylosporangium siamense. The sequence goes on along the minus strand of NZ_BONQ01000090.1, from coordinate 47,009 downwards.
GTCGAACTCGACCCGCCGGGCTCGCCGGAGGCCGACGCCCGGCAGGCGGTGGCGCGGGCCGTCATGCAGCTCGCCCTCGCGCTCGGCCTGGACACCGTCGCCGAGGGCATCGAGAACGGCGCGCAGGCCGACCGGCTGATCGAGCTCGGCTATACCGTGGGCCAGGGATACCACCTGGCCCGCCCGATGCCGGCCGACGGGATGACCCGCCTCCTCGCCGCCCAGCGGGAACTCGTCGCCTGACCCCGATGACTTTCCCGCCCCCGCTTCGTATGCACTGATATGCAGACCAAGACCAACGGTGTCGAGTTGTGCGTGGAGACCTTCGGAGATCCGGCGGATCCGGCGGTACTGCTCATCGGCATCACCATGATGAGCTGGCCCGACGAGTTCTGCGCCGCGCTGCGCGGGCGCCACGTGGTGCGCTACGACCTGCGCGACGCGGGCAGGTCGACATACGCCGACCCCGACGCGCCGGACTACGACCTGCGCGACCTGGTGACCGACGCGTCCCGGCTCCTCGCGAAGCTGAAGCTGGACCGGGCCCACGTGGTCGGGATGGGCGTCGGCGGGTTCATCGCCCAGCTCCTCGCGCTCGACCACCCCGACCAGGTCGCGTCGCTGACGCTGATCTCCACCCGGCCGGTCGCACCCGGCCCCGTCGATCCGGACCTGCCCGACCACGACCCCGAGGTGATGGGGCAGCTGTTCGGGCGTCCCGCACCGGACTGGACCGACCGCGACAGCGTCGTGGAGTACATGACCGGCAGCGCGCGGCTGCTGTCCGGGTCACGGGGCTTCGACGAGCGCGACGCCCGAGCCACGGCCGGAGCGGTGTTCGACCAGGCCGGCCGGACCCCGCAGGCGCAGCGGGCCAGCCACGTCGGCAGCATGTTCGCCGCCGTCGACTGCCGGCCGCGGTGGCGGGAGCGGCTCGGCACGATCACCGCGCCGACCCTGGTGGTGCACGGCGACGAGGACCCGTTCTTCCCGCACGGCAATGCGGTGGCGCTGGCCGCGGAGATCCCCGGCGCCACGCTGCTCACCCTGCCGGGCGTCGGCCAGGGCGTGCCGCGGGTGGCGTGGCCGGTCGTGGTGGACGCGCTGCTGCGTCTCTAGAGCGTCGCTAGAGCTCGGCGCGGCGGCCCTGCAGGAACGTCCGCTCGGTGTCGTTGCCGGCCAGGGTGATCGCCTCGTCGTAGGCGGCGCGGGCCTCGCCGGTCCGGCCGAGCCGGGCCAGCAGGTCCGCCCGCGTCGCCGGCAGCAGGTGGTACCCGGGCAGGTCGACGCCCTCGATCGACGCGAGGGCCAGCGCCGGGCCGTGCACCTCGGCGACGGCGACGGCCCGGTTGAGCAGCACGACCTGGGTCGACGACCGGGCCAGGAGCTGGTCGTAGAGCGCGAGCACCTGGACCCAGTCGGTGGCCGGCCCGTCGGTGTGCACCGCATTGATGGCGGCCTGGATCTGGTACGGTCCGGGCCGGTTGCGCTTGAGGCACCGGCGGACCAGGGCGTGGCCTTCGGCGATCAGCTCCTGGTTCCACAGCGACCGGTCCTGCTCGGTGAGGGTGACGAGCTCACCCGTGGGGCTCACCCGGGCCGGGCGCCGGGCCTCGATGAGGATCAGCAGGGCGAGGAGCCCGAGGACCTCGGGCTCGTCGGGCATCAGGTCGGCGAGCGCCCGGGCCAGCCGGACGGCCTCCAGGCACAGGTCGGTGCGGACGAGGTCGCCGGACGTCGACGCGTACCCCTCGTTGAAGATCAGATACAGCACGGTCAGCACGGGTGGCAGCCGGGCCGGCAGTTCGGCACCGCCCGGCACGCGGTACGGGATGCCCGCGTCGCGGATCTTCTTCTTCGCCCGCACGATGCGCTGCGCGACGGTCGCCTCCGGCACCAGATAGGCCCGCGCGATCTCGGGCACCTCGAGCCCGCCCATGAGCCGCAACGTGAGCGCCGTCTGCGCCAGCGGCGCGAGCGCCGGGTGGCAGCAGGTGAAGATCAGGCGGAGCTGGTCGTCGCGCACGGGTCCTACCTCCTCGGGCTCGTCGGGTTGATACAGCAGCAGCGCCTGGGCGTGCCGGGCCTCGCGGGTCGATTCGCGGCGCAGCCGGTCGATGGCCCGGTTCCGGGCCGTGGTCACGATCCACGCCCCCGGGTTGGGCGGCGGCGTGTCCCACTTCTCCAGGGCCACGGTGAACGCGTCCTGGACGGCCTCCTCGGCGATGCTGATGTCGCCGAGGAGGCGGGCGAGCGTGGCCACGCAGCGTCCGTACTCCGCCCGGTAGATGCCGTCGAGGTCCATGGCTCAGGCGGGCTCGTCCTCGAACGGCCGCACCTCGACCGGGCCCCGGCACGCCTGCGAGCACTGCTCCGCCCAGCTGAGTGCCGCGTCGAGGTCGGCGCAGCGGATCACCCAGAACCCGCCGAGCTGCTCCTTGGTCTCGGTGAACGGCCCGTCGGTCATCGTCGTGTCCCCGGTCCCGGCCAGCACGACGGTCGCGGTGTCCGGTGACAGCAGGCCACCGCCGAAGACCCAGACGCCGGTGCTCACCATCTCCTGGTTGACCCGGTCGACCTGCTCGAACGAGGCCTGCAGGTCATCCCCGGTCGGCATCGGCACGTCGTAGTCGTGGTGCACGGACAACATGTACTGCTTCATCGTCGGCTCCTCGTCGGTGGTGCTTCAGGCGGACAGGCGGCGGGCGATCGCGGGGATGACGATCGCGGCGGCGACCAGGTGCGTCAGCATCAGCAGCGCCTTCGTCGAGGGCGCGGCGTCCGCGATGACGTCCGGCACCAGCGACAGCGCCGTCAACGCCACCGTAGTGCGCACGAACACCCGGCGCGGGCGGGCCGCGAAACGCCGCAGCACCGCGGCGAGCACCAGCCCGACCAGCGAGAACACCGCGGTCAGCGTGGCGAACCCGGGCACCGGGATGGGCGCGCCGGACACGTCCAGGCTGATCCCGGCCGCGTGCCCGGCGGCCGCGACGGTCGCGGTCGCGACGCTGGCCACGGCCGTGGCGGCGGCACCGGCCAGCAGCAGCGAGCGCAGCGACGGCCGGCCGGCGGCGGTGTGCTGGGTGGGGGACTGGGCGGCGGTGTGGGTCGTGGTGCTCATTGCGGCCTCCGGTGCGGTGCGGACCGGCCCTGCGCCGGTCTCTCACCTGGGCTACGAACGCACCCCCGCCCCGATCGACAACCCGGCCGGAACTTTTTCCAGGTTTTCCGCCCGACCGTCCGCTCGGCTCAGCGGCGCAGGTCGTGGCGGCGGTGGACGGTCTTCGCCACCAGGCCCGACGGCAGCAGCCGCCGCAGCGGGAACACGACCGGCGCGTTGCTGCCGACCGCGTAGAACGCCTTCGGCCGGGGCGCCTCGACCGCCTTGACGATCGTCTCGGCGACCCGCTCGGCCGGCACGCCCTTGCTCTCGTTGCGGTCGAGCGCGGCAAGCATCCGCTCGAAGTCCGCCCGGTGCGGCGAGCCCTCCGCCACGTACTTCGTCCGGCGCTCGCTGATCCCCGTGTTGATCGACCCGGGCTCCACCGTCGTGAGCCACACGTTGAACGGTGTGTACTCGTGCCGGGCCCCGTCGCTGAACCCCTTCAACGCGGCCTTCGACGCGACATACGACGAGCGGTAGGCGAGCGGGAACGACGCGAGCATCGACCCGACCATCACCACTCTGCCGTACCGCCGCTCCCGCATCCCGGGCAGGAGCAGCTGGCTCAGGTGGACCGGCCCGAGGACGTTGACCTGGAACAGCCGGCGCAACGCGTCGCCGGGCAGTTCCTCGAACGGACCCGACTGGCTCTCCCCGGCGTTGTTGACCAGCACGTCGACCGGGCCGATAGCGGCGGCCAGGGCCTCGATCGACGCCTCGTCGCCGAGGTCCAGCGGCTCGTATTCGACCCCGTCCAGCCGCTGCTCCCGCTTGAGCGCATCGGGCCGACGGCTGGTGCCGATGACCCGGTAACCCCGGCTGGCGAGCGCGGCGGCGGTGGCCTTCCCGATACCGGACGAGGCCCCGGTGACCAGCGCGGTGCGGTTCATCGCTGCACCATACCGGTCGCCGGGGCCACCGCCGGCGACCTACCAGCGCCGCAGCAGGGCCTGGCCGAAGATCAGGCCGTCGGCGTCGGGTTCGGACACCTTCAGCTGTGCGAGGGTCGCGCCGCCGGCGTCGGTCGCCCGCACCGTCAGGACCGCCGGTGTCTTCGCGGTGATCACGGCCACGCCGTCGACGAGGGGTACCGTCGGCGTGCCGCTGCCGGTGAGCTGCAGCTTGGTGGCGCCCGGCGGGGCGATCACCAGCAGCCGGTCCGACAGGACGAACGGGTCGGCCGGGTCGGGCAGCCGCACCACCACCAGATCGGCCGACGCGGCGACGGCGGTGGTGACGCCTGCCCGGGGGCCGCCGGCCGGTATCGGGTTGCCGCCGCTGTAGTCGAGCGGGCTGTTCGCCACCACCGTGGCGAACACCGGGTGCTCGTCCGTGCCGGTGAGCGCGCAGACCTGCACGCCACCGCCCGGCGCTTCACCGACGACGACCACCGTCGGCTCGGTGGTGCCCGGCGGGGTCCCGCCCCACAGCGCCCGGTGCCGGCTGACCGGCAGTCCCGGCAGCGACCGCCACTCCGCCAGTGCCTGGGTCACCAGCGCCGGGTCGGCCTGGCCGCGTTCGGTCACCGCCGGGCCCGTGAGCGTCGCCGGGGTTGCGATGTCCGACGATCCCTGTTCGACGTCGCGCACGACCCCGCCACAGGTGAACCGCCACCACATGGTGAGGTCCTTGCCCGGGCGCACGACGTGGTCGCCCTGGTCGACCCAGGTGCGGGTGACCGTGCCCGCCTCCTCGAACCGCGCCTCCCGGGAGGTGGCGATCTGGCAGCCCGGCGGTGCCAGCGCCCACACGTACGAGTACGGCGGCCTACCGGTGAGCTCGGCGCCCGCGCTGGAGGCCGTGAACGGGCGCAGACCCTCGACGCCGCCGCCGAACTCGCCACCCGCGAGGGCGGCCGTCGAACTTCCGGGCGGGCCGCCCGAACTGACGGACACGGCATGGGTGTCGTTGTAGTACGCCATCACGTACATCCGCGCCCCGGCGACATCGGCCAGCAGCAGCACCTTCACCCGGTCCAGCGCCGGGTCCACGTTCCAGAACCGCCGATTGGCGGCCAGCTGCCGGGTGAGGTCGGCGACCAGCGCGGTGTCGCCCGCGAGATTGCCGCGGGTCGGCGCGGCCAGCAGCTCGCGGGTCCATTGCGAGGTGATCGGCAACTTCATCGTCTCCCGTGCCGGACCGACCGGCGGCGGCGTCGGGGGGACGTCCGGCGCGGGCCCGCCGGCGGTCGTGAGCGCCCCGCCCGTCAATGTCAGCGCCACGACGGTGGCCAGGACACCCGTCCAGCGCCAGTGCAGGCGGCGGCGACGGCGGGCGAGCAGACGCCGCATCGGATCCTGCGCGGGCCGCATGACGTCCGCCGAGCGGATCAGCTCCGCCCGCAGCCGGTCTTCCACTTCAGTCACTGCCCACTCCTTCGCACCGCAGGGTTCTCCAGGGCCTCCACCGGCTCGCTCAGCAACGTCCGCAGCCGGGCCAGCCCCCGCGACGCCTGGCTCTTCACCGAGCCGACCGAGCACCCCAGCGCGGCGGCCGTATCCGCCTCGGACAGGTCGTCGAAGTAGCGCAGGACCAGCACCGCCCGCATCTGCTTCGGCAGCCGGGCCAGCTCGGCCACGAGGGTCGTCCGGTCGGCCAGCCCACCGGACGGGTCGGACACCACCGTGTCCGGTGGCCGGGCGCTGAGCAGCTCCCGCTGCAGACGCCGCCACAGGCTGATCCGCTGGTTGACCATCGCCCGCCGCAGGTACGCCATCGGATCGTCGACCTCGTCCCACCGCGCCATGACCTTCAACAGGCACGACTGCACCAGGTCCTCGGCGGCGTGCGGCGAACCCGTCAGCAGGTAGGCGGTGCGCGCCAGCTCGGCGTAGCGCACCGCCACGAATTGCGCGAAGCCCTCGATCTCCACACCATCGCCTCTCCCTCATGGCCTGTCACCGCACTGACGCGCCACCCCGTGCGGAGGTTGAAAGCGATCTGGATGATGGCAGTCATGGTGAGGTCGCGTCTCGGATGGCTGGTGCCGGTCGTGGTGGGGTTGGGGCTCGGGGTGGCCTGCGTGTATGCCGACCGGGTCGACGGCACGGCGCGCACGGTGCTGCAGTTCCTTGCCAGCACCGGCTTCGCGTGGGGCTGCGCGGCGTTCGTGGCGGCGTTCCCGGCGCGGACGCGGGCCGGCGCGGCGGCCGCCGCGATCGTGGTCCTGTGCACGGCGACCGGCTGCTACTACCTGCTCAACGCCGGCCGCGCCGGCGACGGGCTGATGACGGCGGCGGCGTACTGGATGCTGCTGTCCGTGGTGGGCGGTGCCGTGCTCGGTGTGCTGGCGCACGTGATCCGCACCGACCGGGCGCCGGTCGCGGCGGCCGCCGCCGGGCTGGCCTGCGGGCTGCTGGCCGGGGCCGGCGTCGACATCGTCGTCAGCCTGCTCGCCGTCGGTGACCACGGGCGGCAGCGGCTCGCCGAAGGGTGCCTGCAGGTCGTCGCGGGGATCGCGGTCACCGCGTGGATGTTCGGCCGGCGGCGGGGTCCGCGGTCGTGGTCGAGGTTCGCCGTCGCGGCCGTCGTGGCGTGCACGGTCAGCGGCCTGGCGTGGGGTGCGGTGGAGTCGGTGCCGGTGATCGGATTCTGACCGCCGCGGCGACGAGGTCCAGCAGGCGGGCGCACCACGCGGTGAACGGTTCCCGGTCGGCGCGGACGGGATGGATGCGGTTGCTCAGCACCGCCACGCCGTAGCCGCGCTCGGGTTCCAGCCAGATCCGGTTGCCGACGAACCCGGACATGCCGTACCCCGCCGGACCGGCGGACGGCCCACCCAGCGCCCGGGTGGGCGTCAGCCACCAGCCGAGGCCGAAGCGCTCGCCGTCGCCGTTCGACGACCACTGCCGGCGGACCGCCCGGTGCAGCTCCGCGGTCGTCACCCGCTCCGCGAGCCAGTCCTGCCCGGTCCGGGCCAGCAGCCCGATCGTCGCGAACGCGCCCGCGTGCCCGGCGACCCCGCCCATCGCCGCGGCGTTCTCGTCGTGCACCTCGCCGGTGATCAACCGGTCCCGCCAGGCGCAGTGCTCGGTCGCCACGGCCGCGCCCGGCAGCGGCGGATACCGCAGGCCGCTCCGCTCCAGCGCGGCGGCCGCCAGGGATCTCCCGGTGAGCGCCTCGACCATGGCGCCGAGCACGACGAAGCTCACGTCGCTGTACACGGCACCCGAGCCGACGGGCCGGTCCAGCCGCGTGCGCAGGGCGGCCTCGACGATCGCGTCGCGTCCCGCCAGGCCGGTGAAGAACGGGACGGTGGCGGGCAGGCCGGCGTCGTAGCTCAGCAGCTGGGCGACGGTCGCGGCGGCGAACGGCGCGTGCCGGGCGGCCGGCCAGGCGGCGTGCAGCGGCTGGTCGAGCCCGATCCGCTGCCGCGCCACCAGGTCGAGCACCTCGGGGACCGTCACGAGGACCTTGGTGAGGCTGGCCAGGTCCCACCAGCTGGCAACCCGAGCGGGCCGGCCGGTGCCGAGGTCCGCGACGCCGTGCACGACCTCGGCGAGCCGCTCGTCCGGGGTGAAGACCACGACCGCGACCGCCGGCATCGGCGCTTCGCGGGCCAGAGCGGTGAGCTGGTCGCCGAGTGACGTCACGGAACCAGTCTCCTCCGTTGCCCGGCCCGGCACTCGGCGACACAATCGGCGGGTGCAGACGGACGGCTCGTCATGGGAAGACCTCACCGCGGCGTTCGCGTCGAGCGGGCTGCCGGTCCCGCCGGTGCCCGACGCGCTGCGGCCGGCGCTGCGGGCGCCGCAGCCGTGGTGCTGGACCACGCGCGACATCGACCCGTTCCAGATGTACCTGTTCGAGCCCGGGTTCCTGGCCGACGTCCTCGCCGGCGGTACCCCTGACTACGTCGCGGTGAGCCACGCGGGCCACGGCGTCAACTCCTACGCCGTCAACTACCACCTCGTGCACGGCCGGCTCGCCGTCATCATGCAGGTCGGGTGGGGCGGCGTGTACACGGACAACGCGGCGGCGGCGCACCGGCTGGGCGAGCTGTGGCAGCGCTGCGACGCGATGCTCGCGCGGGGCGGGCCGGCGGGCGCCGGTCGGGTCGTCTGCGTCTACAGCGGGCTGCGCGGGATCTCGGCGTGCGGGCCGGTCCAGACCGGCGGCGGTGACGTCCACGATTTCCTCGCCGCGCACTGCACCGACGGCACGGCGGCCTTCGACACCGCGGAGCGGCTGATCGGCTGATCGGCGGTGTATCGGTTTTTGTATCACCCGCCGAACCGTCCACGCCGCGCCGGCGGTGTTAGCGTCGCGCTGTCACTGCCGTTGTGCGAAGGGTGTGGGCGGTTTGCCGCTGCGTGAGTCCACGTTCCTCATCTTGGCCGCGCTCGCGGCCGAGCCGCAGCACGGCTACAGCGTGCTGGAGGACGTGCGGCGCATCTCGGAGGACCGGGTTCGCCTGCGGGCCGGCACGCTGTACGGCATCCTCGACCGGCTGCGCGGCGACGGCCTGATCGAGCTGGACCGGGAAGAGGTCGTCGCGTCCCGGCTGCGGCGCTACTACCGGCTCACCACACCGGGTTTCGACCTGCTCAGCGCCGAGACCGACCGCCTGCACCGCAACGCCGCCGCGGCCGACCGCCGGCTGCGGCTGGCGCGGCGCACCGACTGAAGCCCGCGGAGAGCTGCCATGTTTGTCATGTCCGACCAGGTGCGGTTCGAGTTCGCCGGTGACGGGTCCGGGGTCGACGACCTGGCGTGGGGCCAGCAGGAGATCTGGCTCGCCATGGTGCGCCAGCGCAGCTGGATCCCGATCGGCGGCCCGAGCCGGCTCAAGCCCGGCACCACCCTCGACGACATCGTGGACGACCTGCGGTACACGCTCGGCCGGTACCAGAGCATGCGCACGAGACTGCGGTTCGATGCCGACGGGCGGGTCCGCCAGGAGGTGTCGGCCGGCGGCGAGTTCACGATCGAGGTCTACGACGCGCCCGACGACGCCGAGACCTTCGCGTCCGCCCTGTTCGACTGGTACCGCTCGGGCGACCTCGACCACGTCAAGGACTGGCCCGTCAGGGTCGGCGTGGTGCGGCGGCACGGCGAGCTGACGCATCAGGTCACCGTCGCCACGCACCTGGTCACCGACGCCCTCGGCGGCGCCATCATGATGGACGAGGTCACCCGCCGCGAGTCCGCGCCCGTCGCCGGCCTGCAACCACTGGAACAGGCGCGCCGCCAGCGTTCCCCCGCGGGGCAACGCCAGAACGAGGCTGCGCTGCGCTACTGGCGGCGGCAGCTGCGCACCGTGCCCGCCCGTACCGTGCCGGCCTCCACCGACCCGTGCGAACCGCGCTACCGCGAAGGCCTCCTGCACTCCCCGGCGATGCACCTGGCGCTGCGGATCATCGTGGAGCGCCACGGCGTCGACCCGGCGGCGGCGCTGCTCGCGGTGTTCGCGGTGGCCGCCGCCCGGGTGTTCGGCGTCGAGCCGGTGGTGATCCGGCCGATCGTCGGCAACCGGTTCTGGCCGGGCCTCGCCGACGTGGTCAGCCCCGTGAACCAGGCCGGTCTGTGCGTCGTCGACGTTGCCGGCGCACCGTTCCCGGAGGTCCTGGACCGGGTGCGCCGGGCGGTCATGTCGACGTACAAGTACGCCAGCTTCGACCCGCTGCGCCTGGCCGAGGTCGTCGCGGACGTCGAACGCGAACGCGGTGAACCGATCGACCTGTCGGTGCTGTTCAACGACCGCCGCACCGGCGACCGCCTCGACCTGGGCGACGGGGCCACCCCGGAGCTGATGATGGAGGCCCTGGCGCGGACCCGGCTCGACTGGCCGGTGGCCCGCGACAGCCCGCACGAGCCGCTGATGGTCAACGTGGAGGACGCCGTGGACGCGGTCCAGGTCCGCATCGTCTTCGACACCCACCACCTGGCCCCGGCCGTCGCCGAGGCGTGTGTCCTGGCGATGCAACAGGTCGCGGTCGGCGCGGCCCTGTCCTCACCTGCCGTTGAACGCGTCCCGGACGCGACTGAAGAAGCCTGATGGCTCCGACCCTGGCACGGTGGTCTCGTTGCGCAGCTCCGCGAACCGCCGCAGCACCCGCTCCGCCTCGAGGCTCAGGTCGGTGGGCACCTGCACGTCGAACTGGACCATGACGTCACCGGCCTTTCCGGTGGCGCCGAGGCTGCCGTGGCCGCGGAGGCGGGTCTTGGCGTTCGGCTGCGTGCCCGCGGAGATGCTGACCTGCACGTCGCCCTTGGTCGGCGTCCGCACCTCGACGCTCGTGCCGAGCGCGGCCAGGGCCATCGGCACCGCCGCCTGCAGGTGGACGTCCTGTTCGTGCTCGCTGTAGGAGGACGGCACGATGGTGGCCTGCTCCGCCCGGACGCCCACGAACTGCGTGAGCGTCCGGCGCTCGGCGGTGCTGAGATTGGCCGGTGTCCGGATGTCGAGGTGGACGAACAGGTCACCCCGGCCGCGCTCGCGCAGGTGCGGCACGCCCTTGCCGGCGATGCGCAACGTTGATCCCGGCTGGGTACCGCGCTCGACATCGACGGTTTCCTCGCCGTCGAGGGTCTTGATCGTGAACCGGGTGCCGAGGGCCGCCACCGTCATCGGGACGGTGATCCGGCAGTGCAGATCGTCGCCCTTGCGGGAGTACACGTCGTGCGGGCGCTCGTGGATCTCGACGTACAGGTCGCCGGCAGGACCGCCGCCGGGACCGACCTCGCCCTGCCGGGCGAGCCGGACGCGCATGCCGTCCTCGACCCCGGCCGGGATCTTCACGGTCAGCGAGCGGCGGGTGCGGAGCCGGCCGTCCCCGGCACACAGCTTGCACGGATGCGGGATGACGATGCCGAAACCCTGGCACGCCGAGCACGGCCGGGAGTTGTTGACCTGGCCGAGGAACGTGCGTTGCACCGATTGGATCTCGCCTCGGCCGTCACAGACGTCGCAGGTCACCGGGTGGGTGCCGGGTGCGGTGCCGTTGCCGGTGCAGGTGGCGCATACGACCGCGGTGTCGACTGTGATCGGTGCCTCGACGCCGAACGCGGTCTCCTGCAGGTCGAGATCGAGGCGGAGGATCGCGTCGGCGCCCGGCCGGGTCCGCGGGCGCGGCCCGCGGCTGGCGGCGGCACCGAAGAACTCGTCCATGATGTCCTGGAACCCGTCGTGCGGCGCCGCGGACCTGGGCTGATCCTCGTCGGGCGCCGGTTCCTCGGCTGGCGGTGGGTCGGGCACCCTGGCCCGGCCGACGGCTGGCTCCTCCGGCGGCACCGGCGGCTCCGGCGGCACCACGGGCTCGGCGACGGGATCGGGCTCGTCGTCCTGACTGCGGTGGGCCAGCAGGAGGACCTGCCCCGCTGCCAGCACGGCGATGTCGCCCCAGTCGGTGACGGCGAGCGCGCCGACCCGCCCGGTCACCGGCACGACGTCGATCCGCCGCTGCTCCTCGACGTCCCAGACGACCACGGCGCTGTCCTCGGCGGTCGCGGCCAGCAGCCGGTCGCCGACGGTGAAGCACAGCGGGTTGTCGTCGCCGCCGAGGGACACCTGCTCGAACCGATCGCCGAGGGGCGCCACCGCCGGGAAGAGCGGCAGGTCGGTGCGCAGCAGTGAGTCCTCGCCGGAGAAGACGTCGAGGAGTTCGACAATGCCCAGAGGGCCGGCAAGGACCGCGAACAGGCGCCCGGCAACCGAGGTGAGGCTTACGCTCCCGAACGGGAAGGGGCCGGTGACAGTGGTGTGCAGCACGGCGCCCGTCGTGCCGTCGAGCAGCCACATCGAGCTGCCGGCGCAGGCGAGGAGGACCAGCCGGCCGGTGTGGTATCCGAACGCCAGCGCGACGACCGGGGATGCCTCGAGGTGGACCGGCGCGAGCGGTGTGCCCCGGTCGCGGTCGAGCAGGTGCACGTTGCCCGCCCGGTCGCCCACGGCGATCACGTCCGCCCCTTCCGCGCACGCCAGCGCCGTGGCGGCACTGCCGAACGACCAGACCGGCTGCCACGGCGCGGGCGCCTGCCCGGGCGGGTTCGCCAGACGCCAGGCGGCGTCGTGGGCGCCGTGGCGCACCGCGCACAGCGCCAGCAGCTGCCGCCGCTGCAACGGCGTCGGCCCGGCGGCCGCGGCCTCGAGCAGGTCGTCGGCGGTCAACCACGGATGCCCGGCCAGCAGCGGCGCCACGGCCGCGGGGTCGGCGTGGACCAGGAACTCGACCTCGTCGAGCAGCAACGTGTCCTGACCGGCGTCCACCGCGTGCTGGACCGCGTGCCGCAACAGGTACGGCTCCGCGATGTCCCACCGGTGCCCGTCGGTCCCGCTCAACGGCGCGAGCAGCGCGGCCAGCAGCAGCTGCGGATCGGCGGCCCCGGTCTCGGTCCGCTGCACCGGATGCGACCGCAGATGATCCGCGAGGCTCTGATGGAACAGCCGGTACAGCGTCGTGCCGTCCACATCGGTGACCCGCCGCAGGTAGAAGCGGGCGGTGCGCAGCGCCGCCGCGATCTCCTCGGGGGGCGCCTCCTCGGGGTTCGACACCCCGAGGAACGCCCTGGCGGCGTGTCCGATGGTCCTGGCCGGCATGCCGTCGCCCCGAGCGTGCGCGACCGCGGCGAGCACGGGCCGCAGCCACCGCACCCCGGCGCGCACGGTCAGGTCGAGCTCCAGCAGGTCCGGCAGCGTCATGGGTACCCGCCAGCCCAGCTCCGCCGCATCCACCGCCTCCCGGATGGGCGCGTAGCCGGTCACGAGGTGATGGGCGTACAGGCCGGCGACGAGGAACTCGCCCCATTCCCTGCGCCGGGACCGCTCGTCGGGCGACGTGAGCGCGGTCGCGACCGCCGCGGCGAACGTCTGCCGGGCGCCGCTGTAGTCGACCGTGTCGTACGGCTTGTGCCGGCGCAGCAGGTCGCTGACGTAGCTCTCCACGTCGTAGCGGACGGTCTCCGTCGGCACGTCGTCGAGGTCGACGAGCCCGGGGGAGGCGAGCGCGAGCAGCGGCCCGAACCGCTCCCACCGCCGGGTCGCCACCAGCAGCCGGCACGCCGGGCGGCCGTCCGGCCGATCGAGCCGGGCCAGCGGCAGCAGCAGCCGCGACATCACCTGCACCTGGTCGACGGCCTCGTCCAGGGCGTCGAGGACGACGACGGGCGGCTCCGGGCTGCCGGCGATCCCGGCGAGCAGGTCGTCGGTGGCGTGATCGTCGCCGACGGTCAGCGACAGCTGCCGGGCGAGCGAGCGGACCAGGTCGGGCAGGGACCGTTGGCGGGCGTGCACGGCGACGAGCCGCGGGTTGGGTGCGGGGTACTTGTCGACGTGCTCCCAGATCGGCTGCGTCGGGCGCCGCAGCACCGGGTGGGCCGCGCACACGAGCACGCCGAGCAGCGCCGACTTGCCGACGCCGGGGCTGCCGGTGATGACGCGGGTCCGCACGTCGTCGTGGCCGTCGAACCAGGCGGACAGCAACCGCAGCTCCCGGCGGCGGCCCTGGAAGCAGCCGAGGTCGAGCCGGCCCTCGTGGCCGGCGGCGCGTTCCACGAAGTGCGCCGGATCCAGGGTGTCGTCGAGGTCGTCGAGGAACGGCGCGAGCGCCGTGTCGACCCGCGGGCGGGCCTGGACGCGCGGGTCCGTGTAGTGCCGCGGGTTGCGGAAGAACGGCAGCTCCGTGGGTTCGGCGGAGATGTCGACAACGGTGGCGGTGACCTCCTGCGCGTATGCGCCGCGCTCGTCGGTCAGCCGTTGCACCTCGCGGCGGATCTCGCGGGCGACCGTGGCCAGCGGGATGAAGGGCAGCATCGGGTCGATGTCGATGCGGCTGTCGGCGAACGCCCGCAACACGTTGACGACGGCCTCGCTGAAGCGGCCGCTGAAGGCGCCGCGGGTCGGGGCGCACGCCGCGATCACCCAGGCCCGGCTGTCGCCGCCGGCCACGGACATCTGCCAGCTCATCCGGGTGGCGGCGCCGGCGTGGCACAGGTCCAGCAGGAACAGCGTGCGGGGCGATCCCGGGGTGTCCACGATCCTGCGCAGCCAGTGCCCGACGTCGCTCAGGGAGTGGTGCTGGCCGTCGGCGCCGACCGCGTACAGGGCGCCGGTCTCCGACACGTGTCCGTGGGTGAGCAGGTGGACGACGAGGACGCCGTCGGGGCCGAGGTTGGCCGCCGCGGTCCAGATGCCGTCGGCGAGGCGTTCCGCGGTGAGCGCCGCGAGGTCCGGCGGCGTTTCGCACCGGTACCCGAACCGGGCCAGGACCGCTGTCATCGCCTGGACCCGGTCGGTGGCGAAGTCCAGGGGGTCCCACCGGGCGGCGGCTGCCTCCTGTCCCCGTTCCCGCCTGCGGCCGAACCGGCTGATGCCGATGCTCAAGGCCCGCAGGTCACCCGACGGAGGCAATGGCCCCTGCCACGACGCCGCTGTTGAGATACTTCACGACCCGGTGGAAGTCGAACAGGCCGACGGTCTCGCGCAGGTCGGCGTCCACCGCGAACGACCCGGCCAGGGACGACGGCACCGCGACGACGTCGCCCACGTCGGCGACGTTCACCCACCGGCGGACCCGCGGCGGCCGGCGCGGCACGGTGCCGGTGTGCGCCGCGAGCCGGTGCAGGACCACGTCGGGCATGGCCAGGGGCGAGCCGACGGTGAGGAACAGGTCGATCGTGAAGTCGCGGGGCGCGTGCAGCGCCTCATACGCCACGACCGAGCCGAGCGAGTGCGCGACGACGACCTGCGGGCGGTGCGTGGCGACGGCCTGGATCACGGTGTCGCGGGCGGCGTGCCGGGCGGCGCCGTCCTCGTCGCGCAGGTAGGCGTCGACCTCGGTGAGGAACGTCGCGACGAACCACCGCATCAGCCGCGCGTCGAGGCCGAACCGGGCGGCGACCCACTCCGCGAACTGTCGCGCCGGCTGGGTCAGGTACCCCTGCGCGACCTCGGCGGGCGCGCCGAGCGCCTCCGCCCACCGCTGGACCGCCGCGGCGAGCTCCGGCGGCAGCGGCAGGTCCCAGGCCAGGCTCTGCCCGGTCTCGCCGCGCAGGTGCGGCGCGTAGTAGGCGACCCGCAGGTCGACCGCGTCGGCGGGCAACTGCCGGCGCAGCGCGTCGGTCCAGATCCACGCGAGGTCCTCGGCGGCCTGGTCGGCGGTGAGGTCCGGATCGTAGTTGCCCACGCCGTGGACTCCGACGATACGAGGCACCGCAAACCTCCGCCCGCCCGGGAATCCGACCCCGCCATGATAGTGCCGGGCCGCGCCGGATCGACGCGGAGAAACGGCTCGATGGTTGCGGCGGCGTGGTGTAGTCGTCTTGGGACGTTCGGAGGAGCATGCCGGTCGAGACGCACCAGCCGCAGCGGCGGTGGCCGTTCGTGGCCCGCGACGTGGAGCGGGCCGCGGTGAGAGGCGCGATCGGTGCGGTCGAGGCCGGTGGGGCCCTCGTCATCGGACCGGCGGGGATCGGCAAGAGCCGCCTCGCCGACGAGGTCGTCACCGCGCGGGGCGGCGGCCGGGTGCTGCGGGTGCATGCCTCCGAGGCGGGCCGGGACGTGCCGCTGGGTGCCTTCGCGCGTTGGAGCTCGTCGCGGACGCGGGCCGTCGACGACGCCGGTGGTGCGGTGGCGGCCGTGGTGCGGGCCCTGACCGCCGAGTCGGACCCCGACGTCCGAGCGGTCCTGCTCGTCGACGACATCGACCTGCTCGACCCGCTGTCGGCGCTGGTCGTCCACCAGATCGTCGCCGGTGGGCTGCTCGACGTCATCGCCACCCTGCGCTCCGGGCAACCCGCCCCGGACTTCGTCAGGACCGGCCGGCTGACCAGGGTCGACCTGGAACCGCTCGGGCCGGCGGCGATCAGCGCGCTGCTCGCCGCGGTGCTGGACGGGCCGGTCTCCAGCATCACTGTCGCGTTCATCCAGCGGGTCTCCGCCGGCAACCCGCTCTACGTGCGGGAGCTGCTCGGCGACGCGCTGGAGACCGGCGCGCTCGCCGTCGTCGACGGGCTGTGGCACCTGCGGCCGGCGCAGACGGCGTCGCAGCGGCTCACGGACCTGCTCGACGCGCGGCTGCGCAGCACCACCCCGGCGGAGCGGCGGGCCCTGGAGCTGCTTGCCCTCGCCGGGCAGCTCGGCCTGAGCTGGCTGCACGAGCTGTGCGACCCGGAGGCGGTCGAGTCCCTGGAGCGGCGCGGGCTGATCGTGGTCCGCCGCGACGGGCACCGGTTACCGGCGGGGCTGGCGCATCCGCTGTACGGGGAGATCCTGCGCGCCACCCTGCCCGCGTCCGCGCGGTTGCGATACAGCCGGACCCTCGCCGACCTGTACGAGCGGACCGGTGCCCGGCGCGCCGACGACCTGCTGCGCTGGGCGGTGTGGCGGCTCACCGGCGGTGGCGGGTTCGACCCGGCGTGGATGACGGAGGCGGCGCGCCGGGCGACGCTGCTGCGGGCCGGCGCCGGGCTGCGGGAACGTCTCGCCCGGCACGCCTGGCAGGCGACCGGCGCCGTCGAGGCGGGGCTGCTGGTGTGCGCGGCCCAGTTCGACGACGGCCGGTTCGCCGACGGGTACCGGACCCTCGACCGGCTCGCCGCGACCGTCGACTCCGACGAGGGCCGGGCCGGGGTCGCCCTGACCCGCGCGTTCTACCTCGGCTGGGGTGCCGGCCGCCTCGACGAGGCCCTCGAGGTCCTGGAGGTCGCCGGGGCCGGCGTCGACGGTCCGGTCTGGCGGGCGGAGCTGGCCGCGCAGCGCGGCATGCTGCTGGCCGCGTCCGGGGCGCCGACCGAGGCCCTCGCGCTGCTGGAGCCGCTCGTCGAGGACGGCAGACCCGACGAGCTGCGGGCCGCCGCGGCCGGAGGCATGGCGTTCATGATGGCGGGGCGGTTCCCGGAGGCGATGCGGCTGTCCCGCCGGGCGTACCAACTGATCGCCGAGGCCGACCGGGAGCACCGCGACAGCGGCGTCCTGCCGGGCCTGGCCGGGTTGTGCGTGCGGGTCATCACCGACGCCGGCCACCCCGCCGAGGCCCGCGACTTCGGCGGCGCGGCGTTGCGGGCCGCGGCCGCCACCGGCGACGCGCACGGGCTCGCCTGGATCACCGCCGGGCTCGCGTCCCTCGAACTGCCCGCCGGTGACCTGGACCGGGCCCGCCGGCACGCGGTCG
The DNA here is from genome assembly GCF_016862795.1 of Dactylosporangium siamense. Classification (GTDB taxonomy): domain Bacteria; phylum Actinomycetota; class Actinomycetes; order Mycobacteriales; family Micromonosporaceae; genus Dactylosporangium; species Dactylosporangium siamense. The sequence continues at coordinate 29,735 of NZ_BONQ01000090.1, read as the reverse complement.
AGGCCGCCGCCTACTTCCGGCAGGTCAACTCGCCGATCGGGCTCGGCTGGGTGCTCGCGATCGGGTTGCTCGTCGCCGTGCACCAGGGCGACAGCGCCCGGGCCGCGGTGCTGCGCGCCGAACTCGCCTCGACCCGGCCCGAGCTGCGCCAGGTCCGGATGTACCACTACGAGATCGACCGGGCCGTCGCCTGGCACACCGCGCACACCGGCGACCCGCACGGGGCGTGCGTGACCCTCGCGGAGCGGGCCCGGCACTGGGCCGGGCGCGGCGCCGTCATGCCCGTCGTCGTGATCTGCAACGACCTCGCCCGGCTCGGCCGTCCCGACCTGGCCGCCGCCGTGCTGGCCGGGGTGACGGTGCCGGACGGATGGCCGCTGGGCGCGGCCATCCAGGCGTTCGTCGGAGGCGGGGACCCGGAGGCGGCCGCGGAGCGGTTCCTGCGCCTCGGATTCACCGTGTACGCCGCCGACGCGATGGCTGCCGCCGCCGTCGCGGCCGGCGGGGCGACCCGCGACCCGGCCCGCGTCGCCGCGGCCGCCGCCGCGCTCGCCGCGCGGTGCCCGGGGCTGCACACGCCGCTGCTGGCCCGGGCCGGCACCGGGGACCGGCTCACCCGGCGGGAACGCGAGGTCGCGCTGCTCGCCGCCCGGGGGCTGAGCAACCGGGACATCGCCGAGCGGCTCACCGTCTCCGGCCGTACCGTGGAGAACCACCTCGCCCGTGTATATCTCAAGCTCGGCGTCCATGGCCGCGAGGGCCTCGCGGCCGCCCTGAGTATGCCCACCGCGGAAAACTGAGCACCGTCCACTCATGACGCCGCAGGGCCCACCGGGCACCTTGGAAGCGTTTCCACGGGGTTCCATACGTGTTACGCACCACGTGGTGCGGGGGAGGTGGCCGTCGTCGCCACGTTCGGGCAGGTCATCAAGCACCGGCGGCGCGCACTCGACATGACGCAGCGGGACCTGGCCAACCAGGTCGGCTACTCGGTGGTCACGATCCGCAAGGTCGAGACCGACGAGCGCCGCCCCTCCCGCGAGCTTGCCGAACGCCTCGCCCACTGCCTGCGCATCGACCCGGAGCAGCAGGGCGCGTTCGTCGGGCTCGGCCGCCATGCCATGCCCGCCACCCGGTCGAACCTGCCGGCGCCGCTGACCCGGCTGATCGGCCGGGACGCCGAGGTCGAGCTGGTCCGCGGCACCGTCCTGCAACGCAGCATCCGCATCGTCACCCTGGTCGGTCCGCCCGGGATCGGCAAGAGCCGGCTCAGCGTCGAGGTGGCCGGCGACCTGCGGGCGGTGTTCCCCGACGGCGTCTGCTTCGTCGCGTTCGCCCCCGTCGGCGACGAGGCCCTGGTCGTGCCCACGCTCGCCACGGCGCTCGGCGTGCGGGAGGTCGCCGGCACTCCACTCGTCGACGTGCTCGTCGACCACCTCCGCGACCGCCGGCTCCTGCTGCTGCTCGACGACTGCGAGCACCTGCTCGGCGCGGCCCGGCTGTTCGCGGAGCTGCTCACCGCCTGCCCCGAGCTGCGGATCCTCGCCACCAGCCGGGCGCCGCTGCACATCCGCGGTGAGCGGCTCATCCCGGTCCCGCCGCTCGCCCTGCCCAGCGCCCGCACCGCCGCGACCGCCGCCGCCGTCGCGCGGTCCGCCGCCGTCGAACTGTTCGTCGAACGCGCCGGCGCGGTCGACCCGGCGTTCGCGCTGACCGACGCCAACGCCGGCGACGTCGCCGCGATCTGCGGCGGCGTCGACGGCCTCCCCCTGGCGATCGAGCTCGTCGCCGCCCGGGTCGCGCTGCTGTCCACGGCCGCGATCCTGGCCCGGCTCAACCACCGCCTGGCGCTGCTCACCGACGGACCGCGGGACCTGCCCGAGCGCCAGCAGACGCTGCGCCGCACCATCGACTGGAGCTACAACCTGCTCGAGCCCGCGGAGCAGCTGCTGTTCGCCCGGCTCGCCGTGTTCACCGGCGGGTTCTGCCTGCCGGCCGCGGAGGCGGTGCTGGACCTCGACGCGGCCGCGGTCCTCGACGGCGTCACCGGACTCGTGGACAAGAACCTGCTCCGGCAGGAGGTCCGCGCCGACGGCGAACGCTACGCCGACTTCCTCGAGATGATCCGCGAATACGCCCTGGAGCGGCTCGCCGCATCCGGCGAACGGGACCAGGTCCGGGCCCGGCACGCCCGCTACTACCTGGCCCTCGCCGAGCAGGAGACCGACCTGGACCGGCTCGGCATCGAGCACAACAACCTGCGTGGCGCCCTCGAGTGGCACATCCAGCGCGACGACGCCGACGCCGGGCTGCGCCTGGTCGCCGCGCTGTGGAAGTTCTGGCACATCCGCTCGCACCACACGGAGGCCAGCCGCTGGGTTACCCTCGTCATGCACCTGTCCGGCGAGCACGACCCGGCCGTGCGCGCCAACGTGCTCAACGGCGCCGGCTGGATCGCCGTGGATCGCAACGACCACCTGTGGGCGAAGGCGTGCTTCGACGAGAGCCTGGCGCTGTTCCGCAGGCTCGGCGACCCGCGCGGCATCGCCGAGGCGCTGCACGGCGTCGGCGCGATGCTGCAGGCATCCGGCCGCAGCGCCGAAGCCCTCGCGCTGTTCGAGGAGAGCCTGCTGCTGTTCCGCGGCCTCGACGACACCGAGGGCATCGCTTGGACCCTGGACCACCTCGGCCAGAGCCGCCTCGGCCTGCCCGACCCGGCCGGCGCCGAGGCGCTGTTCGACGCGAGCCGCGCCCTGTTCCGGCGGCTCGGGCACGCCTGGGGCTGCGCCATCACCCTGTCCCACCTGGGCCTCGCCGACCTGGCCCAGGGCGGGCACGTCCGGGCCGCGGAGCGCTTCGGCGAGGCCCTCGGCCTGTTCGACGAACTCGCCAACACGTGGGGGATCGCGACCTCCTTCGAGCACCTCGGCCACGCCGCGCTCGCCGCCGGCGACACCGCCCGGGCCCGCGACTGCTTCCGCCGCAGCCTGGAGCTCAACCAGGCCGGCGCGGACCGGGCCGGCATCGTGCGATCCCTGGCCGGCCTGGCCAGCCTCGCCGTGGTGCAACGGCAGGCGGCGCGGGCGGCCCGGTTGTTCGGCGCCCTCGCGCTGCTCGCCGAGTCCAGCACCGTGCTCATGAACCCGGTGGAGCGGGCCATCCACGACCGCGACCTCGCCGTCGTGCACCGCGACCTCGACCACGAGGCGATGACCCGGGCCTGGGCGCAGGGCGCGAGGATGAGCCTGACCGAGGCGATGGCGTACGCCGCCGAGGGCGGGACGTGAAAGGGCGGGTGCCGGCCTCCCAACGCCGACACCCGCCAGTCATTACTCCTTACGGTCCGGTGCAGAACCCGACGTTGCTCGTCGTCTGACCCGGCTGCAGGATCTTGTTCCACGGGTTCACGGGGTCGGCGTGCACGTTCGTCGCCGTCGCGCCCTGCTGGGTCAGCACCATGTTCCAGGTCTGGCTGACGTGCTGCCCGGCCGGGATCGCGAAGGTCGTGAACCACTCCTTCGCGGTGCCGGTGTTGTTGGTGACGTACACGTCGGCGCAGTAGCCACCCTGGCTGATCGGCCGTACCCCGGGCGCGCGCACCACCACGGTCGTCGGCAGCGACGGCGTCTCACCGCACGACAGCACCAGGTCCAGGTTCGTCACCGGCGGCAGGTTCACCGCGACCTGCTTGACGGCGGAGTCGACGTACGGCTGGGTCGTGCCCGGCTGGGTGCAGCCGGCCTTCGCCACGCGGACCTTGTACCAGCCCGGTGATACGTCCCAGCGGTAGAAGCCGTACCCGTTGGTGATCGACGGGTTCACCCGGTTGCGCGGCGACATGATCGTCGTGCTGCCGTTGGGCACCACCGTGTACGTGCCGTTCTGCGTGGCCGAACGGTACAGCGTCACCGTCGCCCCGCTCACCGCCGCGCCCGCGGTGTTGAACACCCGCCCGCTCGGGTCGATGAACAGGTTGCCGGTGCTGGTGAACGTCTGCCCGCCGCACGTGATCGCGATGATCACCTGCGCCTCGTCGTGCAGGACGTAGCCGGCGTTCGGATTTCGCAGCGGCCCGACGCCGGTCGCGGTGTAGGTGCCGGACCCGGTGTCGGTGAGGTTGCCGCTGAGCGTGAACCCTTCCGTCGGCGGGGTCGTCGCGTAGTTGCGTCCGACGATCTTCCAGGTGGCGCTCGTCGACGGGGTGCAGCCGGTGGCGTTGATGACGAACACGTCGTCCCAGTGCACCAGCGGCGTGCCGTCGGCGGTCGCCCGGCCGCCGGTGTTGATCCCGCCGCTGACCGCGACCGGGTTCACGCTGAACTTCGTCGTGGCGATCGTCGAGGCCTGCGGCAGGTTCCAGATCTCGAAGCCCGCCTGCACCGACGTCAGCCACCAGCGCATCTCCAGGCAGGTGGTCTGCTCCGGGGTGATGGGTGAGCCGGGATCGGTGGCGCAGTAGATGCCCATGTCGTCGAGGCTGGCGGCGTACTTGGTGAAGATGTGGCTGTCGAAGCCGCCGTTGGCCGCGACCGACTGCGGCACCGCCGGGTCACCGACGAGCCCGGTGCCCTTCGTGCGGGCGACGAACGAGATGACGTTCCACCGCACGCCGTTGTCGAAGCTGCGCACCCGGCCGCCCCACACGTCGAAGGTGGTCGCCGTCGACACGCCGTTGACGATGGTACGGATGCCGGGGATGGACACGTTGACCAGCAGCGGCTGACCGGCCGGCTGGATCTTCCCGGCGTGCGCCGCGTAGCTGGCCGGGTTCTGCGCGTCGGCCGCGTTGGCGTTGTTGTAGCCCTGGTTGTTGACCCAGATCATGATCTCGGCGCCGTCGTTCTGCCCGGGGTTGTTGAGCGCCGCCGGGTTCGTCGGCAGGGTGCTGCCCTGGTTCGCGCAGCCGGTCGGCTGCGGCCGGCAGTTCGAGTCGAACCAGATGTCGTAGGACGCGTCCCACGCCTCGTTCGTCCCGGCCGTGGCCGGGGTGCTGATGTTCCACACCGAGTCCATCCGGGCGACCCCGGCGGCCTGCTTCGGGAACGGCGCACCCGGCGGTGTCGTGGCCGTCGGCGCGCACTCACCCCAGTGGCAGCCGGCGATGATGCTCGGGTAGGCCGCCGGCGCGTGGATCTGGTGGCTGAACTCGTTCGCGGTGCCGGTCGTGTGGTTGACCCCGTCCGCGGGCGGCTGCTGCGCCACGAACGGCGCCGTGCCACCGGTCGTCGCGTACTGGTCCCGGACGCCGCTGTTCGGGTTGATCCACGGGTCTCCGGCGCCGGCCCAGTCGCAGTTCGGGTCGAAGGAGTCCGCGCCGTTCGTGCACGCCGGTCCGGTGTTGGCGTCGGAGCCGAAGTAGGAGTTGGCGGTGTAGTTGGTGACCGAGAACCCGGACTGCGCCGTGTCGTAGTTCATCGTGAACCCGCCGCTGACCGCCGGGTTCCACAGGTTCGTCGCGACCCGGTAGACGCCCTCGGGCGAGGTGACGGTGGCGCCCGTGTAGCGGTTGCCGCCGCCGTTGTACGTCGCCGTCGGGGTGAACGACGCGGGTGCGGCCTGGGCGGCGGCGGGCGGCAGGACGGCGGCCACCAGGGCGAGGAGCCCGGTGCCCGCCAGCAGTGCTCGCCGTCGGAGTGTTGCCACGTGCATGCGATGCCTCCAGATGTCGGTGTACATCGATTGAGTCACCGCCCGCCACGGCCAGATAGGTGACCGCGTGCTACCGCTGGCGATACAACCGGCGATACAGCCGGTCGATCGGTTGTGACAGGGCTGCGCCAGAAGCTGTCGATGCGTGTGGGATTTTGGGGAATCGATGACCGCTTTTGCTTGACAACCTCCTGCAAAGGATTGCAGACTCCCATGACAACGATGACAGACGAGAGCGCGAACGGGAGCGAAGCGAGCGTGGGGGGTGTGGGGTGGGAACCCCCCACGGAACCGCTGGCGAAGCCGACGGAGCTAGAAACAGGAGGCGGTCGATGGTCGCGACGATCTATGACGTCGCCCGGGCGGCGGGGGTCTCACCATCAACGGTGAGCCGGTCCCTGTCCGTGCCGGACCTCGTCAATGCCGAGACCCGCCTGCGGGTCCAGCAGATCGCCGCGGAGCTCGGCTACCGGCCCAACCGGGCCGCCCGGGGGCTCATCACCGGCCGGACCGGCAACATCGGGCTGATCGTCACCGACCTGAGCAACCCGTTCTTCCCCGAGGTCGTCAAGGGCGTCCAGGGCAGGGCGCGGGAGTCCGACTACTCGGTCCTGCTCGCCGACACGGGGGAGGACCCGACCGTCGAGGTCGGGCTGATCCGGGCCCTGTGCAAGCAGGTCGACGGCATCGTGCTGTGCTCGTCGCGGATGAGCGAGACCGACCTGCGCGGCGTCACCGGCGACACGCTCACCGTCCTGCTCAACCGCAGGGTCAGCAAGGTCCCCGCGGTCACCATCGACAACGCCGACGGCATCCGCCAGGCCGTCGCCCACCTGCAGGCGCTCGGGCACCACCGGGTCGGCTACGTCGCCGGGCCGCGCACGTCCTGGTCCAACCGGGAGCGGCTGCGGGGCCTGCGGGCCGCCACCACGCCGGCCGGCCTCGATCTCGTCGAGGTCGGCGCGGTGGCACCGACGTTCGCCGGTGGCGTCGCCGCCGCGGACCTGGTGCTGTCCGCGGGCGTGACCGCGGTGATCGCCTACAACGACCTGATCGCGCTGGGGCTGCTCAACCGGTTCCGGGCGAAGAACGTCTCCGTCCCGGGCGACATCAGCGTGATCGGTGTCGACGACATCATGTTCTCCGAGATGGTCAGCCCGTCCCTGACCACCCTCGCGCAGCCCAAGGAGCAGCTCGGCCGGGTCGGTGTCGACCTGCTGCTGCAGCTGCTGCAGGACGCCGACCCGAGCGGCGCCGCGCGCCGCACCGTCACCTCGCAACTGGTCATCCGCAGCTCCACCGGAACGGCACCGCCAGCGCGCTGACGTGCCGCTCCGCTCCCATCTGCCGCCGCCACCCAGATGAACGGGGAGCACCCCCATTGGCCACCATCATCGAGCTCGCCGTCCACGACGTCCGCTTCCCGACCGCCGCCCAGGGTGACGGATCCGACGCCATCAACAAGGGGGACTACTCGGCGACGTACGTCGAGCTGCGCACCGACGCCGGGCTGACCGGCACCGGGCTGACCTTCACCAACGGCCGCGGCAACGAGATCACCTGCCTCGCCGTCACGGCACTGCGCCACCACGTCGTCGGGCGTTCGGTCGAGGAGATCTTCGCCGCGCCGGTGCAGTTCCTGCGCTCGCTCACCGCCGACGTGCAGTTGCGGTGGCTCGGCCCGGAGAAGGGCGTCATCCACATGGCGGCCGGGGCGATCGTCAACGCCGTGTGGGACCTGCGGGCGAAGCTCGCCGGGCTGCCGATGTGGGAGCTGCTGGCGACGCTACCGACCGAGGACCTGGTCGCCGCGATCGACTTCCGCCACATCAGCGACGCGCTGACCCCCGACGAGGCCCGCGACCTGCTGGACAAGGGGGCGACCGGGTCCGCCGAGCGGCTCGAGCGGCTCACGGCCGAGGGTTTCCCCGCGTACACCACGTCGGTGGGGTGGCTCGGCTACTCCGACGACAAGGTCCGGGAGCTGACCCGCAAGGCCGTCGCCGACGGGTGGACCGCGATGAAGATGAAGGTCGGCGGCCGCATCGAGGACGACGTGCGCCGGGCCCGGCTGATCCGCGCCGAGATCGGCCCCGACGCGCTGCTGATGATGGACGCCAACCAGGTCTGGGACGTCGACGAGGCGATCACCAACATGGCCGCGCTGTCGGCGGTCCGCCCGGCGTGGATCGAGGAGCCGACGCACGCCGACGACGTCCTCGGCCACGCCCGGATCGCCCGGGCGGTCGCGCCGATCCCGGTCGCCACCGGTGAGGTCGCCGCCAACCGGGTCATGTTCAAACAGCTGCTGCAGGCCGGTGCCATCGGCGTCTGCCAGGTCGACGCGTGCCGGGTCGCCGGCGTCAACGAGGTCCTCGCCGTGCTGCTGATGGCCGCCAAGTTCGGCGTGCCGGTCTGCCCGCACGCCGGCGGCGTCGGCCTCTGCGAATACGTCCAGCACCTGTCGATCTTCGACTACCTGCGGGTGTCCGGTTCCCTCGACGGCCGGATGGTCGAATACGTCGACCACCTGCACGAACACTTCACCGACCCGGTCACCGTCGTCGCCGGCCGCTACCGGCTGCCGACGAAACCGGGCTACAGCGTGACCCTGCAACCGGAATCCCTGCGCCGCTACACGTTCCCCGACGGTGCGGCGTGGCGCGACGTCCGCTGACCGAACACCCACGCCGGATCGGTCCGCTAACCTGATCCGGCTTCCAGACCTGGAGGACTGATGCGCCCAGCATCGACCAAACCACGAAGGCTGGCCCTCGCCGCCGCCGCCATGCTCGCCACGGTGACCGTGGTGCTGGTGGCGGTGAATGTACCGGCCGACGCCGCCGTCGGAACACCCATCAAGAGCGTCGCGTCGGGCCGCTGCCTCGACGTGGTCGGCCAGTCCCAGACGGACAAGGCCCTCGTCAACATCTACGACTGCAACGGCCAGGCGAACCAGGCATGGACCTTCACCACCGCCGGTGAGCTGCGCGTGTACGACGCGCCGAAGTGCCTGGACGTCGCCGGCAACGACACGACCGCACCCGCGACGGCGCAGATCTACACCTGCAACGGCGGGCAGAACCAGAAGTGGCGGATCAACACCGACGGCACCATCACGAGCGTCCAGTCGGGCCTGTGCCTGGACGTGACCGGTGCCGCCACCGCCAACAGCACCCCGGTCGCGCTGTGGACCTGCAACGGGCAGAGCAACCAGAAGTGGACGACCACCGCGGGTGACACGCAGCCGCCGACCGTGCCCGGCAACCCGCGGGTCAGCAACCTGGTGTGTGACGCGGTCACGTTCTCCTGGAACGCCTCGACCGACAACGTGGGTGTCGCGTTCTACGACGTGTTCCACGACGGGCAGCTGATGAAGTCCGTCACGACCCTGTCCACCGACCTGACCGTGGTCGCCGGCGTCACCTGGGGCCTGTACGTCAACGCCCGCGACGCCGCCGGCAACGTGTCCCAGGCCAGCACGACGGTGCAGATCACGCCGCCGCAGTGCCAGGCCGACACCACCCCGCCGACCGCCCCGACCGGGCTCACCGGATCCGCGTCCGGCACGACGGTCACCCTGCGCTGGACCGCCGCCACGGACAACATCCAGGTCCGCGCCTACGACATCTACCGCGACAACGCGAAGGTCGGCACGATCACCGGCACCGCGACCACGACCCCGGCGACCACGTTCATCGACAGCGCCCTGGCCGCGAACCGGACCTACGCGTATCAGGTCGTCGCCCGCGACGCGCAGGCCAACCAGTCGCCGCGCAGCAACACCGCCAACGTCACCACCGGCGCGGCGTGCGGCAGTTCCGTCTGCGCGGTCACCCAGATCGGCACCGACACCGACATCCCGTGGGGCCTGGTCACCCTGCCCGACGGCAACATCCTCTACACCCGCCGCGACGCGCACGACATCGTGCGGCTCAACCCTTCGACCGGCGCGAAGAACACCATCGGCACCGTGCCCAACGTGCAGAACACCGACGGTGAGGGCGGCCTGCTCGGCCTGGCGATCTCCAGCAACTACGCCAGCGACCACTGGCTGTACATCATGCACACCTCGCCGACCGACAACCGGATCGTGCGGATCAAGTACGAGAACGGTTCGCTGAACACGGGCAGCGAGCAGATCCTGCTGCAGGGCATCCTGCGCAACAAGTTCCACGACGGTGGCCGGCTGCGGTTCGGCCCGGACGGGAAGCTGTACGCCAGCACCGGTGACGCGCAGAACGGCGACAACGCCCAGAACATCAACAGCCTCAACGGCAAGGTGCTGCGGCTCAACACCGACGGCAGCGTGCCGGGCGACAACCCGTTCGGCAACTACGTGTGGAGCTACGGGCACCGCAACCCGCAGGGGCTCGCGTTCGACTCCCAGGGCCGGCTGTGGGAGCAGGAGTTCGGCAACGCCGTCATGGACGAGACGAACCTGATCACCAAGGGCGGCAACTACGGCTGGCCCGCCTGCGAGGGCACCAGCGGCACCTGCGGCACCGCCGGATACATCGCGCCGAAACGCACGTACCCGACCGCGGACGGCTCCTGCTCCGGCATCGCGATCGTGCGGGACGTGCTGTACATCGCCTGCGAACGCGGCACCCGCATGTACCGCGCCGTCATCTCCGGCACGTCGCTGACGAACGTGCAGGCGTACTTCAACGGCACCTACGGCCGGCTGCGCACCGTCGAACCCGCGCCGGACGGCGGGCTGTGGCTGACCACCAGCACCACCGGTGACAAGGACAGCATCCCCAACAACAGCAACGAGAAGCTCTTCCACGTCACCCTCGGCAACTGACGGGAGCGCCACCATGGACATCAACCGTCGCAAGGTGCTGGCGCTCGGCGCCGCCGGGGCCGGCCTGACCGCGCTCGGCGTGGTCCGGGCCCAGCCCGCCGGCGCCGCGCTCGCCGGGCCGGTGACCGAGACCGTGTACCTCACCGGCACCGACGCCGACAACACCGTCCCCTGGGACTTCCAGGTCACCGCAGGGCGCCGCAGCGGCGAGTGGAGCACCATCCCGACCCCGTCGAACTGGGAGTTCCACGGCTTCGGCAGCTACAACTACGGCGGCACCCTCGTGCCGGAGGAGAAGGGCAACTACCGGCACACGTTCACCCCGCCGGCCAGCTGGTCGGGGCGGCGGATCTTCGTGGTGTTCGAGGCCGCGATGACCGACGCGTCCGTGAAGGTCAACGGCACCTCCGCGGGGCCGACGCACCAGGGCGGCTTCTACCAGTTCCGCTACGACATCACCGGGCTGCTGCGGCTCGGCCAGTCGAACCTCCTCGAGGTGACCGTCAGCAAGGAGTCCTCGAACAACTCGATCAACGACGCCGAGCGCCGCGGCGACTTCTGGAACTTCGGCGGCCTCTTCCGGCCGGTGACGTTGCAGGCGTTCCCGGCGGCCCGGATCGACCGGGTCGCGGTCAACGCGAAGGCCGACGGCACGTTCACCGCCGACGTCGCCCTCGCCGGGGTGACCGCGGCCGGCCGGGTCACCGCACAGATCCGCAAGCTGGACGGCACCGCCGTCGGCGGCTCCTTCTCCGCGAGCGTCGCCAGCGGCGCGGCCACGGTGCGGGTGAGCACCACCGCCTCCCAGCCGGCGCTGTGGACCGCGGAGACGCCGAACCTCTACCAGGTCGAGCTCACCCTCGCCAACGGGTCCGGCACGGCGCTGCACAGCACGGCGACCCGGTTCGGGTTCCGCACGATCGAGGTCCGCACCGGCGACGGGATCTACGTCAACGGCAAGCGGATCGTGCTCAAGGGCGTCAACCGGCACACGTTCTGGCCGACCCTCGGCCGGGCGTCCAGCCCGCGGCTCGCCCGCCAGGCGATCGGGCTGATGAAGGACATGAACATGAACGCGGTCCGGATGTCGCACTACCCACCGGACACGTTCTTCCTCGACCTGTGCGACGAACTCGGCCTGTACGTCCTGGACGAGCTCACCGGCTGGCAGCGGCGCTACGACGAGAACGTCGGCGCGCCGCTGGTCGCGGCGATGGTGCGCCGGGACGTCAACCACCCGTCGATCCTGTTCTGGTGCAACGGCAACGAGGGCGGCTGGAACACCGCCCTGGACGACGACTACGCCCTCTACGACCCGCAGCAGCGCAAGGTCCTGCACCCGTGGACCACGTTCAGCGGGATCGACACAAGTCACTACCAGACCTACACCAGCACCGCGAACAAGGCCGCCGGCAACACCATCTTCATGCCGACGGAGTTCCTGCACGGCCTGTACGACGGCGGCGTCGGCGCCGGGCTCAACGACTACTGGAAGGTCATGAACGGCGCCCAGCGCTCCGCCGGCGGGTTCATCTGGGCGTTCGCCGACGAGTCCGTGGCCCGCGACGACCGGGGCGGCGCCATCGACACGTTCGGCAACCGCGCCCCCGACGGGATCCTCGGCCCGTACCTGGAGAAGGAGGCGAGCTTCGCCACCGTCCGGGACATCTGGTCACCGATCCAGCTCAACAGCCCCGACTACTACGCCAACACGTTCCCGTCCGCGTTCGACGGCACCACGAAGATCCAGAACCGGTACACCTTCACCAACGTCAACCAGCTGCGCTTCACCTGGCAGCTGGTGAAGTTCCCGAACCCCGGGGCGGGCACCGGGCACACCGTCACCGCCGAACGCACCTTCACCGGCCCCGACGTCGCCCCCGGCGGCACCGGCTCGCTGGTCCTCGGGCTGCCGGCGGACTGGGCGGGGAACGACGCCCTCGGGATCACCGCCACCGACCCGACCGGGCGCGTCATCACCGGCTGGCTGTGGCGGATCAAGAAGGCCGCCGACTACCGCAGCCGCATCGTCGTGCCCGGGTCGGGGTCGGTCACCGCGACGGAGAACTCGACCGGGGTCACCATGGCCGCCGGTACCCTCCGGATCACCATCGGCAAGTCCAACGGCCGGCTGACCGCGGTCAGCCGCGACGGCACGGCGGTGTCCCTGACCAACGGCCCGGCCCTGTCGGTGGGCACCGGCACCTTCACCGGCCTCAGTCACTTCAAGGACGGCAGCGGCTGGGTCGTGCAGGCCAACTACACCGGCGACCTGACCTCGGTGCGGTGGCGGTTGGACAGCAGCGGCTGGCTGCAGATGGAGTACCGCTACCACCGCACCGGCAACCACGACTACCTCGGCGTCAACCTCGACTATCCCGAGTCGAAGGTGCGCAGCGTGACCTGGCTCGGCGACGGCCCCTACCGGGTCTGGAAGAACCGGCTGCGCGGGGTCACCCCGGACGTGTGGACCAAGCAGTACAACAACACCGCCACCGGGGCGAGCGGCTTCCAGTACCCGGAGTTCAAGGGCTACCACGCCCGCACCTGCTGGGCCCGGCTCGGCACCACCGAGGGCAACATCACCATGGTCGCCGCCGAGGAGGGACTGTTCCTGCGGCTGTTCACGCCCGCCGTCGGACCGGACCCGCAGACCGCCACCGCGCCGTTCCCCGGCGGCAACATCTCCTTCCTCGACGGGATCGCGCCGATCGGCAACAAGTTCCACGGCGCCGCGTCCGTCGGCCCGGAGAGCCAGCCGAACGTCGCCGCCGGCGACTACCACCGCAGCGTCTACTTCCTCTTCTCCGCCTGACCGCAGCGTTTTCGCTGCACCGAAGCCCCGTCCCGGGCGTGCGCCGCCACGCCCGGGACGGCATCAACGCTCCATCCGGGCGGTCCGCCAACCGTCCGGCGGCACCCTGACGGAAGGCTCCAACCATGCGAAGCACCATGAGAAGGCTCGGCGTCGCCGGGCTCGGGCTCGCCCTCACCGCCGCCATGACACTGGCCGGCACGGCCGCCGCGCACGCCGAGTCCAACGGCGGCGTGCGGGTCATGCCCCTCGGCGACTCCATCACCGACGGCGCCAACGTCCCGGGCGGATACCGGATCGGCCTGTGGCAGCGGCTCGCCAACGCGGGCATCGCCACGGACTTCGTCGGCTCCGGCTTCAACGGCCCGGCGTCGCTGGGCGACCACGACCACGAGGGCCACTCCGGCTGGCGGATCGACGACCTCGACCGCAACATCGTCGGCTGGATCCAGGCCGCGAACCCGCGCACCGTCCTGCTGCACATCGGCACCAACGACATCGGCCAGAACTACGACGTGCCCAACGCCCCGGCCCGGCTGTCCGCGCTCATCGACAAGATCCGGACCAACGCGCCGCAGGCGCACATCTTCGTCGCCCAGATCACCCCGCTGGCCAACACCGCCAACGAGGCGAAGGTGAACACCTTCAACGCCGCGATCCCCGGGATCGTGGCGCAGAAGGGGCCGCTGACGCACCTGGTCGACATGCACACCGGGTTCACCGTCGCCGGCGACATCGCCGACGGCATCCACCCCAACGCCGCCGGCTACGACAAGATGGCGGCCCGCTGGTTCGCCGCGCTGCAGGCCGCGTCGGGCAGCCTCAGCTCCCTGACCACCCCGCCGACCGGCAGCGCCTCGCTGCTGTCCAACCCGCAGTCGAAGCGCTGCCTGGACGTGTACGGCGCCAGCACCGACCCGGGCAGCCAGAGCATCATCTGGGACTGCCACGCCGGCGCCAACCAGCGCTGGACCCGCACCGCCGCGGGGGAGCTGCGCGTCTACGGCGACCGCTGCCTCGACGTCAACGCCAACGGCACCGCGAACGGCACGAAGATCACGATCTGGACGTGCAACGGCGGCGCGAACCAGCGGTTCACGTTCAACACCAACGGCTCCATCACCGGCGTCGGCTCCGGCAAGTGCGTCGACGTCAACGGCAACGGCACCGCGAACGGCACCGTCGTGCAGCTGTGGGAGTGCAACGGCACCGGCGCCCAGACCTGGTCGGCCCGCTGACCCGCTGACCCGAACAGGCCCCCGTCAGTGCCGGTGCACCGCGTCGGCGTGGCGGGGGTCCCCGGGGTGCTCGTAGCCCGGCTCGAGGCGGACCAGGGCCGCGCACCGCTCCTCGAGCCACCCGGCGAACCGCCGCTCCGCGTCCTCGGCGCCGAGCCGGGCCGCGAGAGCGTCGCGCTCCACGGCGTAGTCCTGCGGGTGCCGGTCCCGGTTGCGACGGAAGTAGTCCCGGGTCTCGGTCTCGTCCGCCGGCACCGGCGGCGCGACGCGGTCCCGCAGCACCCGGGCGACGGGGTGTGCGGCGATCACGGCCGCGACGACCCCGCCGGTGCGCAACGCGTCGGCGAGGCGCACCGGCCGCGGCTCGCCGTCGGCGGTCAACCCCAGCAGGGCGGCCTCGTGCTCGACGACCCCCTCGACGGTGAGCACCTGCACCAGCCACCGGCGTAGGTTGCGGCCCTCGGCCGTGGCCGGGTGGGGGAGCCGGGCCGCGTACGGGCCGCGGCGCAGCGCGTCGAGCCGCTCGTCGACCGCGGCGACGGCGATCGGCCGACCCGCGACCCAGGCGGCAACCTCGGTCATGCGCCCTCCGCTGCGCTCCGGACCGGTCATGCCGTCACCGCGACGGTGATCGGCTCGGTGTAGTGCAGCTCGCCGGCGTGCGCGATCCTGCACAGCGCCCACCACCGGCCCGGACCGTGGCCCGCGGGGACCCGCACCGGCAGCCGGAGCGTGCTCCGGCCTCCGGCGGGCAGCTCCACCAGCGCCGCCGGTGCGGGGAACAGGTCCCACGTGTGCCAGGGGCTGATCAGCTGCACCTCGACCGAGATCGGCCCGGCCGCGTCGGTGGCGAGGTTGAGCGCGATCTCGGTCTCCTGGCCCGGTCGCAGCACCAGCTCCGACGGGTCGCTCCAGACGGCGGTCACGATCTCCGGGCCGTCGGCGCCGACGAGGAGCCGGGCGACGTCCTCGACGCCGCGCTCGGTGCGGGCCCGCAGCCAGTGCACGCCGGATCCGGGCCGGTCCGGCGGACGGACGACGACCTCGTGGCGGGTGTGGCCGCCGGGTGCCAGGTCATACGGGAACGCCGAGGGCGAAGCGTTCCAGCCGGGCGGCACCACCAGCTCGACGGCGCCGAGCGCCCGGTCCGCGGTCAGGTCCGACGCCACCGTCACCGTCACCGCGACCGGCCCGTCCACGACGGACACCGGCGGGTCGAGGTGCACCGTGACCGGCAGGTTCCCGGTCGGCGCGGGCCCGGTGTTGTGCAGCCAGTACTTCGCGTACGCGGGCTCCGCCGGTGCCACGGCCGCGGCGATCGGGCCGACCCGGACGGCGGCCTGCGCGATGTCGGCGCCGCCGAGGGACAGCAGCACCTCGCCGTCCCGCACGGGCAGCGCGTCGCCAGGGGCTTCGAGAAGGTTCGTGGCCGTCGCGCCGGTCGCCGGTGTCCACAGCCGCAGCCGCACGTCGGTGGGGCGCCCCGCGGCCTCGTACAGCCGGACCGTGACGCTGTCCACGGCGGTGGCGGCGGCACCCGACGCGAGGGGGTTGCCGGTCGGCTTGAGCGCCGCCACGACCACGTCACCGTCGGACTCCACCGTCACGTAACCGCCCGATGCGGCGGCGGCGCCGTCCGTGACGCGGGCGTGCAGCGGGTGGTTCACCTCGTGGCCGTGCCGGACCAGGCCGGTGGCGCGCCAGTCGCCGGCGCCGGCGACGAGCGCCGCGTCGAAGGTGTGCGTCCAGTGCTGCTGCTGGAACGTCGAGCCGTCCGGGGCGGTGCGCCGCGGCGGGTCGATCCACACCCCGGACGGCCAGCCGGTGCAGGAGCGCAGCAGCGACAGGTGCAGGGCGCCGGTCGTGTCGACGGCGAAGCCCGGCACGCCCCGGTTGACCAGCGCCACGGTCCGGTCGTCGAGGTCCGGGTCGGGCAGGCCGGTGAGCGGCTGGGTCACCGGCACGACCCCGGTGGCCAGGTCCGCGCACAGCGCCTCGACGTCGTCGACGACGACGAGCACGGGCAGGTCCAGCACGCCGGTCAGGTCGGCGTTGGGCAGCCACACGCCCGTCAGTGCCTTCGCGGCCGGGACCAGCACGCGGGCCCGGCCGTCCGCGGCGAGCTGCCGGTCGACCTCGTCGGCGTAGCCGGGGCCGGCGGCGGCGAGAACAGCGGCCGTGAACGCGGTCCGGCCGACGCTGATCCGCACGTCGGGCAGGTTCGAGTCGACGGCGAGCCGGCCGTAGCGGGGACCGTCCGGCCGGGAGGTGGTGGCCGTGACGCCGCGACGGACGAGGGCGACGGCGAGGTCCCGGACGCCCGCCCGGTCGGCGTCCTCGGCGATGATCTCGGCGATGCCGAACGCGCGGGTGTGCCGCCGGGTCCCGGCGAGGTCGTGCACGTCGACGCGGGCGGTGCTGGAGACCGCGAACCAGTGCTGCGCCGGGTTGTCGAGGGTCCACGGCGCCTGCTCGGCGTCCACGTCGATGAGGCCGAACCCGCGGCCGACGACGGCGTTGCCGACCTCGCTGACCGGCAGCCCACCGGCGACCGCGGCCGGCCAGCACAGCCGGACCAGGTGGTCCTCGCCGGTGAAGTCGTCGACCCTGGTGGTCAGCTCGAGCCGGTCGCCGCCGTGCCAGAGCGTCAGGGTCTGGGTGTGGCGCAGCGGGCCGGTCCCGCCGGTGACGGTGATCCGCTCGCCGAGCGGGCTGTGCTCGACCCGGACGCTGCCGGCGGGCCCGCGGGCCGAGCCGTGCGTCGCCGGCCCCTTCGGCAGCAGGTGCCAGGGGCCCTCGTGGAAGCGCGGGTGGGCCGGGTACTCGTCGTAGACCAGCAGCTCGTTGCCGACCCGGCCGGGCTGCAACAGCTCGCGGCCGGTGCGCAGGTCGACGAGGCTGGACACGCAGCCGCCGCGGGCCGGGTCGACGGTCACCCGGTAGACCTCGTTCTCGATGACCGGCGTCCCGCCGACCTCGCTCCAGCCCGCGGCGGCGCCGGCTTCGGTCAGCGGCCAGGCGCGGTAGCCCAGCGCCGGGACGTCGGCGGCGCGGAACACGACGTCGGCGGCGGCGACGGTGCCGTCGGCATGCCGCCGGACGTGTTCCAGCAGCGTCGGCCGGTCGCCGACCGAAACACCTGCGGTGCCGGGCTCGCCGAACTCGACACGGACCCGCACGAGGTCGGTGCGCGGCCACGCCGACGGGTTGAACACGACGACCCGCCGGCCCGGCCCGCCCCCATCCTCCGGGCCGAGCCGGCGCAGCGCCCCGTCGAGCACCGACGCGGCCAGGTCGTGTGCCTCCCGCCAGCCCGCGAGGAGGTCCAGGTACACCTGGTCGGACTCGCTGCCGGTGATGGCGTCGTGGTGCGCGCCGTAGACCAGCTGCCGCCACGCCTTGTCGACCGCCTCGTGCGGGAACCCGGCGCCGTGCGCGGCCGCCACCGTCGCGAACAGCTCCGCGTCCACCAGCAGCGCCTCGACGTGCCGCTGCGCCTGCTTGGTGTCGATGAACGACACGTCCTTGCCGGTGTAGACCGGGTTCATGTCCCGGGTCTGCGGGCTCGGCGTTCGCCCCTCGCGGTCCAGCTGGGACCGGACCGCGGCGAAGAACTCGCTCGGCAGCCCGCACACGAAGCGCGGCGAGGTGTACCTGGCGTTCCAGTCCCGCTGGATCCGCGTCACCCACTTCGCCGGCGGCGTGTAGTCGGTGCCGACGGGCAGCAGCACGTTGCGGGTCGCGGCGACCTGCTTCAGCAGCAGGAACAGCTCATACACGTGCTGCTCGGCGCCGGCCAGGGTCGGCTGGGCGTCGATGTGCCAGCCGGCCGAGTAGTGCGCCGGCATGTAGTGCGTCAGCACCCCACGCCCCGACGGGGAGATCCATTCGAACTCGGAGCTGAACTGCATCGTGGCCGGGTCACCCCAGCCGTCGCGGGGCTCATGCGTCCACAGCATCGGCCCCCACTGGTGGAACGGTCCCCGGGCCCACGACGAGGAGTCCAGCCCGGCGTCGGCGACCAGGCCGGGGAACTGCGGGTCGTGCCCGAAGACGTCGAGCTGCCAGGCGGTGCGGGGGTCGCCGCCGACGATGTCGCGCTGGAAGCCGATGCCGTGCACCAGGTTGCGGATCGTCGACTCGGCCGAGGTGAGGTTGGTGCTCGGCTCGTTGTAGGTGCCGCCCATGAGTTCGAGCCGGCCCTCGTCCAGCAGGGTCCGCAGGTACCGCCGGTCCTCCGGGTGGCTGTCCCAGTAGGGCTTGAGGTAGTCGAGCTCGGCGAGTACGAACTTGTAGTCGGGGTCCCGCCGGGCCGTCTCCAGGTGCAGCCGGACCAGGTCGAAGCCGGTGTGCTGGAACCCGGCCCGGAACTCGGTGCCCAGGCGGCCCGCACGGTCCCACATCGCCGTGTAGGCCGCCTGGGTGTTCCACCAGACCGGGTCGTAGTGGAAGTGCGACACCATCCACACCGTCCACCCCGGCTCGGCCACGACGAGGGTCGCGTCCGCGCTGTGCCCGTCGCCGGTCGTGACCTGGATCGGCACCTCGGTGCCCGGCGGCGCCGTACACTCGACGCCGACCTCCACCACAGGTCCACTGTGGACATCCGCGTGGCCCCGGACGCCGTCGCCGGTGATGTCCATCCTTCCCGGCCAGTCCGCGACCTCGACGCGGACGACCTGCAGCGGGCCGGTGACGAACAGTTCGGTGCCGGTGACGGCGAGGATGCGCATGCAGCAGGACCTTTCAGCCTTTGACCGCGCCGGTCAGGCTGAACGCCCCACCGAGCACTTTGGACAGTGCGGAGTACAGCAGGATCACCGGCGCGGTGTAGAGGATCGAGAACGCGGCGAGCTGGCCGTAGGCCACCTGCCCGTACTGCGAGAAGAACGTGTAGATGGTCACCGACGCCGGCTGCTTCTCGGGGCTGAGCAGCAGGATGAACGGGACGAAGAAGTTGCCCCACTGCAGGACGAACGTGAAGATCAGCACGACGGTGAGGCCCGGGACCATCAGCGGCAGCACGATGCGCCGCAGCGACTGGAACCAGCCGGCGCCGTCGGTCCAGGCCGCCTCCTCGAGGCTGACCGGGACGCTGTCCATGAAGTTCTTCATCATCCACACCGCGAACGGCAGTGACGACGCGGCCATGAACGCGATCGTCGCCGGCACCGAGTCGATGAGGTTGAACCGGCTGTACATGGCGTAGACCGGCACCATGACGGCGGTGATCGGCAGGCCGGTGGCGAACAGGATGACGAAGAGGAACGACCGGCCGAAGCTGGTCCGGTACCGCGACAGCGGGTACGCGGCGAATACGGCGACGAGGACCGTCAGCAGGGCGGTGCCGCCGGAGATGACGAACGAGTTCCACATCGGGATGAACACGGTGTCGGCGTCGAGGATGTCGGTGAAGTTGGCGGCGGAGACCTCCCAGGTGATGTCGGCGTTCAGGGCCGCGCCGGGCTGCACGGAGGCGATCAGCAGCCACCCGAACGGCAGCAGGAACGCCACCGCCACCACGGCGAGGGCCAGGTAGACCGGCAACCGCCTGATCATCCGTCCTCCAGCTTGATCAGTCGCAGGTAGATCAACGAGAACAGGCCCCCGATGAGCAGCAGCACCAGGGCCATCGCGGTGCCGTAGCCGAGTTGGTAGAACTTGAACGACTGCTGGTACATGTACAACGGCGTGGTCTGGCTGGCGTTGCCCGGTCCGCCCCCGGTCATCACGTAGATGAGCCCGAACGCGGCCAGGGTCTGCAGCGTGATGAGCATCAGGTTGCTCACGATCGAGCGGCGGATCATCGGCAGCGTGATGTGCCGCAGCCGCTGCCACGCCGACGCGCCGTCGACCTGCGCGGCCTCCACCAGCTCCGGCGGCACGTCGGACAGCGCCGCGGAGTAGACGAGCATGGAGAAGGCGGTGCCGCGCCAGACGTTGGCCAGGATGACGGCCAGCATCGGCGTGGTGTAGAGCCAGTTCTGCTGGACGCCGAAGTGCTGCAGGAGCTGGTTGAGCGTGCCCGTGCGGTACAGGAAGGCATACCAGCAGAAGCCGGCGACGGTCTCCGGCACCGCCCAGGCGGCGATGATCAGGCCGGTGACGACGGTCCGGGACGCCCGGCCGCGACCGCGCAGGAGCAGCGCGATCAGCAGGCCGAGCGTGTTCTGCCCGATGACCGCCGAGCCGACGACGAACACGAGGGTGAGCAGCAGCGAGTGCAGGAACGCCGGATCCTGCGCCATCCGGGTGAAGTTGTCGGCCCCGACGAAGTCGACGCTCACGGACCCGGTCAACGCCATGTCGGTGAAGGCGGTGTAGACGCTCCACAGCATCGGCCCCGCGAAGAAGACCAGGAGCAGCGCCACGGCGGGCAGCAGTGGGGTGAACCGGCGCAACATCGGCGCTACTTGACCTTGTCTGGTCCGACGACCTGCTTGAGCTGGTTGCCGAACGCCGTGACGGCCTGCTGCGGGCTCTGCTGGCCGGTCATGACGGCCTCCATCGCGACCTGGATCGCATTGGAGACCTGCGGGTAGTCCGCGTACGCGGGCCGGAAGTGGGTGACGGTCACCAGGTCGGTGAAGAACTTCAGGGTCGGGTTGGCCGCCAGGTAGGCCGGGTCGGCGGCGACGTCGGCGCGTTCGGCGATCTGGCTCGCGGCGATGTCGTAGGCGAGGGTGTTGTCCTTGTTCAGCGCCAGGCTGACGAAGTCGAACGCGGCCTGCTTGTCCTTGCTCTTCGACCCGACCGACAGCACCCAGCCACCGGACATGCTGGTCCTTCCCGGCGCCTGGCCCTTCTGGGTCGGCATCGCGGCCAGGCCGAGCACGGTGTTCCACTGTGGCCACGGCTTGGAGCCGGTGGGCAGCCAGGTGCCGCTCTGCCAGGAGCCGTCCAGCGCGATGGCCAGCTTGCCCCCGGGCAGCAGCTCGGTGCTCAACCGGCTGCCGAAGTTGGGGTCGAGCGCGTCCTGCGGGGTCGGGGCGAGGCCCTCGCCGTAGATGGTCTTGATGAAGCCGAGCGAGTCGAGCATGCCGGGGCTGGAGCCGATCCACTTCTTGGCCGCGTCGTCATACAGGGTGTCCTGGGTGCCGTACAGCAGCATCTCCAGGCCCTGCATCGTGGCGGCCTCGCCGGCGGCCTTGCCCGAGTAGACGTTGAGCGGGATGACGCCGGGCAGCTTGGCCTTGAGGGTGCGGGCCGTGGCGAGGATGTCGTCCCAGGTCTTCGGCTCCCACGGCACGGTGATGCCGGCCTGGGCGAAGAGGTCCTTGTTGTACCAGAGCGCGCGGGTGTCGGTGCCCATCGGCACGCCGTAGGTCTTGCCGTCCAGGGCCTTCGCGGCGGTCTTGGAGGCGTCGGTGAACTGGCTCCAGTCCGGCCACTTGGCGAGGTGGTCGTCGATCGGGGCGAGGAAGCCCGCGGCGATGTCGGTGTTGACGAGGAACGTGTCCTCGTACATGACGTCGGGTGCGGTGTTCGCCGACCGGTTCATCAGCGACAGCTTGGTGTAGTAGTCGTTCTCCGCGGCCTCGATCGGGACCAGCTTCACGGTGGAGCCGGGGTGGGCCGCCTCGTACTGGGACTTGACCTTCTTCATCTGGTCGTCCATCTGCGTGAACGCACCGAACTTCTGGTAGGCGACGGTGACGGTCTTGCCGCCGTCCCCGGTGCTGGAGTCGCACGCCGCGGCGGCGGGGAGGATCAGGACGGACAGGGCTGTAAACGTGACGATGCGTCGCATCGCTGCTCCCGAGGGTCGTGGCGGAACCGGTGACGGAGCTGTATGAGAACGTAATCAGAGAACGTAATCAGATAATCTGGGTCGGTCAATCCCTGAGGAGGTCCGGTGACGTCGAGGCGACCCACCATGCGTGACGTGGCAGTGCTGGCCGGGGTGAGCCCCGCGACGGTTTCGAGGGTGGTCAACGACGAGCGGTACATCCGCCCGGAGACGCGCTACGCCGTCGAACGCGCGATCACCGAGCTCGGCTTCCACCGCAACGAGCTCGCCCGCGGCTTACGCCCGGGTCAGACCACCGAGACGGTCGCGTTACTCATCGAGGACCCGGCTAACCCGTTCTGGTCCGGGGTCACCCGCGGGGCCGAGGAGACCGCCCGGCGGCACCAGCACATGCTGGTCGTCGGCAGCACCGGGCAGCGCTTCGAGCAGGAGCGCGACCTGCTGCGCGACCTGGTCCGCCGGCGGGTCGACGGGCTGCTGGTCACCCCGACCGCGCACGACCACGTCGACCTGCACGCGGAGCTGGCCCGCTGGGCGCCGATGGTCTTCATCGACCGGGTGCCGCAGGGCGTGCCGGCCGACTCGGTGGTGCTGGACAACTACGGCGGCGCGCGTGAGGCGGTCGCGCACCTGACCGCGCAGGGGCGCCGCCGGATCGGCTACATCGGCGGCGACCCGGCCGTGTTCACCGGCGCCGACCGGCTCGCCGGCTACCGGCGGGCGGTCGAGGACGCCGGCCTCGGCTACGACCCGGTGCTGGTCAGCCTCGACAACCACACCGTCGAGGCGGCCCGCGCCGCGGCGACGGCACTGCTGGACGGCCCGGCCGCCGCCGACGCGATCTTCGCCGACAACAACCGGATCTGCGTCGGGGTGCTGCACGCCGTCGCGGGGCGCGACGAGGTCGGCGTCGCCGGCTTCGACGACCTTGAGCTGGTCGACCTGCTGCCGCGGCCGGTCCCGCTGGTCACCTACGACACGGTCGAGCTCGGCCGGCGCGCGGCGGAGCTGCTGTTCGGCCGGATCGCCGGCGAGACCGGGCCGACCACGCAGGTGCTGCTGCCGACCAGGCTCGTGCTGCGGGGTGGTCGCGGACGGTGACCATGCCGTTGTCAGGCGGCAACCGATTGCGGTCACTTTCCTGACAACGTTGACATCCGTACAGTGTTGCCCTTCTATGGGTGTTGTCGCAGTTGTTCGATCTGGTCCGCCAACCACATCGAACCGTGCCGGCGCCCGCGCCCACCCTTGCGCCCGCGTCGCCCTTCAGGTTGGCCTCCTCCCGATCGTTCCGCCAAACATCGAGGGAGAACACGCCCATGCACCACCACGCCCCCCGCAGCCGGATACCCCGCAGCATCGCCGTCCTCGCCGCCGCCGCGCTCGCGATGACGGCCGCCTCCGTCGTCGCCGCGGCGCCCGCCAGCGCGGCCACGACCACCGTCGCCATCAACGGCGGCATCGTCGGGCGCACGTTCGACGGTGTCGGCGCGATCAGCGGCGGCGGAGGCAACTCCCGCCTGCTGATCGACTACCCCGAGCCGCAGCGCTCCCAGATCCTGGACTACCTGTTCAAGCCCAACTACGGCGCCGCGGTGCAGCTGCTGAAGCTGGAGATCGGCGGTGACGCCAACTCCACCGACGGGTCCGAGCCGTCGCACCAGCACGTGCGCGGCGACGTCAACTGCAACGCCGGCTACGAATTCTGGCTCGGCGAGCAGGCCGTGGCCCGCAACCCGAACATCAAGCTCGTCGCGCTGCCGTGGACCGCACCCGGCTGGATCGGCGGCGGCAACTTCTGGTCCCAGGACATGATCGACTACGACATCTCGTGGCTGAACTGCGCCAAGGGCCATGGGTTGAACATCAGCTACCTCGGCGGCTGGAACGAACGCGGCCACGACAGCACCTGGTACAAGAACCTGCGGTCGGCGCTGAACAGCCGCGGGTTCGCCGGCGTGCAGATCGTCGGCGACGACAGCGGCTGGAGCATGGCCGACGAGTTCGGCGACACGACGCTGAAGAACGCCGTCGGCGTGCTGGGCAACCACTACGTGTGCGGCTACCTGTCCCAGGCGGACTCGTGCAGCACCACTTCCAACGCCCGGAACAGCGGCAAACCGTTGTGGGCCAGCGAGTTCGGCTCGCAGGACGACAACTCGGGGGTCGTGCCCTACATCCGCACGGTCAACCGGGGCTACCTCGACGCCGAGATCTCCGGCTACATGAACTGGCCGCTCATCGCCGCGATCACGCCGAACCTGCCGTACTCGACGGTCGGGCTGATGGACGCGGGTTCACCGTGGTCCGGCGCGTACCGGGTCGGCAAGAACCTGTGGGCCAACGCGCACTACGCCCAGTTCACCCAGCCCGGCTGGAAGTACCTCAACAGCTCCGCCAGTGGATACCTCGGCGGCAACCGCGCCAACGGCAGCTACGTGTCGCTGAAGTCGCCGAACAACAGCGACTACTCCACGATCTACGAGACCAGCGGCACCACCTCGACGCAGACCGTCAACGTCACCGTGTCCGGCGGGCTGAGCACCGGCACCGTGCGGGTGTGGTCGACCGACATGGGCTCGTCCAACCCGTCGTCGTACTTCGTGCGGCAGGCCGACATCCAGCCGAACAACGGCTCCTACACCCTCACCATGCAGCCGAACCGCATCTACACCCTGACCACCACGTCCGGCCAGGGCAAGGGCACCGCATCGAGCCCGGGTTCGTCCTCGCTGGGGCTGCCCTACAACGACAACTTCGACGGCTACGCCGTGCGGAAGTCGCCGCGCTACTTCGAGGACATGCAGGGCTCATACGAGACCCGCGCGTGCGCCGCCGGCCGCTCCGGCACGTGCCTGCAGCAGGTCGCGCCGCAGCGGCCGATCAACTGGCAGGATGACAGCGACGCCTACACCCTCGTCGGCGACCCGTCGTGGAACAACTACACCGTCAGCCTGGACGTCAACATGCAACAGGCCGGCACCGTCACCCTGCTCGGCCGGGCCAACACCCAGCTGCGCCCGCAGAACCGGCAGGCCGCCTACCAGCTGCGGGTCACCAACACCGGCGGCTGGTCGATCGTGCGGCACGGCACCGACAACTCCAACACCACCCTCGCGTCCGGCAGCCGGGCCGCGCTGGGCCTCAACACCTGGCACAACCTGAAGCTCGGCTTCTCCGGCACCCAGATCACCGCTGTTGCCGATGGGGTCACCCTCGGCACCGCCAACGACGGCGCGTTCGGCGGCGGCATGGCCGGCGTCGGTGTCGTCGGCTACCAGACCAACCAGTTCGATAACCTCAGCATCACGCCGAACGCCGGCCCGGTCCTCAGCGTCCTGCGCGGCGCCGAGTCCGGCCGCTGCGTCGACGTCCCCGGCGCCAGCCAGACCAACACCACGCAGGTCGCGTTGTGGGACTGCAACGGCGGGGTGAACCAGCAGTGGGTGGCCACGGGTTCCCGGCAGCTGCAGGTGTACGGCAGCAAGTGCCTCGACGTGAGCGGCGGCAGCACCGCCGACGGCGCGGCGGTCATCATCTACGACTGCACCGGCGGCGCCAACCAGCAGTGGACGGTCAACGCGGACGGCTCCGTGGTCAGCGTCGCCTCCGGCAAGTGCCTCGACGCCACCGCGCACGGCACCGCCAACGGCACCCTGCTGGAGATCTGGACCTGCAACGGCGGCGCCAACCAGCGCTGGTCGCGGACCTGAGAGGAGTTCCTTGATGCGAAAGATACTGATCGTTGTGCTCACGCTCGGCCTTTTCCTGGCCGGGTCAGCGGGCGTCGCATCGGCGGCGACGCCGGCCTCCAACAGCGTCGGCGTCCTGATGCAGTCCTACAACGCCAACACCGGCCGGATCGGCAGCGACTGGTGGACCAGCGCCGTGTCGCTGAGCACCGTGATGACCTATCGCCAGGCGACCGGCGACACCCAGTACGACTACGCCATCGCCGGCGCCTACGCTCGCAATGCCGACTTCACCAACGAGTACATCGACGACACCGGCTGGTGGGCGCTCGTCTGGATCCAGGCCTACGACATCACCGGCAACCGCGCCTACCTCACCACCGCCGAGAACCTCGTCAAGTACATGCACAACTACTGGGACGGCACCTGCGGCGGCGGCGTCTACTGGAAGACCGACCGCCAGTACAAGGCGTCGATCGCCAACGAGCTGTTCCTCGCCGCGGCCGCCGGCCTGCACAACCGCATCGCCGGCGACACCACCTACCTCGGCTGGGCCTCGGCCGAATGGAACTGGCTGCGCGGCAACGGCGTGATCAGCAACAACCTGGTCCGCGACGGGATCACCATCCCCAGCTGCGGCTACAGCACCGCGGTGTACACGTACAACCAGGGCGTCGTGCTGCAGGGTCTGATCGAGCTCAACCGCGCCACCGGCGACGCGTCGCTGCTGACCACGGCCCGCTCGATCGCCACCGCCGGCGTCGCCCGCTTCAACCGCAACAACGTCCTCTACGAGGGCTGCGAGCCGAACTGCTCCGGCGACGGCCAGGCGTTCAAGGGCATCTTCATCCGCTACCTGCGCGCCCTGGCCACTGCCGTGGGGACGACCCAGTACGACGGCTTCATCACCACCACCGCCAACTCGATCCTGGCCAACAACACCAACAGCGCCGGGCAGCAGGGCAACTCCTTCGTCGGGCCGTTCGCCCTCTGGAGCCCCACCACCCAGGCCGCCTCGGCGGCGGCGCTCATCGCCGCACTCGGCAGCGTGTCCCAACCGCCGAGCAGCGTCCTTCGTGGCGCCGAGTCCGGGCGCTGCGTCGACGTCCCCGGCTCCAGCCAGACGAACAGCACCCGGGTCGCGCTGTGGGACTGCAACGGCGGGACGAACCAACGCTGGGTGGCCACGGCTTCCCGGCAGCTCCAGGTGTACGGCAGCAAGTGCCTCGACGTGAGCGGCGGCAGCACCGCCAACGGCGCGGCGGTCATCATCTACGACTGCCACGCGGGCACGAACCAGCAGTGGACCGTCAACGCTGACGGCACCGTGGTCAGCGCCGCCTCCGGCAAGTGCCTCGACGCCACCGCGCACGGCACCGCCAACGGCACCCTCCTCGCGATCTGGACCTGCAACGGCGGCGCCAACCAGCGCTGGTCGCGCAGCTGACCTTCGCCACGGCCCGTCCCGCTCCGGCGGGACGGGCCTCCTCGAAGTGCGCAACCTCGAAGTGCGCAACCTCGAAGTGCGCAACCTCGAAGTGCGCAACGAGAGAGACGACATCGAGCTGCACGGATCAATAGAGTGCGACTCATGGCTGGTGCAGGCACGGCGGTGGTGATCGGCGCGAGCATGGGCGGGCTGCTGACCGTCCGGGTGCTCAGCGCGCATTTCGCTCAGGTGATCGTGGTGGACCGCGACGAGCTGCCGGTCACGCCCACACATCGCCGGTGCGTGCCGCAGGGCCGCCAACTCCACGTGCTGCTGTCGCGCGGGCGGGAAGCCCTGGAGGAACTGTTCCCGGGTCTCGGCGCGCAGCTGAGCGACGCCGGGGCGCCGATGGTCGACCTGCACGGACAGGTGCACTGGTGCAACGACGGCTACCCGATGCGGCGGGCGCCGTCCGACCTCATCGCGGTCGGGGTCAGCCGGCCGCTGCTCGAGCACACCGTCCGGGAGCGGGTCGCGGCGCTGCCCGCGGTGCGGATGATCACCGGCGCCGACGTCGTCTCGTTGCTCACCGGCGACGGCGCCGTTCTGGGCGTGCGGATCTGCCCGCTCGGCGACCTCGAGCAGCCCTACGACATCACGGCGGATCTCGTCGTGGACGCCGGCGGCCGGGCCTCACGAAGCCCGCGGTGGCTGGCGCAGCTCGGCTTTCCTGTGCCGCGCGAGGACCAGGTCCGGGTCGACGTCACCTATGTCACCCGCGTGTACCAACGGGATCCATCGCACCTCGACGGCATGCTGGGTGCGCTGACCAACGCGGTCCCCGGCGCGCCGCGGGCCGGGATCGCCGCGGCGCTGGAGGACGACCGGGTCGCGGTCGCGCTGAGCGGCATGCTCGGCGAGCAACCGCCGACGGACGACGCGGGTATGGCAGCCTTCGCCGACTCGCTGTCCGCACCGCACATCGCGACGATCGTCCGGGCTGCCCGGCCGGTCAGCGACGCCGCGACGATGCGGTTCCCGGCCAGTGTCCGGCGCCGGTACGAACGGTTGCGCCGGTTCCCGTCGGGATACCTGGTCGTGGCCGACGCGCTGTGCAGCTTCAACCCGATCTACGGTCAGGGCATGACGGTCGCGTCCCTGCAGGCGCTGCTGCTGCGCCGGCTGCTCGCCTCGCGAAAGGGGCTTCGCACAGGGCTCGCGCGAACCTTCTTCCGGGACGCCGCAAGGATCATCGACGCGCCATGGTCCATCGCGGTCGGGACAGACTTGCGGTTCCGCGAGGTCCCGGGGCGCCGCACCGCCCGGGTCCGGGTGACCAACGCGTTCGTCCACCGGCTGCACGCCGCCGCGACCCGGGACGCCACGCTCGGCGCCGCGTTCCTGCGCGTGGTGAACCTCGTGCGGCCACCGGCGTCGCTGCTGACGCCGGGCACGCTGCTGCGGGTGCTCCGCGGTTCCCTGCGCCGGCCCCGCCCGGCCGCCGCCGTCCCGCAGAGCGCCGCGTGACCTACTCGGTGCCGCCACAGCGCTGGCAGTTGGCCCGCACCGCGCTGCGCGACAGCAGCGACCGGTTCAGGTCCCTGCTCACCGACGGGCGCGCCGGCAGCGCGATGGCGACCGCCGACTGGACCGTCGCCGACTCGGCCGCGCACGTGCTGGGCATCGCGATGATGTACGTGTCCCTGGTGGAGCACGGCACGGCTTCCCTGGACGTGCCGGACCTGGAGGCGGCCCTGGACACCGTCAACGTGGACACGGTGGCCGACCTCAACGCTCATGTGCTCTCGCACTACGCCGAGCGTGCTCCGGACCGGCTGTCGGCGCTGCTCGGCGAGTCCGTCGACCGGATCCTGGCCGCGACGGGGTCCATGCGGCCGGAGGCTCCGTTGCGGTGGCTCGGCGACTCGCGGGTGCCCGTCGCCGGAGTCGTCGCCCACCTGGTCAACGAGCTCCTGGTGCACGGCTGGGACATGGCCCGCGCGCTGGGCCGGCCGTGGTGGATGCCGGATGAGCACGCCGCCCTGTACTGGGAGCTGTTCTTCGTCGGCATGCTGCACCACGACTACGGCACGCTGCTGAACACGTCGCTGCCGATGCCCCGCCGGCCGATCGCGGTGCGGTTCCGCTCGGCGTACACACCTTCCTCGACGGTCGTCCTCGGCGACAAGCGGGTATGGCTCGCGCCCCCTCAGGATCCGTTCGACGTCCGGGTGACGTTTCGACCCGCCGGTTTCAACCTCATGCTGTTCGGCCGCATCGGCACGGTGAGGGCAGCGCT
Source organism: Dactylosporangium siamense (assembly GCF_016862795.1). GTDB lineage: Bacteria > Actinomycetota > Actinomycetes > Mycobacteriales > Micromonosporaceae > Dactylosporangium > Dactylosporangium siamense. The sequence continues at coordinate 53 of NZ_BONQ01000090.1, read as the reverse complement.
GCGCCGGGACGTCGTCGTCGGCGGGCGCCGTCCGTGGCGGCTGCCGGCGTTTC
>NZ_BONQ01000089.1 GCF_016862795.1 Dactylosporangium siamense | reverse complement strand
ACCGACCCGAGCACGCCACCGCGCCAGGCACGCCACCGACCCGGGCACGCCACCGCGCCAGGCACGCCACCGCGCCAGCCACGCCACCGAACCTGCCGGGCGAATCATCACGCCGGCCACCGAGCAGGAACCGCGAGAGCACTCGGCGGAGTATCGACCAAGGCAAAGACCGACGGTCATGCCGAAATCGCCAGGAAACAGGCGAAGAAGCGGGTGCACCGGGCCGGAACGGGTGAAGAAGCGTGCGGTCTTTCGTCAGACCCAAACGCGGCACTAGCGGGCCCGAGGAAAGCGACAGTGACGGGTCCACGGAAACGGGTGACGAGCGGGCCACGGAAACCGGTGACGAGCGGGCCAAGGAAACGGGAGTTGGCCCCGACAGGAAACGGACGCCGAAACGGGGTGGCCCCCCGATTGGAAACCGGCGGAAACGGGGTGGGACCCCGGATTTGAGCCGAGCAGAACGGGTAGAGAGCACCCGCAAGGGAACGGGGCTGAGATAAAGGGAAAGGCCCCCGGCCGGTGAAACGGTCGGGGGCCTTTCCTGTGGTGCTGGGGCCTTAGGCGGCTGACTCCTCGGCGGAGCCGCCCTTGGTCAGCTCGGCGGGCACGCCGTCCGGGACGTCGCCCGGGCGGTCGGCGCCGCTGAAGACCAGCTTGGCCTTCTCGAACTGGGCGGGGTCGCCCTCGCAGTCGATGACCACGATCTGGCCCGGGCGAAGCTCGTTGAACAGGATGCGCTCGGAGAGCGCGTCCTCGATCTCCCGCTGGATCGTGCGGCGCAGCGGCCGCGCGCCCAGCACCGGGTCATAGCCCTTGTTGGCCAGGAACTTCTTGGCGTTGTCGGTCAGCTCGAGGCCCATGTCCTTGTTGCGGAGCTGGCCCTCGATGCGGGCGATCATCAGGTCGACGATGCCCAGGATCTGGTCCTGCTGGAGCTGGTGGAAGACGATCGTGTCGTCGATGCGGTTGAGGAACTCCGGGCGGAAGTGCTGCTTCAGCTCGTCGTTGACCTTCTGCTTCATCCGCTCGTAGTTGGACTCGTTGTCCTCCGACGCCTGGAAGCCCAGGGACACGGCCTTGGCCACGTCGCGGGTGCCCAGGTTGGTGGTCAGGATGATCACCGTGTTCTTGAAGTCCACGATGCGGCCCTGACCGTCGGTGAGACGGCCGTCTTCGAGGATCTGCAGGAGCGTGTTGAACACGTCCGGGTGGGCCTTCTCGATCTCGTCGAAGAGGACCACCGAGAACGGCCGCCGGCGGACCTTCTCGGTCAGCTGGCCACCCTCGTCGTAACCGACGTATCCGGGGGGCGCACCGACGAGGCGGGACACCGTGTAGCGGTCGTGGAACTCGGACATGTCGAGCTGGATCAGCGCGTCCTCGGAGCCGAAGAGGAACTCGGCGAGCGCCTTGGACAGCTCCGTCTTCCCGACGCCGGACGGGCCGGCGAAGATGAACGAGCCGGAGGGGCGCTTCGGGTCCTTCAGGCCGGCCCGGGTGCGCCGGATGGCCTTCGAGACCGCCTTGACCGCGTCGTCCTGGCCGACGAGGCGCTTGTGCAGCTCGTCCTCCATGCGCAGGAGCCGTGCGGTCTCCTCCTCGGTCAGCTTGTAGACCGGGATGCCGGTCCAGTTCGCCAGGACCTCGGCGATCTGCTCGTCGTCGACCTCGGACACGACGTCCAGGTCGCCGGCCTTCCACTCCTTCTCGCGCTGCGCCTTCTGACCGAGCAGCTGCTTCTCCTTGTCGCGCAGCTGCGCGGCACGCTCGAAGTCCTGTGCGTCGATCGCGGACTCCTTGTCGCGGCGCACCTGTGCGATGCGCTCGTCGAAGTCACGCAGGTCTGGCGGCGCGGTCATCCGGCGGATGCGCATCCGCGCGCCGGCCTCGTCGATCAGGTCGATCGCCTTGTCCGGCAGGAAGCGGTCGGAGATGTAGCGGTCGGCCAGGGTGGCGGCGGCGACCAGGGCGGCGTCGGTGATCGTCACCCGGTGGTGCGCCTCGTAACGGTCGCGCAGGCCCTTGAGGATCTCGATGGTGTGCGCCAGCGACGGCTCACCCACCTGGATCGGCTGGAAGCGGCGCTCGAGCGCGGCGTCCTTCTCGAGGTGCTTGCGGTATTCGTCGAGGGTGGTCGCACCGATGGTCTGCAGCTCACCACGGGCCAGCATCGGCTTGAGGATGGACGCGGCGTCGATCGCGCCCTCAGCGGCACCGGCACCGACGAGGGTGTGGATCTCGTCGATGAACAGGATGATGTCGCCGCGGGTGCGGATCTCCTTGAGGACCTTCTTCAGGCGCTCCTCGAAGTCACCGCGGTAGCGGGAGCCGGCGACGAGCGCACCGAGGTCGAGCGTGTAGAGCTGCTTGTCCTTGAGCGTCTCGGGCACCTCGCCCTTGATGATCCGCTGGGACAGGCCCTCGACCACGGCGGTCTTGCCGACACCGGGCTCGCCGATGAGCACCGGGTTGTTCTTGGTGCGGCGGGACAGGACCTGCATGACCCGCTCGATTTCCTTCTCGCGCCCGATGACCGGGTCGAGTTTGCCTTCGCGGGCGGCCTGGGTGAGGTTTCGACCGAACTGGTCGAGCACCAGGCTGGTCGACGGAGCGGCCTCGCCGGGGGCGCCGGTGCCGGCGGCAGCCGGCTCTTTGCCCTGGTAGCCGGAGAGCAGCTGGATGACCTGCTGGCGGACCCGGTTGAGGTCGGCGCCGAGCTTCACGAGGACCTGGGCGGCGACGCCCTCACCCTCGCGGATCAGACCCAGCAGGATGTGCTCCGTGCCGATGTAGTTGTGCCCGAGCTGCAGCGCCTCGCGCAGGGACAGCTCCAGCACCTTTTTGGCGCGTGGCGTGAACGGGATGTGCCCGCTCGGCGCCTGCTGCCCCTGGCCGATGATCTCCTCGACCTGCTGGCGGACACCCTCCAGCGAGATGCCGAGGCTCTCAAGCGCCTTGGCCGCCACGCCCTCACCCTCGTGGATGAGGCCGAGCAGGATGTGCTCGGTGCCGATGTAGTTGTGGTTGAGCATCCGGGCTTCTTCCTGCGCCAGGACGACAACCCGTCGTGCTCGGTCGGTGAACCGCTCGAACATCCCTGCTCCTTCACGTGCCGTGTCCGTCGCCGCCGCCCCTGCCGCGGAACCCCCCTCGGGGGGTCGCCACGCCGAAGCTCTGTCGGACGCCAACGTGACCGTGCCATCACTCTATCGCCGTAGGCCGACACATTGCGGGTGTGCGCCATTGCCGCACCCCACCATCGGACCGTGTCGCAGTCGTCGTGTGGTACTTGCTTACCCGCCGGGAACGCGTGTACCCGGCGTTTTGCCCAACGCGAGCATCCGCCGCCTTGTTCCAGCGGGCCCGCCCGTACGCCAAGAGCGAAATCGACGCTGGATGCAAGTCACCCACCGTAGCTAGTTGACTACGGTGGGCGCACGCTGCCAAAAGAACCCCAAAACGACCGCTCAGGCAGAAAACGGTCAACGATCGCTAACGGCCCGCTTCGGCGTTGTAACGGTCCACGATTTCCTGCTTGATGCGACCCCGGTCGGAGACCTTGATGCCCTTGTTCTGAGCCCATTCCCGAATCGCCTTGTTCTGCTCGCGGTCCGCGGCGGCTCCACCGCGTCCACGCGCACTGGCGGCACGCCCTCCGACCACGACGCCGCCCCGGCCGACCTTCGTGGCCGCACCGAGGAACGGCCCGAACGCGTCACGCAGCTTCGACGCGTTCTTCTTCGAGAGATCGATCTCATACTGAACGCCGTCGAGCGCGAACTTCACGGTCTCGTCGGCGTCCCCGCCGTCGATGTCGTCGACCAGCACGTGGATGGTCCGCTTGGCCACTGTGGTATTCCCTTCGAGGAAGTCCGCCCCGCGTTGTGCGAATGCAAAGATAACGCAATCAGGGACTACCTCGTCAACGGTACGCCGAAACTACTCCGGCCGCACCAGCGGAAACAGGATCGTTTCCCGAATGCCGAGCCCGGTGAGAGCCATGAGAAGGCGATCGATTCCCATGCCCATCCCGCCCATCGGTGGCATTCCGTACTCCATCGCACGCAGATAGTCTTCATCCAGTTGCATCGCGTCGGGATCTCCCTTCGCGGCGAGTAGCGACTGGGCAACCAAACGTTCGCGTTGGACAACCGGGTCGACCAGTTCGGAGTAGGCCGTGCCGAGCTCGAAGCCCTGCACGTACAGATCCCACTTCTCGGTCAGCCGCGGCGTCACGCGATGCGCCCTGGTCAGCGGCGAGGTCTCCTCCGGATAGTCGAAGACGAACGTCGGCGCGACCAGCCCCGGCACGACGAGCGCCTCGAAGAGCTCCTCGGCGAGCTTTCCCGGGCCCCACTTCGGGTCGACCGAGACGTCGTGCTTCGCCGCCAGCTCCACCAGGCGCGCGTGCGGGGTTTCGACCGTGACGTCGGAACCCAGCGCCTCGGAAAGCACGCCGTAAAGCGTCACCCGGCGCCACTGCCCGCCCAGGTCGAACTCGCTGCCGTCGGCATAACGCACGACGTGCGTTCCGGTGAGCGCAACGGCTGCGTCCTGGACCAGCTGCCGGGTAAGGTCGGCCATGTCGTTGTAGTCGGCATACGCCTGGTATGCCTCCAGCATCGCGAACTCCGGCGAGTGGGACGAGTCGATGCCCTCATTGCGGAAGTTGCGGTTGATCTCGAAGACCCGCTCGATGCCGCCGACGACGCACCGCTTCAAGAAAAGCTCCGGCGCGATACGCAGATACAAATCCGTGTCGAGCGCATTGCTATGCGTGACGAATGGCCGGGCGGCTGCACCACCATGCAGCAACTGCAACATGGGGGTTTCCACCTCGAGGTAATCGAGGTCGTGCAACGAGTTACGAAGACTGCGCACCACGGTCGCCCTGGTGCGCACGGTTTCCCGGGCCTGCGGGCGCACCACCAGGTCGACATACCGCTGCCGGACCCGGGCCTCCTCGCCCATCGGCTTGTGCGCGACCGGCAGCGGGCGCAACGCCTTCGCCGTCATCTGCCACGCGTCGGCGAGAATGGACAGCTCGCCGCGGCGGCTGGTGATCACCTCGCCGCGGACGCCGACGTGGTCGCCGAGGTCGACCAGGCGCTTCCAGTCCTCCAGGGCCTCCGCGCCGACCTTGTCCAGGGACAGCATGGCCTGCAGCTCCGTGCCGTCGCCGGCGCGCAGGGTGGCGAAGGCGAGCTTGCCCGTGTTGCGGATGAAGATGACCCGGCCGGCCACGGCCGCCTGCTCGCCGGAGGCCGTGTCGGTCGGCAGCTCGCCATAGCGGGCCCGGATCTCCGCGATCGTCGCGGACCGCTCGAACCCGACCGGGTAGGGCTGCTTGCCCTCGTCCAGCAGCCGGGCACGCTTCTCCCGGCGGATCTTCATCTGCTCGGGGAGATCGAGTTCCTGGTCAACGGCTGGCTGGTCCTTCACAGCGGCACACAATCCCTCTACGAGAATTCCACGAATGACGTCGAGCCTACTCAACAACACGTTCGGTACTTTTGGCGACGTGGATTTCGCAGCTCACGCTTCCTCGTTCGGCGCCGTCGCGGACCTGTACGACCGGGCCCGCCCCCGCTATCCCCGCGAGGCGCTCGACTGGGCGATGCCCGAAAAGTCGGACATAGTCGACCTCGGTGCGGGCACCGGCATCCTCACCCGCCAGCTCGCTGACCTGGGCCACCACGTGATCGCCGTGGAGCCGGACGACAAGATGCGGGCCAGGATCCCCGGAGAGGCCCGCAAGGGCAGCGCCACCCACATCCCCCTGCCCGACGCCAGCGTCGACGTCGTCACCGCCGGCCAGTCCTACCACTGGTTCTACGGTGAGCCCGCGCACACCGAGATCGCCCGCGTCCTCCGCCCTGGCGGGCGTTTTGTCCCCATCTGGAACATCCGCGACGCACGCGTCCCGTGGGTCGCGAAGTCCTCCACCTTCTTCGACGGCGCCCGCGAGCGCGACGCGTTCGACGAAACGAAGGTCACCACCTTCGGCCCACGGTTCGGTCCGGTGACGCTGAAGACGTTCGAGTGGAGCGCCACGCACACGACCGCGTCGTTCCTGGAGCTGGCCAGGTCCCGCTCCTATTACCTCCTCGCCGGCCCGGAGGCTCGCCAGCGCCTGGAGCAGCAGCTGCACGAGCTGCTCGGCCCGCTCGGCGAGGAGTTCGAACTGCCGTACGTGACCTACGCGTACACCAGCGGAAAACGCTAACCGCGGTTCCGGTCGAAGATCAGTCGCAGCCCGATCAGGGTCAGCATCGGCTCGTGGTGGGTGACCGTGGCGCACTCGCCGATCACGATCGGGGCCAGGCCACCGGTCGCGACGACCGCCTTCACAGTGCCGCCCAGCTCCGCGGAAACCCCGCGCACGATCCCGTCGACCTGCCCGGCAAACCCGTACACCACGCCGGACTGCAGGCATTCCACGGTGTTCTTGCCGATCACCCGCGGCGGCTTGACCAGCTCGACCTTGCGCAGCTGGGCGGCCCGGGCGGCGAGCGCGTCGACGGAGATCTCGATGCCGGGCGCGAGCACGCCGCCGAGGAACTCCCCCCGGGCCGACACCACGTCGAAGTTCGTGGACGTGCCGAAGTCCACCACGATGGACGGTCCGCCGAAGAGCGTGAAAGCGGCCAAGGTGTTGGCGACCCGGTCCGTCCCGACCTCTTTGGGATTGTCGATCGCCAGTTGTACGCCCGTGCGCACGCCCGGCTCGACGATCACCGTCGGCACGCCCGGGTAGTACCGCTGCAGCATCGTCCGAAGTGACCGCAGCGCCGCCGGCACGGTCGAGCACGCCGCGATGCCCGTCAGCGACACGGCGTCGGTGGCGAGCAGGCCCCGGTAGAGCAGGCCGAGCTCGTCCGCGGTCGCGCGCGAGTCGGTCTTGATCCGCCACGAGTGGACCAGCTTCTCGCCCTCGAACGTGGCGAGCACCGTGTTGGTGTTTCCGATGTCGATGCACAGCAGCACGCGGTGAGCCTAACGAAAGTCCCGCCAGTGTCGGGGTGAGCCTGGTCATCTACCCGTGATCCGGAAGACCGTGCGCACTCCTGGGTGCACAACGCCTTCCGGATCACGGCAACGGGTCAGTGGGTGCGCAGGTCCATGGCGATGTCGAGGATCGGCGACGAGTGCGTCAGGGCGCCGACCGAGAGGTAGTCGACGCCGGTGGCGGCGTACTCGGCGGCGGACTCCAGGGTCAGGCCGCCGGTGGCCTCCAGCTCGGCCCGCCCGCCGACCGCGGCCACCACCTCGCGCAGCAGGTCCGGCGACATGTTGTCCAGCAGCAGGAACGTCGCGCCGGCGGTGACCGCCTCGACGGCCTCGCCGACCGTGGTGACCTCGACCTGGACCGGGACGTCGGGGAAGGCCGAGCGGACCCTGGCATACGCGGCCGAGATGCCGCCGGCCGCCAGCTTGTGGTTGTCCTTGATCATGGCGACGTCGTAGAGGCCCATGCGCTTGTTGGTGCCGCCGCCGGCGCGGACCGCGTACTTCTCCAGGATGCGCAGGCCCGGCGTGGTCTTGCGGGTGTCCAGGACCAGGGCGTGGGTGCCGTCGAGGAGGTCGGCCCACTGGCGGGTGTGGGTGGCGACGCCGGACATGCGGCACAGCAGGTTCAGGGCGGAGCGCTCGGCGGTCAGCAGGAAGCGGGTCGGCCCGGTGATGGTGGCGAGGACCGTGCCGCGCACGACGTACGAGCCGTCGACGGCGTGGGTGGACACCTCGACGTCGGGTGAGACGGCCTCGAAGACGGCGGCGGCGACGGCCAGGCCGGCCACCACGCCGGGGGCCCGGGCGACGAGCTCGGCGGCGTCGATCTGCGTGTCGGGGATGGTGGCCACGCTCGTGACGTCGAGGCGGTCCGGGCCGAGGTCCTCGGTCAGGGTGCGTTCGACGATCTCGGCGACGGCGACCGGGTCGAGCCCGACCTTCCGCAGCGAAGCCTCGGTCTCGGGCGTCACGCGTCCTCCCACGTCTCGGTCAGGGTGCCGGTCTCGGACAGGCCGGCCAGGAAATGGCCACGGAACACGTCGCTGGCGTCCGGGAAGTCCTCGCGCCAGTGGCAGCCGCGGGTCTCCTGACGCAGGTCGGCGGCGCCGACCAGGGCGGTGGCGACGGTGAGCAGGTTGGTCGCCTCCCAGCTGGCAAGGCCGGGGGCGGAGCGGTCGAGGGCGAGCTTGGTGAGCGCCTGCGCGGCCTGGTCGAGCGACTCGGCGCTGCGCAGCACCGACGCGTGCGCGGACATGGCGGCCTGCAGCGGCGCGCGCAGCGCCGGATCGGCGGACCAGGTCGCGGACGAGCCGGTCACCGGGTCGGTCTGGGCGGGCAGGTCGCGGGCGATGTCCTCGGCGATCCGGCGGGAGAAGACGAGCCCCTCCAGCAGGGAGTTGGAGGCGAGCCGGTTGGCGCCGTGCACACCCGTGCACGCCACCTCACCGCACGCGTAGAGGCCCGGGATCGAGGTGCGGCCCCGCAGGTCGGTCCGGACGCCACCGGAGGCGTAGTGGGCCGCCGGGGAGACGGGGATGAGGTCCGCCGCCGGGTCGACGCCGGCCGCGCGGCAGGAGGCGACGATGGTCGGGAAGCGGCCCTCGAGGAACTCGCGGCCCAGGTGGCGGGCGTCGAGCCAGACGTTGCTGGTGCCCTCGGCGCGCATGACCCGGTAGATGCCCTTGGCCACGACGTCGCGGGGGGCGAGCTCGGCGAGCTCGTGGCGGCCGACCATGAAGCGGTTGCCGTCGCCGTCGCGCAGGTAGGCGCCCTCTCCCCGCAGTGCCTCGCTGACCAGCGGCTGCTGGGAGTCGCGGTTGTTGAGGGCGAGCGCGGTGGGGTGGAACTGGACGAACTCGATGTCGGTGACGGCGGCCCCGGCCCGCAGGGCGAGAGCGACGCCGTCGCCGGTGGAGACGACCGGGTTGGTCGTGGCGGAGTAGATCTGGCCCATGCCGCCGGTGGCCAGGACGACCGCCCGCGCGAGGACCGCGCCGACGCCGTCCTCCGCGCCTTCGCCGAGGACGTGCAGGGTGACCCCGCAGGCCCGGCCGGCCGCGTCGGTGAGCAGGTCGAGGACCAGGGCGTGCTCGATGAGGCGGATCCACGGGTCGCGGTGGACGGCGGCGTGCAGGGCCCGCTGGACCTCGGCGCCGGTCGCGTCGCCGCCGGCGTGGATGATCCGGTTGGCGTGGTGGCCGCCCTCGCGGGTGAGCATGAGCGAGCCGTCGTTGTTGCGGTCGAACTCCGCGCCCCAGCGGATCAGCTCGCGGACCCGGGTCGGGCCCTCACGGACCAGGACGTCGACGGCGGCCGCGTCGCACAGGCCGACGCCGGCGACGAGCGTGTCCTGCGCGTGCGCCTCGGGCGTGTCGAGCGGGTCGAGGACCGCTGCGATGCCGCCCTGGGCCCAGCGGGTCGAGCCGTCATCGATGTTGACCTTGGTGACGACGGTGACGTGCAGGCCGGCCTCGCGCAGGTGCAGTGCGGCGGTCAGCCCGGCGACGCCGGAGCCGATCACGACGACATCGGTCGGCTCGGCCCAGCCCGGCTGGGGCCCGGCGAGTTGGCGCGGCAGTGCGGGCAGCTCCATCACTCCAGTCAACATGACAAAAGGACATCGCGCGCCGTGCCGAGGATCACGCGAACGGCAGCGGACCAGTGCCGATCTTGGCGATCGACGCCTTCAACGGGCGCGAGCTCACCAGGTAACAGGCGAAGGTCTGGTCGCTGCCCAGCCAGTCGGAGCCGTTCTTCGGCCCGACGGCGGCCGCGGACAGGTCGGACCGGTCCGCGGTCTCGGACAGGCCCAGGTATCGCAATCCGACACCCGTGCAGCCCTTGGTCGACGCGTTGCGGACCGCGGTCTCGTCGAACGGGGCGTCCATCGGCGCGATCGAGTAGCTGCCGGAGTACTCGCCGTCGTGCGGGGCGGTGCAGTCGACGTACTTCAGTGCCGAGATGCACCCGATCGGCAGCGACGGCCCGGCCTTGGACAGGCTGCCCTCGCGGGTGGCGAACTCGTCGCCCGCCGGCCCGGTGACCGCGGCGACCGCGCAGGCGAAGAAGCCGTCGGCGGCCGGGGCGACCCACGACGCGAGGATCTGCACCTTCGACTCGTGCCAGTTGCCGCCGAGGAACGCGGTGCCCTGCACGACGCACGCCCGGCGGGCCTGGGCGTACACCAGGTTCTGGGTGAGCTTGACGTCCTCGCCGGTGGCCGAGTCGAGGCGGTGCAGCAGGTCGTCGCCGACCTGGCCGACGTGGAACACCTCGGTGGTGTGCGCGGCGGCGCAGTCCACGGCGCCGCCGGGCCACGGGAACGCGGCCTTGGCGCCCGCCGCGTCGACCTTCCAGCAGGAGCCGACCTGCGGCGCGGCGGCCGGCGGGGTGTGCGGGATCTTCCGCGAGGTGTCGCGCAGCAGCCAGTACGCGCCGCCCCCGATGAGGGCGAGCACGACGACGATCAGGAGGACCCGCTTCATGAGGAAGCAGTGTGCCATTACCGGCCGGTAACGTCACCCATCTCAGACCGGTTGGTTGCCGTTGCCCTGCAGCGACCGGCTCACCGAGAGGGTGCCTTCCAGCATCAGGTAGCAGCGGGCACTGCGGTCGCCATAGGACCACCGGGTCGGCGTCGCCGTCGACCAGGCGAACGAGATCTGCTTGTTCTCGGCGAACTGGGCGTCGGTGAGGCCGAGGAACTTCGCCACGATCGTCTTGCAGGCGGGCTGGATCAGGGCCCGGCGGGCGTTGCCGTCGCTCGGGTAGGGCCGCGCGTCGGGCGAGTAGAACGTGCCGGCGTATTCACCGTTGTGCAGGGTCTCGCACTTGGTCGGGATGAAGTCCTCGATGCCGCCACCGCTGGTGGTCTCGACCTTGACGCAACCGATCTGGATCGGCCGGCTGCCGCGCAGCGTGTCCTTGAGGCTGGTCGTGCGGGCCGCGATGGTCCCCGTGTCGTCGGAGACCTCGATCAGGTCGCACCGGAAGTAGCGGGCCTGGCCCGTCCACTGCTTCTCCGACGGCGGCAGGACCCGCAGCGTCAGTCGGCCGTCGTGCCAGTCGCTGCCGAGGAACGTATTGGCCTCGGTGAGGCAGGTGGCGAAGGCGTCGGTGAGATCGGCGCCCTCGGGCACCTTGGACCCCTGTGCGAGGGTGCCGGAGAACTCACCGACGTGGATCGTCTCGCTGGCGTGCGACGTGCCGCAGTCGACCTCGACCAGGCCGGGTCCGACGGTGAGCTTCTCGGCCGTGCCGGTGAAGGTCCAGCACTCCCCGGCGGCGGGCTTCGGCACGCTCGGCGCGGCCAGGGCGGTCCAGCCGTTGAAGAGGTCGCCGTCGGTGCCCGCGGGGTTGCCACAGGCGGCCACCGTCACCAGCGTCAGGGACAGCACCAGCGTCATGGACCAGCGCTTCATCCCGAGCCTCCCTATGACAACGGCACCGCTTCGCGTTCACGTGGAGCGAACGCAAAGCGGTGCCAGTGTGTCAGAAGGGATCAAATCTTGCCGGTGCCGACGCCCTTCAGGGACCGGACCACGCTCTTCTTGTCGTAGAGCATCGCGTAGCAGCGGGCGGCGCGGTTGCCGCGCAGCCAGTTCTCCTCGTCGACCATCCAGAAGCCGATACCGACCTCCTGGTGGTTGTCCAGGGTCGACTGCGCCATGCCGAGGTACTTGGCGCCGAGGGCCTCGCAGCCGGTGCGCATCGCGGCGCGACGCTCGTCGGCGGTCTTCGGGAAGGCCCGCTCGCCGGCGGTGTACGTGCCGACGTACTCCATGTTGTGCGTCGTCGTGCACGCCTTCGGCTCGTAGTCCTCCCACGTCTTGCCGTCGGCCTCGTAGGTCTCCTGCGCGCAGGTCAGCGCGACCGGCTTGTCGCCGGTGAGGCCGTTCTTGAGGCTGCTGGTGCGGCTGACCGGCTTGCCGGCGTCGCTCTGCACCTCGGCGAGGTCGCAGCGGAAGTAGCGCCCGCCGCCGGACCACTGCGCCGAGGACGGCGGCAGCACGATCAGCTCGAGGCGCCCGTCGTGGTAGTCACCGCCGAGGAAGGTCTGCGCCTCGGTGCTGCACTTGGCCCAGGCGTCCTTCAGGTCGGCGCCCTTCGGCGGCGACGTGGCGCTGGCCGCGGTGCCGGTGAGCTCGCCGACGTAGAACGTCTCACTGATGTGCGCGCCGTCGCACTTGGAGACCGGCTTGAAGGAGAAGATCGTGATGCTGTCCGTCTCGAAGTACGGCACGGTGGTGTCGTAGCACGCTCCGACCGGCGGCAACGGGACCTTCGGCGCGGCCAGCATGGTCCACTCGTCGGTCAGGTTCTTGTCCACCCCCGCCGGCGTCGTGCAACCGGCCAGCATCACGACCGCGGCAACCGGCGCCACAGCCAGCACGAGCCGTCGGAAACGCACCATGATCTAACCCCTCCCCCGGCGCACACAGCGCGGGTGCAGTGTGCCAATGATCAATGTGGTTGGCAACCAGCTAAGCGATGGTTATCGGTAGTCCTTTTGTACCCGCACCGCGCAAGGACACCTTCACCGGCTTCGGTGGCCACACGAAGCACCGCACGCCCCGATTGCCCAGCTCCCAGGCGGTCTTGTCGTAGGGCATCGTGACCAGACCGGTACGCGACTGGAAGTTCGCGTCGTCGGGCACGGCGACGAACCCGGCCACGACCGGCCGGCAACCGGCGAAGATCGCGTTGCTGCGGGCGTCGTTGTCGGCCGGGTACTCACCGTCCGGCGGCTCGTAGATGCCGGCGAACTCGCCCTCGTGCGGCGTGGTGCACGAGGCCGGGAAGATCCGGTCGATGCTGCCGGCGGCGCCGCCCTCCTTCGAGGTGATCTTCACGCAGCCGATCAGCAGCTCCCCGCCGTCGGGGCGCAGGGCGCCGCGCAGCGAGACCGTCCGGGTCGCGATGCTGAACCGGTCGATGTCCTGCAACGCCTGCAGGTCGCAGCGGAACCAGCGGGCCCCGGCGTCCCACAGCACCGGGCTCGGCACGTCCACGCTCAGTGACACCCGCCCGGCTCGCCAGTCCGCCCCGAGCAGGGCCTTCGCGTCCGCGGCGCAGCGGGCGTACGCCCCGCGCATCGCCGGACCGCCCGCGATCGGTGGGGTGGCCCGCTCGGCGTCGGCACCGGTGAACCGCCCGACCGAGATCAGCTCGACCTCGTGCGGCTCGGTGCAGGCCACCGGCGCCGGCCAGCTGGTGACGTCGGCGCTGGCGGTGCCACCGGGCAGCTGATAGCAGGCCGGTGCGACCGGCTCGGTGAGCATCGCGGCGGGCAGCATCGGCCAGCCGTTGACCAGGTCACCGTCGACGCCCGGGGGCGGTGATGGCCGCGTGCAGCCGCCGAGCAGCGTCATCGCCGCGACGACCAGCACGACCGCGCGCCGCACCGCACCTCCCCAGGGGCTTATGCCCGGAGAAGGTCTCCCCTCATGGGCTCGCCCACCATACCCGGTATGGCGTCCGCTGGATCGTGACCGAGCTCGATGATTCGGTTCGTGGCGTCGACGTGGACGATCCGCGGTGCGTACGTCCTGGCGGTGGCGTCGTCGAGCTGCGCGTAGGAGATCAGGATGACCAGGTCGCCCGGGTGCACCAGATGCGCGGCGGCACCGTTGATCCCGATGACCCCGCTGCCGCGCGGCCCGGCGATCACGTAGGTCTCCAGCCGGGCGCCATTGGTCACGTCGACGATCGCGACCTGCTCGCCGGCGAGCAGGTCCGCGGCCTCCATGAGGTCCTCGTCGACGGTGACCGACCCGACGTAGTGCAGGTCGGCCTGGGTGACCGTGGCCCGGTGGATCTTCGACTTGAGCATGGTGCGGATCACGGGAGCTGGACCTCGATGTTGTCGATGAGCCGGGTGCCGCCGACCCAGGCCGCGGTCAGCAGCCGGGCCGGGCCGTGCGCGGGCGCCGGGCCGAGCATGGGGTCGGTGAGCACGAAGTAGTCGAGCTTGACCTCAGGCTCGGTGGCGAACTCGGCGATGCCGGTCGCGACCGGGTCTGCCTGCGCGTTCGCTGCCGCGCGAAGGGCCCGGGACAGCACCAGGGCGGCCCTGCGCTCGGCCGGGGCGAGGTACCGGTTGCGGCTGGACAGCGCGAGGCCGTCGGGCTCCCGCACGGTCGGCACGCCCCGGACCTCGATCGGCAGGTCGAAGTCGCGGACCATCGCCCGGATCATGCCGAGCTGCTGGTAGTCCTTCTCCCCGAAGTACGCGACGTCCGGGCGGGTCAGCTGGAACAGCTTGTTGACCACCGTCAGCACGCCGTGGAAGAACCCGGGCCGGCTGGCGCCCTCCAGCTCCTCCCCGGCCGGCCCCGGATCGACCCGGACCGCGGGGGCACCCTGCGGGTACATCACGTCCCGCGTAGGCGTGAACGCGATGTCCACCCCCGCTGCGCGGGCCAGTTCAAGATCATTGGCCATGGTACGGGGATAGCGCTCGAAGTCCTCGCCCGGCGCGAACTGCAGCGGGTTGACGAAGATCGTGAGCAGCACCGTGTCGGCCTCGCCGCGAGCGGTCCTCAGCAGCTCGACGTGCCCGTCGTGCAGCGCGCCCATGGTCATGACGACGGCCACCCTGCCGCGGGCCACGGCCCGGGCCGCCGCGAGTCGCTCGCGGGTCTCGACGACGTTCATGCCTTGCCCCCTGTCCCCTTGGCCTTCCTCCGGGTGCTGCGCGGTGCCGACACGGTTCCCGTTGCTGGCACGGTTCCCGTTGCTGGCACGGTGCCCGTTGCTGGCACGGTGCGGGGTGCCGGCACGGTGCTCAGCACGTCGAGGAGCGGCTCGGCGTCCGTCGCGCGCAGCCGGCCGGCGGCGATGACCCGGTCGGCGGTGCGCCGGGCGAGCACCAGGTACGGCGGCACCGACTCGGGCGCGACCTCGTTGAGCGCCTGCAGGTGCTTGGCGACCGTGCCGGCGTCGCCACGGGACACCGGGCCGGTGATGGCGGCGTCGCCGAGGCGCAGCGTGTTGTCCAGGGCCGCGCCGAGCAGCGGGGCGAGGACCTGCTCCGGGTGCCGGACGCCGGCGTCGCGGAGCCGGTCGAGGGCCTCGTTGACGAGCGTGGCGAGGTGGTTGGCGCCGTGCGCCAGGGCCGCGTGGTACAGCGGCCGGCGCTCCTCGGCGATCCACTCGACCTGCCCGCCGAGGTCGGCGACCAGGGAGGCGGCGAGATCCCGCAGCTCGTCGGGGGCGGTGACGCCGAACGAGACACCCTCGGCGAGCCGGCCCAGGTCCACCGCGGTGCCGGTGAACGTCATCGCCGGGTGCAGGGCGAGCGGCCGCGCGCCGACGGTGCTGACGGGCGCGAGCACGGCCAGGCCGTGCGCGCCGGAGGTGTGCGCAACGATCTGCCCCGCGCGCAGCGCACCGGTCTCGACCAGGCCGTTGACCAGGCCGGCGAGCATGTCGTCGGGGACCGCCAGCAGCACGAGGTCGGCGGAGGCGGCGACCTGGTCGGCGGGGAGGAGCGCGACGCCCGGGAGCAGCTGCTCCGCGCGGGTCTTGGAGGCGGTCGAGACGCCCACCGCGGCTACCACCCGGTGGCCGGCGTTCACGAGCGCGGCGCCGAGCACCGCGCCGACCCGTCCGGCACCGATGATGCCGATGTTTTGCCTGTTCACGGCCATGTTCATCGTGATGGATCCAGTCCTCGATGATGGGGTACCGGTCGATCACGAGTATGCGCCGCGACGGGCAAAAGCGGACAGGTCGTGTGGGATTGTCAACACCAGGTTTCGGACCCTTTACCGGCCTTGTGAGCTGCCGATAAAGGGTCCGAGCGACGTCGTCAGAGGCGGTGGTGCAGGTAGTCCTTGATCAGGGCCTTCGCCTCGCCGAGCACGACCGCGTCGCCGTCAGGCGAACGCCGGAACGCCATCTTGATCAGCGCGTCGGCCGCCTCGACCGCGATCGCCAGCACGAACTGCAGGCGCTCGGCGTCCACGATGCCGAACCGGCCGATCAGCAGCGCCGAGAGCTGCGAGACGATCACGTCGTTGTTGTCCCGCTCGTCGTCGAGCAGGTGAATGTCCACGACATCACCGAAGTGCAGGGTGCGGAAGCCCGGCACGGTGCGGTGCATGTCGATGTACTCGTCGATGGCCGCGTCGACCGCGTCCCACCAGTGCGTGATGTCCTCTTCGGCCAGCCGGGCGCCGAGGCGCTCCAGGTAGCCCTCCAGGCTGCGCAACGTCAGCGCCTGCACGATCGCCCGCTTGTCCGGGAAGAACTGGTAGACCGAGCCGATCGCCACCCCCGCCCGCTCCGCGAGCAACGTCGTGGTCAACCCGTCGTAGCCCACCTCATCGACGAGCTCGGCGCACGCGTCGAGCATCCGCCCGACCCTCGCCACGCTGCGCCCCTGCACCGGAACCCGGCGCAGGGGCTTCGTCCCGGCACTGGCCACTGTCTGCGTCGCCACCCGGCAATCCCCCTCAAGCTCGACCCACCTTGAAACCTACTCACGTCAACGAGCGGGCACGATCGGCGGATAGCCCATTTCACTCTTGTGGTTCAACAGGTCATTGACGGCGGGCATACGTGAAGGGTACTCAGGTTTCGTGACTTCTCCGTGGGCCAACTGGGCCGGCAACCAGACCGCTCGGGCGGCGCGCGTCGCGCACCCGTCGACCACCGCTGAGCTGGGCGTCATGCTCCGCGAGGCAGCGGCCGAAGGGCTTCGGGTCAAGGCCGTCGGCAGTGGGCACTCCTTCACACCCACCGCTCTGACGGACGGGGTCCGGATCGAGCTCGACCAGATGGCGTCACTCGTCCGGGTCGACGGCGACCTGGTGACGGTCCAGGCCGGGATGAAACTGGCCGCCCTCAACGCGACCCTCGCCGCACACGGCCTGGCCATGCCGAACCTCGGGGACATCGACGCACAGACGATCTCCGGCGCGCTCTCCACCGGCACCCACGGCACCGGCGCGGCATACGGGTGCCTGTCGACGTTCGTCCAGGCCCTCGAACTGGTCACCGCGGACGGTGCGGTGGTGCGCTGCTCGGCCTCGTCCTCGCCGGACCTGTTCGCCGCCGCCCGGGTCAACATCGGCGCCCTCGGCGTCCTCACCGAGGTCACCCTGCGCTGCGTGCCGGCCTTCACCCTCCGGGCCGACGAGCGCCCGGCGCCGCTGTCCGACGTGTGGTCGGGCCTGGACGAGCACATCGCCTCGAACGACCACTTCGAGTTCTACTGGTTCCCCTACACCGACCGGGTCCAGATGAAGCGCAACACCATCGTGCCCACGTCGGACCGCCCCCTCCCGGGCTGGCGCCGCTGGCTCGACGACGACTTCCTGTCCAACACCGTGTTCGGCGGCGCGTGCCGCCTCGGCCGGGCCCTTCCGTCCGCGGTGCCGACCATCAGCCGCGTCTCGGCCCGGGCCCTGTCCGCCCGCACGTACACCGCCACGTCCCACGAGGTGTTCTGCACGCCGCGCCGGGTCCGCTTCGTCGAGATGGAGTACGGCCTGCCCCGCGCCGCCCTCCGCGAGGCGTTCGACGGGCTCCGCTCCGTGGTCGCCGGGCTGCCGTACAAGATCCAGTTCCCGGTCGAGGTCCGGTTCACCGCCGCCGACGACATCTGGCTGTCGCACGGCCACGGCCGCGAGAACGCCTACATCGCGATCCACCAGTACGTCGGCGCCCCCTTCGAGGAGTACTTCCAACGCTTCGAGGCGATCACGACCCCGCTCGGCGGCCGCCCGCACTGGGGCAAGATGAACTTCCGCGACGCTGCCTCCCTTTCCACGGCCTACCCGCGCTTCGCCGACTTCACCGCGCTGCGCGACAAGCTCGACCCCGGCCGCCTGTTCGCCAACGCCTACACGGACCGCGTCCTCGGCGCCTGACCGCCTCCCATTCCCCAACCGGCGCCTGCGCCCTGGCTTTCCCGTGGCGGCGGACACGCTTCCACGACCACGCCGACGAGCCACGCCTCCAAGGCCACGCCCGCCCGCCGACGTGGGCCGACCGACGTGGGCCGACCGACGTGGCCAGCTGACCCTGGCCGGCTGATCGAAGTCGCCCCACGGTCACCCAGACGACCAACCCACGACTTCGATCACAAGGGTGCGACGGACAAGGGTGCGACGGACGACGACCTGAGCGCCGACCACTCCACCCCACCGGACGATCTTGCAACCATGATCGAAGGAGCGCTCCGGTCGCACGGACAACCAGCCCACGACTTCGATCACGGCCGTGCGGCGAACGGCAGCCCGAACGCCAGCCGAACCGCTCGCCGGACGATCTTGCCGTCTTGATCGAAGGACGACCCTGGCTGCACGGACAACCAACCCACGACTTCGATCATGAGCAGGGTCCGAACGGGATCGTCAGCGAGGGTGATTTGCGCGGTTTGCCCCTTGCCAGAAGGCCAGAGGCGACTCCCGCCGCCGGGACCACGGCCCGCCCCAGACTTGCGCAGCACAGCCTGACCGCGCCGCGGACCGAACGCGGCACATCCCGCCGATCCGCGCGGCACCCGTGGGTGATCGAAGTCGTCGCCCGGTCGTCCCGACGACCAGCGCGGTGCTTCGATCAAGGTCCGTGATCAACCAGCACCGGCCACAGGCGACGCCGCGCTCTCGAACGGCCCCGCGGCCAAGCGTTGGTCAACACCGGTCAGAGCTGACCACGCATTGACCAACGCCTGCTCAACCGGTCACTCCGCCGGTGGGGTCGTCTTCTTCGCGGCGGTCGCCTTCCGCGGCGCGGCCTTCTTCGCCGGCGCGGCCTTCTTCGCAGCAGCAGCCGCCGTCGTCGTCGTGGCTTTCTTCGCAGCCGCCGACGTCTTCTTCGCGGCCGCCGCGGTCTTCTTCCCAGCAGCCCCCGCCGCCTTCTTGGCCGGCGCGTCCCCGGCCGCCTTCTTCGCAGCCGGGCGGGCCTTCTTCGGCGCGGGACCCTTGGCCCGCTTCTCGGCCAGCATCTCGCTCGCCTCGTCCAAGGTCAGCGTGTCGACCGCCTGGTTGCGCCGCAGGGACGCGTTGAACTCGCCGTCGGTCACGTACGGGCCGAACCGCCCGTCCTTGATGACCAGCGGCTTCTCGGTCGCCGGGTCGGGGCCCATCTCGCGCAGCGGCGGCTTGGCCGCGGCCCGGCCCCGGGTCTTCGGCTGCTCCAGCAGCGCCAGCGCCTCCTCGAGGGTGACCGTGAAGAGCTGGTCTTCCCGCTCGAGGGACCGCGTGTCGTTGCCGCGCTTGATGTACGGCCCGTACCGCCCGGGCGACGCGGTGATGTCCTCGCCGGCGGCGTCCTTGCCGACGATCCGCGGCAGGGTCAGCAGCAGCAGCGCCTCTTCCAGGGTCAGGTGCTCCGGCGACTGCGTCGACAGCAGCGAGGAGTTCTTCTCGCCGGTCGAGACGTACGGTCCGTAGCGGCCCGACTTCAGCACGATCGGCTCGCCGGTCTCCGGGTGCTCGCCGAGCTTGCGCTCACCGCTCGCGCCGCCGACGAACAGCTCGGCGACCTTCTCCGGGGTGAGCTCGTCCGGGGCCAGCCCGTCCGGCACCGTCGCGCGGTCGCCTTCCTCGCCCTCGGGCTGGTCGGGGACGAAGCGCTGCAGGTAGGGGCCGTAGCGGCCGACCCGCACGACGACGTCGCGGTTGGCCTCGTCACGAAACAGCGGGATCGAGTTGATCCCGCGTGCGTCGATCTCACCCAGCCGCTCGGTGACCATGCGCTTCAGCCCGCCCTGGCGGGGCACCGACCCTTCGTCGCCCGTGTCCCCACCGAAGTAGAACGGGCGCAGGAAGTCCACGGCGCTCTCATCGCCGTTGGCGATCTCGTCGAGGACGTTCTCCATCGACGCGGTGAAGTCGTAGTCGACCAGGCGCGGGAAGTGCTTCTCCAGCAGGCCCACGACGGCGAAGGCCAGGAACGACGGGATCAGCGCCTGGCCGCGCTTGAACACGTAGCCGCGGTTGTTGATCGTCTCCATGATCGAGGCGTAGGTCGAGGGGCGGCCGATGCCGAGCTCCTCCATCGCCTTGACCAGCGAGGCCTCGGTGTAGCGGGCCGGCGGCTGGGTCGTGTGGCCGGTCGGGGTCAGCCCCTTCTCGGTCAGCGCCTGGCCCTTGACCAGCACCGGCAGGCGCCGCTCGGCCTCCTCGGCCTCCGCGTTCTCGTCGTCGGAGGACTCGACGTAGACGCGCAGGAAGCCGGGGTCGGTGATCGTCTTGCCGGTGGCGCTGAAGTCGACCGACTCCTTCGCCGGGGTCTCCGCGTTGATCCGCACCGAGGTGCTGTTGCCGACCGCGTCCGTCATCTGCGACGCGATCGTGCGCTGCCAGATCAACTCGTACAGCCGCAGCTCCTCGGCGGAGAGCTCCTTGGCCACGTCACCGGGGGTGCGGAAGGAGTCGCCGGCGGGGCGGATCGCCTCGTGCGCCTCCTGCGCGTTCTTGACCTTGCCGGTGTACCGGCGGGGCTGCGGCGGCACCGCGGCCGGGCCGTACAGGCTGAGGATCTGCTGGCGGGCGGCGGCGATCGCGGCCTCGGACAGGTTCACCGAGTCGGTTCGCATGTAGGTGATGTAGCCGTTCTCATACAGCCGCTGGGCGAGCCGCATGGTCTGCGCGCTGGACAGCCGCAGCTTGCGGGAGCCCTCCTGCTGCAGCGTAGAGGTGATGAACGGCGCCGCGGGCTTGCGCCGGTACGGCTTCTCCTCCACCCGGGTGACCGTGAACGGCCGGCCCTCCAGGCGGGCGGCCAGGCCGCGGGCGCCCTGCTCGTCAAGGTGGATGACGCCGGCGTTGGGCCGGACCTTGCCGGTCTCCGGGTCGAAGTCGCGGCCGGTGGCGACCCGGTCGCCGTCGATCGCGAGCAGCGTCGCGTTGAACGTGCGGGTGTCGCCGTCCGGCAGGAGCTTGGCCAGGATGTCCCAGTAGTCCGCGGCGCGGAACTTCATCCGCTGCCGCTCCCGCTCGACCACGATGCGGGTGGCGACCGACTGGACCCGGCCGGCGGACAGGCCGCCCTGGACCTTCTTCCACAGCACGGTGGACAGGTCGTAGCCATAGAGCCGGTCGAGGATGCGCCGGGCCTCCTGGGCGTCCACCAGCGCGCGGTTGATCTCCCGCGGGTTGGCGACGGCGGCCTGGATGGCCGGCTTGGTGATCTCGTGGAACACCATCCGCTTGACCGGGACCTTCGGCTTCAAGGTCTCGAAGAGGTGCCAGGCGATGGCCTCGCCCTCGCGGTCCTCATCTGTGGCGAGGTAGACCTCGCTGGCGGTCTTCAGCAGCTCCTTGAGCCGGCTGATCTGCTTGCGCCGGTCGGCCGAGATGACATAGACCGGGGTGAAATCGTTGTCGACGTCGACGCCCAGGTAGGCCCATGGCTTGCTCTTGAGGTCCTCGGGCATGTCTTTCTTGCCCACGGGCAGGTCACGGACGTGGCCGAAGCTCGCCTCCACGACGTAATTCGGGCCCAGATAGCCCGAAATCGTCTTGGCCTTCGCCGGCGACTCGACGATCACCAGCCGCTTCGTGTTGGCGGAGTTCGGCACAGCTCTCCCCGGTGCGGACGGACATGTGTCAAACGTAACGCGCGCCTACGCGCCGAGTTGCGCAATGCGGCACCCGGCGGTCGGCTTGCGACACGCCGATCGGCGCCACGGTACACCCAAGCAGAAGCGCTACCTGCCCGATCTTGCGATCGTGTCGCATCGGCTGCCGTATTTGTCACGCTTTGTCGCCTGCCGGTGACCCCTATGGCGGGTGGAATCACACCGTGCGACGCGGGGTCAGCCTACCTGGCGCTCACCTCGGCCAACTCGCCTGCGGCGCCCCCGCGGGTGGCTCACCGACGAGCTCCGCGAGCCGCGTCACACGGCGCAGTCCCACGATGCGGTACGCAGGGCCGCCCGCCTTGGGACCGACGAACACCGCGATCAGCCCTGCGGTAGCCAGAGCGTCACCGATGGCGACCCAGTTGTCGGCCACCTGGCGGTCGATCGCATGTTCGTCCTGGTTGTCGTTTTCATCCGGTACGTCCAATCTCTCGGACGCCACCTCGGCGAGCGGATCGAGCTCGACGGTCGGGAGGTCGCCGACCCCGGAGTCGGGCCAGCCGTCGCGGTTGTCGTCGATCCAGTCCTCGACCTCGACCCCCAGGTCGACCGGTCCCGGATCGAACGTCGAGATCAGCGGCGTGGCCTTCTTCTTCGGCTTGCCGCGCGGCGCATCCGGCAGGTCCTCGATCGATTCCTCGTCGGGCGGGTCGAGCGCCGGCACCACCCCCGCCGGCGGCGCCACCGCCGGTTCCTCCTCGACCGGAAGGTCGGCGGCGTCGGTCCGGCCCTCGGCGTCCCCGTCGTCCTCCTCGGGCACGTAGGGGCGGCTGGGTGCCAGCCGGAGCAGGTAGGCGCGCTGGCCGTCCCACGAGCCCGCGGCCGCCACCCACAGCCGCAGCCGCCGGCCGTCCAGGACCAGGTCCCGGGGTGCCACCTTCGCCGTGCCGTCCAGCCAGCGGGCCGCGAGAGGGGCCAGCAGTGCCGCATACGCCGTCCGCACCGTCCACCGGTCCTCGACCCCGGTCGGCTCGCACGCCACGACCAGGCCCCGCTGCTCGCACTCGGCCCGCAGCACGTCCGCCCGCCACGCGTCCTCGACCTCGATCGACACCTTCGCGGTGCCGCCCATCCGGCCGACCTCGCCCGCACCGGCGAGCAGGCCCTCCAGGTCCATCGGCGTCGGCGGGCGCGCCTCCACCCCGAACAGCGACAGTTGCCGGCTCCGAGCCGGCGTCACCGACACTCGGGCACCTCGCTGAACGCCTTCTGCAGATCCTTCTGACCCACGTGCTTCGGGTCGATGGCGCTCTGCTCGTATTCCTCCTTGAGGACGGCGAACGCCGACCCGACCGAGGTGTAGAACGCCTTCGCGTCGGCGGTCGGCAGGGCCTCCACCGAGCGCTTCGCGTTGCCGTACGCGTCGCGGGCCTTGGACAGCGAGGCGGAGAACTGCTGGGCGACCCTGGTGCCGCCGGAGACGTCCGGGACCCCGGCGTCGCTGATCCCGAGCCTGGCCTTCTCGCTCGCGGTCTCCGCACCCGCCAGCAGGTCCACGATGTTGGTCTTCGTCTGCGAGGCGGTCTTCGCCGACTGCAGCTGCTGCTGCGCCTTGGTGGTCAGATCGGCGATCTCGGCCCGCCAGGGCGTGAGCGCCGTGCACACCGACTGCGCCCACTGCTTCGGCGCCACGTCGCCGGCACCATCAGCGCCGCAGCCACCCGTACCCGCCGAAACGAGGACGAACAGGAGGCCTGAGGCGACGACGCGGATGTGCATGAATGGAAGCCTAGAACCGATCGTCTGTTCGACAAATACGACGCCCCGACCGGAATGATCCGGCCGGGGCGTCATTGCGGAACAGGTCAGGCGGTGACGCGCTCCGGAGCGGGCTCCTGCGCGGAGGCGTCGTCGCCGTTGCCGGCGTCGACCGAGACCGGCTTGCGCTTGTTGATGACCACCGCGGTGGCGATGATCAGCGCCGCGCCGATCGCGATGGCGAACCGGATCCCCGGGTTGCCGTCGCCCGTGGTGTAGACCACCACGGCGGGCGCGATCAGCAGCGCGACCAGGTTCATCACCTTGATCAGCGGGTTGATCGCCGGGCCGGCGGTGTCCTTGAACGGGTCACCGACGGTGTCACCGATGATCGTCGCCTCGTGGGCCGAGGAGCCCTTGCCGCCGTGCGTGCCGTCCTCGACGAGCTTCTTCGCGTTGTCCCACGCGCCGCCCGAGTTGGACAGGAAGACCGCCATCAGCGTGCCGGTGCCGATCGCGCCGGCCAGGTAGGCCGCGAGCGGGCCGACACCGAGGCCGAAGCCGACCGCGATCGGCGCCATCACCGCGAGCAGACCCGGCGTGATGAGCTCACGCTGGGCGTCCCGGGTGCAGATGTCGACGACCTTGCCGTACTCCGGACGCTGGCTGTAGTCCATGATGCCCGGGAACTCGCGGAACTGGCGGCGCACCTCGATCACGACCGAACCGGCCGAGCGGGCGACGGCGTTGATCGCCAGACCCGAGAAGAGGAACACGACCGCGGCACCGATGAGCAGGCCGACCAGGTTGCCCGGGTTGGCCACGTTGAGGAACTTGTCGACCTCGACCTGGGTGAACTCCTTCAGGATCGAGTCCGTGTAGGAGCCGAACAGCGCCGTCGCGGCGAGGACCGCCGTGGCGATCGCGATGCCCTTGGTGATCGCCTTGGTGGTGTTGCCGACCGCGTCGAGCTCGGTCAGCGTGCGGGCGCCGCGCTCGTCGATGTCACCGGACATCTCGGCGATGCCCTGCGCGTTGTCGCTGATCGGGCCGAACGTGTCCATCGCGACGATCACGCCGACGGTGGTGAGCAGGCCGGTGCCGGCCATGGCGACCGCAAACAGCGACAGCGTGATCGAGCCACCACCGAGCAGGAACGCACCGAACACGCCGGCGCCGATGACCAGCGCGGAGTAGACGGCCGACTCGAACCCGACGCTGATGCCGGCCAGCACCACGGTCGCGGGCCCGGTGAGCGCGCTCTTGCCGATGTCCCGGACGGGACGGCGCTCGGTCTCGGTGAAGTACCCGGTCAGCGCCAGCACGATGGCGGCGAGCACGATGCCGATGGCGCAGGCGATGATCGCGGTGACGTTCGGGCCGAACGGCGGGGCGTCGCCACCGGCCAGCGCCTTGATCGCCTTCAGGCTGTCGCCCTCGCCGTTCAGGCCGGACCACTTGGCCGGCAGGTAGAACAGCGCGGCGCCGGCGACCAGCACGATGGAGATCACGGCGGAGATGTAGAACGCCCGGTTGATGGCGACCAGGCCGTTGCGGTCGGAGGGGCGCAGGCGGGTGAGCGCCACGCCGAGGATCGCGACGATGACGCCGATCGTGGAGACGATGAGCGGGAAGACCAGGCCTTCCTCGCCGAACGCGGCACGACCCAGGATCAGCGCGGCGACCAGGGTCACGGCGTAGGACTCGAAGAGGTCCGCGGCCATACCGGCGCAGTCACCCACGTTGTCACCGACGTTGTCGGCGATGGTGGCGGCGTTGCGCGGGTCGTCCTCCGGGATGCCCTTCTCGATCTTGCCGACCAGGTCGGCGCCGACGTCGGCGGCCTTCGTGAAGATGCCGCCGCCGACCCGCATGAACATCGCGAGCAGCGCGGCGCCGAACCCGAAGCCCTCCAGCACCGTGGGGGCGTCGCTCTTGAAGATCAGCACGACCAGCGCCGCACCGAACAGGCCGAGGCCCACGGTGAGGAAGCCGACGACGCCACCGGTGCGGAAGGCGATCTGCATCGCCTTCTCCCGGCCGCCGTCTTCTCTGGCCGCCGCCGCGACGCGCAGGTTGGCGCGGGTCGCCAGCGCCATGCCGGCGCCGCCGATGAAGGCCGAGAAGACCGCGCCGACGATGAAGAACGCCGACCTGCCGATCTTGATCATGGTCTCGTTGTCCCCGGCGTCACTCACGGGGAGCAGGAACAGCACCACGACGGCGATGACGACGAAGATGCCGAGGGTCTTGAACTGGCGCGTGAGGTACGCGGTCGCGCCCTCCTGCACCGCCCCGGCGATCTCCTGCATCTTCGGGGTGCCCCGACCGGTTGCGAGCACAGCCTTGACCAACGCCGCCGCGAAACCCAACGCCACGAAGGCGATGACGAGCGCGACAACGACATAGGTCAGGTTGTTCCCGCTGAGGGAAATCTCGTCGGCTGCGACGAGTGTTGCGGACATTCGTTGTCCTCCTGTACCGACACATGACAGCGCCGCGAGCGGTCAGGCCGGCGGCGGGTTCTCCCCAGGGGGAGCCGTGCAGGACGGCCGAGGTACCCAATGACCAGGCCCGTCATACACGATCGCCGTACTCTAGCCGCAGAGCGTGTCTGTGGTCACACCGACTTGCGCGTTTCAAGAGATCGCTTTTCGTCGATGGTCCACTTTGTCATCGGTGTCCTACTCCGCAGGACGCTCCAGGGGCCACGACATCCGGACCTCGGTGCCGACGCCTTCGGCCAGCTCGGACACGTTGAGATCATCGACGAGGCCGGCGAGCAGGGCCAACCCCATCCTCGCCGCGACCGCCTCCTCCGCCAGCAGCTCCGGCGGCGTGGTCAGCGGCAACGCCGGGTCCGACAGGACCATCACGGAATCTTCATCCCCAGCTTCACCCGCCAGGCGCGCGACCAGCGCCCCGTTCGCGGCACGGTCCACCACCCGGACCGTGAACCGGTCGCCGTCGGCCATCGCGACGTCGACCAGGTCCTCCAGCCCGTGCGACCGGTGCAGGGCCACGGCTCGGGAGCAGGCCTCGCCGATGGCGAGCCTGACCTCCTCGAGCAGCTCCTCGGCCACGCCGGCCCGCCGCGCGACGGCCACACCGACCAACCTGGCGGTGCGGACATGCGCGGCCGCCGGCGAGAACGACAGCCTGACTGTGGGCATGAACCTACGCCGTGGGTTCGGCGTCCGAGCCAACCGCGGCGGTCGCGGCGGCTACGGAGTCGTACAGGGAGAACACCCGATCCAACGCGGTGATCCGGAAGATCTTCAGGAGCCTCTCGTGCGCGCACACCAGCCCGAACGTGCCGTTGACCGCCCGCAGCCGCTTCAGCGCGCCGACGAGCACGCCGAGCCCGGTCGAGTCCAGGAACTCCACCCGGCTCAGGTCGACCACGACATGGCGGGCGCCCGTCTCGACGAGCTCGACCAGCTTCTCGCGAAGCCGCGGAGCGGTGTACACATCCACCTCACCGCCGACTTCGAGCACCGTGTGGTCGCCGGAGTCGTACGTCGACAACGACAGCTCCATGCGGACCTCCTCCTCTGAGCGGGTTCGGGGCGTGTCATGGGCCGTCGCCCACAATGAGTCTCTCGGGCATCTAACCATCGACGCCCCCACAAGGCGACGCGTCCACCCTGTTTCCCACAAATGCCACACGCGTACCGCAGCATCTCTTCGAACGTTTGTCTTAGAGTGCTCGACGTGACGGCTGTGCTCCCGCTCTTCTCCTTCCTACCGCCCCGCCGCGCCGAATCGCTCACCCACGTCGAGCACGTGCCGCCCCGCGCCGGGGCTGTCGCCCCCTGGCCCGACTGGACCCCGCCCCTGCTCCGGTCCGCTTTCACGGCCCGCGGCGTGGACCAGCCCTGGACCCATCAGGCGACCGCGGCCCACCTCGCGTGGTCCGGCACCCACACCGTCATCGCGACCGGGACCGGTTCGGGCAAGTCCCTCGCGTACCAGCTGCCCTTGCTGTCCTCGCTGCTCACCGACGACAAAGCGACGGCGCTCTACCTCTCCCCCACCAAGGCCCTGGCCGCCGACCAGCTCCGCTCGCTGCACGGCCTCGACCTGCCCGGCGTCCGCCCCGCCGGCTACGACGGCGACACCCCTCGGGAGGAACGCGACTGGGTCCGCCAGCACGCCCGCGTCGTGCTCACCAACCCTGACATGCTGCACCACGGCATCCTGCCCAACCACGCCTCGTGGGCCCGCTTCCTGCGCGGCCTGCGCTTCGTGGTCGTCGATGAGTGCCACACGTACCGCGGCGTCTTCGGCTCACACGTCGCCCACGTCCTGCGCCGGCTGCGGCGGGTCACGGCCCGCTACACGCCGCGGGGGCTTTCCGGGCCGTGCTTCATCCTGGCGTCGGCGACCTCCGGCGACCCGCAGGCGTCCGGGTCCCGGCTGGTCGGACTGCCGATGGCCGCGGTGACGGAGGACGCCTCACCGCGCGGAGGGGTGACGTTCGCGCTGTGGGAGCCTCCGCTGCTGCCTCCCGCTCCCGATTCTTTGGCTTCTTTGCGTTCTTTGCCTTCTTTGCCTTCTTCGGCTTCTTTGCCTCCTTTGGACGATGGCTCTGTGGCTTTGGATGCAACGTTCGCGGTGCGGGACGCGGAGCCCGTGCGCCGCTCGGCCTTGCGGGAGACGGCCGATCTGCTCACCGACGCGGTCGTGGCCGGCGTGCGGACCCTCGCATTCGTCCGGTCCCGCAAGGGTGCCGAACTCGTCGCGAGCATGGCCCGCCGCTCCCTCAACCACGCGGTGCCCGGCCTGGGTGAGCGGGTCGCCGCGTACCGCGCCGGCTACCTCCGCGAAGAACGCCGCGCCCTCGAACGCGACCTCATGGACGGCACCCTGCTCGGCCTAGCCTCCACCAACGCCCTCGAGCTCGGCGTCGACCTCGTCGGCCTCGACGCGGTCCTCATCTCAGGCTATCCAGGCACCCTCGCTTCCCTCTGGCAGCAGGCGGGCCGAGCGGGCCGAGCCGGCCGAGACGCCCTGTGCGTGCTGGTGGCCCGGGACGACCCGCTCGACACGTACCTCGTGCATCACCCGGAAGCCCTCTTCGGCAAGCCCGTCGAGGCAACCGTCCTCGACCCCGCCAACCCGCACGTCCTCGCCCCACAGCTGTGCTGCGCCGCCGCTGAGCTCCCCCTCACCCCCGCCGACCTGCCACTCTTCGGCCCGACCGCGGAAAGCACCCTGGACGCCCTCGTCGCCGCCGGGATCCTGCGACGGCGCCCCAGCGGCTGGTACTGGACCGAACGCCAACGCCCCGACGTCGACCTCCGCGGCGCGGGCGGCGGCCCGGTCGCGGTCGTGGAGGAATCCACCGGCCGCCTGCTCGGCACGGTCGACACCGGCTCCGCCCACCACCAGGTCCACACCGGCGCGGTCCACCTGCACCAGGGCACCGCGTACGTGGTCGACAAGCTCGACCTGGCCGACTCCGTCGCCCTCGTGCACGCCGAGGAGCCCGACTGGAGCACCCATCCCCGTGACGTCACCTCCCTGACCGTCCTCTCGGTCCGCCAGACCCGCACCGCCGGCCCGGTCACACTCTCGCTCGGCGAGGTCGAGGTGACCTCCCAGGTCGTGAGCTACCAGCGCCGCCGCATCTCCAGCGGCGAGGTCATCGACACCTGCCAGCTCGACCTCCCCGAACGCATCCTCAAAACCGTCGCCGTCTGGTGGACCGTCTCCCCCGAGGCTCTCGACGAGGCCGGCATCCCCGAGGTCGACTGGCCCGGCGCCCTCCACGCCGCGGAGCACGCGTCGATCGGCCTGCTACCACTCGTCGCCACCTGCGACCGCTGGGACATCGGCGGCCTCTCCACCGCCCTGCACGCCGACACCGCCCTACCGACCGTCTTCGTCTACGACGGCCACCCCGGTGGTGCCGGCTTCGCCGAACGCGCCTTCGACGTCGCCACCGACTGGCTCGCCGCCACCCGCACCGTCGTCGCCGAATGCCGCTGCGAGCAGGGCTGCCCCTCCTGCGTCCAGTCCCCCAAGTGCGGCAACGGCAACAACCCCCTCAACAAGCACGACGCCGTCCAGGTCCTGTCGCTCGTCCTGTCCGCCCTGTAACGCACCCCGCACCCCGCGATCCACCGGACCGATCGCCGACAACGTCGCCGCCACGAGCACGGACCCTGAGCCCCACCGCCAGAGCGCGCATCGCCGGGCCGGGCAGCCGAGCGTCGTTCCATCCCGTTTTGTCAGATCTGCTCCACCCCCGGTGCCGTCGCGACGTTGATCGAAGTCCGTGCAGGCCACGCGGACAACCCGCACACGACTTCGATCACGAAGAAGATCCACTCGTCGGGTGAAGCCGGCACGCAAGGGCGACCATCTGGACATCGACAAGGCCAGATCGGACGCCCGCCCCGACCCCTCGCCGCATCCACCCACCCGGCGCTCGCCGCACACCCGCCACCGGCGCTCGCCGCGCACCCGCCACCGGCGCTCGCCGCGCATCCACCACCCAGCGCTC
>NZ_BONQ01000088.1 GCF_016862795.1 Dactylosporangium siamense | reverse complement strand
CTCGCCGCGCACCGCCACCGGCGCCCGCCGCTCATCCGCAA
The DNA here is from genome assembly GCF_016862795.1 of Dactylosporangium siamense. Lineage (GTDB taxonomy): Bacteria > Actinomycetota > Actinomycetes > Mycobacteriales > Micromonosporaceae > Dactylosporangium > Dactylosporangium siamense. The sequence goes on along the minus strand of NZ_BONQ01000088.1, from coordinate 20,408 downwards.
CCCGGCGCTCGCCGCACCCTGCCACTCAGCGCCTCGCCGCGCCCCCCGCCACGCAGCGCCTCGCCGTGCACCTGCCGCCCGCGCTTCTCGGCGCACCCGACTCCCGACGCCTCTCGTCATGCCCGTTCGCCTCGGCCGGGCGGGCCAGGCCGAAGGACCTCCGGTGCCCTGGCCCGCAGATCCTTCGGCTTGGCACATGTGTCTCCGTGATGCGGTCAACCGTCTCGATCAGGGCCAACGCTCGTGTCCCGGAGAGGGCCTGCACGGGCGGTGGCCCGGCCGACCGGTGTGGAGTCCGACAGGCGGATCTCGACCGTCACGCGTACGTCGAGGCCATCGACCATGCAGCTCACCAGCCTGGCGCCGTTGGCCGACACCACCCGACCGGCAACCGGGCAGGCCACCGCCGAGCCGTCGACCGCCCACACCGCTGCGGCGAGCGCGCCCGCGTCGGCCGCGTTCTGCGCCCGATGCCGCGCGACGCGCGCGCTGCCCAGCCCGATCCCGACGACCAACGCCGCCACGAACACGACCCCGACCACAACCATCAGCAGCGAGATCGACCCGCGGTCCCGGCCCGGATGCCTCGCACGTGCCGACGTCACCGACACCGCACCTGCCGGCCCCGCCCTGCCCAACCCCATGGGCGCCGGACCTGCCGACCCGACCGTTGCCGACCTCGCCGTTGCCGACACCACCGACGCCCCACCTGCCGGCCCCGCCCTTCCCAACGCCGCAGGCACCGGACCTGCCGACGCCGCCGTTGCCGACACCGCAGGCACCGGACCTGCCGACGTCGCCGTTGCCGACACCGCGGGCGCCGGACCTGCCGACACCGCCGTTGCCGACACCGCGGGCACCGGACCTGCCGACACCGCCGACGCCCCACCTGCTGGCCCCGCCGTTCCCAGCGCCATAGGCACCGGACCTGCCGATGCCGCCCTTGCCGACGCCACCGACGCCCCACCTGCCGACGCCCCACCTGCCGACGCCACCACTGCCGACGCCATACCTGCCGACGCCGTTGCCGCACCCGCCGTTGCCACCGACGCCCCACCTGCCGCTGCCGGGGGCACCGGACCGCCCATTGCCACTGGCCGCGGCATGGACGGCACCGGCGACACGGCGAGGGCCGGCCGGCCCTTCACGGGTCCTCGCTCTCGGGCTCGACCAGCGCGACCGCCTCCTCCCGCAAGGTGATCGACGGCAGGGGGCCGAGACCGACCCGCTGCCGCACGGTCACCCGCACAAGGTCGCCGTCGCGTTGGACCGAGATCGTGACGCCCGGCGGCATGGCACCACGGCCGGTGGACTCCGGCTCGCCGCGGGCCGCCGCCCTTGCCGCCAGACCTGCCGCGTCGGTCAGGCGCACCTTGGCCGCTGAGGCGCTCCACCCGGCGAGGAAGATCAGCAGCAGGACGACGACTCCAGGAAGTGCCACGGCGAACTCGACCGTCGCCGACCCGCGGTCGTCGGCGCGGCCGCTGCGGAACGTCCAGCTCCGCCGGCGCCACGGACCCCCGCGACGGGCGCCACGATCCCGGTCGCTTCTCATCCCAGTGCCCCGCCGACCAGCCGGAACATGGCGTTGTACGTCGCATCCGACATCACGACCTTCAGCAGCACGGCGGCGAGTGCCACCCCGACGCCGATGACCAGGACGTATTCGATGCTGTGCGACCCACGGTCTCCCCTGCGGAAGGCACGGAGACGGGCGCGGAGGTTGTGCACTGGTGCTCCTTCACAAAATGACCACGTCGATCGACGAAACGAACAGGGACTCACAGCACGCTCAGCACGTCGCGGATGACCGCGGCGACCACCGGGACGACACCGATCAGCACGAACGCGGGCAGGAAACACACCCCGAGCGGCAGCACGACCAGCACGCCGACCCGTCGCGCCGACGCCTCGCCGGCCGCCGTCTTCGCGACGCGCAGGTCGGCCGCCTGCCGCTCGAGGGCCACCGTCAACGCCGTGCCCCGGTCGGCGCTGCGGGCGGCGACCCGGGAAAGCCGCCGCCCGCCGGGCAGGTCGGCCAGGTGCGCCCAGGCATCCCGCGGCGACGCACCGAGCCGCAGTGCCCGTCCGACGAGCGTCAACCTGGTCCCGACCGGCCCGCCGACGGCCTCCCCGACCACGATCGCCGCGCGATCGGGTGGCGCGCCGGTCCTCAACGCGGCGGCCAGGAGGTCCGTCGCGAACGGCAGGTCGCCCCGGGCCCTGGCCCGCTCCTGGCGGGTCTGCGGCGACTCCACCCGCCGCAGCGCCCGCTCCGCCGCGATCGCCGTGACGAGCCCGACCGCGATGCCCGCGATCCCGCCCAGCAGCAGGCCGACGGCCAGGGCGCAGCCGGTCGCGCACAGCCAGCGCCTCCCCCGGCTCATCACCGCACCTCCGCGACGACGGAACGGACCATCCGCCCGGTCCACAGCAGCCCGGCGCATTGCAGCGCGACGGCCGTGATCCCGCAGGCCGCGCCGAGCGGGGTGTGCAGCAGCTGACCGACGGGGTCGACGCCGATGCCGACGCCGAGCCACAGGCCAGCCGCGGGCAACCCGACCAGCAGCGTCGTCGTGGTCTGCGCACCCGAGGTCTGCGCCGCGAGGTTGAGCCGCAGGGCCTGACCGGCCCGCAGGTCCGCCTCGACCTGGTCGAGGAGATCGGCGAGCGGCGTGCCGAGCGCCTCACTGACGCGCCGGGCCGCCTCGAGCCGGGCCAGCGCCACCGAGACGGCCGCGTCCTCCCGCCTCCGCCCTCGCCCGCCGGGTGAGGGCCCGGCAGGTAGCACGGGGTCACCGGTGCCCGCCCGATGGCCACCCTCGTCGGCCGCCTCCCAGATCCGTCGAACGGTCGCCCCGAGACCCGGTCGGTCACCGGCGGCGGCGTACAGCTCCACGTCCGCCCCACCCGGATACGGCGCGGCGGTCGCATACGGCACCACGCCGGCCCGCAGATCGCCGACCGCGTCCTCGATCGCGTCGAGCAGCTCCGCCACCGCCCGATCGGCCGCCCGCCGGGTCAGATGGTGGCGGATGCCGATCAGCGCGACCGTGGCATACGCCGCGGACAGCACAGCGGCGACCGGACCACCGCCCAGCAGCCCGATCCCACCCGCGACCGCGCCGCCGGCGGTGACGACCACACCGGGCCGCTCGACCAGCGCGGCGGCCAGCCGATCCTTCGTCGGCCGGCGGCGTCGAGCGCCGGCCGTCCTGCGATGCCTGGAGAGCCGGTCGAGCCGCGTCCGTGCTCGGCGCCGCCGGAGCAGCAGCAGTCCGAAGCCGGCGGTCATCGCACCGCCGACGGCCAGGGCCAGGTCGACGGCGTTCATTGCCAGCCCTTCCCCGGCACGTGTCGCCACGGGCCCGACGGTCTGGGTGGCGTGACACCCCGGTCGGCGATCAGCATCTCCAACTGCTCGGACGCCGGTGCCGCGCCGCTGCCCCGCCGCCAGGCGGTGAGCACCACGGTGGTCCGCCGCTCCGGATGCGCGTCCAGGACACAGATCTCGCTGAGGAACCGGGTGCCGTCCGCGCTGCGCTGCAGGTGCACGACGACCCGCAACGCGGCGTGGACGAGGGCGTGCAGTGCCGCTCTCGGCACGCCGCCCAGCAGCCCGAGGGCCTCCAGCCTGGCCGGCACGTCGGCGGGCGAGTTGGCGTGCAACGTGGCCGCCCCACCCTCGTGACCGGTGTTGAGCGCGCCGAGCAGGTCGACGATCTCGGCGCCGCGGCACTCGCCGACGACCAGCCGGTCGGGACGCATCCGCAGGGCCTGGCGGACCAGGTCCCGCAGGGTGATCTCGCCGGCGCCCTCCACGTTGGACATCCGCGACTGCATCGAGACCACGTGCGGGTGCGCGAACCGCAGCTCGGCGGCATCCTCGACGACGACGAGCCGCTCGGTGGGCGGGGCAAGGGAGAGCAGCGCCGCGAGCACCGTGGTCTTGCCGGTGCCCGTGCCGCCCGTCACCAGGAACGGAATCCGGGCCGCGATGATCGACGCGAGCAGCCGGGCCGCACCCGGGTCGAACGTGCCGCGCGCGATGAGCTCGTCGACGGTGAACGTCTGCCGGCGAAACGTCCGCAGCGACAGATACGGCCCCTCGCGCCCGATCGGCGGCAGCACCGCGTGCAACCGGGTCCCGTCGGGCAGTTGCGCGTCGACGAACGGCGACGCGTCGTCCAGCCTCCGCCCGGCGCTGGCCGCGAGCCGCTGCGCGAGCCGGCGCACCTCGGCTGCGTCGCCGAACTGCCCGTTGGCCCGCCGCAGGCCGCCGCCCCGGTCGACCCACACTTCGACACCGTTGACGAGGACGTCTGTGACGGAAGGATCGGCGAGCAGCGGTGCGAGCCCGCCGGCACCGATCATCTCGCCGATGAGCCGGTCGGCCACCTGCCGGAGGGTGCTCTCGCCGAGCAGTGGCGCACCCGGCTCGGCGCGGACCGCCGCCAGCACCGCCCCTGGCGTCGGCTCGACGCTGTCGACGGTCATCCGCAACCGGACCCGCTCGACGAACTCGTCCGTAGGCAGGGTCACCACGCCGCCGTTGCGCCCCTCCAGGACCAGCGCGCTCATGCCGCCACCCCGCCGGCCAGGCCGAGGTCGCCGATGATCCGGCGGCACAGGTGGGCGAGCGGGCCGCGGCCGTTGCCCGCCGGTGGGGTGCCCTGCTCGAGCCGCCGCGGCAGGTCGGGCTCCGCGCGCAGCGTCCCGGCCACGGGCAGGCCCAGCGACTGGGCGATCTGCCTGGTGCGCAACCGGCCGGGCGCTGGACCGCGGACGACCAGCCGCAGCTCGTCGGTGTGCGGCGCGACGGTCGCGGCGACCCTGGCCGCCGCGACGCAGGCCCGCAGCTCGGCCGGCACGACCAGGAGGACCCGGTCGGCGGCGCGCAGGGCGAGGATCGCCGCGTCGTCCAGCGATCTGGGCAGGTCGGTGACGACGAGGTCGCGTCCGCGGCTGCCGGCGTCGAGGGCGGCGGCCATCGCGTCCTGCGAGAGGCCGCCGGGCTGGCCGCGGTCGCAGGACAGCACGGCGACGTCGCCGCGGCTCGGCAGGGCGGCGACGAGCGCGGGCGGGTCAACGGCGCCGCTCGTCGCCGCGAGGGCCGGCCAGCGCAGTCCGGCGACGTCCTCCCAGCCGAGAATCAGGTCGGCGCCGCCGCCGAGGGGGTCGGCGTCGACGAGCAGTGAGCGCAGGCCGACGTTGCCCGCGGTGATCGCCAGGCCGGCGGCGAGGACGCTGGCGCCGGCACCGCCACGCCCGCCCAGGACGGCGAGGATCCGGCCGCGGGCGGCGACGGTGACCGTGTGCCGCCGCGCCACCGTCGCGAGACAGTCCACGAGCCAGGCGGCGCCTTCGGGGAAGCGGACGATCTGCTCGGCGCCGACCGCGTGGGCGAGCGCCGTCACGCGGTCCGGCTGCGGGTCGCGGGTGAGCAACACGACCCCACGCCGGCGGGGCAGGCCGGCCTGGGCGCAGGCCGGCGCCGCAGCGTCGCCGATCAGGACGATCGGCGCGTCGGGATATCGGTGCCGGGCGGGTTCCGGTCCGGGTTCGACGTCGACGTCGAGCGGGACCCTGGCGGCCAGGCCGAGCACGTCGTCGAGCAGGTCGAGGTCGTCGGTGACGAGCAGCGGTCGATGTCGGGCCACGGCGTGCTCCATGGTGTCGGCGGGCTGGTGGACTGCGCACACCATGGCTCCGACACGGTGGGGACGGCTGGGCCGCCGAGCCGTTTCTGTGGATAACCCGCTGCTTGTGGATAACCTCCGCGTCCACAGTCGATCTGCTATGCCAGTCCGGACAAATAGGGCGCAACACGGCGTCCGACTCGCTGGCCGTACCAGCGAAAAACCGATGCATGCCAAAACGGTCGAAGAGGCAAAATTCGTGAACGCTCAACAAAGCATCCGGCGTCAATGCTCTATAACCCGACCATTAGTCGGTGCCATGGCGCAGAAAGCCATATGGCAGATGCAATACATAGGGGACGACCCCCGCCGGGGGGTGACGGGGGTCGCCGGGGGTTCGGCTCCGGGGGGGTCGAGCCGAACCCACTCAGCGGCTACGGGGGGTGCAACCGCTGAGGGTCGAATAACGGGTCGCTGTCGCTTGGACGTGAAACCTCGTCGCAAACATAAGCATGCCTGAGTGAACCGCCATACGTCGAGTAGGACCGGCCCGCAACACGCCCAGAACGCCAATCAATATTTCACGCTGCGGTAATCATCCGTGATCAACCCCACGCCGAGAGTGATCCACCAGGTCCGGGCCCCACGCCGGGTCCCACGACGCTACACTTGCCCGCCGTGGGGCGTAGCGCCGCTTTCTTCGACCTGGACAAGACGGTGATCGCCAAGTCAAGCGCCTTGGCCTTCGGTCGACCGTTCTATCGCGATGGGCTGATCAGCCGCCGCGACGTGATCAAGGGTGCCTACGCGCAGCTGCTGTTCCGCGTCGGCGGCGGCTCCGACGAGCAGACGATGGCCAAGACGCGGGACTACCTCGCCGCCCTGGTCAAGGGCTGGCGCGCCGAGCAGGTCCGGCAGATCGTGCGGGAGACGCTCGAGGAGCTGATCAGTCCGTACATCTACGCGGAGGCCGTGCTCCTGATCGAGGAGCACCGGGCCGCCGGCCGCGACGTGGTCCTGGTCTCGACGTCCGGCGACGAGATGGTGCGGCCGATCGGCGAGCAACTGGGCGTCACCGACATCATCGCGACCCGCATGGTCATCGGGGAAGACGGCTGCTACACCGGAGATCTCGACTTCTACGCGGCCGGACCCAACAAGGTGGTCGCGGTCAAGGAACTCGCGGCCGAGCGCGACTACAACCTTGCCACGTGTTTCGCCTATTCCGACTCGGTGACCGACGCGGGTCTTCTGGGCCTCGTCGGGCATCCGACGGCCGTCAATCCCGACCGCGGTCTACGCAAGATCGCCATCGAGCGCGGCTGGCCGACACTCACGTTCCGCCACCCGATCCCGCTCGGCCGGCGCCTGCGGGAGCGTCCGGCGGTGCCGGTGACGGCCGCGGCCATCGGCGTCGGCGTGGGCCTGGCGATCGCGTTCGCCCTGTACAGCAAGCACCGCCGGACGAAAGCGGCCGTCACCGCGGCATGATCACATCAGCACCATCAGTCACATTTTGCGGCTGAGGGGTTCCGCTCATGGAGGTCACGGCGTAGAACAGAGGTGCGGGATCTGCAACGGATCTCGTGCACGGCCACCGGGCACCCACGAGCGATCAGCCGCGGTAGGCACGTTGCGGCGGCACCGTAAGGACCGCCGACAACGAACGCAAAGTGCACGCATGGTAACCCGGTAGGACGTGTGTGACGGCGCCTCTTGTCGAGGCGCCGTTCACTGTGCGTAGGCGGCGCTCTCGCAGATGTCCACCAGCTCCTCCGCCGCCCGCTCGGCCGCGCTCGCATAGTGCCGCAGCCACGAGCGCAGCCCGTCCGGCGTGCCGGTCGCAAAGGCGTTGGCCGCGCCCACATACTCCGGCTCGCGGCTACGGTGGCCGACATCCATCGCCAGCAGGCCGCGAGGGTCCAACCCACCACCGATCAGCGTCAACCGCGCCGCGGCACGCGCCACCACTCCGTTCGGACCCTCAAAAGCCTTCAAAGCCAGAAGCTCCCCGTGTACGACCGCAGCCTGCACCAGCACAGGAACCCTGGTCCCACCCGTGACGAGCGAGGACAGCGCGTCCAGCCGCGGCACGGACTCCGGTTTGACGGGGCGACCGAGCCACGCCTCGGGCACGACGTCGCGCGCGATCAGGGTGTGGAGCCTGGCGAGCACCTGGCGGGGCGCCTTGGCCCACGTGCCGGTCAGACCGTCGAGGGCGGCGGTCGCCCGCAACGCACCCTGGACGACCGGGTCGGTCACGACCCCCGCCCGCACCCCTTCCAGGTCGAACCCGTGCGTGTCCAGCGCCGCGCTGGCGACGGACGAGCGCAGCGCCACCTCGGCGGCCACGGGCCCGCCCGAGCGGCGCAGGGCGCGGTGGCGCATGGCGGCGTCGACGGCGGCCCGGGCCGCGTCGAAGGCGGGCCGGACATCGGCGAGTTCAAGGAGTGGAGCGAGTGGGTCAACCTGCACGGGCAAACGGTATCGTGCCTCTACTGGTAACAATGCTTACAGAAGTGCCCGGCGCTCCACAGGCGCCACTCAGCGCAGAAGACTCGCAAACTGTCACACCCCCCAACTAGCCTGCTTGCGAGAGCTGGACCACATCGAGGAGCCATCACCGATGAGCGAGACCTTGGAAAACCTTCTCAACGAGACACGGCAGTTCCCGCCGTCTGCCGAGTTCGCCGCCGCCGCCAACGTGACGGAGGGTGCTTATGCCGAGGCCAGGCAGGACCGGCTCGCGTTCTGGGAGCGACAGGCCCACCGGCTGAGCTGGGCCAAGGAGTGGGACCAGGTGCTTGACTGGACCAACCCGCCGTTCGCGAAGTGGTTCGTGGGCGGTCAGCTCAACGTGGCGTACAACTGCCTCGACCGGCACATCGAGGCCGGCCGCGGCGACAAGGTCGCCATCCACTGGGAGGGCGAGCCCGGCGACACCCGCACCATCACCTATGCCGACCTGCACCGCTCGGTGTGCCAGGCCGCCAACGCGCTGACCGATCTGGGCGTCACCGCCGGCGACCGGGTCGCAATCTACCTGCCGATGATCCCCGAGGCGGCCGTCGCGATGCTCGCCTGCGCGCGCATCGGCGCGACCCACAGCGTGGTCTTCGGCGGCTTCTCCGCCGACGCGCTCGGCGGCCGCGTGGACGACGCCAGCGCCAAGGTCGTCATCACCGCCGACGGCGGCTTCCGCCGGGGCAAGCCCAGCGGGCTCAAGGTGATCGTCGACGAGGCCGCGGCCAAGTCGCCCAGCATCGAGAAGGTGCTCGTGGTGCGCCGCACCGGCCAGGACGTCGACTGGGACGACAGCCGCGACCTGTGGTGGCACGAGGTCGTGGAGACCGCCTCCGCCGAGCACACGGCGCAGCCGTTCGACGCCGAGCACCCGCTGTTCATCCTGTACACGTCCGGCACCACCGCGAAGCCCAAGGGCATCCTGCACACCACCGGTGGCTACCTGACCCAGGCGAGCTACACGCACAACGCGGTGTTCGACCTGAAGCCCGACACCGACGTGTATTGGTGCACCGCCGACATCGGCTGGGTGACCGGTCACAGCTACATCGTCTACGGCCCGCTGTCCAACGGCGCCACCCAGGTCATGTATGAGGGCACGCCCGACACCCCGCACCGCGGCCGCTTCTGGGAGCTGATCCAGAAGTACAAGATCACCATTCTGTACACGGCCCCGACCGCGATCCGCACGTTCATGAAGTGGGGCGACGACATCCCCGCCGGCTTCGACCTCTCGTCGCTGCGCCTGCTGGGCTCCGTCGGCGAGCCGATCAACCCCGAGGCCTGGATGTGGTATCGGGAGCACATCGGCGGCGATCGCTGCCCGATCGTCGACACCTGGTGGCAGACCGAGACCGGCGCCATCATGATCTCCCCGCTGCCGGGCGTCACCGCCACCAAGCCGGGCAGCGCCATGCGCCCCCTGCCGGGCATCTCCGCCGACGTCGTCGACGACCAGGCCCAGTCCGTCCCCGACGGCGGCGGTGGCTACCTGGTCCTCCGCGAGCCCTGGCCGTCGATGCTGCGCACCATCTGGGGCGACGACGAGCGGTTCAAGGAGACGTACTGGTCCCGCTTCCAGGACATGTATTTCGCCGGCGACGGCGCCAAGAGGGACGCCGACGGCGACCTGTGGCTCCTGGGCCGCGTCGATGACGTCATGCTCGTCTCGGGCCACAACATCTCCACCACCGAGGTCGAGTCCGCGCTCGTCAGCCACCCGAAGGTCGCCGAGGCCGCCGTCGTCGGCGCCACCGACCCGACCACCGGCCAGGCGATCGTCGCGTTCACCATCCCGCGCGGCGGCGTCGAGACCGACGGCGAGGCCGGCGAGGCCCTCATCCAGGAGCTCCGCAACCACGTCGCGAAGACCCTGGGCCCGATCGCCAAGCCCCGCCAGATCATGCTCGTCCCGGAGCTCCCGAAGACCCGTTCCGGGAAGATCATGCGTCGCCTGCTGCGCGACGTCGCCGAGAACCGCAGCCTCGGCGACGTCACCACCCTGCAGGACTCGACCGTCATGGACCTGATCTCCTCAGGCCTGCAGTCCGGCAAGTCGGAGGACTGACGACCGCTTCCTGAACCCCTGGGCCGACGGCATTCCCGCCGGCCCAGGGGTCGAGATCGGACGTCGCTTGGCGGGTGGAACCGGGGCGCCGTCAGGCCGACTGGAGCCGGGCACCGATCGCGCCGGCGTGGGGAGCGGGAACACCACGAGGCCAGCGCACAGCCCGACAGGCCGGGTCGGGCGCCGCCCGTTCCGACGTGGAAGCGGACACCACGAGGCCAGCGCACAGCCCGACAGGCCGGGCCAGGTTCGGGTCGGGCGCCGCCCGTTCCGACGTGGAAGCGGACACCACCGGGCCACCGCGTGGTCCGACACTGCCGGGCCACCTTCGACCACACCCCGAAAGATCATCGCTGGATTGCCTGGCGACCGGTTCGGTGTCCCAGCTGCGAAACTGCCGGTTGAAGTGAGCCACGGGAGCTTGCCCCCCGCGGTCGTCACCACATACCTCAGGTCGTGTCCGCCGGCATCGCGTACGTCCACCCGGCCCCCGTCCGGCAGCCACGATCGCGGCGCACCACCCTTCCCGAAGCGACGGCTTCGGCTGGGTCGTGTCAGCGGTGGTGGTGTACGAGCGTTCGGATGGCGCCTTGGATCGCGACGAGCCGCCGCCACGTTCCGGTGAAAGCGTGAAGCGCAGGGCGTCTCCACGGCCCCCACCCCTTCACGCTTTTCTGGCGGGCATCCGCATGGTGTTCCCGGCCTAGGGCTTTCCGCCGACGCCAGCCTGGTGACCGTTCGCGACGTCCGACGCCCAGGCCCGCCGCCTGCCGGGCGGGTGGTCGGGCGGGTGGCCGGGTGGTCGTGCGGCGTGATCGAAGTCGTGGACGGGCTGTGCGGACAGCCGGCCCGCGTTTTCGATCACCAGGAAGATCCTCTCCCGGCGGGAACAAGCGGGCGAAGACGCTGACCCGGGCCTCGGCAGCGCCGGATCGCACGCCGGACGAGCGGGGGTCGTCGCCGGACTTCTCCACAACCGGAAGGATCCCAGGGCACCTGACCCTGGACATCGTTGCGCTTGTTGCGCCATCACCCGTTGGGCCCGCACAGTTCGAAGTCGCGGACCGGCCGTCCGGACGGGCCACGGGACGACTTCGATCCAGCCGTGCGCGAGCAATCACGACCGCGTACGCGGGCCGCAGGACGCGACGGCGGCGCGGCCGAAGCGGGCAGGCAAGCGGCCTCACACCACTGCAAGCGGACACGACCGCACCCGGGGATCTTCGGGTTGTGGAGATCCAGCAACGACGCCGCATGGTCGCCGGCCGGCCGTCCGCACAGCCGGTGGGCGACTTCGATCATCGAAGCGGGACGAAAAGCACACATGGAACCGGACGGTCTAGGCGGCCGCTGGGGGCAATTCCGGCGTGCCGGGCGCCGAGCGCGCTGCATCGAAGGCGAGCAGAGGAAAGGGGCGGTCCCCGGGACCGGGACCGCCCCTACGCACGCGTAGGTGGAGCTACGCGTAAATCTTGACCGGTGTGTAGGTCTGGCGGGGGAAGATCTGCCCGACCTCGGCATCCGTCAGGCCGAACCGGCCCTGTGCCACCGATCCGAACACGCTGAACATGTTGTTCATCTCCGGCAGGTCGCCGTTGACGAGGGTGGCGGTGCCGTTCCAGGTGCCGATGAGCTTGCCGGCGAGCTTCTTGCCGGACAGGACGATGACGCCGCCGCCCTTGCCGTGGTCGGTGCCGCCGCCGTTCTCCGCGACGCGCCGGCCGAACTCGGTGGAGACCATGACCGTGACGTTGGCGGCCAGGTCCTTCAGGTCGTCGAAGAAGGCGGCCATGCCGGCGGCGAGCTCGCCGAAGTGCTGGGCCACGTAGCCACCGCGGGTGCCCTGGTTCTCGTGGGTGTCCCAGCCGCCCATGCCGATCGTGGCGATGCGGACGTTGGCGCCGCCCTTGATGAGCTGCGCGAGCTCCTTGAAGGCGTTGCCGACACCCGTGTACGCGACGCCCGGTTCGGGCTCGTAACGCTTCTGGGACAGGGTCGACGCCAGGGTGAGCGCGTCGATGCCCGCCTTGACCGGGGCTTCGATCGGGTGGTTGGTGCCGGTGAAGAGCTTCTGGATCGCGTCGACGGTCGGCTGCTTGTACTTGCCGTCGCCGTTCACGTTCAGGGAGGCGACGTTGTTCAGCGCGAGCGCGCCGCCGCCGCCGACGAGGGAGCGGGGCAGGGTCGAGCCGATGCCGATGGCGCGGAAGGCGGTGCCGGGTCCGAGCTTGTCGGCGAGGTTGGTGAGCCAGCCCATGCCGCCGGTCTCGGCGGGGAGGCCGCCGAGCTGGCAGATGTCGGTCGCGGAGAAGTGGCTTCGGTCGAGGCGCCGGTCGCTGACGGCCGGGATGAAGGCCAGCTGGCCCATGTCCAGGTACTTCTTCAGCGGGGTGAAGGACTGGTTGAGGCCGAACCCGCGCTCGAGGGGGATCGAGCCGTTCTCCGGCAGCGTGAAGCTGGGCCGGACCCGGTTCAGCACGGCGTCGTTCATCGGGGCGAAGAGCGAAAGCCCGTCGGCGCCGCCGTACAGGAACACGTGGATGAGCGTGCCCGTCGGGGTGGCCGCGAAGGACGCCTGGGTGGTCAGGAACTGGCTGGTGGCGAGCGCGGTCGTGGTGGCCGCCGCGCCGACGAAGAACCGCCGGCGGGTGACGCCCTTGCCGTCGTCCTGCTCATCCTCCTGGCGGGCCAGCTCGAGGTACTCGTCGCGGGTCGCCTTCTGCTCCTCCTGGACCGCCACGGCTTCGGCGCGCAGCGCGGCCTCGAACTGGTTCGGGCCGAGCTTGAGCAGGTCGGGGCACTCAGGGTGCAGTGACGGGTGTTGTGCGCGCACTGTCTTCTCCATTGGGATGCCTCGACTTACCGGAGGTGGTGGTGGGGAGTGGCGAAGATGGCCCGGACCACGGACGCGATCGCACCGTTGAACGTGGCGTCGACGGGCGTGGTCGCCGTCGTCGTCGGGCTGACGATGTGCAGGATCGCCATGCGCCGGTCGTTGTCGAGCGTGACGTTGATCAGTTTCTTCGTCAGCGCGTCGAGGTAGGGGCCCGCGGTGGCCGGCGGGCTGGCGATGATGGCTTCGGGCTTCGGCCAGGTGAACTGGCGACGGCCGCCGGTGATGGCGGTGTACGCGTCGTTCCACTGGTTGACCATCGTGCCGGCGGAGGTCCACGCCACGTACACGTCGGGGTAGCCGTTGGGGGTCGGCAGCTCCATCGGCGCGTGGCCGAACTCCTCGAGCTTGCGCTTGATGTCACCGAGGCCCTGGACCATCGGGCTGAGGTTCGTGTTGTTCGACGTGAAGCCGGCCGGCGCGTCGGCGCCGATCTCCAGCGCGCGGTACGTGGCGGTCAGGTACTCGCCGGGGCGGCGGGCCTTCTGGCCGACGGACTCCCAGAACTCGGTGCGGCTCAGCATGGTCATGAGCACGGCCGGGATGTTGCTCTTCTTCTCCAGGTACGTCTTGGCCATCGCGTCGACCAGCGACTTCGGCGGGACGTCGGAGACGAACCGGGTCGCGAGGTTCTGCGCCATGTACCGCGCCGTGTTCGGGTGCAGCGCCAGGTAGCGGAAGTACGCCTCCTGGACGGCCTCGCCACCGGCGGCGTCCGGGTTCGCGTGCGAGAAGCCCATGATCTTGACCGGGCCGACGTAGTGCTGCTCCGGGCGGTACACGTACTGGTTGTCGCGGACGCTGCGGCCGGTCTGCAGCATGGCCGCCTGCCGGACGTCGGTCTCCGTGTAGCCGTTGAAGGCGCCGACCGTGTAGAGCTCGAGGTTCTCGCGGGCGAGGTTCTCGTTGATCTGGTCCTTCGAGGACTCGTCCTGGTCGAGGTACTTCAGCAGCGCCGCGTGCTTGTTGCCGGCCACGAACATGTCCACGTAGTTGCCGAGCGCGTGCTTGCGGATGACGTCGCGCTCGAACGAGGCGCGGGTCAGCTCGTTGCCCTCGTGGAAGGCCGCGACGTGGAAGTAGTCGCCGAAGAAGTCGACCATCATCTCGAAGAGCTGGCGGTCGGAGAAGAGCTGCTTGGCGATCGCGTACCGGACGTTCTGCTCGTCCGCCTGGATGCCCTTCTTGTCCAGGTCCTCGCGCTGCGCCTTGAGCTGCTCGTAGGTCATGGCCCAGGTGACGAGCTCGGCGTCGGCCTTCTGCTCGCCCCGGGTCAGGGGGATCGTCTCGGGCTTGAGCTGCTTGGCGATCCACCCGTTGATGCCGAGCTTGTTGATGTCGGCGATCGTCTTGGCGTTCGGCCCGAAGGTGAGGCGGCCCGCGAGGTGCCGGACCGGGTCCTTGGTCGGCAGCACGGTCTTCGCGGTGACCTTGGCGTTCTTGGCCGCGTCGGCCGGCGTGCCGAACGAGTTGCCCTTGGTCGGCGTGTTCTTGCGGATGCCGAGGCCGGCCTGGCCGTTCATCAGGCTCTGGTTCTGGTCGACGTACGCGGGAGCAGCGGTGTCGACGGGCGTCTCGGCGCCGGTGTTGGCGGGGTCGGTGCCCTCACCGAAGAACTGGGTGACGGCGTAGGCGCCACCACCGATCAGGGCGGCCGCGCCACCGCCGATGGCGATCATCGCCGTGCGGCGGCGCCAGTTCGACGGCTCCTCGTCATCGAAGTCTTCGTCCTCGATGTCGGGCAGGTTGTTGCCGCCGCCGTAGTTACGGGCCGCGGGATCGTAGAAGTGCGGGCCGGAGCCGCCGCGGTCGGCGGGCATCGCGCCCTGCCGGTCGTAGCCGCGCGGGCCGCCGGCGCCACCCTGGGGGCGCCGACCGCTGCCGGTCTGGTCCTCGTAGCCGGACTCGTAGTACGAGTCGGCGTACGGGTCGTAGTTACCGTCAGGGCCCTGTCCCGGGCGCCGTCTCGGCACGTCTCGCTCGTTCATCTACAAATCCCGATTCCGACGATGTGGGGGCTCACGTGCGTCGATCGGGAAGTTAGTGGGTGCCAGGAGCAGGTACAACCCGTGCATGAAGCGTTCTGACCAGGACTTAAGGAGCCTTGCGGCGACCCAGGGTGAAGATCGCCGCAACCCTGCCCCACTTAACCGAGCTGAGCTGCTGAAACACCCGTTTCAGAGATCGCTGCGGAGGGCCGTGGGAACGCGATCAGCACAGGTACATTTAAGGTGGGCCTGCACCACAGAGCTCAGGCGAAAAGTCCGGAAAGCCGGATCTCGTGATACGTATCGGCTTGGCACGGCGGCCCGGCGGCGATCGACATCCGGCGCTCGTCGAGGTCCAGCACGACGGCATAGAGCGACTCCGACCGGTCCTCGTCCGTGAGCGCATCCACGTCGTGGCGGCAGATGGACTGCGGGTAACCGCCGTGGTCCGCCAGCACCGACTGCAGATCCTTCTCGGCAAGCACACCCGACCCGAGCAGGCGGCGCGCCCGGGCGCTCCGGAAGAACGACGCACTGCCGAAGTCACGCAGCGTGTCGTGCACGGTCGGCAGCGCCTCGAAGTGGTTGGCGTGCGTAATCACGCCGTCGACCGGATTCAGTACACCCACATCACCGGGAGCTACCTCCACATCGATGATCTCCCCCGGTACACCCGCCGCAAATGCCTGGCCGAGCAACATGTTGATGCTCGCGCTGCGTGGGGTGGAGCACGCGACCCGCAGCGCCGAGCCGAGCACGCGCTGCTCGAGCACGGCCCGGAGCAGCACGTGATAGGGCACGCCGCCCGGCCGGCCGTCGCGGTCGCTGGTGAGCAGGTTGACGCAGACGCCCAGGCCGGCGTCGTTGAACCCGGTCTTGGCGAGCATGCCGGCCTCGGTCAGCGTGAGCACCGCCGATCCACGCTCGTCCCGGGTGGCCAGCAGCAGCGTGTACGGCCGTTGCGCCGGGTGCCAGTCCCAGTTCTGCGCGAGGATGGTGTGCCCCGAGGCCGTCCGCGCGTCCAGGACGCCGATCGAGGTGCACTCGGTGTTGCGGTAGAGCAGTTCGGTCCGCCCGTTGAGCGCGTAGATCTCCTCGACCGGGACGCCGGCGCCCTCCGCGACGCCGTCCAGCATCTCCGCGATCCGCGGCGCGTGCTGCCGGGACGCGGCACGGAACAGGGTCCCGGCGCGCCGGACCGCCGGCCGATCCAGGCCCGTCGCGGCGAACCGCTCCAGATAGTTCGCGGTGTTCGCGGCGATCATGGACCGGGCGGCGACACCGTACGCGACGCCACACTCACCGGGCGTACCCTCGACTTCAACCAGCGGCAACGGCAGGCTCATGCGCTGAACGCTAAGCGTGACCGACCCCTGCCGAGAACCCTCGGCGTCGCGGATCACAGCCGGTCGCCTGGCAGAGTTCTTGGCCGCGGGGCCCTACGCTGAGCCACATGAACCCCTCGGTTGACGACACGTGCGTCATGATCGACGGGCCGTGGTCGCACCGCTTCGTCAGCGCCAACGGCACGAGGTTCCACGTCGTGGAAGCAGGCACCGGTCCGCTGGTGCTGTTCCTGCACGGCTTTCCCGAGTTCTGGTATGCCTGGCACAACCAGCTCACCGCGATCGCCGACGCGGGCTTCCGGGCCGTCGCGGTCGACCTGCGCGGGTACGGCGCCAGCGACAAGCCACCACGCGGTTACGACGGGTACACGATGGCGGGCGACGTCGCCGGCCTGATCCGCGCCCTGGGCGAGCGCAGCGCGCACCTCGTCGGCGCCGGCTACGGCGGCATGATCGGCTGGGCCACCGCGGCGTTCCACCCGAAGCTGGTCCGGCGCCTGGTTGTCCTCGGCGCGGCCCACCCGCTGCGGCTGCGCGCCGCGCTGGCCACCGACCCCCGCGGCCAGCTCGCCGCCGCCAGGCCGGTGCTGAAGTTTCAGCTGCCCCGCTTCGAGCACATCCTGACCAGGAACAACGCCGCG
Organism: Dactylosporangium siamense; assembly: GCF_016862795.1. Taxonomy (GTDB): domain Bacteria; phylum Actinomycetota; class Actinomycetes; order Mycobacteriales; family Micromonosporaceae; genus Dactylosporangium; species Dactylosporangium siamense. The sequence continues at coordinate 3,310 of NZ_BONQ01000088.1, read as the reverse complement.
CTCGTCGGCGAATACATGGCGATGTGGGGCGGCCCGGACTGGGTCGGCACCGATGAATACCGCGACTACGAGCGCTGCTGCCGGGAGGCGATGCGCATCCCGCAGGCCGCATTCTGCGCGCTGGAGACGTATCGCTGGGCCGCCCGCTCGGCGTTGCGGTTGCAGGGGTACCGCTTCGTGAAGCAACTCCAGACGCCGATCACCGCGCCGACGCTGCAACTGCACGGCGCGCTCGACACCGCCGTGCTGCCCCGCACCGCTCAGGGCTCGGGACGCTACGCCCAGGCGGAGTACGAGTGGCGCCTACTGCCGGACGTCGGGCATTTCCCTCACCTGGAGCAGCCCGAGCTGATCACCGGCGAGATCCTGCGCTGGATGAAAACGGGCTAAACGCGATATTCCCGTAATTCACTGACGTCGGCGCGGGGGGCCCAGCCCTGGTAGACGCCGTAGTCGAACTCCTCCAGGCCGAGCTCGGCGGCAACGGTCGACTTGCCGCCCGTGTACTCGACCCGCAGCCACCCGTCGTGCTCGCCGAGCACGATGAACGGCTCGTCCCGCCAGAAGCACGTGGTGCGGACGTAGGCGAAGTCGACCTCACTCAGCGGCACGACCCGCCGGAACCGGCCGGCCCGCACCTCGTCGAAGCCTTCGCTCGGATCCGGTCGGTACAGGCGGACGTTGTCGCCGTCGGGGCTCGCCTCGTACTCCGCGCCCTGCCAGCGGGCCGCATAGCCGTCGCGGATCACAGCTCCTGGCCCTTCCGCCACGCCGGCCCGTCCGCGTCGAGGCGGGCGATCAGCTCCTGCCGGCCGTCGCGCCGCAGCCGCCACAGCTCCGCGTGATGCGGCAGTCGCGCACTGTCCACTTTGAACTCGGCGATCACGTCGCTGGTGTCACTCGGCGCGAACCCGTTGCCCCGGAACGGCGGGCGCTCGATGACCCAGCCCTCCATCGCCCGCATCGCCGCCTGGTGCGGTCCACCGTATGGGATCCGGTACAGGTCGCCGCGGTACGCCTTCCAGCGCAACACGTACGCCTCCTCGGCATCCGGCTTGAACGACGAACCCGCGTACCCCAGACCCAACGCCTGATACAGCTGCTCAGGCGTCTGCAGGTGCGCCACCTCACCGGCCCGGTGCACGAACCCGGACACCCGGTCGTACCCGCGTTCCAGATAGTAGGACAGCTGCTCGGGCGAGATCGGCTTCTGCATCAACAGCGGCCCGCTGGACGCCTGCGGCTCGAACGCCGGCCTCGGCTGCTGCGCCGGCTTCGCGGCCGCCGCCGGTGCCGCCTCGGGCTCGTCGACCCCGAGACCCAGCTCCGCCGCCCAGGTCGCGAGCTGGACCACCTCCGTGCCCGGCAGCACCGCCCCGATCGGCGAGTCCGGATTGACCGCGAACGCCAGCTGGTCCCCCGGCGGCCAGTTCCGGATCAACCGGGTGAACTTGATCCAGCTCGCCTGCGTGTCCGCGAGCCGGTCCGCCAGCCGCTCCGCCGACGTGAACACGACCAGGTGCGGCAGCCCGTTCATGTGCTCGGTCCGCCACGACGCCGGGTCGATCGGCCCCTCACCGGACCACCCCGGCACCAGGATCTTCGCCAGCAGCAGCGTCGACAGGAACCGGTCGGTGCTGTTGGCCTGCACCGCGTCGAACAGGTCCTGCTCCACGGTGTTCGCCGGCCGGAAGTCCCGCGCCTGCGCCGCCGCCGACTTCACGGGCACCGTCGCCGGCGTTGCGGGCGTTTGTGCGGGCGCTTCCCCGTCGACGATCTCGGCATGCGGCCGCACCGGGGCCTCGTTGACGACCTCGGGCTCGTACACCGACTCGAAGAACGACCTGACTTCCTGCGAAGGAGCCGCTGTGGTGTCGTTTGCCGCCGGTGTACCCCCAGCGCCTTCCGCGCCACTGAAGAACGAAACCGGGGCGTCCCGCTCGGTCGCCGGTCCGCCGATCGCCTGGGTGGACTCGGTGTCCTCCCGATCGGTCCACGACTGCGCCTTACTGGTGGCGCTGGACCGGGCGACCCGCTCCTCGATGGCCCGCAACTGCTCGGCCAGCTCGCGGGCGGCGACCTCCTCGGCCGCCTTGGCCTGCGCGGCCCGCTCCTCGATCGCCCGCAGCTCCGCCGCCAGATCGAGCCCGGCTGAGCCTTCCGACGGCCGCCAGGGCTCGTACGCGCTCTGGCCGCTCTCCGCCGGGCCACCATCCTGCTCCTGGGCCAGCCAGCTCAGCGCGGCCCGTTGCTCGGCGGCCCGGTCGAGCGCCGCGCGGTCCCGCTCGGCCTCGGCCCGATCGGCAGCGGCCCGCTCAGCGGCGGCCTCCTGATCGGCCAGCTCACGGGCCCGCTGCTCGGCCAACTCACGGGCTTCGCGGTCGGCGAGCTCCTGGGCTTCGCGGTCGGCCAGTTCACGGGCTTCGCGCTCGGCGAACTCCCGGGCTTCCCGCTCGGCGAACTCCCGAGCTTCGCGGTCGGCCAACTCACGGGCGGCTTCCTGCGCGGCCAGTTCGCGGGCGGCCTCTTGGGCGGCAAGTTCGCGGGCGGCTTCGCGCGCTGCTTCCTGTGCCGCGATCTCCCGTGCTGCTTCGCGGTCGGCTTCCTGCGCCGCGAGCCGGCGGGCCTCGTCGCGTGCGGCCTGGTCACGGGCTTCCTGCGCCGCCTGCTCCAGTGCCGCCTGCGCCTGGGCCGCGTGCTCTCGCGCGGCCTGCGCACGAGCTTCGTCCGCCGCCTGCTCCCGCGCCGCCTGTTGCGCGGCGATCTCCCGCGCGACCTGGTCACGGTCGCTGTGCTCCAGCGCGCTCGGCCCCCACGGCGCCGGCTCGTGCGAGGGCTGTTCTCGTGCAGGCGCCGGCTGCCCGAACGGCCGGCCCGGCGCGTCGAACTCGGACGGCTCAGCGTCGGCAAAGAACGGATGCTCGTCCAGGTCGGAGACCCGCCCGAACCCAGCGGCCTTGGCCCTGCCCTTCACCGAACCGAACAGCGACCTGGGCTCGTTGACCGGCGCCTCGTCCGAACCGGTGGGCGGCTCATCAACCTCGGGTGCCTCAATGTCCAGCCGGCTGAACCCGGGCCGATCAAACACGGGCCGATCGAACGGCAACGGCGGCTCAGCCGGCGCCCGCCACGACGGCGCCTCACCTCGCCCCGCAACCTCGCCGCGCCCCGCCAGCTCGCCGCGCGCCGCATCGTCACGCACTGCCTCGCCCCGCGCCGCAACCTCGCCGCGCGCCGCAAAGTCACCACGGGCCGCGTCGCCGCGCCCCGCATCGTCCCACGCCGCAAAGTCACCACGGGCTGCAAGGCC
>NZ_BONQ01000087.1 GCF_016862795.1 Dactylosporangium siamense | reverse complement strand
GTCGTCCCACGGCGCAGGCTCGCCAAGCGCCGCAAGGTCGCCGTACGCCGCAGCGCCACGAGCCAGAAACTCAGCACGCCCCGCATCGCCACGGGCCACAGGCTCACCAAGCGCCGCAAGGTCGCCATACGCCGCGGCGCCACGGGCCGGAACGTCACCACGCCCCGCATCGCCAAGCGCCGCAAGGTCGCCGTAAACGGCAGCGCCACGGGCCGGAAGGTCGCCACGGGGAGCCGCACCGCCGCGGAACGTGGAGTCGCCGGGGGCGGACAGGAACCCGCCCTGGTCGCCGGGGCGCGGACCGGGTTCGCCGGTGCCGGGCCGGGGCTCGTCACCGCGGAACGCGGTGGGCTCGTCGGACCTGTCCCAGCCGGAATCCAGGAACCCGCCCGGACCCGACTGCGGCAACCCGCCCGCGCGGGCACCGCCCTCAGCAGGACCGCCCTCACCAGGACCGAACGCCCCAGAGCCGAACGCACCAGGATCGACCAGGCCGGGACGTGATGCCAGCACACCTGCGTCGCCCGCCTCGGCGCGCGACGGCAACGGATCGGCCGGGCGTGGGCGCGCCGGCAGGCTGCTCGGCCGGCCCGGCAGAGCACCCTGATCACCGGCACCGGGCCGCGCCGGCAAGCTGCTCGGCCGACCAGGCAGAGCACCCTGGTCACCACCATTGGGCCGCGACGGCAGGCCACCACGCTCGCCCGCACCGGGCCGCGACGGCAGGCCGCCAGCATCGCCGGCACCAGGACGTGACGGGAGCCCCCCGGCGTCGCCCGCACCGGGACGCGACGGCAGCCCACCGACCTCGCCCGCACCGGGACGCGGCGGGAGGCCGCCGGCGTCGGACGGGCCCGGGCGGGACGGCAGGGCGCCGCCCTCACCGGGTCGGAACGCAGCATCGGGGCGCTCGCCCGGCTGGCGGGTCGGCAGCGGAGGGGCCGTCGAAGCAGGCAGGGTGGGCGGCGGTTGCCAGGCGGCCGGGATCACCGGGTCGGCGTGCTCGGTGAAGATCTCGCCGAGGCTGCGCGCGGGTTCGCGGCGTGGCCAGTACCGACGGGGATCACCCTCGCGGTCATCCTGCTCGCCGTCAGCATCGGCGCCGCGCGTGGGGAGGCCACCAGCTGCCGACGGCCGCGCCGGCAGCGATCCTCCCGCCGGCGAGGTCGGCCGCTGCGGCAAACCAGCCGACCCTGGAGCCGGCGAAGTCGGCCGCTGCGGCAAACCAGGCTCACCCGCACCAGGCCGCTGCGGCAGGCCAGGCTCACCCGCGCCAGGGCGTTGCGGCAGGCCGGGCTCACTCGCACCGGGCCGCTGCGGCAAACCAGAAGATCCTGGCGCCGGAGACGTCGGCCGCTGCGGCAGGCTCGACGCGCCACCGCCACCGGCCTTCGACGGCGGCACGGGACGCGTGTCCGCGCCCGGTGACCAGCCCGGTGAACGTCCAGGCGCGTCGGGCTTCAGGTCCCCGAACAGCTCCCGCTCGCCCGGCACGTCCAGCGAGCTGCGATCCGACTCGTCAAAGAGCCCGGAGCGCCCAGGCACAGCCGGCGGCGGCGCGGCGGCGGCGGCCGGCGGCACGGCCGGAGTGACCGGTGGCCGGGGACGGCGGAAGTCGGCGGGCCGCTCATATCCCGCGGCGCCGGTGGTGCGCTCGTAGTTGATCGGACGGTCCGCCCGCGTCGGCAGAAACGCTCCGGGCGGCGCCACGTCAGGCGGCGGCACGTCCCGCTTCGCCGGCGGCCCCGACGGCGAGCGCTGCACGGTGGAGGCGCCCGGCCGGGTCCCGGGCGGGGGCACGGAAGGCCCTGGCGGCGCGGACACGGGAGGCGCCGGCGGTGCGGACTCGGCTGCCTTCATCCGGTGGCGCTCGATCGGCGTCGGCGCCGGCTGATTGGGCACGCTGCGGACCGGCACCTGTGCCGTCGCGCGGGCCCGCGAACCGGCCGCCTGCTCGATCCTGGCGCGGGCGCCAAGCGTGCGGCCCGGCAACCGGACGTCGCCGCGGGTGATTTGGGTCACGAACCACGACGGCAGGTAGCCCTCGATCGGCAGGCCGGGGTTGACCGCGAGCCACCAGTCGACATTGGGCCAGATGCCGGACAGGTCGCGGAACGGCACCCGCCGGTGCGTGCCAGGATGCCCGGCGAGGCATTCGCGGAGCGCCTCGGGCGACGTGAACGCCAGCACGTGCGTGCGGCCCTCGGTCGTCCAGGTGCCCCAGCCGGAGTCGCCGTTCTGCACGCCCTCAGGCGCGATGGGCAGCATGATGTCCGCGCGGGCCAGGATGCGGAAATACTGCTCCTGGTCGTTGGCGCGCAGGGCGTCACGCATGGCGCCTTCGGCCTCGGTGGCCGGCTCCCACTCGCTCACGGCCACCCCCTCTGTCGGGCTCGGAACCGCCGCGCTCGCGAAACTTAACCTATACGGCCACGGCAATCCGAGGGGTGCGACCCAGCAAGCGCTCCGGCCAGCATAGCGATGGAACCGCCCCGGAACCCAGGCCTGTCCCACGAGCGTCACCGTCCGAGGGTCGAACAATTACCATCTGCGCATGCCTCGTCCCATCAGACTGGCTACTTTGAAGCTTTTGTGCATGATTGTCGGCTTTGGTGCCACACCTCCGACGGCCGTCGCACAGGCTCCGCCCGCGTGCCCCACATCGATCCGTCCGCCGGCGCCGGCACCGACCGGTGTGTCTTGGCCTTCGCAGGTGTACGACCACCGCAAGCTCACCCCTCTCGCCGACGGCACGGGCATCACCGTCGCGGTCGTCGACTCGGGGGTCGACGGGCGGCACCCGCAGCTGCAGGGCGCGGTGCGCGCCGGGCCCGACCAGCTCGACGGCGGCGGCTCGCTGATCGACTGCGTCGGGCACGGCACCGGGGTCGCCGGCATCATCGCCGCCCGGCCGGTCGCCGGCTCGTCGCTGCAGGGGCTCGCACCGGGCGCCACGATCCTGGCACTGCGGGTGAGCGAGCTGGTCGAACTGGAGGACGGCACGACCGCCGGGCGCCGCGGCACGCCTGCCGGGGTCGCGGCGGCGATCCGGGCCGCCGTCGAGCGCGGCGCCGGGGTGATCAACCTGTCGCTGGTGTCGTACCAGGACAGCGCCGACGTGCGCGAAGCGGTCCGGTTCGCGGCGGCCCGGGACGTGGTGCTGGTCGCCGCTGCCGGGAACCGCTTCGCGGAGGGCAACCAGACGCCGTACCCCGCGGCGTACGACGGGGTCATCGGCGTCGGCGCCATCGGCCCGGACGGGCAGCGGCTGCCAGGGTCGCAGACCGGCCCGTTCGTGGATCTCGTCGCGCCGGGCGGCCAGGTGGTGACGACCGCCACACCGCAGGGGCTGACGACCGTGGAGGGCACGAGCTTCGCCGTCCCGTACGTCGCCGCCACCGCGGCCTTGCTCCGCCAGTACCGACCGGAAATGACGGCAGCACAGATCGCGGCGAGACTCACGGCGACCGCCGACGGAGGCGTGGCCGGTCCGGGCTTCGGCGCGGGCGTCCTCAACCCCTATCGCGCGCTGACGGAAGAGACCGGCGCGACACCTGCTCCGGCCGGGCCGGTCCTCGCCCCGGTCGCACCGGACCCACGGGCGGCGCAGCGCACCGCCGCACGGGACCGCACCCTGCTGCTGGCCGGGCTGGGCGTCGGGCTGGCCGCGCTGATGCTGCTGGTCACGGTGGTGCTACCGCGCGGACGGCGGCGCGGCTGGCGGCCCGGCGTCCGGCACCTGCCCGACCCGCCGGACGAGGCCTCCGCCGACCGGACCACACCCGCGTTCGGCGGCCCGCGCCGCTGAGCGCCACGCAGCACACGACGCCGCGCGACAACCGGCCCTGCACCGCTGCGCGCTACTGAAGGCCTACGCCGCTCAAGCCAGCCGGGCAGCCTGCACCGCTGAGCGCCATCACCGGCACGCCACCGCTCAACCCCGGCTGGCGGCAGGCCGAAGGCCCGGTCCGCGAACGTGTCGCGGACCGGGCCGTCCCGCACGGCTCAGCCCTGTGGGAACAGGTTCCTGTTCCGCTGCTCCGTCTCCAGGTATCGCCGCATCGAGTCGTCCAACGCGACCTTGATCTCCCGCAGCGTCGCGGCCAGGTCATTGCCGGCGCGCTCCCAGTTGGCCTGGCGGGCCGCATACGCCTCCCGCGACTCGCCCTGCCACCCGGCCGTCAGCCGCCGGCCGAGCTGGGTGACCTCCTCCAGCCGGGCGTTGAGCGTGTTGAGCGCGCTCTGGATGGACTGGCCGGCGTGGTCCATGGCGGCGAAGTTGACCACCAGTGTGTCGTCCATGAATGTCTCCCGTCCGGCTCAGAGGGGCAGGTGGTGGGTGCCGATGCCCCTGAAGCGGGCTCCGGCGTCGGCGTCGGTGACCTGATAGTTGCGGCCGGTGGATCTGAGGCCCTCGGCCGTCTCCAGCAGGTTCTTGTGGAGCGTCTGCTGGTCGCGGTTCCACGCGTGCTTGACCGTGTCGAAGGACCGGCCGCCCGCGCCCTGCCAGCCGGTCCTCGTCGTCTCCAGCTCGCGCATCAGCGTGCTGAGCATGCTCTGCAGCTCGCCGTTGACCTGCTCGAACCGTTGTGCGGCCGAATGCAGCTCGGCCTGCTGCGCCTGGGTCGTCTGTGCCACGGTGCTCACCCCGTCTCTCGTGTCGCGGACCTGCCGACGGTATCGGCCGTCACCGATCGATAACCAGACGTAATTCCTCCCTGTGGATAACTTCCGGCATTTCGCCCTTCCTCTACGATGTACCGCGTGGCGGATGGCCGGTCGTTCATCAAGTGGGCCGGCGGGAAGACCCGCTATGCGGCGCAACTGGTCGCTGCGGCGCCACCGTTCACCGGCTGCTATTGGGAGCCGTTCATGGGCAGCGCCGCGGTGTTCTTCGAATTGCGGCCGGTCAAGGCGGTCCTGTCGGACGCCAATCCCGAGCTCGTCGCCTGTTTCCGCGCCGTGGCCACGCAGCCCGAGGCCGTCATGGAGCGGCTCGACGCGCTGCCCAACACCGCCGAGCGGTTCGCCGAGATCCGCGCGCAGGATCCGGGCGGGCTGACCGACGTCGAGCGTGCCGCCCGGGTCATCTACCTGAACAAGACCGCGTTCCGGGGCCTGTGGCGGGTCAACCGGCGGGGCGGGTTCAACGCGCCGTACGGTGCGTACGACCGGCCGTACTATCGCCGCGAGACGTTCCTGGCGGCGTCGGCGGCGCTCGCCGGAGTGGAGATCCGGCGCTGCGACTTCGAGGAGCCGTTGCGCGAGGCGGCGGCCGGGGACTGGGTGTTTCTGGATCCGCCGTATCTGCCCGAGGGTGGGTTCGCGGACTTCAAGCGGTACACCGCCGGCCAGTTCCGCGACACCGACCACGAGCGGCTCGCCGCCGCGATGCGCGACGCCACGGGCCGCGGGGTCCTGATCACCATGACCAACAGCGACACCGACGCGACCCGCCGCATCTACGGCGACTTCACCGCCACGGCGATGGCGACCCGCCGCGACATCAACCTGCGGTCGGCGGCCAGGGCGAGCTCGGACTTGGTGCTCACGAACTATTGAGTGCGGGTCGCGAGCTCCGGGTCGAGCGCCGGCCCGGCCGGGAGCAGCCCGACGAACTCGCCCGGCACCGTCACCGGCTCGACGCCCTGATAGCCGAGGCCGGACAGGACATCGGCGACCGGGAGCGCGTGCCGCCGGCCGAGGTCGGTGACGAGGGTGAGGTTGCCGGTGTCGGTGCGCACGAGCGCGCCACCGCCCGGCGCCACCACGATCCGGTCCGCCAGGACGGTGCCCGCCGGTGACGCCGACGAGGTCCGGAGCCCGCCCGGCGTCCCGGGCATCGCGTTGCTGGTCGAGATGACGTTTGCGCTGGTGGTACACACGACGCCAACGTCATTCACGAGCAGCTCCGGCGCCGCATGCGGCAGGTCGGCACCGGCCGGGAAGGGCCGGACCTGGCGGTCCTGGACCAGCACGGCAAGCTCGCCCGGGGTCAGCGGCAGCAGTTCGCCGCGGCCCTGCACGGCGGCGGTCTCCGGCGCCGCGAGCAGCAACGCGGCCTGCAACGGCGTGACGGAGGCGAGTCCCTCGCCGGTCATCACGAAGGCGTCGACCCGGTCCCCGCTGCGGACTCCGAACAGCTGACCCACGACCTTCTGGTCCACCTTGCGGCCACGGTCGGCGACGGCCGGCGTGATCAGGTCGGCGCCGGACCGGACCGCGTTCAGCAGCGCCTGCGCGACCGCGACCTGCGGCCGGCCGGACCAGACCAGCGCGGGCAGCACCGCGCCGGGCTGGCGGATGAGGTGCTTTCGGCCATGGACCAGCAGGTACAGGGCGTTCGTGGGGCTGGTGACGAGGAGCCCGTGCTCGCCGAGCTCCTTGCCGCTGGCGCGGGGTGTCAGGAAGAGCGTCGTTTCCTGCTTTTCGCCGCAGACCGTCCACGGGTCGCGGTGCAGGCGTCCCGCGGCCGGCAGGGAGGCGGGCGCGCCCGGAATGCCCAGCGTCGCGCCCCGTGGCGCCCCGGCCAGGGCCTTTCGGGCGACCGAGATCGTCTTCACGCCGGGCTGGTTGAGGATGAGCAGCGCGGACGCCTGATTGAGGACCGGGTGGAGGTGTTCGTCGCGGTACACGAAAAGCGCCCCGGACTCCTTCTCCACGATGATTGCCCGATCATTGCGCCATTTGTCGGAGGTGCCCGGCACCACCAAGGCATATGCCGCCGCTCCTCCGACTCCGAGCGCCGCGAGGAGTACGCCGACCAACGTCGCGCCTGCTACCCGCCGAAACGGTGATCTCGGCGGATCCGTGTCGCGCATGACGAGAGCGGCCACGACCCGTTGCACCATGAACTGGTACGAATGCAGCTGGTCCTGCCGCGACGCCATGCTGGTCCTCCAAAACTGTCATACCGGCGCCCTACGATATTCCCCAAGTCGCATAGGCGGGGGGCGATATGAGCAAGGCTGTGCGCATCATGCTGGCGCAGGTCGCGCTGGCGTTGTTGATCGCGGCGTGGGCGGTGCATCCCGGGTGGGCGCTGGCCGCCGCAGTGCCGTTGGCGCTGCAGGTCCGACCGCCCCGGCGTCGCGGGTCGCGGCCGGCGGGCGACACGCTGCTCGCGGCGGTCCGACCCGGCGCCGGCATGACCTCGGTCGACATCGACGGCGTGGACGTCGGCGTGCTCGAGGACGCCGACGGACTCACCGCGACCATCCGGGTCGGCGACCTGAGCGACCTGCTCGGCGACACCCCGCCGCCGCTGCCCCCGTTGAGTGCGCTGCTCCCGGCTCCCGCCCCGGACCTGCCGGAGGCACGGATCCAGCTGCTGATCAGCGGCGCCGCCGCCCCCGGCCCAGGCGCCGGCGCGACGGCGTCCGCCACGTCCTACCGGCAGCTCACCGACGGTCTGGTCCTCGCACACCGGCAGGTGCTGCTCAGCCTCCGGATCCGCCGTGCCGGCGGCTATCAGCGCGAGGACCTGGAGCGCAGCCTCGCGGCCGCGATCCGCCGCGCCTGCCGCCTGCTCGGCAAGGCCGGTCTACCGGCCCGCCCGCTGTCGCCACCATCGGTCGTGGCCGCACTGACCGAGGCCGCCCGGCACCGCCCCGACCGGCCGGTCCGGGTGACCCGCCGCGGCCTGGAGGTCGGCGGGCTGCACCAGGCGGTGTTCCGGCTGCGCCGCTGGCCCCGGGACGGGCCGCTCGCCGACCGGCTGCTGGTCCTGCCCTGCTCGGCGGTGATCATCGCCCTCACCGCCACCGGTGGTGAGAAGACCTGCCGCGCCGAGCTGACCATCCGCCTCGCCGCCCCCACGCCGCTGGCGCTCGACCAGGCCACCGCGGCGCTGGACCGGGTCGTCACCACCCTGGGCGCCGAGGTCACCCGCCTCACCGGCGACCAGCTCGAGGCCCTCGCCGCCACGCTCCCCCTCGGCGGCGGCGCACCGACCGACACCGCCGTGCTGGCCGGCCTCCTCGCCGGCCGCGACGACCTCACCCTCGACGGCACCGCCGCCCCACAGGTCACCGCCGCCCACCTCGCCTCGCTCGGGCCCACGGCCGGCGGCGACGGCCTGATGCTCGGCGTCAACCGGCACGGCACTCCGGTCGTGATCCGCCCGTTCCGCGCCGAGCCGACCCGAGCCGTCCTCATCGGCGGCCTGCGCTGCGCCGAGATGCTGACCCTGCGCGCCCTCGCCCTCGGCGCCCGCGTCACCGTCCAGTCGACCCGCCCCGACGCCTGGTCCCGGTTCCTGCGCGGCCTCGGCGGCGAGCCCATCACCCTCCACCCAGCCGACCAGCCCCTCGACCCACCCCCGCCCACCGCCACCGACCCCCAGCTGCTGGTCATCGACACCGGCCCCGCCGACGGCCGCACTCCCGCCGTCACCGAGGCCGCCTGGCGTGCCACCCTCCAGGTCCGCGACGACCTCACCACCGCCGACGCCGACCTCCTGACCCGCGCCGACCTCGTCCTCCTCCAGCCACTGACCCCAGCCGAGGCCGCCATCGCCACCGACGTCCTCGGCCTGACCGAGTCAGCGTCCTGGCTCACCCGCATCCCCCCAGAGATGCTCGGCATCGTCGTCAGCCGCCGCACCGTCCGCTGGGCCCACCTGTCCCCCACCCCAGTCGAACTCCAACTCACCGGCGGCCCCGCCCGCTGAGCCCCTCGCCCTGCCCCGCCTCACTCGTTCGGCCCGGGCCGTTTCGTCCGGTCCGTTCGGCCCGCCCTGCTCGTCACCGCATACTCAGGCCGCCCGCACGTGTCGCTTGCTCGATCCGTTCGCTCGATCCGCCCTCTTGCCCATGCCCATGCCCACGCGCCGCCTCACTCGTGCCGCCCCCGCCGTTCGGGCCCGGCCTGCTCCGTTACGGCCTGCTCGGGCCGCCCGCACATGTCCGCTTGCTCGGTCCGTTCCCTCAGCCCGCCCCTCATCCCCGCCCCACACGTGCCGCTCGCGCCGTTCGGGGCCGGCCTGCTCGTCACCGCTTCCTTGGCTGCCCGCACGTGTCCGTTCGCTCGGTCCGTTCCCTCAGCTCGGCCCACGCCCCGCCTCACTCGGGCCGCCCGCCGTTCGGGCCGTTTGCCCAGTCCGCCTGCTCGATCCACCCCGGCTGACTCGCCTCGACCCTGGCTGCAGTGTCCGCACCGCCCTGGAGCCGCCGCACCGCCCTGGAGCCGCCGCACGGCACGACGCCGCACCACACGGCAGGCCTATTTGTTCTATTTCAATCGAATTCAGTCGAACGCCGGCCGACGCCACGTCCGCCGGCGGACTCGTCCTGTCCATTGCCAAGCGCCCGCCCGCACGCTTGGTCGTGTCCGCTGCGGTGGCGTTCGACGTGCTGGCCTGCCCGCTTCGGGCAGCCACAGTTGCGAAGTGATCGCGGACCCGTGCTTCGCTCCGGCCGCGCCGCCGTTTGCGTCCTGTGGCCCGTGTGCGCGGTCGTGATGCACGCGCACGGCCGGATCGAGTCTTCCGCCGCCCGTCTGGACAGCCTGTCCACGCCTTCGGTCTGTGCAGGATCCCAGCGGGTGATGGCGCGACAAGCCGAACGATTTCCGGGTCAGGTGCCCTGAGATCCGTCGGCTTGTGGAAGATCCGGCAACGACCCCGGGCGCCCGACGCGACCCGGCGCCGCCGAGGCCCGGATCGGCCTCTTCACCCGCTTGTTCCACATCGGGAGCGGATCTTCCTGGTGATCGAAGTCGTGGGCCGGCTGCCCGCGCAGCCCGTGCACGACTTCGATCACGCCCGACCGCTCGATCGACGCGTGACCGCACGGCAGGCGACGGCCTGGGCAACGGATGCCGCGAACAGATCACCATGCCAACATCGGTCAAAGAGCCCCGGGCCGGAACGCCGCGCGGATGTTCGCCGGAAAAGCGTGAAGAGGTGGGGGCGTGTGGACGCCCCCTGCGCTTCGCGCTTTTCACCGGAACACGGCGGCGAATGCGCGGATAGTGCGCCTTGCGATCCTGCTCCCGCTCCCAGAGTGGATCTTTCCGGTGATCAGGGGTCCTCGCCGGCCGTCCGGGCGACCATGGCCACCCTTCGACGACAGCAAGATCACGCATTGCGCCTTTCGTCCGATTTATGCCGGCACCAAACCCGGCACTGCGGCACCGGGCAAGGCGGGGTGCCACTTCGTTCGGGCCCGAAGCGTGTTCGGGTCAGCGCGAGGTGACGAAGTAGCCACCCGGCAAGGAGACCGGGTGATGCTGGTCGGGTGAGCCGCGGGGTATCCGAGGTTGGAGCAGCGTGGCACGATCACCCGCATGGGAATCGTCATCCGGCTCGCCGTGAGTGCGTTCACGGTCTGGCTGGCCACGCTGGTGATCGACGGCATCACTGTTGAGGGGACGACCGGGCGCAAGGTGCTGACCGTGCTCGTCGTCGCCGCGATCTTCGGGATCGTGAACGCCGTGCTGCGGCCGATCATCAAGACCATCGGGTGTTGGGCGTACCTGTTGACGCTCGGGCTGGTCTCGCTTGCCGTCAACGGGTTGCTGTTGATGCTCACGAGCTGGATCGCCGAGAAGCTCGACCTCGCGTTCCACGTCGACGAGTTCTGGCCGACCGCGGTGCTCGGGGCGCTGTTCATCGGGATCGTCAGCTGGGTCATCAACCTCGTCATCCCCGACGGTGGCGACAAGGACAGGAACAACAGCCGCCGCCAGCCTCCTCCGCCGCCCCGCCAGCAGTACCGCCCGCAGAACTACCGGTAGCGAAGAGCCCCAGTGAGGGGCGGTCGGCCGACCGCCCCTTACGGTTAGCGGTGTGGAACCGCTGCGCCGTGGGTATTTGTCCGCATTGTCCGCCAACATCATGTGGGGTGTATTCCCCCTGTACTTCCGGGCTCTGCGGCCGGCCGGTGCGGTTGAGGTGCTCGCGCACCGGATCGTGTGGTCGTTGCTCTCGGTGACGGTGCTGCTGACCGTTCTGGCGCGATGGCAGACGCTCAGGACGCTGGTCAAGGACACGAAGCGGCTGGCCGGGATCGCGGCGGCGGCGGTGTTCATCGCGGTCAACTGGGGTGTCTACATCTTCGCGGTGGACACGGACCGGGTGGTCGAGGCGTCGCTGGGGTATTTCATCAATCCGTTGTTCGTCATTTTGCTCGGTGTACTGGTGCTGCGCGAGCGCCTGCGCCGGTTGCAGTGGGTGGCCCTCGGGGTCGGCACGATCGCCGTGGTGGTGCTGAGCGTCGACTACGGGCGGTTGCCGTGGATCGCGCTGACGCTCGCCGGGTCGTTCGGCACGTACAGCCTGATCAAGAAGCGGCTGGGGCTGCCGGCGGGCGAGGGCCTGTTCCTGGAGTCGGCGGTGCTGACCCTGCCCGCGATCGGGTTTCTGGCCTGGCTGGCGTCGCGGCATCAGGCGACGTTCGGCACGGTGTCGGTGTGGCACACCGTGCTGCTGGCGGGCAGTGGCCTGCTGACCGCGGTGCCGTTGCTGTTGTTCGCGGAGGCGGCGAACCGGGTGCCGCTGTCCGGGCTCGGGATCCTGCAGTACCTGACGCCGACGCTGCAGTTGATCCTCGGCGTGCTGGTGTTCCACGAGCCGATGCCGGCGGGGCGGCTGGCCGGGTTCGCGATCGTCTGGGGCGCCCTGGCGATCTTCACCTGGGACGCGATCCGGCACGGCCGGCAGCGCAGAGCGGAAAGGGCGGCCGCCGTCGAGGAGACGGTGACCGCCCAACCGGTGTGAGTACGACGTGCTTCAGGCGTTGAGGACGAGCAACGGCGTGCCGTCGCCCTTGCGGATCTCGATCTTCTGGATGTCGCCGCGCTGGATCCGGCTGTGGGCCTTGAGTTCGTACTCGTCGCCGACGCCGGCGGTCCAGGAGTCGAGTTCCTCGGGCTCGCCGGTGCGCGGGACCACGTAGAGCTTGTAGGTCCACTTGCCGGAAGCGGCGGCGGCCGGTTTGTACGCGCACTGCATCCGCACGAGGGTCCCGCCGTCCTCGGCCTCCAGGGCAAGGCTGGCGGTCACCGGTACCGTGGCCGAAACCTCCTGCATAGCAACGAAATCCGGCTGTCCGACCCCGGCGGAGCGCACCCCGATCACGGCGAGCACGCCGAGGCAGGCGGCGACGAGCGCGGTCCCGGCACTCTGCCAGCGGCGGCGCCGACGTTCGGTGCGCCGGCTGCGCTGGGCCCGGTCGAGCACGCGGGGCAGCAAGGGGTCGGCCGCGGCCGCCGCTGACGGTCCGGCCCAGGCGGCGTCCGAGGACGGCACCGCCGACGGCCCGGCCCAAGCGGCCGACGGACCGGCCCAAGCGGCCGACGGCCCGGCCCAGCCGGGGGTGGCGAGTGCCTGCGCGACGTCCGGGTCCAGCTTGCCGAGCAGCTCCGGCAGCTCACCGAACTCGGCCACTTCCGCCCGGCACTCCTCGCAGTCCACGAGGTGCCGCTCATACGCCTCGCGCTCCGGCGGCGACAGCGCCCCCAGCACGTAGACCGCTGAGTCATGGAGGTGCTCACACCTCATTGCTCACCCCCAACTCCTCCAGGACGACCTTCAGCGAACGCAGTGCGTAGTAGGTCCGCGACTTGACGGTGCCCGGGGGCACGCCCAGCCGTTCGGCCGCCTCGGCGACCGAGCGTCCCTGGTAGAACGTCTCCACCAGGACCTCGCGGTGCGGTCGGGAAAGTCGGGTCAGCGCCTCCGCCAGGACCCAGGACTCCACCGCGCGCTCGGTCTCGTCGACCACGACCGGGGACTCCGGCATCTGGTCGGTGAAGACCTCGCCCACCCGCGCGGAGCGTCGCCGCCACGCGTCGATGGCCAGGTTCCGAGCGGTGGTGAAGAGCCAGGCCCGCACCGAGCCGCGGGCCGGGTCGAGCGCCTCCGGGTGTTGCCAGGCCCGCAGCAGGGTTTCCTGCACGAGGTCCTCGGCCCGTTGACGGTCTCCGCCGGTCAGTCGCAGCGCATGGGCGAACAGCGCATCTCCGTGCTCCTTGTGGAGCGCCTTCAGCAGCAGGTCAGCATCGTCTGTACTCACGCTTTGGCACTATCCGCATCCCTTCCACTGGCTTCTACGCACTAATACGCACAGCGGTTCAAGGCCGCGTCACATGTCAGCCACCCGACATCCAGGGTGCGCAAAAGGGCGCCCCCACCACGTGGGGGCGCCCTTGCGAAGAGCCTATTCGGCCAGCACCGTGGCCAGGTGATGGGCGGTGGCGAGCAACCTGGTCCGCACCACCTTGGCCGAGGACATCAGCTCCGCCGGCGGCAGCGCGCAGGCCAGGACGACCCGGCGGTCCGGGTCCCGGTCGTTGACCACCATGACGGCCGCGCAGGCGAGCCCCTGGCGGAACTGGCCGATCTCGATCTGCATGCCCCGGCGGTCGCCGGCGGCCAGATCGGAGTCCAGGGCCTCCGGTGACGTCAGGGTCGCCGAGGTGTACGCGCGCATCCCGTACTCCTTCAGGAAACGCCATCGCTGATCCGCGCTCATCGTCGCGAGCAGCGCCTTGCCCAACGCCGTCGCGTGTGCGGCGTCGTCGTAGCCCGGCACCAGCTCGTCGAGCGGCGGGGTCCGTGGCCCCTCCGCGGCCGCCGTAACGGCGATCCTGCCGCCGATGAAGCGTCCGAGGTAGTGGCTGTAGCCCGTCTCCGCAGCGGCCCGGCGCAGCCGGTCCGTGACGGCGCTGGGCCCCCGGAACGCGAGGACCAGCTCCCGGTAGCGGTCGGCGATCTCCAGGCCGACCACGTAGGTGCCGTTCTCACGCCGGATGACGTAGCCCTCGTAGGCAAGGGTGCGCACGAGGTGGTAGGTAGTAGCGACCGTGAAGTCACATCGCCGGGCGATCTGCTTCACGGTGAGGCCGCGTGGTGATTGACCCACGGCCTCCAAGACTCGTAGTGCCCTCGACACGCTCCGGATGAGGTCCGAGGGTTCGGCCTGTGGATCCCGCACCGCCGCCCTCCCCAGCCGCAGCAGTAACTGGATTCACACCATATGAAACTGGAGATGGTCCAGGGAACAGTTTGATCATTTATGGCGTGAGGTGAGGGAATCCGAGCGCTCTACACATAGCGATGAATAGCTCATTCCGGACACCCGTGATGTGCAGTCATGGTGGCGACACGCCGAGTGACGTAAGTATTGCTCCATCCAAGCCCATCATATCTGTGTAAGTAGAGGGCTCGCGCTTGAGTAACCTCCTGGCGAGTGCTGCGCCGCCACTCCTGGCTGTCATCACGCCGTTGCGAGACGTCGTCGGGGCAGGTATCGGCGCCAGGTGGCACTGAGCAATCTGTCTCTACAGACCGCTAACCGGTGCGGCGACGCGCCGCACCGGTGAAGGCGGAGATGATCAGTTGGTGCGGTCCGCGATGAAGTCGCAGAGCGACTCCAGGGCAACCCTCGCGGGCACCTGCGGCAGCGGGGCCAGGGACGCCCTGGCGCGGTCCGCGTAGCCCCGGACGGTCTCACGGGCCTGCTTCAGCGCCGCGGACTCCCGCAGCAGCGTCAGCGCCTCCGCGTGCAGCGCGTCGTCGGTGACCGGGCCCGCCGAGAGGATCTCGCGGAGCCGGATCGAGGCGGCGTCGTCGTCGCCGGACGCAAGTGCATAGAGCACGGGCAGCGTCGGCACGCCCTCACGGAGGTCGGTGCCGGGGGTCTTGCCCGACTGCGTGCTCTCGCTGGCGATGTCGATCAGGTCGTCGGAGAGCTGGAACGCGATGCCGAACGTCTCGGCGAACGTGGCCAGGGCCTCGATCTCCTCGGCGGAGCAGCCGCCGAACATGCCGCCGAACCGGGCGCTGGTCGAGATCAGCGAGCCGGTCTTCTGCGAGATGACCCGCAGGTAGTGCGAGATCGCGTCCTCACCCTGCAGCGGGCCGGCGGTCTCGGCCACCTGACCGTGCACGAGCCGGGAGAACGTGCTCGACTGGATCTTGACCGCGTCGAGCCCGAGCTCGGTGGCGACGGCGGCGGCGCGGGCGAACAGGTAGTCGCCGATGAGGATCGCCAGGGAGTTGCCCCAGCGCGAGTTGGCGCTGGGCGCGCCACGGCGCACGGCGGCCTCGTCCATGACGTCGTCGTGGTAGAGCGTGGCGAGGTGGGTCAGCTCGACCACCGCGCCGGCCAGCACGACCTCACGCGCGGACGGGTCGCCGAAGTGCGCGGCGAGCGCCACCAGCATCGGCCGGAACCGCTTGCCACCCGCGTTGAGCAGGTGGCGGGCCGCCTCGGTCACCAGCGGGTTGGCACTGTCGACAGAATCGACCAGCACCGTCTCGACGTCCTTGAGGATCGCCATGACGCTGCTTTCCAACGCCGGATCGGCGAAGGTCAAGCCGACAGACGCACCCGATTGCACGGTTCCCGTACTCACCACAGCTCCAACGATGCCATAGCCTGTCCGATCGGCTAGCGGCGCCCTCTTACAGCGACGTCCCCACGTGGTGGACCACTGGGGACGTCACGGCGCGCTAGCCCTTATTTGCTGACGAATATGCCCGCGTGTTCGGTCGCCTCGATCAAGACGCTCGGGGCAACGCCGAGCACCAGCGTCGCGACGGTCCCGATGACCAGCGCCGCTGCTGTCATCGCGCCCGGGATAGATACCGCAGGGGTCGTCTCGCCCGGCTCCGACAGCCACATCATGACGACCACCCGCAGATAGGGGAAGGCCAGAATGGCGCTGCTCACCACGCCGGCGATCACCAGCCAGGTCTGGCCGGCGTCGATCGCCGCCGCGAAGATGCCGAACTTCGCGGTGAAACCGCTGGTCAGCGGCAGACCGGCGAAGGCCAGCAGGATGAACGTGAACAGCGAGGCATACAGCGGCGAGCGCCGCCCGAGCCCGGCCCAGCGGGACAGGTGGGTCGCCTCGCCGTCGGCGTCGCGGACCAGGGTCACCACGGCGAACGCGGCGAGGACCGTGAATCCGTAGGCGACCAGGTAGAACATCGAGCTGGACAGCCCGCGCTCGGACACCGACAGCACGCCCAGGAGCAGGTAGCCGGCGTTGGCGATCGAGGAGTAGGCCAGCAGCCGCTTGATGTCGGTCTGCGTCACGGCCAGGATCGCGCCGACGAGCATGGTGATGACCGCCACCGTGCCGAGCACCTGCTGCAACTCCCACTCGGTGCGGTGGAAGCCCACGTAGACCAGCCGCAGCAGGCCACCGAACGCCGCGACCTTCGTGCAGGCCGCCATGAGCGCGGTGACCGGCGTCGGCGCGCCCTGGTAGACGTCGGGGGTCCACACGTGGAACGGCACCGCCGCGGCCTTGAACAGCAGGCCGATCGCGAGCATCGCCAAGCCGACGTAGAGCAGGATGTCGTCGTTGGCCGAGTTCTGGATCGCGGTGTCGATCGCCTTGAAGTCGACCTGGCCGGCGTAGCCGTAGATGAGCGCGATGCCGAACAGGAAGAACGCCGAGGCGAACGAGCCGAGCAGGAAGTACTTGAGCGCGGCCTCCTGCGACAGCAGCCGCCGGCGGCGGGCCAGCGCGCACAGCAGGTAGAGCGGCAGCGAGAAGACCTCCAGCGCCACGAACATGACCAGCAGGTCGTTCGCGGTGCAGAACAGCAGCATGCCGGCGAGCGCGAACATCGTCAGCGGGAAGACCTCGGTCGCGCCGGTCGTGCGCGCGGCCTGGTCGCGGTCGGCGTCGGTGTTGGCGGTGACGGCGGCCTGCGCGACGAACGCGCCGCCGGTCTCCAGGGACCGCTCGCCGATCAGCAGCAGCGACACGATGCCCAGCACGATGATCGCGGCGGACAGGAACAGGCCCGGTCCGTCGATCGCGACCGCGGTCTGCGCCGTGACCACGTCGTCCTTGCTGCCCTGACGGATCACCATCACCAGCGCGGCGACGAGGCCGAGCAGCGACAGGGACAGCTGCACGCCGTGCCGGATCCGCCGCGGCACGAAGCCCTCGACGAGCACGCCGATGCACGCGACCCCGAACAGGATCAGCATCGGCGAGAGCGCCGCGTAATCCAGGTTCGGCAGTTGGAGTTTGTCGTTCACTTGCCGGCCTCCACGGTGCCTGCGGTGGCTTTCGGGTCGGTGACGTGCATGTCCGACATCGTCGCCTTGATCGCCGGGTTGATCACGTCGATGACTGGCTTCGGGTAGAAGCCGAGCACCAGGATCAGCGCGATCAGCGGGGTGACGACGGCGGCCTCACGCAGCGACAGGTCCCGGCTCATCGCCTTGATCTCGAGCAGCTTCGGGTTCGTGGTGCCCTGCGTGGTGCGCTGGATCATCCAGAGCACGTAGCCGGCGGCCAGGATGATGCCGGCGGTCGCGATGACGGCCACCGTCTTGTTCACGGTGAACGTGCCGATCAGGACCAGGAACTCCGAGACGAACGGCGACGTGCCGGGCAGGGCCAGCGAGGCGAGACCGGCGATGAAGAACACCCCGGCGAGGACCGGCACGAGCTTGCCGGCGCCGCCGAAGTCGCTCACCAGCGCGCTGCCGCGGCGGCTCACCAGCATGCCCACGACCAGGAAGAGCAGGCCGGTCGCGAGGCCGTGGTTGACCATGTACAGCACCGCGCCGGTGCCCGCCTGGGTGGTGAAGGCGAAGATGCCGATGCCGATGAAGCCGAAGTGGGCGATCGACGTGTAGGAGACCAGCCGCTTCAGGTCCTGCTGGCCGATGGCCACCAGTGCCCCGTACACGATGCCGACCAGCGCGAGCGTCAGCCCGAGCCAGGCGAAGTGCTTCGAGGCGTTGGGGAACAGCGGCAGGCAGTAGCGCAGGATGCCGAACGTGCCGACCTTGTCCATGACGCCGACGAGCAGCGCCGCCGAACCGGCCTGCGCCGCACCACCGGCGTCGGGCAGCCAGGTGTGGAACGGGAAGAACGGCGCCTTGATCGCGAAGGCGAGGAAGAAGCCGAGGAACAGCCAGCGCTCGGCGTTGACGCCGAAGTCCGCGGACAGCAGCGTCGGCCAGTCGAAGGTGTGCCCGCCGAGCACCCACAGCCCGACCACGGCGGCGAGCATGAAGAGCCCGCCGACCAGCGAGTACAGGAAGAACTTGACCGCCGCGTACTGCTTCTGGTGCCCGCCGTAGGAGCCGATGAGGAAGTACATCGGCACGAGCATGACCTCGAAGAACACGTAGAACAGGAACACGTCCTGCGCGGCGAAGACGCCGATCATCGTGGCTTCGAGGGCCAGCAGCAGCGCGAAGTACGCCGGCACCGACCGCTTGCTCTTGTCCGCGTCGTGCCAGGACGCGAGCACGACCAGCGGCACCAGCAGCGCGATCAGCGCGATCATCACCAGCGCGATGCCGTCGACCGCGAACGTGAACTTCGCGCCCCACTGCGGGATCCAGGTGTACGACTCGCGGAACTGGAACCGCTCGCCGGTCGGCTTGAACTGCAGCCACAACCCGACGGTCAGCGCCAGGATCAGCAGCGACCAGCCGAAGGCGGCGCGTTTGGCCAGCTCCGGTTTGTCCTTGGGCAGGAACGCGATCCCGGCCGCGCCGACGAGCGGCGCCACCGTGAGCACGGTCAGATACGGAAAGGAGCTCATCCGAACGTCACCGCCAGCATGGCGGCCACCACGAGCACCGCGCCTCCAAGGATGGACAGGGCATAGGAGCGCACGAACCCGGTCTGCGCCCGGCGGAGCCGGCCGGAGCCGCCGCCCACACCCGCGGCGAGCCCGTTGACCAGGCCGTCGATGCCGCGGTTGTCGATGTAGACCAGGGCCCGGGTCAGGTAGCGGCCGGGCGCCTCGAAGACCGCCTCGTTGAACGAGTCGGTGTAGAGGTTCTTGCGGGCCGCGACGACCAGCGGGCCGGCCGGCTGCTCGGCCAGGGCGGTGCCCTTGTTGAACAGTGCGATGGCGAGACCGGCACCGGCGAACGTCATCACCAGCGACAGGATCGTGATCACCGTGTGGCTCATGACCGGCTCGTGCTCGGTGTGCTCGCTGCCGTAGACCGGGGTCAGCCACTCGGGCACCGAGGTCGACAGCAGGTAACCCGCCCCGACCGAGCCGAGCGCCAGCAGGATCAGCGGGATGGTCATGATCTTCGGCGACTCGTGCGGGTGCCGGATGTCGTCGGTCCAGCGCTCCGGGCCGTGGAACGTCAGCCAGAACAGCCGGGTCATGTAGAACGCGGTCAGCCCGGCGCCCAGCAGCGCCGCGCCGCCGAACAGCCAGGCGGTCCAGCCCTCGCGCTCGAACGCCGCGACGATGATCGGCTCCTTGGAGAAGAAGCCGGACAGGCCGGGGAAGCCGATGATGGCCAGCCAGCCCAGGCCGAAGGTCACCCACGTGATCTTCATGTACTTCCAGAGCCCGCCGAAGCGGCGGATGTCGACCTGGTCGTGCATACCGTGCATGACCGAGCCGGCGCCGAGGAACATGCCGGCCTTGAAGAAGCCGTGCGCCAGGAGGTGGATCAGCGCGAGCGCGTAGGCGGCGCCGCCGAGCCCGACACCCAGGAACATGTAGCCGATCTGGCTGACCGTCGACCAGGCGAGGACCCGCTTGATGTCGTCCTTGGCGGCGCCGATGATGCAGCCCATCAGCAGCGTCAGCGCGCCGACCGCGACGACGACCGTCTGCGCCGTGGAGTTGGCGTCGAAGATCGGGTGCGAGCGGGCGATGAGGTACACGCCGGCGGTGACCATCGTCGCGGCGTGGATGAGCGCCGACACCGGGGTCGGGCCCTCCATCGCGTCCGGGAGCCAGGCCTGCAGCGGGAACTGGCCGGACTTGCCAGCCGCGCCGAGCAGCAGCAGGAGCGCCATCACCAGGACCACGCCGCTGCTGAGCTTGTGCACGCCGTTGAAGACCTCGGCGTAGTCGACCGTGCCGAGGTAGGCGAACATCATGAAGATGGCGATCGCGAACCCGGCGTCACCGACGCGGTTCATGAGGAACGCCTTCTTACCGGCGGTCGCCGCGCTCGGCTTCAGGTACCAGAAGGAGATCAGCAGGTAGGAGGCGAGACCGACGCCCTCCCAACCGAAGTACAGCATCACGTAGTTGTTGCCGAGGACCAGCAACAGCATGGCCGCGACGAACAGATTGAAGTAGCCGAAGAACTTCCGGCGACCCGGGTCGTGGTCCATGTAACCCACCGCGTAGAGGTGGATCAGTGAGCCGACACCCGTGATCAGCAGGACGAACATCGCCGACAGCGGGTCGAACAGCAGACCCAGGTCGACCTTGAAGTCCCCGACGCCGATGTAGTCCCACAGCTTCAGCTCGACGCCGCTGCGGTTCTCGAGCCCGCGGAGCGTGAAGAAGTAGGTCAGCCCCAGCACGAAGGACGTGGCGACGCTGAGCACGCCGAGCCAGTGTCCCCAGCGGTCGGCGCGCTTGCCGAGCAGCAGCAGCACTGCCGCGCTGGCCAGCGGGATCGCGGGCAGCAGCCAGAACGTGCCCAGCCACCCGTTCGCCGCCGTGTAGGCGATTGGTTCCACAACCCGCTCCCTAGTACTTCAGCAGGTTCGCGTCGTCGACGCTTGCGGAGCGTCGAGTCCGGAAGATCGACATGATGATCGCCAGGCCGACGACGACCTCGGCCGCCGCGACGACCATGACGAAGAACGCCATGATCTGGCCGTCGAGCGTGCCGTTGATCCGGCTGAACGTGACGAGCGCGAGGTTGGCCGCATTGAGCATGAGCTCGATGCACATGAACAGCACGATCGCGTTGCGCCGGATGAGCACACCCACCGCGCCGATCGTGAACAGGATCGACGCCAGGACGATGTAGTACGTCGGTGTCACTTCTCGGTCCCCTTCGGTGCGACGTCTGCCGACGTCAACTCCCGGGTCGGGAGGATCTTGGAGATGCTGCGGTCCGACGGCGTGCCGTCGGGCAGCCGCGCGGGCGTCGCCACCGAGTCGGAGGTGGAGAACACGCCCGGGCCGGGCTTCGGCGCGGGGTAGTTGCCCGGCAGGAACCGCTTGAGCATCCGCTCCGGCTGGCTGATCTTTTCTTCGGGGCTCTTCTGGATGTGGGCCAGGATCATCGCGCCCACCGCCGCCGTGATCAGCAGCGCCGAGGTCACCTCGAACACGTACACGTACTTGGTGAAGATCAGCCTGGCCAGGCCGGTCACGTTGCCGGCGGCGTTCGCCTCGGTCAGGCCCTTCGGGTCGCTGTCGCCGAGCGCGCGGTACAGCGCGATGCCCATCAGCAGCGACAGCCCGACGCCGAGCAGGATCGCCACCATCCGCTGGCCGCGCAGCGTCTCGATCAGCGAGTCCGAGGAGTCGCGACCGACCAGCATCAGCACGAACAGGAACAGCATCATGATGGCGCCGGTGTAGACGATGATCTGCACCATGCCGATGAACGGCCCGGCCTGCAGGACGTAGAACACGCCCAGGCACAGCATCGAGATCACCAGGAACAGCGCGGAGTGCACCGCGTTACGGGCCCAGACCATGCCGAGGGCGCCGAGGACCGCGATCGGGGCGAGGATCCAGAAGGTGGCGGCCTCGCCTCCCTTCACGTCTCCGGCGGCGGCCAGCAGCTCCAGGGAGAGGTTCATGCCTGACCCCCCTTGTAGTGCTCGGCACCCGCGGACGTGCCGGGGTTCTCGAGCGCGCCGACGTAGTAGTCCTTCTCCGTCTCGCCGAGACGCATGTCGTGCGGCGGGCGCTCCATGCCGGGCAGCAGCGGCGCGAGCAGCATCTCCTTGGTGAAGATCAGGTCGCGCCGGTTGTCGCGGGCCAGCTCGTACTCGTTGCTCATGGTCAGCGAACGCGTCGGGCAGGCCTCGATGCACAGACCGCAGAAGATGCAGCGGGCGTAGTTGATCTGGTACGTCTGGGCGTAGCGCTCACCCGGCGAGAAGCGCTCGTCCTCGGTGTTGTCGGCACCCTCGACGAAGATCGCGTCCGCGGGGCAGGCCCACGCGCACAGCTCGCAGCCGATGCACTTCTCCAGGCCGTCCGGCCACCGGTTGAGGATGTGCCGGCCGTGGTACCGCGGGGCCGGAGGCTTGCGCTGCTCCGGGTACTCCTCGGTGACCACCGGCTTGAACATGTGCGAGAAGGTGACGCCGAACCCCTTCAGGGTGCCGCCGATGCTCATGCCGCCGCCTCCGCTTCGCTCCAGCGTCGGCCTGAGCCAACCTGCCATCCCGATGAGCGACCCGAGCCGCTCCGCTGGTCGCTCATGCTTTCTCCTTGCCGGTCGAGACAGGCTCGCGCTCGGCGATCACAAGTTTGGCCCGCGGGCTGGGCGGCACCTCGAGGTTCATGGGCGGCAGCGGGAAGCCCTTGCTACCACCGACCCGGCCGCCCGGATGCGCCTTCGGGATCTCGACGACCGTGACGTTGCGGCGCGACATTGCGATCGCGACGAAGCCGAGCGCCAGGGCCGCGACGATGATCGCGACGGAGACGCCGAACTTGCCGGGTCCGCTGAGGCTGTCGCTGTTGATCGTCAGCAGGATGCCGGCGAGCGACAGGATCCAGATCAGGTTGGCCGGGATCAGGACCTTCCAGCCGAACCGCATGAACTGGTCGTAGCGCAGGCGGGGCAGCGTGCCGCGCAGCCACACGAAGACGAACAGCAGCAGCAGGACCTTGATGGTGAACCAGAGGACCGGCCACCAGCCCTGGTTGGCGCCGTCCCACAGCGAGATCGGCCACGGCGCCCGCCAGCCGCCGAGGAACAGCGTCGTGCACAGGCCGGAGACGGTGACCATGTTGACGTACTCGGCGAGGAAGAACAGCGCGAACTTCAGCGAGGAGTACTCGGTGTGGAAACCACCGACCAGCTCCGACTCGGCCTCGGGAAGGTCGAACGGGGCCCGGTTGGTCTCGCCGACCGCGGCGGTGAAGTAGATCAGGAAGCTCGGGATGAGCAGGATGCCGTACCAGGCGGGCAGGTCGGCGTGCCAGCCGCCGATGTTGACGGTGCCGTTGCCGGCCTGCCCCTCCACGATCTGGGAGGTCGACATCGTGCCCGAGACCAGGAAGACCGAGACGATCGACAGGCCCATCGCGACCTCGTACGAGATCATCTGGGCGCTGGAGCGCAGGCCGCCGAGCAGCGGGTAGGTCGAGCCGGAGGCCCAGCCACCGAGCA
Organism: Dactylosporangium siamense; assembly: GCF_016862795.1. GTDB lineage: Bacteria > Actinomycetota > Actinomycetes > Mycobacteriales > Micromonosporaceae > Dactylosporangium > Dactylosporangium siamense. The sequence continues at coordinate 53,214 of NZ_BONQ01000087.1, read as the reverse complement.
CGACGCCGTAGATGCCCATCGACGAGCAGGCCAGCACCAGCAGGACGGCCACCGGGATGTCGGTGAGCTGCAGCGGGCTGTGCGTGCCGAAGATCGAGACCGTCGGGCCGAACGGGATCACCGAGAACGCGGTGAACGCGCAGATCGTGGAGATCACCGGGGCGAAGAAGAAGACGACCTTGTCCGCGAGGCGCGGCATGATGTCTTCCTTGAACGCCAGCTTCAGGCCGTCCGCGAGGGACTGCAGCAGGCCGAACGGGCCGTTGCGGTTCGGGCCGGGCCGGACCTGCATCCGGGCCACGACCTTGCGCTCGTACCAGATGGCGAAGAGCGTCATGACGACCAGGAACGCGAAGATCACGACGACCTTGGCGAGCACCAGCCACCAGGGGTCTTTGCCGAACTGGTCGAGGTTCTCGGCGAGGATCATGATTTGGTACCCCCAGTGCTGATCTCGACCAGCGCACCTTCGGCGACGCCGAGCGTGCGGCGCAGGGTCGAGCCGGGTGAGTTCGTCGGGACCCAAACGACCCCGTCGACCATGTCGGTGACCAGCGCCGGCAGGGTGATCGCGCCCCGCCCGGTGCCGACCGTCACCGCGTCACCGTCGGCGACCCCGAGGTCGGCCGCGGTGCTCTTGGAGATCCGCGCGACCGGCGTGCGGGCGGTGCCGGCCAGGTGGCCGTCGCCGTCCTGCAGCGAACCGTTGTCGAGCAGGTGGTGCCAGGACGCGAGGACCGCCTGGCCGCTGGTGGGCGCGGCGGCCGCGCCGGCGGCCACCGTCGGCACCGCGACCCGGACACTGCCGCGCAGCGCGGTGCCCGCCTCGGCGGTTCCGGGCAGCGGCAGCTCCGCCAGCGCGGCGAGCTGCGTCCGCGCGGCGGCGACGTCGCCGACTCCCAGCTCGAGGCCGAGCTCGCGGCCGAGCGCGTCCAGGACGCGGGCGTCGCTCATCGCGGCGGTCTTGAGCACCGTGCCGAACGGGCGGACCCGACCTTCCCAGTTGACATACGAGCCGGTCTTCTCGACCGCCGGGGCGATCGGCAGGACCACGTCGGCGCGCTTCGCGACGACGCTGAGCCGCAGCTCCAGGCTGACGACGAAACCGACCGCGTCCAGCGCCTGCTCGGCGGCCTGCGGGTCGGCCAGGTCGGCCGGGTCGACGCCGCCGACGAGCAGCGCGCCGAGCTGGCCGGCCTTGGCGGCGGCGATGATCGCGTCGGTGTCGCGGCCCGAGGCGCTGGGCAGGACACCCGCGTCGAGCTGCCACGCGGCCGCGACCTCGCTGCGGGCGGCCGGGTCGTAGACCGGGCGGCCACCGGGCAGCAGGGTCGGCAGCGCGCCGGCCTCGACCGCACCGCGGTCACCCGCGCGACGCGGCACCCAGGCGAGCTTGGCGCCGGTCTCCTCGGCGATCCGCGCCGCGGTGGACAGGCCGCCCTCGACGCTCGCCAGCCGCTCGCCGACGAACAGGATCGCGCCGTCGGCCGACAGCGCCTCGCGCAGCTGCTCGGACTCGCCGAGCACCTCCGCCTCGGCACCGGGCGTGGTGAGGATGACGGTCGCGCCGAGCTTCTCGAACCCGCGGCTGACGAACGGGGCGACCGCGTAGCTGGCCAGCCCCCGCTTCAGGTAGGTCTTGCGGGCCCGCAGGAAGATGATCGGGCACTCCTCCTCGGGCTCGAGCCCGACGAAGACGACCGCGCCGGCCCGCTCGATGTCGGCGTACGTGACGTCGACCCGACCCGCGACCGACGAGCCGAGGAACTCGGTCTCCTCGCCCGACAGCGGACGGGCCCGGAAGTCGATGTCGTTGGTGCCGAGCGCGACCCGGGCGAACTTCGAGTACGCGAACGCGTCCTCGACCGTCAGCCGGCCACCGGTCAGGACGCCGACGCCGCCGTTGTCCTTCGCGGCGGCGAGCCCAGCGGCCGCGACCGTGAGCGCCTCGGGCCAGCTCGCCTCGCGCAGCTCACCGGTCTTGCGGTCGCGGACCAGCGGCTTGGTCAGCCGGTCGGTGGCCTGGGTGTACTGGAACGCGAAGCGACCCTTGTCGCAGTTCCACTCCTCGTTGACCGCCGCGTCGTCGCCCGCCAGGCGGCGCATGACCTTGCCGCGGCGGTGGTCGGCCCGCTGGTCGCAGCCGGCGGCGCAGTGCTCGCACGCGTTCGGCGTGGAGACCAGGTCGAACGGCCGGGCCCGGAAGCGGTACTGCGCGCTGGTCAGCGCGCCGACCGGGCAGATCTGGATCGTGTTGCCGGAGTAGTACGAGTTGAACGGCGCGTCGTCCTCGGGCGACTCCGGGTTGCCCCGGAAGACGCCGATCTGCTCGTTGGACGAGCGCTCCATGAGGTCGATGAACTTGTCGCCGGCGATCTCGTCGGAGAACCGGGTGCAGCGCTGGCACAGCACGCACCGCTCACGGTCGAGCAGCACCTGGGTGCTGATCGGCAGCGGCTTCGGGTACTCCCGCTTGTGCTCGACGAACCGGCTCTCGGACTGGCCGTTGCTCATCGCCTGGTTCTGCAGGGGGCACTCGCCGCCCTTGTCGCAGACCGGGCAGTCCAGCGGGTGGTTGATCAGGAGGAACTCCATGATGCCCTCTTGGGCCTTCTTGGCCACCTCGGAGGTCATCTGGGTGCGGACCACCATGCCCTCGGCCACCGGCTGCGTGCACGAGGCCACCGGCTTGCGCTGGCCCTCCACGTCGACCAGACACTGGCGGCACGCGCCGGCCGGGGCCAGCAGCGGGTGGTCGCAGAAGCGGGGGATGGAGATGCCGATCTGCTCGGCGGCCCGGATGACGAGGGCGCCCTTGGGTGCCTCGACCTCGATGCCGTCGATGGTCAGCTTGACCGTGTCGACCTTCGGAACGACGTCCGTCATCAGTGGGCTCCTACCAGTTCGCCCTTGAACATCGGGGTCTTGCGGCCCTCGATGTAGTCCAGGTAGTCCTGCTTGAAGTACTTGATCGAGGACGTCACCGGGCTGGTCGCACCGTCACCGAGCGCGCAGAACGAGCGCCCGAGGAGGTTGTCGCAGGCGTCCAGCAGGGTGTCCAGATCCAGGACGGTGCCCTGACCGGCGAGGATGCGGTGCAGGATCCGCACCATCCAGTAGTTGCCCTCCCGGCACGGGGTGCACTTGCCGCAGGACTCGTGGTGGTAGAAGGCGATCCACCGGTACGTGGCATACACGATGTCGTCCTGGTTGGAGAACACCTGGACGGCGGTCGTGCCGAGCATCGTGCCGACGCCCGCCATGCCCTCGAAGTCCATCGGCACGTCGAGGTGCTCGTCGGTGAGCATCGGCGTCGACGACCCGCCCGGCGTCCAGAACTTGAGCTCGTGGCCGGCCTGCATGCCGCCGGCCAGGTCGATGAGCTGCCGCAGTGTGACGCCGAGACCGCATTCGAACTGGCCGGGGTTGTTGACCCGCCCCGAGATCGAGTAGATCTTCGGGCCGGGCGACTTCTCGGTGCCCATGCTGCGGAACCAGGCCGAGCCGCCGAGGACGATGTACGGCACGCTGGCGATCGTCTCGACGTTGTTGACGACCGTCGGCGACGCGTAGAGCCCGTGCGTGGCCGGGAACGGCGGGCGCAGCCGGGGCTGGCCGCGGTAGCCCTCCAGCGAGTCGAGCAGCGCCGTCTCCTCGCCGCAGATGTAGGCGCCCGCTCCACTGTGGACGACCAGGTCCAGGTCGAAGCCGCTGCCCAGGATGTTCTTGCCCAGGTACCCCTTGGCGTACGCCTGCTCGACCGCGGCCCGCAGCCGGCGGGCGGAGTGGACGGCCTCGCCGCGGATGTAGATCGCGGCGAAGTTGGCCCGGATCGCGTAGGAGGCGATGATGACGCCCTCCACCAGCGAGTGCGGGTCGGCCATCATGAGCGGCAGGTCCTTGCAGGTGCCCGGCTCGCCCTCGTCGGCGTTGACCACGAGGTAGTGCGGCTTGCCGTCGTTCTGCGGGATGAAGCCCCACTTCATGCCGGTGGGGAAGCCGGCGCCGCCACGGCCGCGCAGGCCCGAGTCCTTGACCAGCTGGATCAGCTCGTCAGGGTGGGCCTTGAACGCTTTGCGCAGCGCGGTGTATCCGTCGAGCCGCTCGTAGACGTCGATCTTCCACGCGTCGGGCGACAGCCAGCGCTTGGTGAGCACCGGCGTCAGCTTCGACAGCGACTCCTGCGAGGGCTGGTAGTCGAGGGTCACGGCTTCGCCTCCTCTTTCTTCTGAGGCAGCGGGCCGTCACCGGCCGGCTTTCCGTCCGAGGCGGCCTTCGGCAACGTCTCGGTCGGCTTCGGTGCTTCTTCGGCCTTCTTGGTGATCGGCGTTTCCGGGTCGAAGCCGGGGACGGCGATGCCGAACCGCTCCGCGAGCCGGTTGCCGGCCAGGGTCGGCTCGCCCGCGGGGCCGTCGGCGATGACGTCGTCGCCCCGGTCGTCGGCGAAGCCGGCCAGCTGGACCGCCATCTCCTTGAGCGTGCACAGCCGCGTGCCGCGGGTCGGCTGCGGCCGCTCACCGTTCTGCAGCTGCTTGACCAGGGTGAGCGCGCTGTCCTCGGTGATCTGGTCGAAGAACTCGTAGTTGACCGTCATCACTGGCGCGTAGTCACACGCGGCGAGGCACTCGGCGTGCTCGAGCGTGATCTTGCCGTCCGACGACGTCTCGTCGTGGTCGACGCCCAGGTAGTCGCGCAGCGCCTCGAACGCCTTGTCGCCGCCGAGCACGCCGCACATGGTGTTGGTGCAGACGCTGACGAGGTAGTCGCCGGTGGGCTTGCGCTTGTACATGGTGTAGAACGTCGCCACCGCGCCGACCTGCGCCTTGGTGATGTCCAGGACCTCGGCGCAGAAGGCGATGCCCTCCGGCGAGACGTAACCCTGCTCCGACTGCACCAGGTGCAGCAGCGGCAGCAGTGCCGAGCGCGACCGGCCTTCCGGGTACCGCGCGATGATCTGCCGCGCGCGTTCGCGCGTGACCTCACTGAACGCCATTAACGATCACACCCACCCATGACGGGGTCGAGCGAGGCGCCGCCCACGATGACGTCGGCGAGCAGCCCGCCCTCGGCCATCGCCGGAATCGCCTGCAGATTGATGAAGCTGGGCTCGCGGTAGTGCACCCGGTAGGGCCGGGTGCCGCCGTCGGAGACCGCGTGCACGCCGAGCTCGCCGCGGGGTGCCTCGATCGGCACGTACACCTGACCGGCCGGCACCCGGAAGCCCTCGGTGACCAGCTTGAAGTGGTGGATCAGGGCCTCCATCGACTGGCCCATGATCTTCGCCACGTGGTCGAGGGAGTTGCCGAGGCCGTCGCCGCCGATCGCGAGCTGCGCCGGCCACGCGATCTTCTTGTCCGCCACCATGATCGGGCCGGGCTCGAGACGGTCCATGGCCTGCTGGATGATCCGCACCGACTGGCGCATCTCGTTGAGCCGCACCATGTATCGACCCCACGCGTCGCCGGTCGGCTCGGTGGGGACCTCGAAGTCGTAGGTCTCGTAGCCGAGATACGGCTGCTGCTTGCGGACGTCCCAGCCCAGACCGGCGGAGCGCAGCACCGGGCCGGTGATGCCCAGCGCCAGGCAGCCCGTCACGTCCAACACCGCCACGCCCTGGGTGCGCTCGCGCCAGATGGTGTTGCCCGAGAGCAGGTCCTCGTACATGTTGATGCGGTCGGGCATCCAGCCGAGGAACTCACGGATCTTGGCGAGCGCCTCCTCGGGCACGTCCTGGGAGACGCCGCCCGGCCGGACGTAGGCCATGTTCATCCGCAGCCCGGAGATCATCTCGAAGATGTCGAGGATGTACTCCCGCTCGCGGAACCCGTAGATCATCATCGACAGCGCACCGAGCTCCATGCCGGTCGTCGCGAGCCACACGAGGTGGGACGCGACCCGGTTGAGCTCCATCATCAGCACGCGGATCGTCGTGGCGCGGGGCGTGATCTGGTCCTCGATGCCGAGGAGCTTCTCCACCGCCATGCAGTAGCCGGTCTCGTTGAAGATCGGCGCCAGATAGTCCATGCGGGTGACGAACGTGGTGCCCTGGGTCCAGTTGCGGAACTCCAGGTTCTTCTCGATGCCGGTGTGCAGGTAGCCGACGACGGTGCGGGCCTCGATGACCGTCTCGCCCTCGAGCTCCAGGACCAGGCGGAGCACGCCGTGGGTCGACGGGTGCTGCGGGCCCATGTTGACGACGATGCGCTCTTCGGAGCCCGCCTCGTTGACGACCGTGTCCCAGTCGCCGCCGGTGACGGTGAAGACCTTGCCTTCCGTGGTCTCCCGGGCGCTGGCGTAATCGGTGCTCACTGGTAACTCCTCCGCTGGTCCGGCGGTGGGATCTCGGCGCCCTTGTACTCGACCGGCACGCCGCCGAGCGGGTAGTCCTTCCGCTGCGGGAAGCCCTCCCAGTCGTCGGGCATGAGAATGCGGGTCAGGTTGGGGTGGCCGTCGAAGACGATGCCGAACATGTCGTACGTCTCCCGCTCCTGCCAGTCGGCGGTCGGGTAGATCTGCGTGACGCTCGGCAGGTGCGGGTCCTCGGCGGTGACCGCGGCCTCCAACCGGATCCGGCGGCGGAACGTCATCGAGGTCAGGTGGTAGACGGCGTGCAGCCGCCGGCCGTCGGAGCCCAGGTAGTCGACCCCGGACACCGACGAGAGCAGCTCGAAGCGCAGCGCCGGGTCGTCCCGCATGGTCTGCGCGACCTCGGCGATGCGCTCGGGCACCACGTGCAGCGTCAGCTCGCCGCGGTCCACGACGACCCGCTCGATCGCGTCGGCGAAGCCGGGATACGCCTCCTCCAACCCGTCGACGACCTCGTCGAAGTAGCCGCCGAACGGGCGCGGGGAGTCCAGCTCGACCTCCCGGCGCCGGCGCAGACCGCCGAAGCCGGAGGTGTCACCCGTGCCCTGCACGCCGAACATGCCCCGCCCGGCGCCGCTGGACGGCGGAAGCTGCGCCGGGGCGCCGAGCTCGGCACCGGCCGGTTCTACCTCAGTCACTTCGCTCCTCCGGACAGGTTCGCCCGCTCTTCCATCCACTTCTGGATGCGCAGCTGCTCCTCGCGGCCCTGAGCGACGGCCTTGGTCCACTCGGCCCGCTTGGCCTTGTCGAACCGGTAGCTCGACGGCATCGCGCCAGGCGCCACGATCGGCGGCCCGTCGCGCTCGACCCGAGCCTCGATCATGCGGCGGCGACGGTCACCGAGCGGCTCGGCCATCACCTTGTCGTGCAGCCGCAGGATCGCGTCGATCAGCATCTCGGGCCGCGGCGGGCAGCCCGGCAGGTACATGTCGACCGGCACGATGTGGTCGACGCCCTGCACGATCGCGTAGTTGTTGAACATGCCGCCGCTGGACGCGCAGACACCCATCGACAGCACCCAGCGGGGCTCGGGCATCTGGTCGTAGATCTGGCGCAGGACCGGGGCCATCTTCTGGCTGACCCGGCCGGCGACGATCATCAGGTCGGCCTGGCGGGGGCTGGCCCGGAAGACCTCCATGCCGAAGCGCGCCAGGTCGTAGCGGGCGGCGCCGGTCGCCATCATCTCGATGGCACAACAGGCAAGACCGAACGTGGCAGGCCAGAAGCTGGCCTTGCGCGACCAGTTGACCAGCTTCTCGACGGTGGTCAGCAGAACGCCGGTCGGTACCTTTTCCTCGATGCCCATGGCTCAGTCCCAATCCAGCCCGCCGCGCCGCCACACGTAGGCGAACGCGACGAACACCGTGACGATGAACAGGACCATCTCCACGAACCCGAACACCCCGAGCATGCCGAAGTTCACGGCCCACGGGTACAGGAAGATGATCTCGATGTCGAAGACGATGAAGAGCATTGCGGTCAGATAGAACTTGACCGGGAAGCGACCACCGCCGACGGGCTGCGGAGTGGGCTCGATGCCGCACTCGTAGGCGTCGAGCTTCGCCTTGTTGAAGCGGCGCGGCCCGACGAACGGCGCCGCCGCCACCGAGAACAGCGCGAAGCCTGCGGCGAGGGCGAAGAGTCCGAGGATAGGTACGTACGGCGCGAGCGACACTGTGCTGCTCCGTCCTTTCGGCGAGCCCGGCGGGGCTGCCGCCCCTGGGGACCACTCAAGCTGTATGCGGTTTAAACACTATTCGGTGAGGTCCGGACCACTTCGTCCGGGGCTGTGCTTTTGGCTGGTCAGTTGCGCTTTCCGGGTTATGCCCGTGTTTGTCAGGCCGCGGGTGCTATGCGGGTCATCGCGTTGATCACACGGTCCATGGCGTCGCCGCCACGCGGGTCCGTGAGGTTGGCGAGGAGCTTCAGCACGAACCGCATGAGCATCGGGTGCGGCATGCCGTGCTTGGTGGCCATCCGCATCACCTGCGGATTGCCGATGAGCTTCACGAAGATGTTGCCGAGCCGGTAGTAACCGCCGTAGCGCGCCTTGAGCTCGGCGGGGTAGTTGGCGAGCACCCGCTCCCGCGAGGTGCCCTGCGGGCGGGCGAGGGCCTGGATGGCGATCTCCGCCGCCAGCTCGCCGGACTCCATGGCGTAGGCGATGCCCTCACCGTTGAACGGGTTGACCATGCCACCGGTGTCGCCCACCAGGAGGACACCCCGGGTGTAGTGCGGCACCCGGTTGAAGCCCATCGGCAGCGCGGCGCCCTGCGGCTTGCCTTCGGCGTTGGCGGGGTCCGACAGACCCCACTCCGCCGGCGTGTTGTCGACCCAGTCGGACAGCAGCGTCTTGTAGTTGGTCTTGCCATACGCCACGCTGCTGTTGAGCACGCCGAGGCCCACGTTGACCCGGCCGTCGCCGAGCCCGAAGATCCAACCATAACCGGGCAGCAGCTTGTCGCCGGACTCCCGGCTGCGCAGCTCCAGCCACGACTCCAGGTAGTCGTCGTCGTGCCGGAACTCGCTGCGGAAGTATTGCCGGACCGCGACGCCCATCGGCCGGTCCTCGCGCTTGGCGATGCCCAGCGCGAGCGCGAACCGGCCGGAGACCCCGTCGGCCGCGATGACCAGCGGCGCCCGGAACTCCAGCGGCTCCTTGTCGGGTCCGGTCGCGGTCACGCCGACCACCCGGCCCGTGCGGTCGAGGATCGGGCCCGTGACCGGCGTGCCCGTGCGCAGGGTCGCGCCGGCGGCGGTCGCCGCGGTCGCCAGCATGTCGTCGAAGTCCATGCGGGTGCGGGTCAGCCCGTAGTCGGGGTAGCTCGCGAGGTCGGGCCAGTCGAGCTCGAGCCGGATGCCGCCGCCGATGACCCGCAGGCCACGGTTGTGCAGCCAGCCCTTGTCCTCGGTGGTGTCGATGCCCATCTTGATCAGCTGCTTGACCGCGCGGGGGGTCAGACCGTCGCCGCAGACCTTTTCCCGGGGGAACTCGGTCTTCTCCAGCAACAGCACCCGCAGCCCGTGCCGGGCCAGGTGGAACGCGGCCGACGACCCGCCGGGGCCCGCGCCGACGACGATGACATCCGCATCGTTTTGAGTGTCGGTCACAGCCGTCACCTCCTGCCCTTTCGTCACGCTGACCGGTGGTTTCCGGCTCGTGAAAGTCTTCACAAAGTCACTCTGGTGCGAGTCTAGAACCGTTCAGAGGTCGTCTGTCGGTTAGGTGACCCTAAGTTGTCACCCGAGCGGTCACCTAGATCGGCAAATCGGACGACAGGGCAGCGGTCGGTCGGCTCCGACGCTCGACAAGCAGTGATCATGGCGCTGGGTTATCCACAGAAAATTGTTGTGCGTCGACAGTCAGGTCGGGCATGACAATCCTCGGACATCATGAACCCCGGGCAGCCGGACCGTGACCGGCTCGACGCACACGCCTCGGACCAACGCGGACTTTTTACTCGTGCACAGGCGCTGAGCTGCGGATATACGAGTCCGCGAATCAGGACGAAACTGCAGACCGGCGACTGGGCTCCGATCCTCCGCGACGTCTTCGCCGACCGCGGACTGCCGGTCACCCCACGCCTGCGCGACGTCGCCGCCCAACTCGCCCTTCCAAGCGCCGTGCTCGCCGGCCCTTCCGCCGCCCGCTGGCACGGCTGGGACGTGCCGAGCACCGAAACCTTCGTGGCGTTCGAGGCCCGCAGGCCCCGCATCCGGCACGTGCACGTCCTGACGCGGGAAGTGCCGGAGACCGACATCTGCGTCGTTGACGACAGGCGCGTCACGACAGCCGAGCGCACCGTCTACGACTGCGCCCGCCTCCTGCCCGACGGCACGGCCACCGCTCTGCTCGCCACCGCGCTGCAGGAGTGCTGGACGACCATGCCCGACCTGGCCACCCGCATCCGCGACGCCACCGGCCGGCACGGCACCCCACGGCTGGTGCGCCTGATCCGGTCCGTTGCCATGGGCAACCGCACCTCCGCCCAGCAACTGGCCGGCCGGCTCCTGCAGCGGGCGGGGATCTGGGGCTGGTCCCCACAGGAGCCGATCAGCGACCGGTGGGGGCTGATCGGCCTCGGTGACATGGTGTTCCCCGAGGCGAAACTGGTGATCGAGCTCGGCATCGAGGAGCTGGAGCCGTCCACGCCACTGCGAAACCGGCACACCCGCCTCGCCGCCGCAGGCTGGACGGTCGTCAGCTACACCTGGAACGACCTGACGACCCGGCCCTCTGACCTGGTGGCGGAGCTGCGGCAACACCTGGACCGCTTGACCCCGGTCCGCTGGTGACCACGATGCTGTCGCCACACTCCCGAGCGTCACTCCGGCGGGCGCTGCCCTGGCAGGCGTCGGTCCAGGTGCCGTCGGTCCGGCTGCCGTCGTTTTGGGAGGCGTCGCTCTGGCGGGCGTCGCTCCACCGAAGGCCGCACCCGGCGCCCCGCCCACCCCCGACCGCACCCCGGCGCCCCGACGGGCCCGGCGGGCCCGTCGGACGGCACTGGTCAGGCGACGCAGCGCTGACAGCACCGCTGGGACGGCACCGCCCAAGGACACAGCCCGGACGGCGCTGGTCGGACGGGCACTGGTCGGACGGCGCGGGCCGAAGGCGCTGGTCAGGCGACGCAGCACTGACAGCACCGCTCGGACGGCACCGCCAAAGGACACAGCCCAGACGGCGCTGATCGGACGGGCGCTGATCGGACGGGCGCTGGCCGGACGAGCGCTGGTCAGGCGACACAGGGCCGACAGCACCGCTCGGACGGCACCGCCAAAGGACACAGCCCAGACTGCGCTGGCCGAACGGGACAGGGCTGACGGCACCGCCCAGAGGACCCGCCCAGACGGCACCGCTCAGACGGCGCTGGGCGGCCGGCGCTCGTCGTGATCCCGAACGGTTCCGGCAGCCCGGCCGAGACCGCACGGGATCACGGTCGGGTGGGCCACATCGGCACGCCGTTCGGTTCGGCGTGCTCGGCGCAGCGTCCTCGGCCGGGCATCTGGAAGGTCACCGACCGAGCATGGTGCGAGGAGCGGACGGTCAGATGCGGAAGCCTCGGTGCAGGGCCACCACGCCGCCGGTGAGGTTGCGCCAGGCGACCTTGCGCCAGCCGTTGGCGGTGACGCGGGCGGCCAGGCCCTCCTGGTCGGGCCAGGCGCGGATGGATTCGGCCAGGTACACGTAGGCGTCGGGGTTGCTGGAGACGCGCTTCGCGACCTGGGGAATGGCCTTGACCAGGTAACCGAGGTAGGCACCGCGGAAGGGTCGCCAGGTCGGGTGGCTGAACTCACAGATGACCAGGCGGCCGCCGGGCTTCGTGACGCGGGCCATCTCGCGGAGCGCGGCGTCGGTGTCGACGATGTTGCGCAGGGCGAAGGAGATGGTGATCGCGTCGAAGGTTTCGTCGGCGAAGGGCAGGGCGAGGGCGTCGCCGGCGATCAGCGGGACCGCGGGGCGCTTCGCGTGGCCGGCCTGGAGCATGCCGATGGAGAGGTCGAGGCCGACGGCCTGGGCGCCGGACTTGGCGAGCTCCTCGGTGGAGACGCCGGTGCCGGCGCCGAGGTCGAGGACGCGTTCGCCGGGCTTGAGGCCGAGGGCGAGCCTGGTCTCTCGGCGCCAGATGCGGTCCTGGCCGCCCGAGATGACCGTGTTGGTGAGGTCGTACCGCTTGGCCACGCCGTCGAACATCGCGGCTACCTCGTGCGGCTGCTTGTCCAGCGAGGCGCGGCTCATGACGACACGGGGGTCAGCGGGATGGAGCGGCCGGCGCCGCCGCCGGGGATGGCGATCGAGGAGAAGTGTGACTGCACGCGGTCGTCCGTGGGGTCGTCGGCGGGGGTCCAGTGGACCTGCAGGTGGCGGTACTGGGTGTCCCGCTGCGCCGGGATGCGGTCCGAGTCGCGGATCATCTGGACCAGCTCGGTGAGGCGGGAGCGGTGGCGGGCGCCGGCGGAGGAGATGACGTTCTCCTCCAGCATGATCGAGCCGAGGTCGTCGACGCCGAGGTGCAGTGACACCTGGCCGACGTCCTTGCCCGTGGTGAGCCACGAGGACTGCAGGTGGGCGATGTTGTCGAAGAACAGCCGGGCGACCGCGACGATCCGCAGGTATTCGAGGCTGGTCGCCTGGGTGCGGCCCTTCAGGTGGTTGTTCTCCGGCTGATACGTCCACGGGATGAACGACCGGAAGCCACCGACCGTGCCCTCGAGATCCGCTGAGGCGGTGTAGCCGTTGGCAACGGCCTTGTCCTGCACGTCGCGGATCATCCGCAGGTGCTCGATACGCTCAGAATTGGTCTCGCCGGTGCCCATCATCATCGTCGCGGTCGAGGAGACGCCGAGGCGGTGCGCCTGGGTCATGACCTCCAGCCAGCGCTCGCCGGACTCCTTGAGCGGGGCGATCGCCTTGCGGGGGCGCTCGGGCAGCATCTCGGCGCCGGCGCCGGCGATGGAGGCCAGGCCGGCGGCCTTGATCCGCAGGATCGCCTCCTCGATGGAGACGCCGGAGACCTTGGCCATGTGCAGGACCTCGGACGGGCCGATCGAGTGGATCACCAGGGTGGGGAAGGCCTGCTTGACCGCGGAGAACAGCTGCTCGTAGTACTCGACGCCGTAGTCCGGGTGGTGGCCACCCTGCAGCATCACCTGGGTGGCGCCGAGGTCGACGGCCTCCTGGCAGCGGTGCAGGATCTCCTCGGTGCCGTGGGTCCAGCCCTCGGCGTGCTTCGGCGCCCGGTAGAAGGCGCAGAACTTGCACGCCGTCACGCAGACGTTCGTGTAGTTGATGTTGCGGTCGATGAGGTACGTGACGATGTTGTCCGGATACCGGCGGCGACGCACCGTGTCCGCCGCCTCGCCCAGCGCGTGGAACGGGGCGTCGGTGTAGAGCAGCAGCGCCTCTTCCGCGCTGATCCGCCCACCGTCGGCCGCCCGCTGCAGGATGTCGCTGATCACCGGTGTGTCCGTCACGTCATCGAGACTACGTGGGATCACACCGCACGCGGCAGGGCCCCACGATCTCTGGTGCCTAGGATCACCAAGTGACTGACATGCGCTATCGGCGCCTCGGCGCCTCCGGCCTCACCGTCTCGGTCGTCGGCATCGGATGCAACAACTTCGGCGGCCGCATCGACGCGGACCGCGCGGCGGAGGTCGTCCACGCCGCGATCGATCTCGGCGTGACCCTCTTCGACACGGCCGACATCTACGGCGCGACCCCGGGCGCCTCGGAGGAGGCGCTGGGCAGGGCGCTCGGCAAGCGGCGCGACGAGGTCATCGTCGCCACCAAGTTCGGGATGGACGCGCGGGGCTCGAACGGTCCGGACTGGGGCGCGAGGGGCGGCCGGCGGTACGTCGCGAAGGCCGTCGAGGCGTCGTTGTGGCGCCTGAAGACCGACTACATCGACCTGTACCAGCTGCATGCCCCGGACCCGCAGACGCCGATCGAGGAAACCCTCGACGCCCTGAACGCACTGGTACAGGCCGGAAAAGTCAGATATATCGGACACTCCAACTTCGCCGGCTGGCAGGCCGCCGACGCCGCGTGGACCGCGCGGACGCACGGAACGACGCCGTTCGTCAGCGCCCAGAACTCCTACTCGCTGCTGGAGCGAAGCGTCGAGAAGGACCTGGTGCCGGCCCTGGAGCACTACGGGGTGGGGCTGCTGCCGTTCTTCCCGCTCGCCCACGGGCTGCTGACCGGCAAGTACAAGCGCGGCGAGGCCGCCCCCAAGGGCACCCGCCTGGCCCGTGACGGCTTCGACAAGGTCCTCGCCGGCGCGCCCTGGGACACGATCGAGCGCCTCGAGGCGGTCGGCCAGGAGCGCGGCGTCGACCTCCTCGCGGTCGCCATCGGTGGCCTGGCCGCCCGGCCGGCGGTGGCCAGCGTGATCGCCGGTGCCACCAGCGCCGAACAGGTCAGTGCCAACGTCGCGGCCGGCACCTGGACCCCCACCGAGGAGGACCAGGCCGCCATCGAACAAGCACTTACAGCTTGATCTGACCCACGAGCGGCTCGGTAGGCTTGTCCGCGCCGCCCTCGCGCTCCTTGGTGACGCCGAAGGAAGGGGCGAGGCCGTTGATGTATTTACGGCCCGTCCCGCCCGGAATGACGCCAACGCCACGCGCGGTATCCCCGATCATCCACAGCTGGTAGTCCTTGTCGGCACCCGGATCGGACAGGCCGTCCAGAACTGCCACCGCCGCGTTCCGGGACGGCGACACGATCAGCGTCACCCGGCCGCCCGCCATCTCGGAGGAGACCAGGCGGGCGTCCGAGGCGGCGAGCACCGCGTCGATCCGCGCGTTCTCCTGCTGCACCCCGTTCTGCGCGACCGTCCACGTCCCGACGCCCACCCCGACGGCCAACACGGCCGCCGCCACCGCACCGACGGTCCATCGCAACAACCGCGAACGCTGCGACCGCCCGCCACCCACGGCACCGCGCTTGGGTCGTTCCTGAGCGGTACGCCCGATCTCCGCCAGCACGGCATCCCGCAGCCGTGGCGGCGGTGGCGCGGCGACCGCGTGGGTCAGCCAGGACGCGGTCTCCCGCAGCTCGGCGACCTCGACCGTGCACGCGCCGCACTCGCGCAGGTGCCGGTCGAACGCGGCCCGTTCCAGGTCGTCGACCGCGTCGAGCGCGTAAGCGCCCGCCAACGCGTGGATGTCCACCGTCTCGGCCATCAGAACGCCACCCCCAAGCAGTCCCGCATCCGGATCAGCCCGTCACGCATGCGTGTCTTGATGGTCGGCAGGGCGGCGCCGAGCAGGTCGGCGACTTCGCGGTAGCTGTTGCCGTTGTAGTAGGCGAGGGTGATCGCCTCGCGCTGCAGGTCGGTGAGGCCGTCGAGACAGCGGCGGACCTGCTGCTGCTCGATGCGGGCGGTGGCGGCCTCGACCACGTCGTCATACGGCGTGTCGACGCTGCTCGCGGCCACCCGCTGGGCGCGGTCGTTGCTGGCCTGCTCGGCCCGGACCCGGTCGACGGCCCGGCGGTGGGCGATCGTGAAGACCCACGCCGTCGCGGAGCCGCGGGTGCCGTCGAAGCGGCCGGCGTTGCGCCACACCTCGACCATGACCTCCTGCGCGACCTCCTCGGACTGGGCGGGGTCGCGCAGGACCCGGCGGATCAGCCCGTACACGCGCGGCGACAGCAGGTCGTAGAGCTCGGCGAAGGCCCGCTCGTCGCCCCGGGCCACCCGGCTCAGCAGCTCGTCGGCGTCGACGCGCCGCTGCGGGGTCGGCACGGCGACGAGCCGCTGGGTGGGCAGCTCCTCGTATTCGGGTCTCATATCGCTCATTCGGAGCAGCCGCCGCCCTGGATTGGACCAACCCCAAGCCTCATGCGTCGTAGTCCACCACGACCTTGTCCGTGATCGGCAGAGCCTGGCAGGTAAGCACGTAACCGGCGGCGACCTCGTCGGGCTCCAGGGCGAAGTTGCGCGCCATGGAGACCTCACCTTCCACAACGCGAGCCCGGCAGGTCGAGCAGACCCCGCCCTTGCACGCGTACGGCAGCTCGGGCCGCTGCCGCAGCGCCGCGTCGAGGATCCGCTCGTCAGGAGCCATCGAGAGCTGCGACGTCCGCCCGTCGAGAATGATATCGACCGTAACGCCCGAAATATCCGAAGAATGAGCAGCGGGTGAAGCCGGTACATCAGCCACATGGAACAACTCAGTGTGCACGGCGTCGTCCGTCACGCCCCGCAGGCTCAACGCGACCCGGGCGTCCAGGACCATGCCGTGCGGCCCGCACAGGAACCACTCGTCCACGGTGCCCGCCGGCAACAGCGTGTCGAGGATCGCGCCGACCCGCTGCTCGTCGAGGCGTCCGGAGAGCAGCGCGGACTCCTGCGCCTCGCGGGAGAGCACGTGGACGATGTGCAGCCGCTCCCGGTGCAGGTCCTTGAGGTCGGCGAGCTCCTCGGCGAACATGACGGTGCCGGCGGCGCGGTTGCCGTAGACGACGGTGAAGCGGCTCGACGGCTCCACCTCCAGGGCCGTCCCGACGAGCGACAGGACCGGCGTGATCCCTGAGCCGGCCACGAGTGCGGCGTAGTGCCTGGTCCGGGACGGGTCGAACGCGCTGGTGAAGTGGCCCAGCGGGGGCATGACGTCGATCTCGTCGCCGGGGCAGAGGCCGCCGACGGCGTAGGACGAGAACGCCCCGCCGGGCACCGCCCTGATCCCGACCCGCAGGACCCCCTCGGCGGCCAGCCGCGACGGGGTCGAGCAGATCGAATACGAGCGGCGGATCTCGGTGTCGCCGTCCCAGCGCCGGACGGTGAGGTGCTGCCCGGCCTGAAACGCGAACGCGGCGCGCTGCCCGGCCGGCACGTCGAAGGTCACCACGACCGAGTCGTCGGTGAGGGCCTCGACGTCCACGACGGCCAGTCGCTGAAACGTGGGGCGGCGCAGCTTGAGCGGGGTGGTCATATCGCCTTCACCGCGTCGAAGGGCTCGAGGCAGGACGTGCAGCGCCACAGGGACTTGCACGCGGTCGAGCCGAACCGGGACAGCTGCTCGGTCGCCGGCGACCCGCAGCGGGGGCAGCGCACCGACAGTGTGACGAAGACGCGGCCCGGTGGTGCGATCCCGGCCGCGGCCAGCTTCGACCGGCCCTCTTCCGTGATCATGTCGGTCGACCACGGCGGGTCGAGGACGGTCTTGACGGAGATCTCGGACACACCCGCCTCGTGGAGGGCGGACTCGATGTCGGCGCGGATCAGGTCCATGGCGGGGCAGCCGGAATAGGTCGGGGTGATCGTTACCGTGACGGCGTCACCGTCGACCGAGACGTCGCGGAGGATGCCGAGCTCAGCGAGGTTGAGCACCCGCAGCTCCGGGTCCTTGACGGCGGCGACCACGTCGAAGAGCGTCACCAGCGGGCTCCCGGGTGTGCGCGGTGCAGCACCTGCATCTCGGCGAGCAGCTTCGCCAGCGCCTCGGTGTGTTCACCCCTGCGGACAACCGACGAATCGGAATCCAGAGGTCTGGTCAGCGTCGCCTCGGCGAGGACGGCGTCGACCGCCGCCAGCCACGCCGGCCGCAGCGTCGACGGGTCGACGATGACCCCCGCGACGCTCAGTGCGTGCACGTCCGGATCCACCTCGAACAGCTGGTCCGTGTACGGCCACACCAGGTCGACCGCGGCCTGCATGCGCTCGTTCGACTCCTCGGTGCCGTCGCCGAGCCGCACGACCCACCGGGAGCTGTGGTCGACGTGATACGCCGACTCCTTGCGCGCCTTCGCGGCGACGGCGGCGACCCGCTCGTCGCCGACGCCGATCGAACGGTCGTAGAGCAGCCGCTGATACACCGACAGGAACAGCAGCTTGGCCATGGTGACCGCGAAGTCGCCGTTGTCGAGCTCGACCAGCCGCACGTTGCGGAACTCGTGCGCGGAGCGCAGATACGCCAGGTCGTCCTCGGTGCGGCCGGCACCTTCGAGCTCGCCGGCGTAGGTCAGCAGCATCCTGGCCACGCCGAGCTGGTCGAGGGCGATGTTCGCCAGGGCGATGTCCTCTTCCATCTCCGGCGCGCGGGAGCACCACTCGCCGAGCCGCTGCGCGGCGACCAGCGCGTCGTCGGCGAGGCCCAGCACGTAACCGACGTGGCTCATATGTGTGCCGCGCCTTCCGGCACGTCGTAGAACGTCGGGTGCCGGTAGACCTTGTCGGCGGCGGGAGCGAAGAACGCGTCCTTCTCGTCGGGGCTGCTGGCGGTGATCTCCGTGGCCGGGACGACCCAGATCGACACGCCCTCCTGGCGGCGGGTGTAGACGTCACGGGCGTTGCGCAGCGCCATCTCGGCGTCGGGCGCGTGGAGGCTGCCGACGTGGGCGTGCGACAGTCCACGACGCGGCCGGATGAATACCTCAAACAGCATTTTTTGCCCTTTTTTCGGCGTAGGTACGAGCCGCCGCACGCACCCAGGCACCGTCCGAGTGCGCCCGCCGCCGGTGCTCCATCCGCTCCTGGTTGCACGGGCCGTCGCCCTTGATCACGCGCATCAGCTCGTCATAGTCGGGCTGGGTGTAGTCGTGCTGCCCACGCGCCTCGTCCCAACGCAGGTCGGGGTCGGGAATCCGCAGGTCGAGGATGCCGGCCTGCTGCACGCACATGTCGACGAACCGCTGCCGCAGCTCGTCGTTGGTGAACCGCTTGATCTTCCAGGCCATCGACCGCTCGGAGTGCGTCGAGTCGCCGTCGGGCGGCCCGAACATCGCCAGCGACGGATACCACCACCGGTCGACGGCGTCCTGCGCCATCGCCTTCTGCTCCGGGGTGCCGTGCGACAGCGTGTGCAGGATCTCGAACCCCTGCCGCTGGTGGAACGACTCCTCCTTGCACACGCGGATCATCGCCCGCGCATACGGCCCGTAGGAGCACCGGCACAGCGGCACCTGGTTGACGATCGCGGCGCCGTCGACCAGCCACCCGATCGCGCCGACGTCCGCCCAGGTCAGCGTCGGGTAGTTGAAGATCGAGCTGTATTTCTGCCGGCCGTCGATCAGCATCTCGACCAGCTCGTCGCGGGAGATGCCGAGCGTCTCGGCGGCGGCGTAGAGATACAGCCCGTGCCCGGCCTCGTCCTGGACCTTGGCGAGCAGGATCGCCTTGCGCTTCAGCGAGGGCGCGCGCGAGATCCAGTTGCCCTCCGGCTGCATGCCGATGATCTCCGAGTGCGCGTGCTGCGCGATCTGCCGGATCAGCGTCTTGCGGTACGCCTCCGGCATCCAGTCACGTGGCTCGATCTTCTGGTCGGCCGCGACGATCGTGTCGAAGTAGCCCTGAAGGTCGGCTCCGGCCGCCACGTCACGGCCGGCGGCCTGTTGAAGGTCCCGCTCGGCGCTGTCCACCTGCTCGAGGAGCGGGGCGAAGTCGTTGCCGTACACCCTCTCAGTGTTACAGCATCCAACCTTCCCTGCAAGAAGGTGTCACAACCGTCGAGGCAACTACCAGCGACTTTTGAGCGCGTCCGGGCTGCGGCGAATGCGTTGGAAGGAGAGACTGTCCGGGATCATCACGAGGCGTCACCCCTGATCGCTTACGTGGTGGTAACACCGGCAATACCTGCTCATGACCAGCGGTCGATGCAATGGGTGCGACCGCCAGGGAGGGACCACCGACCCATGCGCAAGCGCGTCGGATTCACCGTGTTCATATTGTTCGCCGTCGCAGTGATGGTCGGCGTGCCGTACGTGTGGGGCAGCGAGATGCTGGACGATCACGGCTCCAGCGCGGCCGCCCCGGCCGCCGTCAGTGCACCCGCGTCGCCGCAGACGGAAGCCACCCGCAAGGCCGCACCGGCGGCGCCCGCCGCCCCGAGCCTCCCGCCGGCGCTGCTGCATCCCGCCGCGGTCACCGTCAACGCCACCGGCTTCTGGTCCTGGACCGTGCTCGACCGGCGCACCGGCGCGATGGCCGGCTCCACCAACGCCGCCACCACCCAGCGCACCGCCTCGATGATCAAGGCCTGGCTGGCCGCGGACTACCTCCGCCGCACCCCGAACCCCAGCACCTCGAACCTCCGCCAGCTCACCTCGATGATCCGCAACAGCGACAACACGGCGGCCTCGTACTTCTGGGGGCTCAACGGGCGCTCGGCCAGCATCACGCGGCTGGTGCAGATGTGCGGGCTCACCGACAGCAAGGCCTTCATCGACTGGGCCAGCACCATGGTCTCGGCCCGCGACGCCGCCCGCATGGGAGCCTGCATCGGCGACGGTCGCGCGGCCGGCGCCAAGTGGACCGACTGGGTCCTCACCGAGATGCGCAACGTCAGTGGCAGCCAGGAGTTCGGGGTCGTGCCCGCACTGCCGGCCACGGAGAAGGAGTCAACGGCGGTGAAGAACGGCTGGATCGCCCGCAGCGACGGCAAGTGGCACGTCAACTGCATGGCCATCGGCACCGAGTGGGTGCTCAGCGTGTTGACCGTGTACCCGACGTCGAAGGGCATGAACTACGGCGCCGACATCTGCTCCAGCGTGACCCGGCAGTTGCAGGCGTAGGAGTCGCGTCCAACTGGCACAGCACCGACGTCGTGTCCTCGCCCCGCTTCCCTGACACTAGCACATCCGAAAAAGTAATCTTTCGGTGAGCGTCAACCCACGAAGAACTCAGGCCCACCCAACGGCAGCGCCGGCACAGCACCCCGCTCAGCCGCCCGGCGAGCGAACTCGCGGATCCCCTCGACCTGGCGATCCCCGAGCGAGAAGTCCAGCACCCGGAAGTAGTGCGCCAGCGCCGCAGCCGACAGCGTCTCCCATCGCGCCGCCGCCTCGGCGACCTCGTCCAGCTCCGTCAGGCAGAGATCCTTCGACCGCAGGAACGCCTGGTGCACGTCCTTGACCAGGCCGGGATGGGCCTCGGCGAAGGACCGCCGGACCCCCCACGCCGCGAAGACCATCGGCAGCCCGGTCCAGTCCCGCCAGGCCTGCCCGAGATCCGTGACGGTCCAGCCGTGCTGCGGGGCGTCGTGCAGGGCCCGCAGCGCCACGTCGCCGATGATCACGGCGGCGTCGGCCTCGTCGAGCATGCGGGCCAGGTCGGGCGGGCTCTGGAAGTACGTGGGCGTGACGCCGACCTTCGACTCCAGGTACATCTGCGCGAGCATGACCCCGGTCCGCGACGTGGCGCCCAGGGCGACGCGACGGCCGGACAGCGACGACAGTGGCACCGTCGAGACCAGGTTGACCGAGAGGACGGGTCCGTCGCTGCCGACCGCGATGTCCGGCAGGAGCAGCAGGTCGGCGGCGTTGCGCAGGTATTCGACCAGCGTGATCGGGCCGACGTCGAGGTCGCCGGCGACGAGCGCGGCGCTCAGCCGCTCGGGGGAATCCTTGTGCAGGTCGACGTCGATCAGCGCGCCCGAGCGCATCAGGCCCCAGTAGAGCGGCAGGCAGTTCAGGAACTGGATGTGGCCGACGCGGGGCCGCTGCAGTGCAGGCACACCGCCATGGTGCCCCAGGATCCGTCGCTCAAGCGGGCGGGGCGGCCATTGTCACAGCGCGTACTCTCGTGGGGTGCGACGCCCCCTCGCAGTGCTGGTCTGCGCCATCGTCCTGGCCGGCTGCAGCACGCCTTCGGAACAGAAGCCGCAAAACGCCCAGCAGCAACCGGCGGCGGCGACCAGCGAGGCCGCGGACGGCCCGAGCCCGGCGGCGAGCCCGAGCGCCAGCGGTCCGCTGTTCACGCCGACGCAGCCGGTGACGATGAGCGTCAAGGGCTTCTGGTCCTGGGCGTATTACGACCTGAAGGAAGACAAGCTGTACGGGTCGACGCCGTACACGACGAGCGACACCGCGAGCATGGCCAAGGCGTGGGTGGCGGCGGACTGGCTGCGGCGGCAGGCGGAGCAGAACAAGCAGCCCGCGGCCGCCGCGTTGCAGGAACTATCGCGCATGATCCGTGACTCCGAGACGGAGAACACGTTCAAGTATCACGTCCAGAACGGCAACCTGACCTCGATCAAGCGGATGATCACGACCTGCGGGCTCACGGAGACCAAGGGGACGCAGAACTCGTGGAGCCTCACGCAGATGTCGGCGCGGGACGTGGCGCGGCTGGCGAAGTGCATCGGCGACGGCCGGGCGGCCGGGCCCAAGTGGACCGGCTGGCTGCTCAACGAGATGCGCAACGTGCGCGGGCCGGGGCGGTTCGGGCCGATCGAGGTGCTGCCGGCGGAGGTGCAGAAGACGACCGCGATCAAGAACGGCTGGCTGGCCCGGGACGACGGCCAGTGGCACATCGCGTGCATGGCCGTCGGCGACGGCTGGACGATCGGGATCATGGCGCACTACCCGAGCACGCTGGGGAAGGACTACGGGACGAAGACGTGCCGGGAAGTGACGAAACAACTGCTGACCCAGCCGCCGAGCTGACCCGCCACATCCAGCCGCCGAAGGTCGCGACGGAGAGCAGGCCGGCCACGCCGCAGGCGATGATGATGTGCCGGGGCTCGAAGCGGTCGACGAGGACACCGCCGGCGGCGTAGCCGATCAGGTTGGCGGCGTTGACCACGGCGCCGATGCGGGCGAAGAACGCTCCGCGCACCGCGGCGGGGACGCGCCGGGCGGAGATGACGCCGAGGAAGTTGTTCTCCGCGCCGTTCATCGCCCCGCCGAGCAGCCACAGCGGATAGAGCATCAGCATCGTGCCGGCGAACCCCGACAGCAGCACGACCGCGGCCGTCGTCAGGTGGAGCAGGACCATGATGCGCCCGAGCTGGCCGTCGTCGCGGGTGCGGGCCGCGGCGAGCCACCCGCCGGCCAGCATGCCACCCATCCACGCGGCCTCGACCAGCCCATACTCGGCCGGACTGCCGCCGAGCGTCCCGCGGATGTAGAACACCCCGACGACCATGTTGACGTTGAGCGCGAGCACGATGGCCCCGACCAGGCACACCAGCGCCAACAGGAATCTGTCATCCCGGATTTTCCATGGTGTACGACCAGCGCCCGGCGCCTGGAGTGCCGCCGCCTTCCGGCGGGTGTGCAGCAGCAGCCCCGCGACGACCACCGCCAGGTAGGTGCCGGCATCGATCAGCAGCGGCACCCGCAGGCCGAACGCGCCGACGAGCACCCCCGCCAGTGCCGGCCCGGCGAGCGCGCCGATGGAGTTGGCGGTCTGTCCGATCGCCATCGCCCTGCCGACGCCGTCGGGGCCTGCCATGTCGGGCAGTAGCGCGTTGAACGTCGGCGTCGTGACCGCCACCCCCGCGGCGAGCAGCGCGACCAGCGCGATGAGCAGCCAGGTGCTGGTGGTGAGCGCCATCGCGGCGCAGCAGGCGGCCTGGCCGAGGCCGACGGTGGTCAGCAGCACCCGGCTGTCGACCCGGTCCACGAGCCGCCCGACCAGCGGCGCGAGCACGACGACCGGCAGCACGGAGGCGATGAGGACAGCGGCGACCGCCGGTCCGCCCGCCCCGCGCTCCTGCAACGCCAGCAGGATCGCGGTCGCGGCCGTGAAGTCCCCGAGGAACGAGACACCCCGCGCGGCCGCGAGCAGGTACACGTCACGAGCAGATGTGAAGGACATGCTTCGAAAATAGTCCTTCACATCTCTTGATCGCCAGACGCCGCCCTATGTACGGGGAAAGGTCCGGTACGTCACGTTCACCTGGCGAGACCCCTCCGGCGGATCGACGCGGCGCGATCTGGCGTACCGGTCGAACAGTGCGAGCACCTGGTCGTTGAGCTCCTGCAGCTCGGCCGCGGTCACCTGGATCTGCATGTCGGCCGAGGTCGCGGCCGTGTACCACTCGTACGACTCCTGATCGCGACGGGCCAGCCACGACCGGGCCCGGGCGTCCTCGATCTCCAGGAACATCGCCGACAGCTCGCGGTCGGCGGCCTTCTCCGCCGCCCCGCCCTCCGGGCCGGCCTCGATGGTGAGCCCCTGCAGCTGGCTGCGCCAGACCCGCTCCCGCCCGTCGCCGCGGCTCGGCGCCTGCTCGATGAGCTTGACCTTGGCCAGCTCTCGCAGGTGGTAGCTGGTCGCGCTGGGCGACAGCCCGCAGACCTCAGCCAGCTCCGTCGCCGTCGCCGGTTCACCCCCGTCGAAGAGCCGATCGAGGATCGCGATCCTCGCCGGATGCGCCAGCGCGCGCATGGTCGCCGCGTCCCGGATCTGCGCGCGGCCCGGCTCCAGCCTGACCGGAATCTCATCAGCCGTCTCATCAGCCACGCAACCAGGGTATTCATGGCTCTTCGGATGATCTAAGGTCAGACCTTTTTTCTTATCGTGAGTGATCATTTCTCGATGAGGAGCTGTCGGTGCGAGTACGTGGCTACGCCCCCGCGACACCGTGCTGGACGGTGCTGACCAGCGCCGATCCCGCTGCCTCCGCGGCCTTCTACGGCGGCCTTTTCGGCTGGACGGCCACCGCGGCCGACGACGGAACCACCACGTTCCTGCTGCGCGACCTGGCCGTCGCCGGGCTCGCTCCGGCACCCGGCCGGCCCTCGGCCTGGCTGAGCTACATCTCGACCGAGGACATCGAGGCGACCGCGGGCCTGGTCGGCGACGCCGGCGGCACCGTGCTGATGCCGCCGGTGCAGGCCGGCGCGCGGGGGCGCAGCGCGCTCTTCGCCGACGCGTCCGGGGCGGTCTTCGGCGCGTGGCAGCGCGGGACGTTCACCGGCACCCAGGTCGTCAACGAGTCCGACACGATCTGCTGGAGCGAGGTCGTCACGCCCGACGTGCCCGCCGCGGTCAGCTTCTACGGCAAGGTCTTCGGCTGGACCGAGCGCGCCGGCTCGGCGGGCGCCCACC
The DNA here is from genome assembly GCF_016862795.1 of Dactylosporangium siamense. Taxonomy (GTDB): domain Bacteria; phylum Actinomycetota; class Actinomycetes; order Mycobacteriales; family Micromonosporaceae; genus Dactylosporangium; species Dactylosporangium siamense. Next base: position 28,567 of record NZ_BONQ01000087.1, on the reverse strand, counting down.
AGGAGTATCACGAGTGGGTGGCCACGAACCGGGTGGTCGGCGGCATGAGCCCGATGGGCGAGCACTATCCGCCGGGGACGCCCGCGCACTGGCGCACGATCTTCCTGGTCGACGACTGCGCGGCCACCGCGGCCAGGGCCGCCGAGCTGGGCGGGCGGCTGATGGCCGGGCCGGTCGACGCGGGCATCGGCCTGGGCGCCTTCCTGCTGGATCCGACCGGCGCCGCGTTCCTCGCCTTCGAACTGCTGCCCGAGCTGCGCGAGCACTTCTGACGCACCGCTTCGCGCGACTCCGCGTCACTGCGCCAGGCGGGCCCGCAGCGCGGTGGCGAGGTCGCCCGCGGCCGCCAGCTGCTCCGGGGTGAGCGCGTCGACGAACAGCTCCCGGATCGCGCGCAGGTGTGGCACCGTCGCGCCCCGGAACGCCGTCGCGCCCGCGGGTGCCAGCACGACCTCGGCGCCGCGGTTGTCGGTGGCGCACTCCTCGCGACGGATGAGGCCGCGCTTCTCCATGCGGGCCAGGTGGTGGGACAGCCGGCTGCGCTCCCAGCCGACGCCCGCGGCCAGCTCCGACGAACGCATCCGCTGATCCGGCGCTTCGCTCAGCGCCAGGAGTACCGAATAATCCCCTGTCGACAGCGAGGTCTCGCTCTGCAACCGGGACGCCAGCTCCGCCCGGAGCGTGTCCGCGGTCTCGATGAACTCCCGCCAGATCCGCAGCTCATCGACGGTCGGCAGCTGGCGCCCCCGCCGCTGCCGCGGTGTGTCGTCCGTCATGACCCCTCCAATTGACGTGTCAATCATATCGTGCCAATAATTGACACGTCAATCACCGGGGATCCCGGGCAGGAGGAGACATGACGACCTTCCAGCTGGGTCTGAACTCGTTCGGCGAGGTGGCCACCGACGGTGACCGCGTCCTGAGCGACGCCGAGACCCTGCGACTGCTGGTCGAGGAGGCGCGGCTCGCGGAGTCGGTCGGCCTCGACGTGTTCAGCGTGGGCGAGCACTACCGTGCCGGCCACAACGACTCGGCGACACCCGTGCTGCTCGCGGCGGTCGCCACGGCCACCGAGCGGATCGGCCTCGGCACGTCGGTCACGGTGCTCAGCACCAACGACCCCGTGCGGCTGTATCACGAGTTCTCGACCCTGGACGCGGTGTCGAACGGCCGGGCGCAGATCGTCCTCGGCCGCGCGTCGGCGACCGAGTCGTTCCCGCTGTTCGGCTACGACCTGGCCGACTACGAGCAGTTGTTCGAGGAGAAGCTCGACCTCTTCGTGCGGCTGCAGCGGGAAGATCCGGTCACCTGGTCCGGCACCGTCCGCGCCCCGCTCGTCGAGCAGCGGCTGCACCCGCGCATGCGCCCGGGCGGCATCCCGACCTGGATCGGCGTCGGCGGCAGCCCGAACTCGGTGATCCGCGCCGCCCGCTACGGACTGCCGCTCATGCTCGCCATCATCGGCGGCCGGCCGCAACGCTTCGCCGGCCACGTCGAGCTGCACCAGCGCGCGCTGGCCCAGTTCGGGCACGCCACCCTGCCGGTCGGGCAGCACTCGCTCGGCCTGGTCGCCGACACCGACGAGGAGGCCGCGGAGACCTGGTGGCGCCACTGGCAGCCGGTGGTGACCGCGCTGGCCCGCGAGCGCGGCTTCTACGCGCCGACCCGCGAGCGGTATCAGGCCGAGATCGACCACGGGGCCCTGTTCGTCGGCTCCCCCGAGACCGTCGCCCGCAAGATCGCCGCAACCGCCCGCGACCTGCGACTGAGCCGCTTCGACCTCAAGTACGACGTCATGCACCTGCCACTGCAGGCCCGCGCCCGCACGATCGAACTGCTCGGTCGCGAGGTCGCCCCGCGGGTCCAGGAACTGCTCACGATGGAGCCCAGCCATGTCTGATCTCGAGTTCGGCCTCGACACCTTCGGCGACGTGCCGTCCGACGACAACGGCCGACCGGTCTCCTACGCCGCCGCGATCCGGCAGGTCGTGGACGAGGCGGTGCTGGCCGACCAGCTCGGCGTCGACGTCATCGCGCTCGGCGAGCACCACCGGCCGGAGTACTCCGTGTCGACCCCCGAGACCGTGCTCGCCGGCATCGCCACCCGGACGTCGCGCATCCGGCTCGCGTCCGGCGTGACCGTGCTCAGCTCGGACGACCCGGTCCGGGTGCACCAGCGCTTCGCCACGGTCGACGCGCTGTCGCACGGCCGGGCCGAGGTCATCCTCGGCCGCGGCTCCTTCACCGAGTCCTTCCCGCTGTTCGGCTACGACCTGGCCGACTACGACGTGCTCTTCGAGGAGAAGATCGACCTCTTCGTGCGGCTCCTCGACGAGCGGCCGGTCACCTGGAGCGGCACGACGCGCGCCCCGCTCGTGGACGCCGACGTCTTCCCGAAGACCGAGTCCGGCCGCCTCGCCACCTGGGTCGGCGTCGGCGGCTCGCCGCAGTCGGTCGTGCGGACCGCCCGGCACGGTCTGCCCCTCATGCTCGCCGTCATTGGCGGCCAGCCTTCGCGCTTCGGCCCGTACATCGAGCTGTACCGCCGAGCCGCCGACCAGCTCGGCACCACCGCGCACCCCGTCGGCATGCACTCGCCGGGCTTCGTCGCCGACACCGACGAAGAGGCCAAGGAGGTGTTCTGGCCGCACTACCGAGTCATCCGCGACCGGATCGGCGCCCTGCGCGGCTGGCCGCCGATCCGCCGCCAGGAGTTCGACGCCGAGATCGAGCACGGCTCCCTCTACATCGGCGCACCGGAGACCGTCGCCCGCAAGATCGCCCGGACGCTCGGCACCGTCGACGTCGGCCGCTTCGACCTCATCTACACCGCCGGCGCCCAGCCGATCAGCGCCCGCCTGCGAGCCGTCGAGCTCTACGGCACCAAGGTGATCCCGATGGTCAAGGACCTCCTGTCATGACCGCCCCGCAGCGGAGCGACGAGCCGGTCATCATGGGTGCAGCCTTTGGGTCAGGCCGACGCCGGAGCGCAGCGGAGGTGGCGGCATGACCGTCATCGGGATCCTCGGCGCGGGCAAGGTGGGCACCGTGCTCGCCCGGCTCGCCGTCGCCGCCGGCCACCAGGTGCTCATCGCCGGGTCCGGCGATCCGGCGCAGATCGCGCTCACGATCGAGGTGCTGACCCCGGGAGCGGTCGCCACCACCGCCCACGACGCCGCCACCCGCGCCGACGTGGTCATCCTGGCGCTGCCGCTCGGCAAGCACCGCACCATCCCCGCGGACGCGCTCCGCGGCAAGCTCGTCATCGACGCCATGAACTACTGGTGGGAGGTCGACGGCCACCGCCCCGACCTCACCGATCCGAGCACCTCGTCGAGCGAGACCGTCCAGGCGTTCCTGCCCGGCGCCCGGGTGGTCAAGGCGTTCAACCACCTCGGCTATCACGACCTGGAAGAGCGGGCCAAGCTCGCCGGTGCAGACGACCGCACGGCCATCGCGATCGCCGGCGATGACCCGGTCGACCTCAAGACCGTCGCCGACCTCATCGACGAGCTCGGCTTCGACCCGGTGATCGCCGGCCCCCTCCCCGAGGGCAGACACTTCGAACCGGGCACCGAACTCTTCGGCGCCGCCGTCGACGCCACAGAGGTCCGCGCCATGCTCGCCCGCGCTTAATTTCAGCAGGTCCAAGAGACGGCATCATGGCGAGCGATCGGGTCCACACACCACGTCGCCCACGACCTCCGGGCGTTGACAACACCCAGCTATGGGTTGAGGCGACCCCACCGGCTCAGCTCGCGGGTGAACCATCGGGGGAACTCTGACGGTCATCCGGCCGGTCCGCTGGGTCATGCCGAGCGAGCGCTCGCCGGCGTACCAACGAATCAGCGAAACCGTGTCGGTGGTGACGACGCCGTCCTCGGCGAAACCGGGCGGCTGCACGCCGACCTCGCTGCCGCCACGGTCGAGGACGAGCCAGAAGCGGTTGGGCCGGCGCTCGTCGACAAGGTCGAAGCGCACGACGACGCGCGGCCGGAGCAGCGTGGTCAAGCCACCTTGAGCTGCTCGTCGCCGAAATCTGCGATCAACTTCAGGGTGCCGCCGAGCGCCGCGATGTAGCGGCCCAGCACGTCCTGTGTGGAGACACTGCCGGCCTCGATCTGCGACACCCGCGCCACCGACACACCCATCCGGGTCGCAACCTGCTCCTGGGTCATCTCTCGCCGCTTCCGCAGCTCAGCCAACCGCCAGCCCCGAGCCTCGTCCACCATGGCACCGACCGCGGCGTCGAATGCCTCCTGACCACCGGCGGTGTCGACCGCACGCTCGAGGTGATCCGTGTCCCGCCACCGCTTAACGCTGCCCATCGCCGATCTCCCCTTCTCGCTCCTTCAAGTATGTGGCGTAGAGCTGCTCCGCCTCAGGTATGGCCTCGCGATACCAGCGACTCCACTGTCCGGACTTGTCTCCAGCGACGAGCAGGACGGCCGATCGCCACGGGTCGAACACGAACAAGATCCTGACCTCGCTTCGACCGCCGGACGGCGGTCGAAGTTCCTTCATGTTGGTGATCCGCGACGCAGCGATGCTGTCGACCAACGGCCTGCCCTCGGCCGGACCGTTCTGCTCCAGGACGAGAATTGCCTAATTCACAAGCCGGTGAGTGTCACGGTCGGCTTCATGAAGCGCGTCGAGGAACTCCTCAACCTGCGCGGTCATCAGGATCTCCCACTCCACAGCCGCACCTCCACGGTTAACAATATTATTAACATCAAGCACCGTAGCGCACGACAGGGAATCGGTGCAGGGATGGCGGCGGAAGATGCCGGTGTCCGCTTGCCCGCCGCGGTGAGTAGGCACCGCAGCGTTGCCGGCACGGGAAGGCGAGGACGCTGCCGGCGAACGCACCTGGAAGCCACACACAAGGAACCTGCGCAGGACGTCGATGGTTGCCGGCGAGTGGCCACAACGGGCCTGGTCAAGTCGCCACGAGTGCTGCGAAAGCTCGAAGGCGAGCCCGGCGCGTGGGACAGGTGACATGTGGGTACGCGTGGGTAGGGAGGGTGCGTTGCGGGCGAGCCACGAGGAAGGGGGCCGACATGATCGGGACGATCTTGTGGGCAATTATCGGCGGCGCCATCATCGGTGTTCTTGCGCGACTGATCCTGCCCGGCCGGCAGAACATATCGGTCGCGCTCACTGTCGCGGTCGGCATCGTCGCCGCGCTGATCGGAGGTCTTATCGCCACCTGGCTCGGGGTCGGGCAGACCTCGGGCGTCGACTGGATCCGGCACGGCATTCAAATTGCGCTCGCGGTTGTCGGCGTCTACATCGCCGCCCGGGTGACGAGCGGACACGGGCGGCCTGCCGGCACCACCCGCGTGTAATGCGCCGTTGATCGGGTCGAGCTCAAAGGAACTCAGAGGAACAGGCAGCAGGGCTCGTGTGCCCCCGTGGCGCACGAGCCCTGCCGTCCACCGCCCGGGTCAGTTGCCGTAGGTGATGACCATCGGCGCCGGCTGGAGCGCCATGACCTGTTCCTCGGTCATCAGCTTGTTCTTGGACTCCAGCTGGTAGAAGATCTTGAATCCGCCGTACCTGAAGTTCTGGAACCGCTGCATGCCCTGGTCGACCCATTTGGCGTACTGCCCGGTCTTCATCTCGATGTCGCCGGGCCAGCCGCCCACCGAGTCGACGTGGATCACCACGTCCACCCGGCTGTCGTTGATCAGGTTCCGCTTGTCGGCGATGATCGCCGCGCCCGGGTTGTAGGGATCGGGCAGGTCGTCGCCGTCGGGCCGGTACTGGTGGATCATGAACATCTTGCGCGGCACCTGGTATTCCTTCGGCATCCGCGCGACCGCGCTGATGAGCGGGTTGAGGTCAGCGGCGCGCACGTTGGACAGATTGACGCCCGGGACGCCGTTGTGCCGCGGGAACATCCACTCCGGATCGACGGCGACGTGCACGAACGGCAACTTGAGATACGGCCGGAAGAAGTTCAATTCCGCCACCGGGTCGGACCAGCCGAAATTGAGGTCCAGAAACAGCAGCAGGTTGTTCTTGCGACAGAATTCGACGTACTCGTCGATCGTGGCCGCGGGCACATGATGGCTGTACGTGCCGGCCGGCCCCGGCTTCCGGTCCGGCACGCTGACGACGAGATCGATTCCGGCCAGCACGGGATGTGCCGGGTCGAGCCGCTGATACACCGACGCCTGTTGCCTGAGCCGGGCGAGCATCGCCCCGGTGAGCTCATGTGCCGGGCCGGTGACGGCGGCGTCGGGCACCGCATAGAAGGCGACGACGCGGTTGCGCGGCAGCGCCGCACCGGCGTCGGGATCGAACCGCGGCGGCGGCGACGCGGTCGGCGTGGCAACCGGCGCCGAGACGGCGTGGGTCTTGTCGCTACCGGCGTTCATGACGTACGTGGTGATCGACACGATCGTGACGAGCGCGAGCACCGCCGGCACAATCATGATCGGTTGAATCAGGCGGCGTGGTTTCGGTGTTTGAAATTGCGACGGTGCATCGATCATGGAACAGGTGTCCTTTGTTTCTGAAGTCGCACCCGGACCGCGGTCTGCGAATCCGACGTGCGTCCGCTCCAGTCCGGCCTCGAGATGCCGGCGTCGACTCCCCGTTACGCACCGCACCAAACCACCGACGTTGCGGTGACTGTGCCTTCACCCGCGGACCGGTCGCCGTATGAGTTCGCGAGTGACGCATTGCCATTGCCCCGCCGTACCCCCCGCCGACCAATGATTCATTCAAGCGATTTCACCCGGGTGAAGCGGCACCGATTGCCCTGCGACCCCACAACGGCTTCCAGCAAAGTCGGCTCCGCAACCGTCATGAATTCGCGTCCGTCGTGCCGCGTCCCGTCCCGAGTCGACGGTTGATCGGTCACGCGAGCCAGCGGAGACCCCTGAAACCAAGAGGCATGAAAACCGAAGGGCAATGCAGCCGTGCGCTTCAGCCTGACCGACAACATGATTGACGTAGATGATTGACGTCGAGCGCGACGCATCCGGATCCGGCCAGAAGACCGACGGCGACCCCACTGTCGCCGTCCGCGCATTCCCGCGGCAGCGCTCCCGCCATGACCGGCCCACCGCGAAGATCGTCGCGCTGGTTCCCGCATACAACGAATCCGAGACCATCACCGACACCATCCGGGCGCTGCGACGGCAATGGTCCCCGCCGGTCGACCGGATCGTTGTCGTGCCGAACAACTGCACCGACAACACCGCCCAGATCGCCGCCACCGCCGGCGCCGAGGTGTTCGAGTTCCCCGGTCACAACCCCCACAAGAAGGCCGGCGCGCTGAACTGGGCCGTCATCAACCTGTTGCCCGACCTCGCCGACGACGACTTCCTGCTCGTCACCGACGCGGACAGCGTCCTGCACCCGGACTTCACGCAGCATGCCGTCAGGGCGCTCACCCGGCCCCGCACCGGACGCCGTGGGCGGCGACCCGTCGGCGCCGCCTGCGCCAGCTTCCACACGTCGCGCAACGGCACCACCCTGCTCGATCGGCTGCAGCGCAACGAGTACGCCCGGTTCGCGCGGCAGGTCGCCCGGCGCATGGACAAGGCGCTCGTGCTGTCCGGTGTCGCCACCCTGCTCCAGGTCCGCGTGATCCGGGATGTGCTCATCGCCCGCGGTCAGGGCCGGCTCCCGGGCTACCGCGGTGAGCTGTACCACCGCGACACCGCCACCGAGGACATCGAGTTGACGTTCGCGGTGCGGGCGCTCGGCTACCGGCCGATGGCGCCGTCGAAAGCCACCGCGATCACGGAGTCGATGCCGACCTGGAAGGCGCTGAAGGATCAGCGGGTCCGCTGGCAGCGGGGCATGCTGGACAGCCTCCGCCTGTACGGGATGAACCGGCGCACGTTCGGCACCTGGGTCCGCCAGATCGCGATCTACACCGGGTCGCTGCTGGTGCCGGCGTATCTCGCGTTCCTGGCCCTGTTCCTCGCCGTGACGGGCAGCCTGCCGTTCGACCCGCGCTGGCTGCCGTTGACGGGTCTTTTCTTCCTCGAGCGGGTCTGGACGGTCCGGTCGGGTCGTCCCGGTGACATCGCGCTGGCGGCGTCGATGCTGCCCGAGTGGCTGTTCGAACAATGGCGCGCCGGCGTGTATTGGCTGGCGGCGTGGAAGACGGTTCGTGGTGCTGACCGCGAATGGATCAATCACTGAGAAGGAGTGCACATGTACGGAGGAAGTGTCGCCGGTGGAACGGGCGCCGGTGTTGCGACACTGCCGGTGACCGGACTGTCGATCGGCTGGCAGGTGGTGCTCGCCGCCACGTTGATCATGGGCGGCTTCGCGCTGCTCCGGTTGGTGCCCCGGGTCCGGCGGCAGCACTGACGGTCGCCGGGCCGGCGCCGTGCTCATGGACCACAACGGTGGTTGGTCGGGGTACACCGATCAACCACCGTTCTTGAGCACCAGCACGCAGAGCCCCTGTCGCACCACGTGTAACGCGGCGGGCACGTAGAGCGCCACTTCGGAAGTGGCACACCTCCGAAGTGGCATCGGCATCGGCGCGTCCAGCGCCGAATGGCGCTCGCGGCGACGCGGGGCGGACCCGATGGCATCTCGGCCGTCCTCGCCGTCCCAGATCCGCCGATGAGGTGCACCGATGCCTACCACATTGAGCCTGGCCTGCGAAAACACTCCCGATCTCGCGGCCACCATGCAACTGCAGCTCCCTGCCCTGGCCTGGCAGATGATCGGGGCCGGCGCCTGGCAACGCACCTTCCACCTGCACGGGCAGGGCATCCGGGTCCGAGTCGAGAGCGACCGTGGCGGGCTGCGGTTCTCGTTCCGGACCGGCCCGGAAGAAGAGCTGTTGCGGAATCTGCTGACGGCCACGTTCCGTAACGGTGAACAGGTCGGTGCCATGGCCCTTGCGGGCCACCCGGCATTGAGCGCGCTGCGCCGACATCACCAGGGCATGATCCTGCTGGCAGGATCGCCGTTCGAGACGCTCGTGCTGGCCGTCCTGGCCCAGACCCGACCCGCCGCGGCCGTACGGAAGGTGTTCCCCCGACTCGCCGCCGAATGCGGTGGACTCACCCCTCAACGACTTCTCGCCCTGCCGTTGCCCAGACTGACCCAGTTGGTCAGACCGCTCGGCGCGGTCAAGGCCGCCCGCCTGCACGCCACCGCGGCGATCCTCACCAGGCGCGGCACGACGCTCTTCGATCAGCTGATCGGCGGCTCCGACTCGGGCGCACTGAACAACCTCCTGACGTCGCTGCCCGGTGTCGGCACACATACCGCCGCCGTCGTGATGACGATCGTCAACGACGCCGCGGACACGGTGCCGATCGATCAGCACCTGATGCGGGTCGCCTACCGGCTCGGTCTCACCGACTACGACGGCGGCCTCACCAACCCGGGTTGCCGCCGAGTCGCCGCGGACCTGCTCGCCTACGGCCCGGACCTGGCGCGCGTTCACCCGCTGATCCAGCAGGTCGCCTACGACACATGCACCGTGAGCACCCCGGACTGCCGACGCTGCTTCCTCGCCGAGTCCTGCCGCCACGCGGCCCGCACCGCGTGATGCCCGGATCTGATGGAACGCTGCGATATTCGGTGGAGTGGTGGACGCGCCGCGCGTAATGTGAATGACCGCTTGACGGCCGCGGTGAGGTAGGCACCGCAGCGGACGTCCCGACGCGCCGGGCAGCCCCCGGATACGCGAGCGAGCAGCAGCTGAGATTCCCCTGAAGGAAATCAACGTGCCCGCACTGCAAGACGAGCTCGCCGCCGAGCGAGCGCACCTGGAAGCCTCACGCAAGGCCCTGCGCAGGATGCGGGAGCATGCCGAGGACCTCTTCGCCACCGGCAATCAGGTCGCCGGGGACCCGTTCGCCGCCGAGACGCTCGGCCGGCACCTGGCCCGGCGGATCGCCGAGCTGGCCGACAGTCCCGACACCCCACTGTTCTTCGGCAAGCTGGACGTCGCCGCGGTCGACGACGACGAGGGCGGCAGGTTCCACGTCGGGCGGCGGCACGTCACCGACGTGGCCGGGGAGCCGATGGTGCTCGACTGGCGGGCGCCGATGAGCCGGAAGTTCTACCAGGCGAGCGTCAAGGACCCGCAGGACGTCAGCACCCGGCGCCGGTTCGGCTTCGTCAGGGGCGAGCTGACCAGCTTCGAGGACGAGCACCTGCGGGCCGGGGAGGAGCTCGGGACCAGCCGGATCCTGCTCGAGGAGATCGAGCGGCCGCGCGTCGGGCCGATGCGCGACATCGTCGCCACCATCCAGCCCGAGCAGGACGAGCTGGTGCGCGCCGAGCTGGACGAGTCGATCTGCGTGCAGGGCGCCCCCGGCACCGGGAAGACCGCGGTGGGGCTGCACCGGGCGGCGTACCTGCTGTATCTGCACCGGGAGCGGCTGCGCCGGTCGGGGGTGCTCATCGTCGGGCCGAACAGCGCGTTCCTGAGCTACATCGCCAGCGTGCTGCCGGCGCTGGGTGAGATCGAGGTGCAGCAGTCCACGATCGACGGGCTGCTCGGCACCCCGGTGAAAGGCGTCGACGCGGATGCCGCGGCCGAGGTGAAGCACGACCCGAGGATGGCCACGGTGCTCGCGCGGCGGCTCAACGCCAAGATCAAGCGGCCGGAGGAGCCGCTGACCGTGTCGGACGGGTCCTACCGGTGGCGGGTGTCGACGGAGGCGCTGCGCCGGATCGTGGACGACGTGCGGCGGGAGGCGCCGCCGTACGGGATCGGCCGGGAGCGGGTCCGGGCGCGGATCGTGTCGCTGCTGATGCGGCAGTCGGAGGCGCGGCGCGGCGACTCGCCGAGCGAGGGGTGGCAGCGCCGGATGGGTCGCTCGCAGCCGGTGCTCGAGGTGCTGGATCACGCGTGGCCGGCGGTGACGCCGGAGCAGCTGGTGTTCGAGGTCCTCAGCGACCCGGCCGACGAGGTGCTGGAGCCGCATGAGCAGGCGGCGATCGCCTGGGCGAAACCGCCGAAGACCGCGAAGTCCGCGCGATGGACCGTGGCGGATGCGGTGCTGATCGACGAGGCCGCCGGTTTGATCGACCGGGTGCCGTCGTTCGGCCACGTGGTGCTGGACGAGGCGCAGGACCTGTCACCGATGCAGGCGCGGGTGATCGCCCGGCGCTCCGAGCACGGGTCGATCACGCTGCTCGGCGACCTGGCGCAGGGCACGGCGCCGTGGGCGGCCCGGGAGTGGCGGACGCTGCTGGGGCATCTCGGCAAGCCGGGCGCACGGGTCGTGCCGTTGACGACCGGGTTCCGCGTGCCGGCCGTGGTCGTGGCGCTGGCCAACCGGCTGCTGCCCGCACTGGGGGTCGACGTGCCGGAGGCGCGGTCGCTGAGGACCGACGGGGCGCTCACCATCGGTGCCTTTCCGTTGGCGGAGGTGGTACAGCGGGCGCTCGCCTTCGAAGGCTCCATCGGCGTGATCGCGGCTGACGCGACAGTGCCGCAGATCGTTGCCGCCGGCATTGAGAGCGAGCGGGTCACGGTCCTGCCGGCCAGTCTCGCCAAGGGTCTCGAGTACGACCACGTGATCGTGGTGGAACCGGCGGACATTGTGGACGCCGAACCCCGCGGACTCAATCGGTTGTTCGTGGTTTTGACGCGGGCCGTCTCGCGGTTGGACGTCCTCCACGAACGTCCGCTTCCTCCGCCCTTGGATAGGGTTTCGTGATCACTGTCCGGATGTCACTATCTCGAAACACTGTGACAACCGGAGGGACGCGGAATGCGAGTACGGGGTTACGCACCGGGCACACCGTGCTGGGCCGAGGTCGCAAGTCCCGACCCTGTTGCCGCGCGCGCGTTCTACGGCGGCCTCTTCGGCTGGCAGTTCAACGATGACGGGCACTTCACGCTGAACGGTCGTGCGGTGGCCGGTCTGCGCACTGCGACCGGCCGCGGACCGGCCGCCTGGCTGATCTCGATCTCCACCGACGATCCAGCCGGCACCGCGGACGCAGTCCAGCGCGCGGGCGGGACCGTCAAGGTGCCCCCAACCAGCGTGCGGGACCTCGGCACGCTGTCCGTGGTCGCCGACGCGGGCGGCGCGGTCTTCGCCACGTGGCAACGCAGCCGGTTCGGCGGCGCGCAGGTGTCCTTCGAGCCCGGGGCGATCTGCTGGTACGAACTGGCGTCCCACGACCTGGCCCGCACCAGCGCCTTCTACGGCGAGGTGTTCGGCTGGCACTCCGTGGAGACGGAAAACCCGGAGCCCTACTTCGAGCTGCACCACCACAACGACGCCGTCGGTGGGCTCCTGCCGATCGACGACCGGTTCCCCGCCGGCCTGCCGGAGCACTGGACTGCGTGCTTCATGGTCGACGACGCCGTCACGGCATGCGAGCGGGTGACTTCACTGGGTGGCAGCGTCGCGCGCAAGCCGATGCCGTCGTCGGCGGGTTGGTACGCCCGCGTCGCCGACCCGGCGGGCGCACATTTCGCGCTGATCGAGATTTCCGACGAATATCGCTTTTAAGACTTAATGATCATGACGTTGTCCACGGCCGCCTCCACGAGGCTGGCCCCGCCGGCGTCCGTCGCCTCGATCACCAGTTGGATCGTCTTGCCGGCGTAGGCGGTCAGGTCCGCGCTGGCCTCGGCCCAGGCCGCGTCGCGGTCGCTCGCCGCGCCGGCCTGGGCGAACACCGCCGTCTTCGTGCCGCCGTGCAGCACGCTGACCTTGAACAGATCGCTGGCGGACGCGTTGGCGGCGTGGGCGAAGTACCAGGACCAGTCGAGGGTCAGCGTATCGGCGGCCGGCAGCGCGATCGACGGTGATCGCACCGCCGTGGTGCCGCCGTCGACGTCGTAGCTGCCCGCCGACGAACCGGCCTTGCGGCCGGTCACCAGGTCGTTGTCGCCGCTGACGGCCCCGCCGAGCTGCTTCGGGCCGTTCTGCGTGGTCGCCTCGGGATTGCCGCGCTCCCAGAGCCCGCCGGTCGCGGTGCCCTTGGTGACCGTCCAGCCCTTGGCGCTCTCGAAGTCGTCGGACCAGACCGCGTTCGCGGTGCCGCCCTTGCAGTACTGGGCCTGCTTGCCGATGATCCGATACACGCAGTCGGCGAACTCCGCGAGCTGCAGGCTGGCCTCCTTGTTGCGGGCGGTCTGCGCGGTGATCACGCTCGCCGGCGGGTAGAAGCCGTTGCCGCTGGGGTTGGAGCCGGGGTACATCTCGAACGTGTACGCGAAGATCCCCTGCGTCGCCCACAGCCAGTCGATGATCGAGCCGTCGGTGATGTACAGGTCGCTGGACTGCTCGGGCGTGTAGCCGTTGGAGTTGGCCATCCGGGTGCCGAGGCTCTGGAACACTGCCTGCTGGTCGGCGTTCAGCCCGGCCGCCGTGTCGGCGGTCGTGTAGCCGAACGGCCAGAGGATCAGCTCGCTGAACGTGTGGAAGTCGATGCTCGTCCTGATCTGCTGCACCCCGCCGACGCGGCGGCTGAGCACGAAGTCCCGCAGGCGCTGGATCTCGGGCGCGGAGAACGCCGACGGGCCGTGGTACGTCTCCGACGACGGGCTGTCCGAGGAGCCGCCGCAGCAGGCGAACCGGTAGCTCCAGTTGCGGTTGAGGTCGGTGCCGACGCTGCCCGACCCGGCGTTGGGCTGCCGGTTCTTCCGCCAGTTGCGGTAGGAGCCGGTGGCCACGTCGTATTCGCCGCCGTCGGGGTTCAGGTCGGGCACGATCCACAGTTCGCGGCCATCGACCAGCTTCGTGATGCGGGCGTCCTTGCCGTAGCCGTCGGTGTACAGCTTCACCAGGTACAGCGCCATCTCGACCGTGAGGTGTTCGCGGGCGTGCTGGTGGGCGCCGTAGAGGACCTCCGGCTCGTCCTCGTCGACCGCGACGTTGTCCGAGATCTTGATCAGCGGCAGGTCGCGACCCTCATACGACTTGCCGAGGCTGGTCTTGCGGATGATCGCCGGGTGGGCGGCGACCGCCTTGTCGAGCTCGGCGATCATCTCCGCGTAGTTGTGGTACGCCTTGTCGGCGGCCGGGAAGTCCTCCGCCCGCTGCCCTTCCACGACAAATCCCTGGTCGCGGAGCGCGCGGACCTCGGACGGCAGCGCGGTGATCTCGGCCCGGCCGTGGTCGATCGTGTCGATGGCGGCCCCGCTGCGGGCGACCCGGTTGCGGTCGTCCAGGGTGCGCACACCCTCGACCACGTATCGGCCGGACTTCTCGGCGGGCACGGCACTGGCGGGATTGATCCCCACGAGCATCAGCAGGCCGACACCGGCGAGCGTGAGCGATACGGAGAGCCTGCGGCCCATCGAGCCTCCTTGGGTGGTCTTGCACCATCCAAGGTTTAAGCGCTATTAGTCCGCTTTGGTGGTGCTTTCACCCCCATCATCATCCCCGTTGAGCGCGGCGCGCAGTCGTTCACGCTTTTCGGTGCGACGCGTGGCGGCGCCGACCGCCTGCACGGAGGCCTCCTCCCGGAGGCCTTTCAGCAGGAAGAAGGCCAGCGCGGCGGAGATCACCACGGCGATCATCAGCTTCAGCAGGACGCTGATGTCGAGCGGGACGGCGAACATCGCACCGGCCGCGAGAACGAAGAGCCCGAGCCGGGCGAGCGTGTACTTCAACAGCGCAGACATGGTCTGGCCAGGATATCGCCGCCCGCACGGACCACTCAAAGCCGCCCACCGCGGCGCGGCGGTCGGGCGCCTGGCGCCGCGATGAGGGTCAGGCCCAGACCTGCTGCGGCTCGGCGCGACGCTCGGCGAGGGGGGTGGGCTTGTCGTATTCCCTGACGACCTCGTAGCGGGTGTTGCGCTCGACGGGCTGGAAGCCGGCGTCCCAGATCAGGTGGAGCAGGTCCTCGCGGTGCATCGTGTTGGGCGTGCCGTAGCTGTCGGCGTCGTGAGTGATCTTGTACTCGACGACCGAGCCGTCGAGGTCGTCGACGCCGAAGTTGAGGGACAGCTGGGCGACGGACAGGCCGTGCATGACCCAGAAGCACTTGACGTGGGGCACGTTGTCGAACATCAGCCGGGACACGGCGAACGTCTTGAGCGACTCCGCGGGCGAGGCCATCTTCGTGCGCGCCTGCAGCTTGTTGCGGATCTTGCCGTCGGCGGAGTCGACGAAGTCGTGCTGGTAGCGCAGCGGGATGAAGACGGTGAAGCCGCCGGTCTCGTCCTGCAGCTCGCGCAGCCGCATGACGTGGTCGACGCGGTGGCGGGGCTCCTCGATGTGGCCGTAGAGCATCGTCGACGGGGTCCGCAGGCCCTTGCTGTGCGCGAGCCGGTGGATGCGCGACCAGTCCTCCCAGTGGCAGGCGTGGTCGACGATGTGCTGGCGGACCTCCCAGTCGAAGATCTCCGCGCCGCCGCCGGTGAGCGACTCCAGACCGGCGTCCATCAGCTCGTCGAAGATCTCGTCGGCGGGCAGGCCGCTGATCTTCTCGAACCACTGGATCTCCGTGGCCGTGAACGCCTTGAGCTTGACGTTGGGCAGGGCGCCCTTCAGCTCGCGGAGGACCTTCGGGTAGTACTTCCACGGCAGGGTCGGGTGCAGGCCGTTGACGATGTGCAGCTCGGTGAGCTGCTCGTCCTCCATCTCCTTGGCCTTGGCGACCGCCTCGTGGATGCGCATCGTGTATGCGTCCTTCTCGCCCGGCTTGCGCTGGAATGAGCAATATGCGCAGCTGGCGGAACAGACATTCGTGAGATTGAGGTGCCGGTTGACGTTGAACATCACCCGGTCGCCGTTGAGCTCGGTGCGCTTGTGGTGGGCCAGCCTGCCGAGCCAGACCAGGTCGTCGCTCTCGTACAGAGCTACGCCGTCTTCCCTGCTCAGCCGCTCGCCGGCAACGACCTTGGCCTCGAGTTCACGCTTCACACCTGCATCCACGTCGCCAGCGTACGTCGGGCCCGGCCCGGCCTCACCGGCCCCCGCGCGAGTGCGGTGTTCATCTCCCTGTTCACCTCTTTGCGAGCAGACTGACATTGATCAGCTCTCGACGTCGATTGCTTCCGTGAGGTAAACAAAAGTGGGCAGAAACACGGTCGGGCGGCAGACCGACTGATCGATCGATCGCGATCGACCATTGGCGGGGCTTACCGACTGGGGACGGTGGCATGGACGGACTGGTACTGAGGGCGGCGAGTTATCCCGGCGACAGCTGGGTCCCGCCTGCCGAAGCTGAGGCATCCGCGCAGGTCGCGGCGATGATCCCCCGGCAGCGGGGAAGGCACAGGCGTGGGCCGATGTTCGTCGCGGCCGTCGTCTGCACCTTGCTGTGCTCGTTGGTTCCCCGCCCGGCGTACGCCGACCCGGGTGGCGCGATCCCCGACACCGGCTCCCGGCCCATCGCGTCCGGCACACTGCTCATGCCCGGCCAGAGCGGCACCACCGCGCCCGCGTCCGTCGGCGGGAGCACCGCCACACTGCGTGGCCCGCTCGCGACGCAGCTCGCCTCGCTCGAGGTCACCGTCAGCACACTGGGGCAGAAACGCCTCCAGGCGCAGATCAACCTGGAGACGGCACAGGCCGCGGCGTCCGACGCCCAGGACAAGCTGCGCGCCGCCACCGCCCAGGTCGCGGAGCTGCGCGACCGGGCCGACACGGCCGCCGCGGAGGCATACAAGCGGGCGACCGGCCTGGGGCCGCTCGACGGGTATGCGCACGACCTGCACCAGTTCGGCCTGCTCGCGCCGGGCCTCGGTCAGCAGCCGGGCAGCCAGCAGGACGCCCGTGACCTGCTGCGCGCGGAGCAGGAGGAGGCGGCCGCCAAGCAGCAGTACGAGCTGGCCCAGTCGACCTATCTCAGCGCGCAGAGCGTGTTCACCCCGATCGACGCGGACTTCAAGGTCCAGGACGCCGCGTTCCAGAAGCTCAAGGCCGACAACGAGCAGGCGGTCCTGCAGATCGCCGCGCAGGAGGCGGCCGCCGAGCAGAGCCGCGGCACCGTCTCCAACGTGCCGGTCGACGGCATGGTCGCCAACCCGAAGGCCGTCCAGGCGCTGAACTTCGCCATGGGCAAGATCGGCAGCTGGTACGTGTGGGGCGACGAAGGCCCGAACACCTTCGACTGCTCAGGCCTGGCGTACTGGTCCTATGGGCAGGTCGGGGTCCGCGTGCCGCGGGTCGCCAACGACATGTACCACGGCACCCCCGCCATCCAGGCCACCAAGCTCCGCCTCGGCGACCAGCTGCTCCCCGGCGACCTGGTCTTCTTCGCCAGCGACTCCAGCGACTGGCGTTCGATCTACCACATGGGCATCTACCTGGGCGGCGGCCAGATGGTGCACGCGCCGACCACCGGCGAGAAGGTGAAGATCGGGCAGGTGAAGTGGTCGCGGTTCTTCGGCGCGACGCGGATCTTCCCGGCCGTGAAGGCACCGAACTCGACCGCCACCGCCACACCCACCGCGACGGCCACCGCGTCGGCGTCGTCCACCGCGTCGCCGTCGGCTTCGGCTTCGGCTTCGGCCAGCGCTTCCGCCTCGGCTTCCGCGTCGACGTCGACCTCCGCTCCGGCGGGTGGGTCGTCATCCTCGGCACCGGCGGGTGGGTCCTCGTCAGCACCGGCGGGTGGATCGTCATCGGCGCCGGCGGGAGAGTCGTCAGCACCGGCGTCGAAGCCCGCGGAAGAGGAGTCGAAGGCGCCGAGCAAGCCGGCGTCGGCCGCGGCAACGACGAAGCCGGCCGTCGAGCCCACGACCACCGGGGCGAGCACGGCCGCACAGACCACGGCGACACCGTCGGGCGACTGACGTCGGTTCACCGGACCGGCTCGCGGGGTAGCCCGCGGGCCGGTTCGTTCGTTCCCGGAGGATCTTCGCCCGGCGGTGATCCTGGACGTGATACCGGACGTGATCCTGCGCGGTGATCCAAAACCCGACGCAGTCCGGTCCAGCGTTCCGTGACTCGATGTGGCACCGTGGAGCCGTGACTGGCGGAGGGGGCACGCCGGGAACGCGGTGACGCCCAGGCAGGGCACAGTCATGGAGGGCAGCAATGGACGAGCGGGAGACACGGGACGGCGCACGCAACGAGGGGGTGCGACCCGACTCCCCATTCGGGTTCACGCCCGGCGTGCAGCCACAGGCGACCAGTCCGGAGCCCGACGCGCTCGACGGCGATCTGCCGCCGCTGCCGCCACCGCCACCGGTCGGCGCCGAGCTGCCTCCGGACACGCCGCAGGAGGTTGTCCCGGACCAGGCCTACGAGCTCCCGCCGACGCCCACCGACGGCGCCCTCTGGCCCGGCGGCGACCCGTTCGCGGACTCCGACGACGACGGCGAGGACGACCCGGAGGTCGCGGCGATGGTCGCGGCGTTCAACTCGACCGACACCGGAGCAGCTCCCAGCGGCGACTCGTCCGGTCTTGCCGAAGCTCCCTTCGGTGTGGACGCGGGCGTGAGCACCGCAACGCCTTCCGGGCTGGATTCCGGGGTGAGCGCCGCGGGTGGCGGTACCCCCGCCGCCACGAGCGGGCTGAGCGAGGCGCCCGATCAGCCGGCCCCCGGTCCTGACGGGCCGCGCCGCCGAGCCGAGCCCGAGGCGGACGTCATCGCGGCCGCACTGGCCAGCCCGACACCGGCGTACCAGCTGCCGAACTTCGACTCCGTCGCCGGGACCTACGGTCCTCCGCCCGGGGAGTCCACGCCGTACTCCGGCATCCACCCCGCCGAGCCGGTGTCCTCCGATGTGGCGGCGCCTCCGTTCGCGCCGATCCCGGTTGCGGGGTTCGGCGAGCAGGTCTCCTCAGCTCCGGTTTCGCCGCCGCCGGTCTCGTCGCCGCCTGCCGTGCCGCCGGTCTCGTCGCCTCCTGCTGTGCCGCCGGTCTCGCCGCCTCCGGTCGACGAGGCGCTGCCGCCGCTGCCGAGCCGGGCCCGGGCGCCCCGGCAGCTGCCGGAGTCGTCGTGGGACGCGTTCGCACGGCCGTGGAGCGCGCCGGAGACGCCCGCGGCGGACGTGGAGCCGGCGTCGGCCAGCTCGTCCTCCCCGCCGGCGTTCGCACCGCCCCCGGTCGAACCCGCCTCCTCGGCCCCGCCGGCGTTCGCGCCGCCCGCCGCCTCGCCGGCTTCGGAGCCGGCGGTGGTGCACCCGTTCGCGGTGCAGGGCCGGCCCGCTGGTGATGCCGCCGAGCCCGTCCTGGCGCCGATCGACCGGCGTGTCGTCGACGTGCCGGCCGAGCCCTTGATGGCCCCGGCCGCTTCGACGCCGCCGGTCGTGCTGCCGGTCGCCGGGGCGTTCGCCGCCGCCGTGGTCGCGGCCCGGGCGAGCGCTTCCGTGCCCGGCATCCACTCGGTGAGCGCCGAGGAGGCCGAGCAGGCCGCCCGCGCCACCACGACGCCGACCCCGACCGTGTACCGCACCTCCATGGCCCTGCCGCACTCGATGGCCACCGGCTCCGCCTCGGTCGGCCTCCCGGCCGCCGGTGCCGCGGACTCCGACGTCGAGCCCGCTCCGGCCGCACCTCTCGAGCCGGCGGTCGCACCCGTCGAGCCGGCGGTCGCACCCATCGAGCCGGCCGCTCCCGTCGAGCCGTTCCCGAGCCCTGAGCCCTCGCCGTTCCCGAGCCCGGAGCCGGTGCCGGCGCCCGAGCCGATGCCGTTCCCGCCGGCGCCGGAGCCTGAGCCGATCCCGACGCCGTACCCACCGGCGCCGGCACCACCCGCTCCCGTGCCGACCCCGGAGCCGCCGCCGTTCCCGCAGCCGCCCGTCCCGCAGCCACCTGTGCCGCAGCCGCCGGTGCCGCCGGCTCCGGCGCCGTTCCAGGCGCCGACGCCGTACACAACGCCGTCCTCGCAGCATCCGTGGGGCACCGGCGACTCCGGCCAGGCCGCGGCGGCCGCCGGTGGGCAGGGCGCCGCTCCCAGCTGGGCTCAGCCGGCCGCGCAGGGGTGGGCTCCGCCTCCCGCCGGCCCGCAGCAGCCGCCGGCCGGGGTGCCACAGCCCCCCGCCACGCCGCAGCAGTGGCCGTCGGTCGGTCAGCAGCCTGTGTCGACGCCGCCCGCGCAGGGATGGAACCAGCCGCCCGCGCCGCAGCAGTGGCCGGCTCCTGGCCAGCCGAACCCCACCCCTGGCGTGTACGGCACCCCAGCCCAACAGCCACCGGCGCAGTACGGCCAGCCGGCACAGGGCCAGCCGGGCCAGTACGGCCAGCCCGCACAGGGGCAGCCAGGGCAGTACGGCCAGCCCGCACAGGGGCAGCCAGGGCAGTACGGCCAACCCGCACAGGGGCAGCCGGGGCAGTACGGCACGCCCGGCCAGCCGGCGCAGGGGCAGTACGGCACCCCTGGGCAGCCCGGGGTGTACGGCGCTCCGGGGCAGCACGGCACGCCGGTTCAATACGGCACGCCGGGACAGCAGCCAGGGCAGTACGGCCCGGCCGGTCAGCAGCCGCCCGGCCAGCACGGCACGGCACCCGGTCAGCAGCCGCCCGGTCAGTACGGCACGCCACCCGCCGGCCAGTACGGCACGCCGCCCGGTCAGGCACCCGCCGGCCAGTACGGCACGCCGGCTGGGCAGCAGGCGCCGGGCACGTACGGGACGCCTGGGCCGCAGCCGGGGCAGTACTCCGCGCCGGGACAGCCGGGCTGGGCTCCTCCGCCGGGCCAGGGCGCACCGGGGCAGCAGGGTTGGGCGCCACCGCCCGGCCAGCCGGTGTCCACGCCGCCCGCTCAGCAGGGTTGGGCCGCGCCGCCGGCGCCCGCACAGCCCAGTTGGCAGCAGCCGCCCGCCGCCACGCCGGGCGAGCAGGGCTGGGCCAGCACGCCTGGTCAGGGCTGGGCCCCGCCGCCCGCCTCCGCGCCACCCGCGTCGTCTCCGCCGGTTTCGGGCGGCCCGGCGTTCGCACCGCCCGCGTCGGCACCGCCAGCGTCAGGTGGGCCGGCCTTTGCCCCGCCCGCGTCGGCGCCCCCCGTGTCGGGTGGGCCGGCGTTCGCCCCGCCCGCGTCGGCACCGCCGGTGTCGGGTGGTCCGGCGTTCGCACCTCCGGCCGCGGGCGGTCCGGCGTTCGCACCGCCGTCGTCGGCGCCGCCAGCCTCCGGGCCACCGGCGTTCGCACCTCCCGCCTCCGGGCCGCCCGCGTTCGCGCCGCCCGCCTCCGGGCCGCCGGCGTTCGCGCCGCCGCCTGCGGGGCCGCCTTCGTACACCGTGCCGGCCGCCACGCCGTCGGAGTCCACGCCACCGGTCTCCGGGCCGCCCGCGTTCGCACCTCCCGCCTCCGGGCCATCGGCGGTTGGGGGGCCGGGTGCGGGGGCACCGGCGTACACCATGCCGAATGCGACACCGTCGGAGTCGACGCCACCAGTCTCGGCCCCTCCGGCGTTTTCCATTCCGTCGGCGAGTCCGTCGGAGTCGATGCCGCCCGTCTCGCCGCCGCCTGCCTTCGCGCCACCGAGCTGGGCGCCGGCCGGGCAGGCCTCGGCTCCGCCCGCGTGGGCACAGCCTGCCGACAGCCAGGTGTCGGCGCCCGGCGCGCCGAGTTGGGCCCAGCCGTCGCCGGCCGGTGAGTCGGTGTCGGCACCGTTCGCGCCGAGCTGGGCGGCGGCGCCGGCCGCGGAGCCCGCGGCGGAGCCGGAGCAGCCGGCAGAGGGGCAGCAGCCGATGTACTCGGTGCCGACCGCGCAGTCCGACCTGCCGCCGGTGCAGCAGGCGGGGTGGGGTGCGCCGGCGTGGGGAGCCCCGGAGCCGCCGTCAGCGGGGCCGGCACGGGACGACCGGCCGGCCAGCGACAGGGCGCCCGGGACGGTGTATCCGTCGAGCGGGGCGCCCGCCAACCCGGCTCCTCCGGCGCATCAGCAGCCGCCCGCGATCCCTCCGCCCGGGGAGGATGAGGATGAGGTGGTCGACGACGCGGGTCCTTCGCCCGCGGCCGAAAGCTACGGAAATTGGGCACGGAACCAGCGCAGCTCTGCGGGCACAGTCTATGGCGGGCAACGCGTCACTCCGGTGGCGACGGTCTCGGCCGACGGCGGCAGCAGCCCTCTGGAGAACTCCGGCTCACTGACCGGGCACATCTTGAGTCAAGGCACGCAGGAAGCGGACGAGGACGACGAGGAAGAGCCGGCCAAGTCCAGCAATCTGAAAGTGATGATCATCATCGCGATCATCGTGGTGGTGCTTCTGGTGGGTGGCTACCTCGCCGTCACGTTCTCAAAGGCGTTCATCGAGGACATGTTCAGCGGCGTACCACAGAAATAGTGAACCGCGACACCTCGGCGCGGGGTCAGCGGGCGAGATCGGATAAGCTGAAGGGTCTCCAATCGGAAGGTCCCAGCTCCTTGCTGCTCGCTGACCCCAGTTCGTACCCCTCCATCTTCGAAGCTACCGACGAGTTCGAAGCCGCAGAGGAAATCCAAGGGCCCGGTTTCGCCGGGCTCGGCCTGCCCAACAAGTTGGTGCGTGCACTTGCCAACCAGGGCATCAATGACCCGTTCCCGATCCAGGCCGCCACGATCCCCGATGTGCTCGCGGGCCGTGACGTGCTGGGCCGGGGACGCACCGGCTCGGGCAAGACGCTCGCCTTCGGGCTGCCGATGCTTGCCCGGCTCGCGGCGAGCGGACGGTCCCGTCCGCATGCGCCCAAGGCCTTGATTCTCGTGCCGACGCGCGAGCTCGCCATGCAGGTCAACGACGCGTTGACCCCGCTGGCGAAGACGCTTGGCCTGTTCTGCAAGACCGCCGTCGGCGGTGTGCCGTATGACCGGCAGATCTGGTCCCTCGAGCGGGGGGTCGACGTGCTCGTCGCGACGCCCGGCCGCCTCGGTGACCTGATCAAGCGCGGCGTCTGCCGGCTCGACTCGGTGGAGATCACCGTGCTCGACGAGGCCGACCAGATGGCCGACATGGGCTTCCTCCCGGAGGTCACG
Organism: Dactylosporangium siamense; assembly: GCF_016862795.1. Taxonomy (GTDB): domain Bacteria; phylum Actinomycetota; class Actinomycetes; order Mycobacteriales; family Micromonosporaceae; genus Dactylosporangium; species Dactylosporangium siamense. The sequence continues at coordinate 5,745 of NZ_BONQ01000087.1, read as the reverse complement.
GAGATCCTCGGACAGACGCCGGCCACCGGTCAGCGCCTGCTGTTCTCCGCGACCCTCGACAAGGACGTCGACTCGCTGGTCAAGCGGTTCCTGGTCGACCCGTCCACGCACTCGATCGAGCCGGCGACGGCCTCGGTGGAGTCCATGGACCATCACATGTTGCTGGTTCCGCCGAACGACAAGTTCGCCATCGCGGCGTCGATCGCTGCCCGTAAGGGCCGCACGATCCTCTTCGTGAAGACGCAGCTGGCCGTCGACGAACTGGTCGACCAGTTCGCTGCCGTCGGCGTGCGGGCCGGTGCCCTCCACGGCGGCAAGACGCAGCGGGTGCGCACGCGCACCCTCGCGGAGTTCAAAGAGGGCACGTGCGACGTGCTGGTGGCGACCGATGTCGCCGCTCGCGGTATCCACATCGACGACGTTTCGCTGGTCGTGCACGTCGATCTCCCGAGAGACCAGAAGGACTACCTGCACCGCGCCGGTCGGACCGCGCGGGCCGGGGCAACGGGCACGGTCGTGACGTTGGTGCTGCCACGGCAGCGTCGGCGGGCGACGGCACTGCTCGCGAAGGCCGGGGTCACCCCGACCGAGCTCCGGGTGCGGGCCGGCGACCCGGCGTTGGCCGAGGTCACTGGCGCTCGGCAGCCCAGCGGCGTGCCGGTGCGGATCCAGCGCAGCGCGCCTTCGCATGGCGGCTCGTCGCACGGCGGCTCGGCGCATCACGGCCGGCCCGGTCGGCGGCCGCAGCACGAACATGATCGTCGTCCACGGCGTTAGGTGACGACAGGGCGGTCCGCAGAATGGTGCGGACCGCCTTTTTGTCGGCCCCGGTTTTTGTCGTACCCGTGGGCTAACTTCGATGCATGACGGTGCTTCCACGGGCGTTCGCCTGGCAGCGGACTGACACGACCGGCGGTGAGTTCGTCACCCTCGACGACCGCCGGGGGCTGTATGCCAAGGGCACGGCGTTCGCCGCCGACAATGCGCTGTATTCCTGCCGGTATGACCTGCACACCGACGACGGCTGGGCCAGCACGCGGCTCGAGGTGACGGCCGAGGGCGCGGGCTGGCGGCGGACGCTGCGGATGGAGCGGGCCGCGGGCCGCTGGCGGGTCACCACCGGCGAGCAGGGCGACCTCGAGCGGGTGCTGCCGACGGCACCGTTCTCCGGCATCGAGGATCCCGACCGCTTACACCAGGTGCTCGACGTCGACCTGTATAACTCCCCGCTGACCAACACGCTGCCGGTGCGCCGGCTGGGCCTGCACCGCGCGGAGCCCGGCACGGTCTCGACGATCGAGGCGGCCTGGGTGTTGCTGCCGAGCCTGGCCGTGATCCCCGTCCAGCAGGTATACGAGGTGCTGCCCGACCGACGGGTCCGCTATTCCTCGGAGGGTTTCACGGCGGTGCTGCAGCTCGACGCGGAGGGCTATGTCGTGGATTATCCGGGGCTGGCGGCGCTCGCCTGACGTTCCATCGAGGCGGACTGTGAGCGGCCTTCCCACTTGGTGGAAAGGGCGATGGCGGTGCGCGTGCGGGCGACGCCTTTGACCCGGTTGAGTTCGATGATGAGCCGTTCGAGGTCGCTGATGGTCTTCACCCGCGCCTTGCACAGAAACGATTCCTCACCCGCCATGAAGTAGCACGACTCGATCTCTCGATGCTCGCGCAGGGCTTCGAGGATGCCGTCGGTGTCGCCGCTGCTGTCGTGCACGATGCCGATGACCGCGGTCAGCGGCAGCCCCACGGCCTCCGGGTGGATCTCGGCCCGGTAGCCCTGGATGACGCCGGAGGACTCCAGTTTGCCGACCCGTTCGTGCACGGCCGGCGCGGACAGGCCGACCTGCCGGGCCAGCTCCGCATATGGAAGGCGGGCGTTGTCTCGAAGAAGGTCGATGAGTTGTCGATCGATCGCGTCCATCGCGTCCAGCCTAATGGTCGGGGTTTTAGCACGGCTAATTGCCCAACACGTGCGATTTCCTCGTTTCCCGGACACGGCACGCTAGCGGTGCTGTAATGGGCGTACATCCCAGGATGACTCGTGCTTTCAGCTTGCCGCATGGGGGTGCGCGGGCCCGATCGAGCCACCCATGGGTTAAGGAGGGGCCGTGGAGACGGGAGATCGTCTGCTGACGCCCGGCGAGGTCGCTGCCTTGTTTCGTGTGGATCCTAAAACGGTGACACGCTGGGCGGCGGCCGGCCGGATCAGCAGCATCCGAACCCCGGGAGGACACCGGCGGTTCCGGGAATCCGAGGTGCGGGCGCTGCTCGAAGGAGACGACGCGCTCGACGACACCTCTAACGGGAATGGCCGAGTTCACCCGACCAACGAGTGAACAAGGTATGAGACACGCCGGCAGCGTCGAGGACTTTGCCGGCGATGAAGTCGACGAGTTGGGCGGCCGTGGCCGCCGCTCCGGCCGAGTAGAAGCCGGGGCTGGCGGGGAGGACCACGGCGCCGGCGTCGTGCAGGGCGATGAGGTGCTCCAGGTGACTGCGGGTCACCGGGGTCTCCCGTGGGACGACGACCACCGGTCGGCGCTCCTTGAGGTTGACCTCGGCGGCGCGCTGCAGCAGGTCCTTGGACAGGCCGATCGCGATGCCGGCACAGGCAGCGGTGCTCGCCGGCACGACGAGCATGCCCTTGACCTGATACGAGCCACTGCTCGGACCGGCGGCGAGATCCCCGGCGGGCCAGTAGGTGACGTCGTGTATGGGGCTTCCCAGCCAGGTCGCCAGGTCGTCCTTCCAGTGCGCGTCGCGGAAGGGTGCGCCGGTCTCGTCGAGGATCGTGAGCCGGGCGGCGCGTGACACGACCAGGTCGACCGCCTCGCCGGCGTCGAACAGGGCCCGGATCACCGCGGCCGCATACGGCGTGCCGGACGCCCCGGACACCCCGACGACCCACGGCCTGCGCTGATCAACCACGCCGTCAACTCTGCCACAACTGACCAGCCCGCTCGGGAACTGTCATACCGGGTTGGCAGGATGGTGTCCATGGCACGCGGCTTTCCATACGCAGACCTCAACGAGTTCCTCGCCGCCCTGCAGCGGGCGGGTGAGCTGCATCGCGTGTCCGCGCCTGTGGACCCGCACCTGGAGATCAGCGAGATCGTCACCAGGACGGTCCGGGCCGGCGGCCCGGCGCTGGTGTTCGACCGCCCGACCCGCGGGGACATGCCGGTCGCGATCAACCTGTTCGGCACCGAGAAGCGCATGGCGATGGCGCTCGGCGTCGCCCACCTCGACGAGGTCGGCGAGCGCATCGGGGCGCTGGTCAAGCCGGAGCTCCCGGTCGGCTGGGCCGGCATCCGCGACGGCATCGGCAAGCTGCTCCAGCTCAAGGCGGTGCCCCCGAAGCACGTGAAGACCGCGCCGTGCCAGGAGGTCGTCTACAAGGGCGACCAGGTGGACCTCAACCGGCTGCCCGGCCTGCAGATCTGGCCGGACGACGGCGGGATCTACCACAACTTCGGCCTGACCCACACCAAGCACCCCGAGACCGGCAAGCGCAACCTCGGGCTCTACCGCCTGCAGCAGCACTCCCACAACACGCTCGGCATGCACTGGCAGATCCACAAGGACTCGACCGCGCACCACGCCGTGGCCGAGCGGCTCGGGCAGCGCCTGCCGGTCGCGATCGCCATCGGCGCCGACCCGGTCGTCTCGTATTCGGCGAGCGCCCCGCTCCCCTCCGACATCGACGAATACCTGTTCGCCGGGTTCCTGCGCGGTGAGCGGGTCGAGATGGTCGACTGCCTCACGGTGCCGCTGCAGGTGCCGGCCAACGCGCAGATCGTCCTCGAGGGCTATCTGGAGCCCGGCGAGCGCCTGCCCGAGGGGCCGTTCGGCGACCACACCGGCTTCTACACGCCGGTCGAGGACTTCCCGGTGCTGCACGTGGAGTGCATGACCACCCGCAAGCAGCCGATCTACCACTCGATCATCACGTCGAAGCCGCCCCAGGAGGACCTCGGCCTCGGCAAGGCGACCGAGCGGATCTTCCTGCCGCTGCTGAAGATCATGATCCCGGACATCGTCGACTACGACCTGCCGGCGGCCGGCGTCTTCCACAACTGCGTGATCGTGTCGATCCGCAAGCGCTACCCGAAGCACGCGCAGAAGGTGATGAGCGCCATCTGGGGCGCCCACCTGCTGTCGCTGTCGAAGCTCATCGTGATCGTCGACGACGACTGCGACGTGCACGACTACGCCGAGGTCGCCTTCCGCGCCTTCGGCAACGTCGACTACAAGCACGACCTGCTGCTCACCGAAGGCCCCGTCGACCACCTCGACCACGCGTCCTATCAGCAGTTCTGGGGCGGCAAGGCGGGCCTGGACGCGACGCGTAAGGGTCCCACGGAGGGCTACCATCGCGGCTGGCCGGAAGAGATGGTCATGTCCCCCGACGTCGTGGCGCGGGTCGACAAACGCTGGAGAGAGTATGGGTTCAAGTGACGCTCGTTGAGGCACCCCGGAGCCGGGTCAAGGCATTCCTGCGGCTCGTCGCGATCGAGCACTCGGTGTTCGCGCTGCCGTTCGCCTACCTGTCGGCGCTGACCGCGATGACCGTGCACGGCGGCCGCGTCAACTGGACCGACCTGTTGTTGGTGACGGTCGCGATGGTCGGTGCCCGCACCTTTGCCATGGCCGCCAACCGGATCATCGACCGCCACATCGACGCCCGCAACCCGCGCACCTCCCAGCGCGAGCTCGTCACCGGCGCCGTCAGCGTCCGCACCGCGTGGACCGGCGCCGCGGTCGCGCTGGTCGTGTTCCTCGGCGCCGCCGCCCTGCTCAACTGGCTCTGCCTGTTGCTCGCCCCGCTCGCCGTGGTCCCGCTGGTGCTCTACCCGTATGGCAAGCGCTTCACCAACTGGCCGCACGCCCTGCTCGGCGTCGCTCAGATGGTCGGCCCGGTCGGCGCCTGGCTCGCCGTCACGGGCGACCTGCGCGGCTCTGGCGCGGCCTGGGTCCTCGGCGCCGCCGTCGGCCTGTGGATCGGCGGCTTCGACCTCATCTACGCCTGCCAGGACGCCACCGTCGACCGCGAGATCGGCGTCCACTCCGTCCCGTCCCGCTACGGCATCCCGTTCGCCCTGCGCCTGTCGACCGCCGCCCACGTGGTGACCTTCGGCCTGTTCGTCTGGTTCGGCCAGCTCGTCGACCTCGGCTGGCTGTGGTGGATCGGCCTCGCCGTCACGGTGGCCGCTTTCATCTACGAGCACGCCATCGTCCGGCCTGACGACCTGTCCCGCGTGAACCGCGCGTTCTTCACGGCGAACGGGTTCGTGGGGATCGCCTTGTTCGTGTTCGCCCTGCTCGACCTGACCATCCTGGGCGGCCTGCGCCCCTGACCCGACCGATCCGACAGCCGCCTCGTCCCGCGCTCGGACACGCCGGCGCGGTCCGAGCTGCCGGACTCGTCATGGTCGACCGGTGGTGGCGGCTGTAGGTGTCGCCTGGGTTCGCGGCGGGCATGCATCGCGCTGAGTCCGCCGGGGTGCACGGCCTGCTGGTCCACCGCTCGGCATCCGATGTGCCTGATCGAGGGAGCCGTCTGGTCGCCTGTGCGACCGGTGCCGTCCTTTGATCAAGCGCGCAAGATCGTTCGATGGTGTGGCGCTACCGGGCTCCTGCTCAAACCCGTCGCGGCGCGGCGAAGCGGCTGGCGGCCTGCTGGATGCGTTGCGGTCCGCGGGGGTTTTGCTGGTTGTCCAGACCTTCAAATATTCAGCTCCAGGC
>NZ_BONQ01000086.1 GCF_016862795.1 Dactylosporangium siamense | reverse complement strand
CCGTCCGTGCCGTCTTGCGGTGATCCCAAGCCAGGTCCGAACTCACATGGTCCAGCGCCGTCGAGGTCGTCATTCGGTGGTACAACACCGCTTTTGGTTAAAGAACGAAACCATCGATCACTGGACCGGTCGGTACCAGGCCTCCGAAACAGAAATCTTGAACTACCTGGTGGATTACCCCCGAAAAACCCCCAGCGATCCACCAGGTACCGAGAATCCACCGGGTAGTTCGGCGTGAGTTGGCCCTGGCTTCCGCCCCGCTCATGATCGAGGGAGTGCCATGGCCGTCCAGGCGACCACGTGGCGACTTCGATCAAGCACGCAAGATCGAAAATCGGGGTGCGGGCCACGCCCGCACCCCGACCTGGGTGATTTGTCCGAAGTTCTTGAGCCAGCGGTGGTGTGGGACCACCGAATGATGACCTCGACGGCGCTGGATCATGCGAGTGCGAACCGGGCTTGGGATCACCGCAAGACGGCCAGAACCGCGAACCGCAACCAGCCCTGACCGACCCACCGTGCTCCATGCCGAGGATCAGGTCGGCGAGGCGGTGGGTCAGACGCCGGCGTAGGAGTGCAGGCCGCTGGCGACGAGGTTGACGCCGAACAGGTTGACCAGCATCGTCGCCCAGCCGACGACCGCGATCCAGGACGTGATGCGGCGGCTGACGCTCGGGGTGGAACGGGCGTGCAGGTAGCAGGCGTACACCACCCAGGCGATGAAGGACCAGGTCTCCTTGGGATCCCAGTTCCAGTACCGGCCCCAGGCGGCCTCGGCCCAGATGGCGCCGCCGATGACGCCGAAGGTCCAGATCGGGAAGGCGAAGGCGTGCACGCGGAACGTGACCCGCTCCAGCACGCCGGCCTGCGGGAGGCGCTCGCCGAGGCTGTAGGGGAAGTTGCGCTTGCCCTGGTCGTGGCCGAGGCGGATCAGGTGCATGGCGGCGGCGACGAAGCCGACCAGGAAGGTGCCGGAGGCGGTCGCGGCGGCGCCGACGTGGATGACCAGCCAGTAGGACTGCAGCGCCGGGACCAGGGGGCCGACCGGGACGTACAGGGTCATGCCGGCGATCGAGAGCAGGATCGACGCGACGAGGGTGACGAAGAGGCCGAGGTGGCGCAGGTTGCGCCACTTCGCCAGGACGATGAGCCAGGCGGAGACGCCGACAAGGGTGGCGGTCATGACGAACTCGTACATGTTGCCCCAGGGGGCCCGGTCGGCGGCGATACCGCGGGCGACCAGGGCGCCGAGGTGGGCCAGATAGCCGAGCACGGTGAGGCCGACGGCGGCGACCCCCGCCCGGCGAGCGCCAACCGACGAATCCGAAATATCCGAAATGTCGGAGGAGGCGGGACCGCCCGCGCCGACCAGGACCCGCTGGCCTACCAGGCTGCGAGGGCCGAACGCGTATTCAACGGCGTACGCCATCATCGCCAGCACGTAGCTGAAGATCGTGACGACCAGCAGCTGATTCGACAACCCACCCATCAAACGACCTCCTTGACGTCAGTCTGCGCCACCTGGCCGGGCACGCTCGCAGCAGGGGCCACCGCGGCGACGATGGCGTCGAACTCCTCGGTGAAGCCCGGGTAGTCTCCGCGCGGCAGCCCGCCCGCCGACATCGCGGTCGGGGTGATCCGGAAGAACACCCGCCGGCGCTTGCCGGTCAGCGAGCCGAGCAGGCCGGCCAGCAGCGCGACCGCGCCGCCCAGGACGATCGGCTGGCCGGGGTCGTGCCGGATCGAGATGCTGATCCACTGCTCGGTGCCGACGAACTCGACGGTGGTGCCGTCGGGCAGGGTGCCCTTCTCGCCGGGCTTGAGCATGATCGGGTCGCCGAACTTCGTAAGCCGCTTCGCGTCGATCTGGCGCTGGTCGAGGGTGTACACCGACAGCGGCGCACCGGCGTCGAAGCCGAGCACCCCCTGGTAGGCCTGCAGCATGAGGCGCGGGTCCTTCTCGGCCGGGAAGGCCGAGGACGCGACGGACGGGTCCGACGGCAGGGTCGGCAGGTAGACGCCGGAGAAGCCGATCTGCGCCTTCTCGTCGCGGGTGCCGGTGTCGGGGTTGAGGTTGACGTCCGGGAACGTGGCGACGCCGTCGCTGGTGAGCATGCCGTCCTTGGGCAGGAACGCGGCGACCTGTTCGTGCGTTTTGCCGTATTTGTCGGTGTACCGCAACCGCGGGGCATAGCCGTGCCCGAGGAGCGACACGTTGGCGCCGTCGAGCCGCAGCGGGTCGTTGACCTGCAGCAGGTGCGACGACGTGCGACCGGCCTGGGTGACCGTGACGTCGGCCTTGTAGGTGACCGGCTGGCCGCTGTCGAGGTAGGTGGCGGCGAACTTGTCCATCCGCAGGCAGAACTTGGGCAGGTCGCCCTCGCCGACCCGGGCGCCCAGGGCGTGCTCGTCGTAGTTGAGCAGCGTGTTGCAGAACGCGAAGTCCTGACCCTGCACGAGCAGCCGGTTGCCGTGCCAGCCGAACCACGAGCCGTAGGCGACGCCGAGCAGCAGCGACAGCAGCGCGAAGTGGAAGACCAGGTTGCCGGTCTCCTTCAGGTAGCCCTTCTCGGCGCTGATCTCGGTGACGTCGCCGTCGACCCGCACGACGGTGCGGAACCGCCGGCGCCGCAGGACCGAAACCACGTCAGCGGCGGGCACCGGCGCGATGTCGGAGACCGAGGCGGGCAGCCGGGAGAATCGCGCGGGCGCGGACGGCGGCTTGCGGAACAGCGCGGCGAAGTGCACCCGGAAGCGGGGCACCAGGCAGCCGACGAGCGACGTGAACAGCAGCAGGTAGATGGCGGAGAACCAGGGCGACGCGTAGACGTCGAAGAAGTAGAACCGTTCGAGCGTGGGGCCCCACTCGGTGTTGTCCCGCAGATACTGGCGGACCTGCTCCGGCGACACGTTGCGTTGGGGCAGCACGGAGCCGGGAATGGCGGCGACGGCCAGCAGGAACAGCAGCACCAGCGCGGTGCGCATCGAGGTGAGCTGCCGCCAGGCACGCCGGCACACGGAGACGATCCAGCGCATCAGATCGGCACCGATCCGGGTCCGACGTTGGCCTTGATGGCGATCATGAGGTCACTCCAGACGCCGGTGACGAGGGCCAGCCCGATCAGCACGAGCAGCGCGCCGCCGATGCGGGTCACCCAACGGCTGTTGCGGCGGATGAACTTGATGACTCCGATGAGCCTCTGGAAGCCCAGCCCGACGGCGATGAACGGCAGGCCGATGCCGAGGGAGTACGCGACGGCAAGGGTCACCGCCCTGGCCTGGGAGCCGCTGGTGGAGCCGAGCGCGATCATGGCGGCGAGCGTCGGGCCGATGCACGGCGTCCACGACAGGGCGAAGACGACGCCGAAGACCGGGGCGCCGATGAGCCCGGCGGCGGGCAGCTTCTGCACCCGCCACTGCCGCTCCAGCCCCGGCACCAGGCCGATGAACGCCAGACCGAGCACGATGACGATCACACCCGCGACGATCTCGATCGTCCGGAGGTGCGCCAGCAGCTGCATCGCGGCGCTGGTGGCGAGCACGATCAGGGTGACGAAGACGGCGGTGAACCCGGCGATGAAGAGCAAGATGCCGGCGACCACCCGGCCCCGCCGCTGCCCGGAGTCGAGGTCGGCGCCCGCGAGGCCGGTGATGTAGGAGAGGTACCCGGGCACGAGCGGCAGGATGCACGGCGACAGGAAGCTGGCCAGGCCGGCGAGGACGGCGACGGCGATCGCACCGAGCAGCGGGCCGCTGGTGGCGTAGTCGAAGGGCCCGGCGAGCAGCATCAGGCCTGCTCGGCGAGCAGGTCGCGCACGATCGGCTCGAGCAGCTTCTGGTCGACCTGCATGCGGATCACGGCGGCGATGCGGCCGGCGCGGTCGATGACGAGGGTGGCCGGGATCGAGTTGGGCGGCACCGCGAAGTCCTGCGCGATCGAGGCGGAGGGATCGAAGACGCTGCCGTAGGTCGGCTTGATGTCGGCGAGGAACGCCTTGGCCGGGTCGCGCTGGTCGTGCACGTTGATCCCGACGAAGACGACACCGGAAGCCTGGGTGGCGGCGTACACCTTCTCCAGTTCCGGAGCCTCGGTGCGGCACGGGGCGCAGTAGGAGGCCCAGAAGTTGACCACGACCACCTTGCCCTTCTGCTGGGCGAGGTCGAACGAGCCGGTGGTGTCCATGAAGTCCGCGCGCACCGCGGGCGCGGCGACCCGGTCCGACGCGGAGATCTTGCGGCTGCCGAGCGCGTTCTGTGGGGTCGTGCTGTCACAGGCAGCCAGAAACACGAAAGCGACGAAAACGGCTATAACCCGATAGAACATTACGCGCCCTTTGCATCACGCGCGGTCGGCGACATGGCGACCAGGTGCGCGGCGGGTTCGGTGTACGACACTCCGACGATCTTCGTGTCCTCGAAGTGGAAGCTGGTGTAGCTGGCGAGGTTGCACTCCCGTTTGCGGGGGTCGTGCCACAGCCGCTTGCGCTCCACGTGCCGGCGCAGCGTCCAGATCGGCAGTTGGTGCGAGACGCAGACGGCCTGGTGCCCCTCGGCGGCCTCGCGGGCGGCCATCAGCGCGGCGAACATGCGCGAAGCGATCGCCGTGTAGGGCTCGCCCCACGACGGGGTCACCGGGTCGCGCAGCACCCACCAGTTGCGCGGGTCGCGCAGCGCGCCGTCGCCGGCGCCGACCCGCTTGCCCTCGAAGAAGTTGCCGCTCTCGATGAGCCGCTCGTCGACGGCGATGGACAGGCCGAACTGGTCGGCGATCGGCGACGCGGTCTGCTGCGCGCGCTCGAGCGGGCTGGCCACCACATAGGTGATGTCCTTCTCCGCGACGGCCTGCGCGGCGGCCTTGGCCATCTGCACGCCGAGCTCGGAGAGCCGGTAGCCGGGAAGGCGCCCGTAGAGGACCTTCTCCGGATTGTGCACCTCGCCGTGCCGCAGCACGTGCACGATCGTCTTCGTCGTCATGAGAGCCCAACCATCGTCATGAGAGCCCAACCATCGTCATGAGAGCCCAACCATCGTCATGAGAGCCCGGCCATCGTCATGAGAGCCCGGCCGAGGCAGCGGCGGCGGCGCGGGCGGCGTGCGGCAGCGCGGCCGAGATGACGTCCAGGGCCTCGGCGTCGATCGCGGTCGAGACGAACCACGACTCGTAGGCGCTGGGTGGCAGGTAGACGCCGCGGGACAGCATGGTGTGGAAGAACGCCTTGAACGCCGCGACGTCCTGGGTCCGCGCGTCGTCGTAGTTGTGCACCGGTTCGTGCGTGAAGAAGATCGAGAACATGCTGCCGGCGGTGGCCAGCGTGTGCGGTACCCCCGCGGCGGCCAACGCGTCCGAGGACAACTTGCCGATCGTGGCGGCCGTCGCGTCGAGCTGCGCATAGACCTCGGGGGTCGCCAGGCGCAGGGTCGCGAGGCCGGCGGCGCAGGCGAGTGGATTGCCCGACAGGGTGCCGGCCTGGTAGACCGGGCCGGCCGGAGCCAGCTGCGCCATGATCGACGCACGGCCACCGAACGCGGCGGCGGGCAGGCCCCCACCCATGACCTTGCCGAAGGTCCACAGGTCGGCGTCGACGGGCTCGAGGCCCGCCCAGCCGGCGCCGCTGACCCGGAACCCGGTCATGACCTCGTCGAGGATGAGCACCGCGCCGTGCCGGTGGGCGATCTCGGCGAGCTTGCCGTTGAACCCGTCGCGGGGTGCGACGACGCCCATGTTGCCGCAGGCCGCCTCGGTGATGACGGCCGCGATCTGCGGGCCCTCGGCGGCGAAGGCCGCTTCGACCGCGGCGATGTCGTTGTACGGCAGCACGATCGTGTCCCCTGCCGCCGCACCGGTGACGCCGGGCGAGTCGGGCAGCGCGAGCGTCGCGACCCCGGACCCGGCGGCGGCAAGGAGCGCGTCGACGTGACCGTGGTAGCAGCCGGCGAACTTGACCACCTTGGACCGTCCGGTGAAGCCCCGGGCGAGCCGCAGCGCGCTCATCGTGGCCTCGGTGCCGGAGTTGACCAGGCGGACCTGCTCGACCGGGGTGCGCGCGACGATCTCCTCGCCGAGTGCCACCTCGCCCGGTGTCGGGGTGCCGAAGCTGGTGCCGTGCGCGGCCGCGGCGGTGATCGCACCGATCACCTCGGGATGTGCGTGGCCGAGGATCAGCGGGCCCCACGAGCAGACGAGGTCGACATAGCGTCGCCCGTCGGCGTCGGTGAGCCAGCAGCCCTCGCCACCGACCATGAACCGGGGGGTGCCACCGACCGCGCGGAACGCACGGACAGGTGAATTCACCCCACCCGGCACGATGGCCTGGGCGCGGTCGAACAGTGCCTGCGAAGCCGGAGCGTCACCCGCGTAGGGGCCGAGGCCGGCGGAGTCAATAGCTGTCACAGCCTGCCCATTCTGACAGCCTGCCCAGCGGGGTGCCGACCGCCCCCGGGCGGCCTGTGCCCGACGCCACTGCGGACGCTGATCCACGTTAGGCTGTGCGGGTGGATCGACCTGATCTTTCCGTCACCGTGCGCCGCGCCCCGACCGAGACCGTGGTGGCGCTCGCCGGCGAGATCGACATGTCCACGGTCCAACGCCTGGCGACGGCCGTCGATGAGATCCTCGGCGGCGACACCCCGACGCGGGTCGTCCTCGACATGGCCGGCGTCACGTTCTGCGACTCGCAGGGGCTCGGCACGCTGGTCGTGCTCAGTCGCAAGGCCACCATGGCACAGAGCTACCTGGTGCTGGTCAACGTCGGCGCGTTCCTGATCCGCGTCCTGGACATCACCGGCCTTCGTGGCGCGCTGATGATCCAGGAGACGGCTACTTAAAAACCCGGTTCAGGGCGGTGATCGCCTTCTCGACCTGGGAGCGGCCCACCTCGCCGCCCGCGGCGAGTCCCGCCTTGAGCAGCGCGGTCGCCTCGTCGATGGCGACGCCTGCGGCGCGCAGCTCGCCGTCGCGCACGCGCACCAGGTCCGACTGCGCCGCCAGCTGCTGCGTCTTCGTCCACAGCTCCACGAACACGGAGACCTTCGCCCGCAGCACCCACGGGTCGAACGGCTTGGTGAGGTAGTCGACGGCGCCGGCGGCGTAGCCGCGCAGCGCCAGGTGCGAGTCGCGGTCCGCGGCGGTCAGGAAGATGATCGGCACGTGCCGGGTCCGCTCTCGGCGCTTGATGTGCCGGGCGGTCTCGAAGCCGTCCATCGTCGGCATCTGCGCGTCGAGCAGGATCAGGGCGAAGTCGTCCACCAGCAGGTGCTTGAGGGCTTCCTCACCGCTGTCGGCGCCGACGGTCTGGACCGGCAACCCCTGCAGGATCGCCTCCAGCGCGAGGAGGTTGTCCTTCCGGTCGTCGACGAGCAGCACTCTCGCCGGCCGTTCCGGTCCAGTCAAGGAAGCGGCCCCTTTCTGACGTCATCGATCAACCTACACCGCACGACCCTCCCCGTTTACCCAGGCGGCCATCACGTCAAGCAGTTCGTCCAGATCGACCGGTTTGGTGATGTAGTCGCTGGCGCCCGCGGCCAGGGAGGACTCGCGGTCGCCGGGCATCGCCTTGGCGGTCAGGAACACCACCGGCAGCTTGGCGAAGCGCCGGTTGCGCCGGATCGCCCGGGTCGTCTCGTTGCCGTCCTGGTCGGGCATCATCGCGTCCATCAGCACGATGTCGACGCCGGGGTGCTCGGACAGCACGCGGACGCCGTCGGTGCCGTTGTCGGCGTAGAGGACCGTCATGCCGTGCAGCTCCAGCGCGCTGGTGAGGGCGAAGACGTTGCGCACGTCGTCGTCCACGATGAGCACGGTCGCGCCGTCGAGCTGGTGCGCGGCCGCGGTCGGGCGGCGCTCCGGCGTGGGCAGCGCCCGCAGCATCGCCGGGCCCGGCGGCAGGCTGCGGACCGGCGGCAGCGGCTGTGCCGGCACCGCGTGCACGGTCTGCGTGACCTCGGTCGCGATCACGTCCGGCAGGTACAGGGTGAAGACCGCACCCCGGCCGACCTCCGAGGTGACCCCGATCGCCCCGCCCAGCAGCCGGGCCAGCTCGCGGCTGATCGACAGGCCGAGGCCGGTGCCGCCGTACTTGCGGCTGGTCGTGCCGTCGGCCTGCTGGAACGCCTCGAAGATCAGGGCGACCTTGTCGTCGGAGATGCCGATGCCCGTGTCGCGGACCGCGAACGCGATCACCCGCCGCGCACCGGCCAGGGTCGGCGAGGTGAACTGCAGGTCGGGCGTGGCGACGCTGATCGACAGCGTGACCGTGCCCTTCTCGGTGAACTTCACCGCGTTGGAGATCAGGTTGCGCAGGATCTGCTGCAGGCGCTGCGGGTCGGTGACGATCGCCGGCGGCAGCTCGGCGGCGGTGCTGACGGTGAAGTCCAGCCCCTTGTCCTCGGCCTGCGGCGCGAACGCCTGCTCGACGTAGGCGCGGATCTCGTCGAAGGACACCTCGCCGGGCTCCACGTCCATGCGGCCGGCCTCGATCTTGCTCAGGTCGAGGATGTCGTCGATGAGGGCGAGCAGGTCGGAGCCCGCGTTGTGGATCGTCGCGGCGAACTCGATCTGCTTCGCGGTGAGGTTGGTGTCGGGGTTGTCGGCGAGCAGACGGGACAGCAGGAGCATCGAGTTGAGCGGGGTCCGCAGCTCGTGGCTCATGTTCGCGAGGAACTCCGACTTGTACTGCGACGCCTGCGCCAGCTGCTGCGCCTTCTCCTCCAGGCCGAGGCGGGCCATCTCGATCTCGCGGTTCTGCTTCTCGATGTTGCCCTTCTGCTCCGACAGCAGCGTCGCCTTCTCCTCCAGCTCGGCGTTGGTGCGCTGCAGCTCGGCGGACTGGTCCTGCAGCTCCAGGGCGAGTCGCTGCGACTGCGACAGCAGCTCCTCGGTGCGCCGGTTGGCGAGGATCGTCTTCAGGGCGACGCCGATGGTGACCACCAGCCGGTCGAGGAACGCCAGGTGCAGCTCCGAGAACGAGGCGACGCCGGCGAACTCGATGACGCCGAGCGGCTCGCCCTCGAACAGCACCGGCAGGACCACCAGGTCGGCCGGGGGTGTCGCGGCGAGCCCGGAGCGGACCTGCAGCCGGCTGTCCTGCGGGGCGGTGACCCGGATCGCGCGCCGCGACAGCGACGCCTGCCCGATCAGCCCCTCCCCGGGCGCGAAGCTGACCTCGGTGCCGGGCGCCATGTAGCCGTAGGACGCCTCGAGCCGCAGCCGCAGCCCGGACCCGGCATCGGCGCCGGCGAGGAAGAACGCGCCGATCTGCGCGTCGACCAGCGGGGTCACCTCGGCCATGATCATGCGGCAGACCTCGCCGAGGTCGCGCTGGCCCTGCAGCAGGCCGCCGACGCGGGCCAGGTTGGAGTCCAGCCAGCCCTGCTCGGCGTTCTTCTTCGTCGTCTCGCGCAGCGTGACGATCATCTGGTTGATGTTGTCCTTGAGCTCGGCGACCTCGCCGAGCGCCTCGACCGCGATCCGCTGGGTCAGGTCGCCGCGGGTCACGGCGGTGGACACCTGCGAGATGGCGCGCAGCTGGGTCGTCAGCGTCGAGGCGAGCTGGTTGACGTTCTCGGTCAGGTCCCGCCAGGTGCCGGAGACGCCCCGCACCTGGGCCTGGCCGCCGAGCTTGCCCTCGGAGCCGACCTCACGGGCCACGCGCGTGACCTCGTCGGCGAAGCTTGAGAGCTGGTCGACCATCGTGTTGACCGTCGACTTCAGCTCCAGGATCTCGCCGTGCGCGTCGACGGTGATCTTCTGCGACAGGTCGCCCCGGGCCACCGCGGTGGTGACCTGGGCGATGTTGCGGACCTGGGAGGTCAGGTTCGACGCCATCGAGTTGACGTTGTCGGTGAGGTCGCGCCAGGTGCCGGAGACGCCCTTCACCTGGGCCTGGCCGCCGAGCTTGCCCTCCGTACCCACCTCACGGGCCACACGGGTGACCTCGTCGGCGAAGCTCGAGAGCTGGTCGACCATCGTGTTGACCGTCGACTTCAGGGCCAGGATCTCGCCCTGCGCGTCGACGGTGATCTTCTGCGACAGGTCACCACGGGCCACCGCCGTCGCGACCTGGGCGATGTTGCGGACCTGGGCGGTGAGGTTGGACGCCATGAAGTTGACGTTGTCGGTGAGGTCGCGCCAGGTGCCGGCGACGCCCCGCACCTGGGCCTGGCCGCCGAGCTTGCCCTCCGTG
>NZ_BONQ01000085.1 GCF_016862795.1 Dactylosporangium siamense | reverse complement strand
CGAGAGCTGGTCGACCATCGTGTTGACGGTGTCCTTGAGCTCCAGGATCTCGCCCTGCGCGACAACGGTGATCTTCTGCGACAGGTCACCCCGCGCGACGGCGGTCGCGACCTGCGCGATGTTGCGGACCTGGCCGGTGAGGCTGGACGCCATCGAGTTGACGTTGTCGGTGAGGTCCTTCCAGGTGCCGGCCACGCCCGGCACGTCGGCCTGGCCGCCGAGCTTGCCCTCGGTGCCGACCTCGCGGGCCACGCGGGTCACCTGCTCGGCGAAGATCCGCAGCGTGTCGACGAGGGAGTTGATGGTCTCGGCGAGCTCGGCGACCTCGCCCTTGGCCGTCACCGTGATCTTCTGCGACAGGTCGCCACGGGCCAGCGCCGTCGCCGCGGTCGAGATCGACCGGACCTGGCCGGTCAGGTTGGCGGCCATCGAGTTGACCGAGTCGGTCAGGTCCCGCCAGGTGCCGGCGACGCCGGTCACCTGGGCCTGGCCACCCAGCTTGCCCTCCGTACCCACCTCACGGGCCACCCGCGTGACCTCATCGGCGAAGCTTGAGAGCTGGTCCACCATCGTGTTGACCGTGCGGCCGATGGTGAGGAACTCGCCCCGCAGCGGGCGGCCGTCGATCTCCAGCGCCAACTGCTGCGTCAGGTCCCCCTCGGCGACCGCCACGATCACGCGGGCGATCTCCGTCGTGGGCCGGCCCAGGTCATCGATGAGGGAGTTGACCGCGTGGATGCGGTCCAGCCACGCCCCCTCGAAGCCCTCCTCGTCGAGACGCTCGGTCATGCGGCCCTCACGGCCGACGACGCGACTGATCCGCAGCAGGTCACGGGTGTGCCGCAGCTTCAGCTCGGCGAGCCGGTTGAAGCGCTCGACCACCTCTCCCGGCAGCCCGTCGCGGCGGCTCAGGCGGTGCTTCAGATCACCTGCCGCCAACCGGTCCAGCCCGTCGGAGAGCTCCTCGAGCAGCAGCGTCTCGGGACTCTTCTGGGTGACTTCTTCGACTGTGGTCATGGCGTCTCCACCGGTCTCGGGGGCAGGCGGTGTCCACCCATCGTCGTCTCCAGGTTGGATTGTTACCACCGTTCGGTAGAGACTGCGAGGTGTGAACGCCCCGACCGTCCGGAGGATCCGACTCCCGGCCGACCATAGCTCTCCTGGTCTGGCGCGCGAAGCGATCCGGACGATCGTGCACGAACGGGACCTGGACGGGATTCTCGACGAGGCGTTGCTCCTGGTGACGGAGCTGACGACCAACAGCGTCGTGCACGCCCGCACCGAGGTCGATGTGGAGATCACCGCCGCGGACGGCTCGCTCACCGTCACGGTCCTCGACTTCCTGCCAGGCACCGTCGTGCCCAACATCCCCGTGCCCGGCGCCACGACCGCGGACCTCGACGAGCGCGGCCGCGGGCTGCTGCTCGTCGACCAGCTGGCATCGTCGTGGGGCACCCTGCACTTCAGCGGGGGCAAGGGCGTCTGGTTCCGCCTCGACAAGGCGGGCACCGCGAGCATCGCGGCACCGCCCAGCTTCGAGATCCCCGTCGCGCCCGCGCCCGAAGCCCTCAGCGCGCTGGGCTGGTCGGGCACCGGCACCTCGCTGACCGAGGTCGCGGAGGAGCTGCTGCACCGCCTCGTCGGCGTGATCGGCGCGGCCGGCGCCGCGCTGACCCTGGACGAGGGCGACGGCCCGCACACGATCGCCGCGGTCGGCCGGCTCACCGGCTCCGTCGACAGCGGACGGCGGGTGCCGCTGCGGATCACCAAGCCGTGGCGGGGCGAGCTGCTCATCGCCGGGGGCGGCGGCAACCCGTATGCGCGACCCCTCACGTCGCTCGCCGCCGACCGGCTGATGCTGCTGGTCGAGAACCACCGGCTGCGCCGGGCCGACTCCGAGCGGCGCACCTGGCTCACGTTTCTCGCCGACGCCAGCGAACTGCTCGCCCAGTCCCTCGACGTCGAGCTGACGCTGGCGCTCATCCCCCGGCTGGTGGTGCCCCGCCTCGGCACCTGGTGCGCGATCCACGCCGCCGACGCCGGCGGGGAGCTTCGGCTGGCCGCGGCCGCGCACGCCGACGAGGCGATGCTCACCGAGCTGCTCGACGCGCTCGGGCAGGCGGCGCCGCAGCTGAAGGAGGCGATGAGCACCGACGCCGTCGTCCCGCTCGGCCCGCCGCTGGAGGGTTACGTGGTCGCCCTCATCGCCCGTGGCCAGCACCTCGGGACGCTGACCGTCGGCGGCGGCCGGGACACCTGGCAGCGCAGCGAGGAGGTCGCCGTCGTCGAGG
Source organism: Dactylosporangium siamense (assembly GCF_016862795.1). Classification (GTDB taxonomy): domain Bacteria; phylum Actinomycetota; class Actinomycetes; order Mycobacteriales; family Micromonosporaceae; genus Dactylosporangium; species Dactylosporangium siamense. The sequence goes on along the minus strand of NZ_BONQ01000085.1, from coordinate 36,214 downwards.
ACGTGGCCCGGCGCGCCGCGCTCGCGATCGACAACGCCAACATCCACGCGGAGCGGCGCAGCATCGCCCATGCCCTGCAGCGCTCGCTGCTGCCACCGCAGCTGCCGAAGGCCGACGGCGTCGAGTTCGGCGCCGAATACGTGCCGACCGGCGAAGGGGTCGACGTCGGCGGCGACTTCTACGACGTGGTGCCGCTGTCCGGCCGGCGCTGGCTGGTCGTCGTCGGCGACGTGTCCGGCAAGGGCGTTCAGGCGGCGACGGTCACCGGTCTGGTACGGGACGTCACCCGCGTCCTGGTCCGCGACGGCCGGCCCCTGCCCGAGACCCTGAAGCGGATCAACGAGACCCTCCTGGAGCGGGGTGCCGGCCGCTTCTGCACGCTGTGCCTCGCGGAGGTCATGCGCCGACCCGACGGCACCCTGGACGTGGCGCTGCACCTGGCCGGCCACGACCAGCCCGTGCTGCTGCGCGCCGACGGCCGCACCGAGCTGGCGGGCCAGTGCGGCACCGCGCTCGGCCTGCTCGACACGATCAACACCCCGCGCACGCAGATCACGCTGCACCCGGGCGACACGCTGATCTTCTACACCGACGGCGTCACCGAGCGCCGCCGCGGCCCGGAGCTGTTCGGCGTCGACCGGCTGCGCGAGGAGGCCAGCCTGCTGGCGGGCTTCCCGGCCGACGTCGTGGTGGCCCGCCTGCGCGCGACGACGCTGAACTTCTCCCCCGAGTCCCCCCGCGACGACATCGCGATCTTCGCCGTCCGCAACGACGCCTGACTGCCGAGCACAGCACCAGCCTGACAGCCGTGTCCGCGCACTGCCTCATGACACTGGTGCGCCGCACCGGAAGTCAGACCATCGAGGCGCTCGGCCAGGAACCGGCGACGCCACTTGCCCACAGTGGACAGATGCACACCCGAAGCCGCTGCCACATCGGTGTTCGAGGCACCCTCGGCACACGCCAGGCGATGTGGAAGGGCGGGCAGAGGAGGGACGATTGTGGAGTGCGTTCGCGGGCACGGCTTAGCGACCAGGGTTTGGCATTGTGACTGGTTTCGCATGCAGAGGCGCCGTTCGGACAGGTGTCACATCGGCGCTTGCCCTGCTGGCAGCTGCGGTGACGTTCCCGATCGTCGCCACCGCGGTCATTTACGATCCGTATGTCACCCTTCCGGTTGCCATCGTGCTCGGCCTTGTCGGCATCGCGGCGATCACATATCGGGCCGGCGCCGCGTTCGGTATCCCGGTGGCACTCGCGAGCTTCCTGGCCTTCGACTGGTACTACGTGAAGCCAACACATCCCGTCGGGCCCCCGAGCGTCCACGACTTGGCGGAGGCTGGGCTGTACCTCGTGATGGCGACCGCCATCGGCACAGTCGTCACCGTTGCTCAGCAACGTGAAGTGGCCTCCGAGAAACGGCGCGGCGCCCTCGCCGGCGAGCAGATGGCGCTGCGTCGGGTGGCGACGCTCGTCGCGCGAAACGCCACGCCCGGCGATGTCTTCGCAGCCGTGGCCGCCGCAGTCGGCGGAGTCTTCGACGCCGACATCGCGGTCGTCGCGCACTACGAGACGGACGCCAGCGTGACCCTGCTCGCCACCTGGGAGCGCAATCCGGGCAAACTGCAGGTGCCAATCAACTATTCGCTCGGCGGACACGACATCTCGACGATCGTGTTCCAGACGCAACGCCCGGCGAGGATGGCCGACTACAGCCAGGCTGACAGCTCGATCGGGGTCGCCGTGCGCCAGGCAGACATTCGCTCAGCCCTGGGCGCCCCGATCATTGTCGACCAACGGGTGTGGGGCATCGCGATCGCCGGTTCGAGGCATCCCGCCGCATTTCCAGCCGACGTCGAGCACCGGATCGGCGAATTCACCGAACTGCTGGCAACCAGCATCGCCAACACCGAGAGCCGGGCCGAGTTGGCCGCATCCCGCGCACGCATCATCGCCGCCGCCGACGAAACCCGGCGGCGGCTGGAACGCGATCTCCACGATGGGGCGCAGCAACGGCTCATCTCGCTGGCCCTCGCCATGGCGAACGCCGAATCGGAGACTCCGGCGGAACTGCCCAAGCTGAAGGCCGACCTCTTGGGGATGCGCAATGCCCTGAAGGGACTGGCCGATGATCTTCGTGAGCTCTCGCGAGGCATTCATCCGGCGATCCTGTCCGAGGGCGGCCTCGAGCCCGCACTCAAGGGGCTTTTCCGCCGTTCCGTGGTACCCGTCGAGGGTGACATCCGCATCGACGACCGCCTGCCCAAGACCGTCGAGGTGGCCGCCTACTACGTCGTGTCGGAGGCGCTCGCCAACGTGGCCAAACACGCCAGGGCCTCGGTGGTGACCGTACGTGTCAGGCGTTCGGCCGACACGCTCGCGATGGAGATCCGCGACGATGGTGTCGGGGGCGCCGATCCCGGCGGAGGCACGGGCCTGGTCGGTCTCGAGGACCGGGTTAAGTCTCTCAGCGGCGGTATCGACGTCAGGAGCCCGCCTGGCTGCGGCACCGAACTGTCCGTGACGCTTCCCCTGAACTGCGAACAGTGACAGCTCAAGCGCCCTTCGGATCGACCGGTAGCGCTTTACCGACGGCCGGCGGGCCGTTGCTGCCTGTGCCGCGCCGGCCGGGGCGCCCGTCGGTTGTGGAGCAGGCGGCAGTTGATCGACAGCGATCCGGTGGAAGGTGCCGGCCCGGCCGCTGCTCATCGATCAGACCATCGAGGCGCTCGGCCAGGAACCGGTGCAGTGCACCACCCGGACGGCAGCTGGATCCCGGCGTCGAGGCATACCGACACCCACGCACAGTGGTACGACAAACCCGGCCACCGTTCATGGACACAGCACCAGTAGCTCGTCATCCGGAAAAGGCTAAAACCCGCGCAGGCGGAGCAGCTCCTCGTAGACGTCTGCCGGGTGGGCGTTGAGGTCGTAGCGGCTCAGCAGGAACAGGTGCTCGCCGGCGTCGATCTCGAGCAGCTCGCTGCGCATCCCGCCGCGGGAGCGGGCGTCGACCCGCATCCGCTCCACCTGGGCCCAGTCGATCCGCCGGCGCCCCGCGTAGCCGCTGACGACGGTGAGCCCGTCGAGGTCGGCGGCGAGCCGGACCGGCGCGATGACGTCGCGCAGCGCATAGACGACGAGAATCGCCGCGGCGACCAGCCCGGCGGCGAGCATCCGGCGGTCCGCGGCAGCGAACACCCCGGCCAGCAGGAGGCCGATCGCCGCAACGCCCTTCAGCACCGCGAACCCGGTCGACACACGCCAGCGCAGGCTGGTCGGCGCGGGCGTCAGGTCCGGGGCGGACGGCTCCGATGATGGGGTCCCGCTGCGGATGTCCATGCCACCAGCATGCGCTATTTCGTCTTCGTGATCGAGGTGGCGGTGACCGTGCCGTCGGCGTTCTGGCCCACGATCGTCACGCTGGATCCGGCGGTGAGGTCCTTGAGGGCGCCGGGCGCCGAGACGGTGGTCGTGCCGCTGGTCTTCACGATCAGTGTCTGGCCGTCGGCGGTCTCCACGTAGACGGTGGTGCCGTCGACGAGCTTGACGGTGCCGGTGATCCCGCCGCGGGTGCCCGTCTGACCGGTGCCGGTGCCGCCGCCGGTGCCCGTGTTGCCGCCCGGGAACTGCCCGCCGCGGCCGGCGAACTGGCTCGCGAGCGCGGCCGGGTTCGCGCCGCCGGGCGCTCCCGTGGCCGCCGGCGCGGTGCCGTAGCTCTTCTGCACCTGGGCGCCGCCGACGAAGCCCGCGACCAGCAGGGCCAGCCCGGCCAGGACATACGTGGCGCGGTTGGCCAGGCGGCGCGGTGCCGCCTTCGAGATGCGCTCGTTCAGGTCGTCGTCGAGCGGCTGGGCCAGCAGGTCGTCCGGCTCGTCGATGAGGACGATCTCCGGGTCCACCGGATCGAGCAGCACGGTGTCTGAATTGTCCCCCTCATCGAGAGACGCGGACGGCCGGCGAAAGGCGTGGCTCACAGGAATCTCCTCGTCGACTGCCGTGCGGGATGGACCGGGTTGCGGGACCCGCGGGGGGTCGGGCACCGCAACCCGGACCAGCCCGCACGAACAACGTGCCTACTCATAACGCAGCGCTTCGATCGGGCGCAGACCCGCCGCCCGGCTGGCCGGGTAGCTGCCGAAGAACAGCCCGATCGCGACCGAGAACCCCAGCGCCAGGAAGACCGAGCTGGGCACGATGACGGGCTGGATGCTGACGATGGTGAAGCGGCTGCCGATGACCGCGGCCGCCACCCCCAGCAACCCACCTATCAGGCTCAACACGGTCGCCTCGACCAGAAACTGGGTGAGGATCGTGCGCTTGGGCGCGCCGAGGGCCTTGCGGATGCCGATCTCGCGGGTCCGTTCGGTGACCGTGACCATCATGATGTTGGTGATGCCGATCCCGCCGACCAGCAGGCTGATCCCGGCGACCGCGCCGAGCAGCAGGGTGAAGGTCTCGGCGGTGTTCGCCCGGGTCTCCAGCAGCTGCGAGGCGTTTTGGATGCGGTACGCCGTCGTGCTCGAACCGGTGATGTTCAGCTTGGCGTTGAGGATCGCGGTGACCTCGTTCTGCGCCTCGGTGACGTCCCCGGGCGCGGTGGCCTCGATCAGGATCTGGTTCAGCGACCCGTACCCGGTCAGCGACTCCTGCACCGCGCTGACGGGCGCCATGGCGACGTCGTTGGGGTCGGTGAACCCGGTGCCGCCCTTGTCGGCGAGGACCCCGATGACGGTGAACAGCTTCCCGGCTACGTTGACCTGCTTGGACAGCGGGTCGACGGTGCCGAACAGTTCCTCCGCGACGGTCTTGCCGATGACCATGACCTTCCGCGAGTCGGTGACGTCCTCGTCGGTGAACAGCGAACCCTTGGCGAGCTTGAAGTTCGACGCCGCGACGTAGCCGGGATACGTGCCGACGAACTGCGCGATCGTGTGGTCGGTTCCCTCGTACGTCGCCGACTGCGAGCCGGTGACGACCGGAGAGGCGCTGCGCACGTGCGGCGCCTCGTCCTTGTCCGACAGTGCCGGGATCAGGGTCATGTTCAGCGCGGTGCTCGTGGTGGAAGCCGCACCGCGGGCGCCGCCGCCACCGCCGGCGGTCACCGTCAGGGTGTTGGTGCCCAGCGACTCGATCTGCTTCTGGACCGCCTGCGCCGAGCCGTTGCCGACCGCGACGAGGAGGATGACCGCGGCGACGCCGATGAGGATGCCCAGCACGGTGAGGCTGGAGCGCAGCTTGTTGGCGGTGATCGCGCGCAGCGCGAAGCGGATGGTCTCGAAGAGGTTCACTTCAGCCGCTCATCCTGGACGATGTGTCCGTCGACCAGCCGGATCAGTCGCTTCGCCCGCTCGGCGACGTCCGGCTCGTGGGTGATCAGCACGATCGTCCGGCCCGACGCGCTGAGCCGGTCGAAGACGGCGAGGACGTCGTTGGTGGACTGCGTGTCGAGGTTGCCGGTCGGCTCGTCGGCGAGGACCAGGGCCGGCGCGGTGACCAGCGCCCGGGCGACCGCGACCCGCTGCTGCTGGCCGCCGGAGAGCTGGTTGGGTTCGTGGCCGGCGCGGTCGGCGAGCCCGACCATGGACAGCGCCAGGTTGGCCCGGCGGCGGCGTTCGGCTCCCTTGACCCCGGCGTAGGCGAGCGGCAGTTCGACGTTGGCGAGCGCGCTGGTCCGGGCGATGAGGTTGAACGCCTGGAACACGAAGCCGATCCGCCGGTTGCGCACCAGCGCCAGCTGCCGGTCGTTGAGGCGGCTCACGTCGACGCCGTCGAGCAGGTACTTGCCGGTGGTCGGGATGTCGAGGCAGCCGAGGATGTTCATCAGGGTCGACTTGCCGGAGCCCGACGAGCCCATGATGGCCACGTAGTCGCCGCGCTCGACGGTCAGCGACACCCCGCGCAGGGCCTGGACCTCGGTCTCACCCTGCCCGTAGATCTTCTTGACCCTCTGGACGTCCAGAACCGGGTGCATGATCGGCGCTCCCATCAGTTGCCCGGGCGGGCGCCGCCGCCACCGGTGAAGCCGCCTCCGCCGCCGGGGAACTGACCGCCGCCGGGGAACTGGCCGGTGTTGGTGCCGGTCGTCGAGTTCGTCGTGGTCGTCGTGATCACGACCTGCTCGCCGGCCTTGAGCCCGGACTTGATCTCGACGAACGAGCCGCCGGTGATGCCGACCTCGACGGTGCGGGTCTCCACCTGGCCGTTGACCTGCACCTGGACGGTGCGCTGGCCGCCGGCCGTGCGCAGCGCGGTGGTCGGGATGCGGATCGCGTTCTGCGCCTCGGCGATCGTCACGACCGCCGTGGTGCTCTGCCCGAGCCGGACCCCTTCCGGCAGCGTCTCCAGACCGATGACCACCGCGTAGGAGTTGACGTTGTTGCTGGTCGTCGCGGTCGGCGAGATCGTGCTGACCTTGCCGGTGGCGCGGGTGCCGCTCAGCGCGCTCCAGCTGATCTCGGCGGCCTGCCCGGCCTTGAGCTTCGTCGCGTCCGCCTCGGCGAAGCTGGCGTTGATCTGCAGCTTCGTCAGGTCGGCGAGCTGGATGAAGCCCGACGACGAGGAGGAGCTGGCGGCGCCCGTGGCGCCGCCGCCGCTCGAGGAGCCGGACGAGCCGGACGAGGACGAGCCGACCGCGCCGTTCACGGCGGTGACCGTGCCGGCGATCGGGGCGGTCAGGACCGTGCCGTTGACCGTCGTCTGCGCCGAGGTGACGCTGGCCTGTGCGCTGGCGACCTGCGCCTCGGCGGAGGTGATCGTGGCGTCGTCGGCGCTGTTGTTCTCCGCCCGGGTGAGCGCCGCCTTCGCCGCGGTCAGGTTGGCCTTCGCGGTGTTCAGCGACGCCTGCGCGGCGGTCGCGTCGACCTTGGCCAGCACCTGACCCTTGGTGACCACGTCGCCGACCTTCACGCCGACCTCGGTGACGGTGCCCGACGTGGTGAAGTTGGCGTTGGCCGTCGCCGCGCTGGCCACGGAGCCCGACGCGGACACCGTCTGCGAGACCGTGCCCTGGGTGACCGCGACGGCCCGGGTGCGGGTGGTGGCCTGCGAGGCCTCGGCCGCGGCGGGACCGGAGACGATCTGGTAGGCCCAGAGCCCACCGCCGACCGCGGCGACCACGAGCGCGGCGTTGATCAGACTCACAGAGTTCAACTGTGGTCGGCGTAGAGACGGCAGCGACAAACGCATGAGGAGCATCGTGGTGGGCGCCGCTCGGAGCGACCCTCAGCTTCCCTCGGAGTTACCTCGGAATCCGGGTTCATCGGAATCGTCCTCAAAGTCGGGCTCGCTCAGCGCCGGCAGCAGCACCCGGAACCGCGCGCCCTCACCGGGGGCGGTCCACAGCTCGACCCGCCCGCCGTGCGCCTGCACGATCGCGGCCACGATGGCCAGGCCGAGCCCGGCGCCACCGTGCCGGCGCGAGCGGGAGCCCTCGGCGCGATACAGCCGCTCGAACACCCGCACGGCGTCACCGGGTTTCATGCCCGGCCCGGTGTCGCTGACCTCGATCGCGGCGAGCGGCACCCCGTCGGGCAGCGGCTCACCGATCACCGCGGTCGGCGGCGGCCCGGTGTCGGTGGCCCGGCCGACCCGCACGACCACCCGGGTGTCCTCCGGCGTGTGCTGTAGCGCGTTGCTGACCAGGTTCGCGACGACCTGCCGGATACGGGTCTCGTCGCCCTCGACGGTCACCGGCTCGAACGTCACCGACCGCTCGTCCAGCGCCGACAGCTGCACGAACCGCGTCGGCACCCGCACGTGGGCGTCGCGCACCGAGTCGGCGGCGACCGCGAGCAGGTCCACGGGCGACAGTTGCAGCGGTCGCTCCTCGTCCATCCGGGCCAGGGTCAGCAGGTCGTTGACGAGCAGCCGCATCCGGCTGACCTCGGCCTCGATGCATTCCATCGCCTCGTCCAGGGCCGGTCCGGGTGGTGCGCCGCCGCGCCGGTACAGCTCCGCGAAGCCCTGCACGGAGGTCAGCGGGGTGCGCAGCTCGTGCGCGGCGTCGGCGAGGAACTGCCGCAACCGCTGCTCCGACTCGGCGCTGTCATCGACGGCCTCCTCGATCCGGGTGAGCATCGTGTTGAGGGCGATGCCGAGACGCCCGGACTCGGTGTGCGGGTCGGCGTCCACGATCCGGCTCGACAGGTTGCCGCCGGCGATCTCGACCGCGGTGTCCTCCATGCGGGTCAGCGGGCTCAGCCCGACCCGGACCAACGTGGCCGTCGCCAGCCCGACGAACCCGAGCAGGATCAGGCTGACCAGCAGCGAGTACTGCAACATCTGGTCCCGGGTGTCCTGCACGTCACCCAGGGCCACCGCGTTGGCGCCGTAGCCGGCGTTGCCCCCGAAGTCGGTGGGGAACACGATGGCCCGCCAGTCGTCGCCGCTCGGCGTGGTGACGGTGAAGGGCGTCGGCTGGGCGGCTCTCTGCTTGAGGTCGCCGAACAGCGCGGGGTCGAGCGCGACCGGCTCGGGGTTCAACAGCTTGCCGGTGCCGTCGAAGCGGTAGATCTGATACAGCGGGCCGGGGAAGAACTCGCCGCGGTCGCGCGGGAACCCGTCCCGCCGCGTGCCCGCGCTCGCGCTCGGGCTGGCGCTCGGCCTGGGTCCGGAGGTCGCGAACGGATTGGGGTTCGGGGTCCGGTTCGGGTTGACGATGCCCGGTGGGCGGGCCGAGTGCACCAGCTGGTCGTCGATGCGCTGCATCAGATACCAGTTGAGCAGCGTGACGCCGATCGCGTTGGCGGCGATGAGCGCGACCCCGGCCAGGGTCACCACGGAGACGACGATCCGGGTCCGGACCGTCCATTGGCGCCAGGGCCTAGGTTTCACTTCTGGGCAGCCTCAGCGCGTAGCCGACGCCTCTGACGGTGTGGATCAGCGGCGGATCCCACTTGTCGACCTTGCGGCGCAGGTAGTAGACGTAGGACTCGACGATCCGGCCGTCGCCGCCGAAGTCGTAGTTCCACACCCGGTCCAGGATCTGCGCCTTGCTCACCACCCGGCCGGCGTTGGTCAGCAGATACCGCAACAGGTTGAACTCGGTCGGCGACAGGTCGACCCGGTGGCCGCCCCGGCGCACCTCGTGGGCGTCCTCGTCCATCTCCAGGTCCGCGTAGCGCAGCACCCCGCCGTCGACCAGCTGCTGCTGCTCGCCGAGGCTGCGCCGCAGGATCGCCCGGATCCGCAGCACGACCTCCTCGAGGCTGAACGGCTTGGCCACGTAGTCGTCGGCGCCCACGGTCAGCCCGGAGATGCGGTCCTCGACCGAGTCGCGGGCGGTCAGGAACAGCACCGGCACCGGCCGGCCGCTGGTCCGCAGCCGCTGCGCCACCTCGAAGCCGTCCAGGTCGGGCATCATCACGTCGAGCACGACCAGGTCCGGAGCGAACTCGGCGGCGGCGCTGAGCGCCTCCCGTCCGCCGCCGGCGACCTTGACGTCGAAGCCGGTGAGCCGCAGCGTGGCGGACAGCAAGGCACGGATGCTCGCCTCGTCGTCCACGACGAGGACCTTGGGCTGCGGCTGGCCTGCGTTCACCTGTGCGGTCATCGGCTCCATCGTCACCGACCTGCCGTCAGGATCTCGTCGCCTTCGGCAAGTCCACTCGTGATCTCGGTGTTGACGTCACCGCGCAGACCCGTCTCGACGGTGCGCTCCTCGTCCTTGCCGTTGACTCGCACCACGACCTTGCCGTCGTGAACGGCGGTGGAGGGCACCGACAGCACGTTGTCCGCGGATGCGGTGACCACTGCGACAGTAGCGCTCTGCCCGTACAGCAGCGTGTCGGGCACCTTGTCGAACGAGATCAGCGCCGCGTACCGCACCAGCCGGTTGGACACCGTGCCGGCCGGGTCGATCTGCATGACCTTGCCGTCGTACTTGGCGCTCGCGTTGTCCGGCAGCGAGATCTTCGCGACCTGGTCGAGCTTGAGGTGTGCCACCTCGGCCTCCGTGAACTGTGCCTTCACCACCACGTCACCGGTGCCGGCGAGCGTGATGACACTCGAACCGGCGTTGGATCCGACGGTGCCGTTGACGGCGAGCACCTTGCCGGCGACCGGCGCGGTGATCACGGTGCCGGCCAGCTTGGCGTTGGCCTGGACGAGGCTGAGCTTGGCGTTGTTGAGCCGCTGCTGCGCGGAGAGCAGGTTGTCGCTGGCGTTCTGGACGCTGCTGGCCCCGTTCCCGCCGCCTTGCGTGCCCGTCTGGCCGCCGGTCTGGCCGCCGGTCTGGCCGCCGGTCTGGGTGCCGGGCGCGCGGCTGGCGGTCGGCGTCGGGGACGCGGTCGCGTTGGCCTGGGCGGTCTCGGCGCGGTCCAGGGCGTCCTCGGCACTGTCGACGCTCTCCTGGGCGGAGTCCACCGACTCCTGCGCGGCCGTCGCGTCGATCCTGGCCAGCACCACACCGGCCGCGACCACGTCGCCGGGCTTCACGTTGAGCTCGGTCAGCGTGCCGCCGGCGGTGAAGCCGAGCGTCCGGCTCTGCTGCGCCTGCACCGTCCCCGACGCCGAGATCGTCGTCGAGACGGATCCCCTGGTCACCTTCGACGTGCTCGCTTTCGCCGGCGCGGCCGGGTCGCCATTCGTCAACATGACACCCACGACGACCGCGACCGCGAGAACGGCAGCCCCTCCGGCCAGCCACCAGACCTTCATGCCTGCAAGTTGACCGGTCCCGGCTCCCCGTCAGCTCGACCGGACCTCAAAGTTGGCTGGGAAGGCGTTATTACCGAATTTTGAGGTTCAGCCCACGGGGCGTCGAGGTTCGGGTCGTTGCATGGCGGTCGTGATGACTCAGCGGATCGGTGGCGCCGCGCTCGCGTTCGCCGCAGTGGCAATCTTCGCCACAGCCTGCGGATCTTCGGATCCTGGGGCACCGGCGACGGCCGCCTCCGGCGGCACCGACTACGCGTCGTGCCTGCGCAACAACGGCGTCGACCTGCCGCAGATGAACGCGTCGAACCGGCCCACGGGCCGCCCGGACGGCAACCCCTCGGGCCGCCCGACCGCGTTCCCGTCAGGGCAACCGCGCCCGTCGGGCAGCGGCTTCCCGGGCCGCGGCAACGGCAGCGGCTTCCCAGGAGGTGGCGGCGGCTTCTTCGGCACCGCGGCGCCCAACGGCGTCGACCAGCAGACCTGGGAGAAGGCGCAGAAGGCGTGCGAGTCGTTGCGCCCGACCGCGTTCCCCGGCGGCGGCAACGGAAATGGCAACGGTGGTGGTAACCGCGACGCCGCGTACCGCAACTGCCTCACCGAACACGGCGTCACCGTCAGCGGGCCGGTCGACCAGCTCGACACCGCCGACGCGAAGGTCGCCGCCGCCGTCACCGCCTGCGCCCCGCTCAAGCCGAGCCCCCGCCCGTCCGCGTCCTGACGGCTCGACCGGCCGGACGGCCTTGACCGGCTGGACCGGCTGGACCGGCCTGACCGGCTTTCCGGCGACGCACAGGGTGTGCGCCGATCTTGCGGGCGCGGTGGCGGCAAAAGGGACACCGTGGGAGTGTCCCGGCACTACGCCCGCAAGATCGGCGCATGAAAGCAGCAGAACCGCGTGTCGCTGAGCAAAAACCGTCGTTGGCTTGAGTATGGAGACGCTGGACACCTTCTCGTGCACCTTCCTGCCGGCCACGGCATTGGCGAAGCTGTCCGCCGCGACCATCCGCCGCCACGTCCAGGTGCTGCGCGGGTGCGCCGGTGACCGGGACACCGTGGCCGTCGTCGCCCGGTGCACGTCCCGCGCCGCCCGGCGCAGCGTGCTGATGCTGACCCGCAACCGGCTCGTGATCACCACCGAGTCGCCCGTGTTGCGCCGCGTCTCGCTGCACCTCAACGCCGACCTGCACCAGCTCGCCGACGTCACCTGGACCCCCGAGCCGGGGCGCACCGGCATCCAGCTCGGCGTGACGGCCATCGACGGCGTGCGCGAGAACCTGTGGGTACGCCTGCCGGACAAGACCGAGATGTGGCGCCTCGACGAGGCTCTCAAGCAGGCCTTCCGCACGCCGTGGGGACAGATCGCGGCGGCGTCCACCCCCACCGTGCCCAGGCTCGCGAGGGTCGCGCTCCGCTTCGCCTGACGAGAAGCCTGACGAGAAGCCCGACGAGGAACCGGTCCACCCCGCGCAGGCGCTGGCAACCGCAGCTGGGGTGGACCGATCGATGTTCTTGTATCCGACGGTCCGCACACCCAAACATCACCCGAACATCGCCCGGGATCGCGGCGCGGCAGAATGAGGCGGTGGATCAGGGCAGAGGGTTGGTGCTGGTCGTCGAGGACGAGCGGCCGATCGCCGACCTGCTGCGCATGTACCTGACCCGCGAGGGCTTCGGGGTGCACGTCGAGCACGACGGCACGGCCGGCCTCGCCGCCGCGCGGAAGTTGCGACCGGTCGCGTGCGTGCTGGACATCGCGCTGCCCGGGCTCGACGGCACGGAGATCTGCCGGCGGTTGCGTGAGTCGGGCGACTGGACGCCGGTGCTGTTCCTGACCGCGCGGGACGACGAGGTCGACCGGATCCTGGGGCTCGAACTGGGCGGCGACGACTACATCACCAAGCCGTTCAGCCCCCGCGAGCTGGTGTCGCGGGTCAAGGCGGTGCTGCGGCGCACGCAGGGCCCGCCGGAGGTGGACCAGGTCCGCACCGTCGGGCCGGTCACGCTCGATCCGGCCCGGCGGGAGTGCCGGGTGGACGGCGTGCCGGTGGCGCTGACCTCGACGGAGTTCTCGCTCCTGGCACACCTGATGAACCGGCCCGGCCGGGTCTTCACCCGGGAGGAGCTGCTCGGCTCCGTGTGGGGATACGCGGCGCACTCCGGCACCCGGACGGTCGACGTGCACGTGGCGCAGGTGCGCGGCAAGCTCGGCGACGCGGCCGCGGTGCTCCGGACGGTGCGCGGCGTCGGGTACACCGCCGATGCTTAGGTCCATCCTCGGCCGCAGCGCGCTGGTGACGTGCGCCGTCGCCGTCATCGCCGTCCTGGTGACCGCGCTCGTCGGTGCGCCGCTGGCGATCCAGGAGGCCAACAAGGCCGCCCGGGCGGGGCTCGCCGACGAGGCGAAACTGACCGTGGAGCTGCTGCGGCCGCGGTTCAACACGGCCAAGAGCGAAGACGAGCAGGTGATCCTCAAGCGGCTGCGGGCCCGCGGGATCGAGGTGTATCTGATCCGGGCCGGCCAGCCGGATCGGGGCGGCCTGCCGGACGGTGTGGTCAAGACGATCGCGGCCGGACGCCAGGTCCCGGTGCGCCGGGCACTGGTGGACGGCAAGGTCAAGCTGCTGGTGGGCCGGCCGATCGGCAACTCGGGCAACGGCGTGGTGCTGACCGAGGACCCGCCGAGCGGGACCCTGGCGCGACTCTGGGGGCAGCTGTGGATCGCGCTGCTGGCCGGGCTCGGTGCCGGGCTCCTGGCCGGCGTGCTGTTGGCGAGGCGGATCGCGCTTCCCATCCGTACCGTGGCGGCAGCGGCGAACCAGCTCAGCGCCGGAGACCGGTCGGTCACCCTCGATCCTCGCGGGCCGACCGAGGTCGCCGACCTGGCCCGGGCCGTCAACGCGCTGACCGCGGCCCTGGCCACGAGCGAAGGGCGGGAGCGGGACTTCCTGCTGTCGGTGTCGCACGAGCTGCGGACCCCGCTGACGACGATCCGCGGCTACGCGGAGGCGCTCGCGGACGGGGTGGTGGGCCCCGACGGGGCGCAGCGGGCCGGGCAGACGGTGCTCGGCGAGGCGGAGCGGCTCGACCGGCTGATCGCCGACCTGCTGGTGCTGGCCCGCCTCGAGGCGGCGGACCTGCCGGTCGAGGTGATCGATGTGGACCTGACGCAGTTGGTGGCGTCGACGGCCGAGGCGTGGGGCGGGCGGCTCGCGGCGGCTGGGTTGCTGCTGCGCACGGAGCTGCCGCCGATGCCGATCCCGGCGCGCACCGACCCCGGCCGGATCCGGCAGATCGTCGACGGGCTGCTGGAGAACGCGCTGCGGGTCGTGCCGTCGGGTGCCCCGGTGGTGCTGGCGCTGGTGTGGCAGCAGTCGTCGGCGTCGATCGAGATCCGGGACGGCGGGCCGGGGTTCACCGATGACGACCTGGCGGTCGCGTTCGAGCGGGGTGCCCTGTCCCGTCGCTACCAGGGGGCCCGCAAGGTCGGCAGCGGGCTGGGGCTGGCGCTCGCGGCGCGGCTGGCCCGGCGGCTCGGTGGCGGGATCGAGGCGGGGCACGCACCGGAGGGTGGGGCGAGGTTCACGGTCACGGTCCCCCTCTGAGTTTGGGCCGGGTGATCAGAGGTAGAGCACCCGTCAGCCCAGTTCCGAGGAGGTACCCCGATGCGACGCTCACGGATTGGTTTGCTGTTCTGTGCCGTGATCCTGGTGGTCATCGGCTCACTACCCGGGGTCGCCCTGGCGGATCCGACGCCGTCGGGCCAGACCAGCGAGCACGAGATGCTCGCCGGCGTGTTGCACGGTGAGGGCATCGTGCAGACGAAGAAGGGCCCGGTCCGGGTCGCGATGCAGCACGGCACCGCGACGGCGGCGACGGAGACGTCACTGACGGTCCGGTCGGCGGACGGCTACATGAAGACGTGGACCCTGGCGAAGAACGTCAAGGTGTTCGACAAGCGCCACAGTCTGCAGCCGGGCGCGCTGCAGGCGGGCACCGACGTGGTGGTGGGCGGCCCGATCACGGTCAACGGCGGCGCCGCGACCCCGGCGGCGACGCCCAGCACGACCTACACGGCGCAGATCGTGCTGGTCCAATCGGCCGCTACCATGCCGGCACCGGCCCCGTCCGGTTCCTGAAGCCGCAGCTCCACTGACTGAAGCCGCAGCTCCACCGCCTAGGGCCTCAGCCGCGCTGCTGAAGGCCGCAGCTCCGCGATGCAGCACTTCACACTGCCGCCGCCCTTTTTGAGCTCGGTCAACTCCACCGGGACCGGCACGTAGCCGGCCTGGCGGAGCTTGGCCGCGAGGGCGGTGGCTTCGCTGTTGAGGACCACGTGGCGGCCGTCCGAGACGAGGTTGAGCCCGAAGGACAGGGCATCTTCCTCGTCGGCGACGACCGCGTCCGGGAACAGCTGCGCCAGCACCGCCCGCGAGGCGGCGGAGAACGCGCCCGGGTAGTAGACGATCGTGCGGTCGTCGAGCGACGCCAGGGCCACGTCCAGGTGGTAGAAGCGCGGGTCGACCAGGCGCAGCGAGATCACCGGCCGGCCGAGCACCTCCTGCACCTCCGAGTGCGCGGCGACCTCGGTCCGGAACCCGTGCCCGGCGAGGATCACGCCGCCGCCGAGCGCGTCGGGCAGGTAGGCGAAGTCGCCCTCGCCCTCGTTGGTCTCCACCGGCGCCACGAAGTTCCAGGTGCCCTGCTGCTCGTAGAACCGCCGGTGCGCGGCCGCCTCGGCGATGCGCTGGGCGTACTTGAACCGCGCGCCGTAGACGACGCCGTCGACGGAGAACGCGCCGTTGGCCGCGTAGACCATGTCCGGCAGGCCGGCCTCCGGGGCCAGCACGTGCACCTGGTGACCGAGCCGCACGAGCGTTTCGCGCAGGCCCTCCCACTGCTTCACGGCGAGTTCGGTGTCGACCGGTGTGGAGACGTCCATCCACGGGTTGATCGCGTACTCCACCACGAAGTGTTCGGGTGGCGACATCAGGTAGGTGCGCTCTCGCGGCAGCCGCTCGACGTGGGTCACGAGATCAAACGGTAGATTTGCGGAGGCACACAAAACAGCGAGAACAGTTGCTTTCGAGGAGGGAATCGTTGCGCCTCGACCCGATCGACCAGCAGATCATTGCGTTGCTCCAGGAGGACGCCCGGTCGTCGTATGCCGACATCGGCTCCGTGGTGGCGCTGTCCGCGCCGGCGGTCAAGCGACGCGTCGACCGCCTTCGATCACAGGGAGTGATCCGCGGCTATACGGCGCTGATCGACCCCGACGCGTTGGGCTGGACGACCGAGGCGTTCGTCGAGCTCTTCTGCACCGGGCGCACCTCGCCGCAGCAGCTGCGGGCGGCCGCGAAACGGCATCCGGCGGTCGTCGGCGCCTACACGATCTCCGGTGAGGCCGACGCACTGGTCCATCTGCGGGCGGTGGACATGGCCGGACTGGAGGAGGCGCTGGAGAAGCTGCGCGCCGAGCCGTTCGTGACGTCGACCCGCAGCATGATCGTGTTGTCCCGACTGGTCGAGCGCCTCGCGCCCAAAGTCGTCACCGGGGCGGGAACCGGATCGACACCCGCCACGTCCTAGGCTGCATGAGACGCACGCTGGTCGCGTTGGGCGCCGTTTGCATGGCGCTTTCCGGGTGTACGGGTGGCAAGACGCCCTCCACGGGGTCCTCGTCGGCGCCGGCCGGTCCGGCTCCGGCTTTCAAGCTCGTCGCGTTCGACTCCTGCGAGCAGCTGCTGTCCTCGCTGCGCGGCGCCGCGGCGGAGGCCGTCGGACCGTGGGGCTTCGGCTACGGCGGCCGGCTGTTCGACGGCGGGATCGCCGACAGCACCGCGATGTCGCGCTCCGGGAGCGCCGGCAGCGGCAAGGCCGCAGCGCCGGCCGCCGGCCAGGACTACTCGGGCACCAACAACCACGAGGCCGGCGTCGACGAGCCGGACCTGGTGAAGACCGACGGCAAGCGGATCGTCACGCTCGCGCACGGGTCGCTGAAGGTGGTCGACGCCGCCAGCCGCACCGTGACGGGCTCGCTGACGCTCGCCTCCGCCGACGGCACCGGCAAGGGCCCCGTCAACGTCGGCGAGCTGCTGCTGGCCGGGGACCGGGCGCTGGTGCTCGGATCGGACTACCAGGCGTCGATCGACGGTGACACGGTCGGGGGTCCGGGCGTCTCCGGTGCCCAGGTGACGCTGGTCGACCTCGCCGGGGCGCCCAAGGTGATCGGCCGGTTCACGATCGAGGGCGCCCTGCTCGACGCCCGCCAGGTCGGTGGCACGGCCCGGGTCGTGGTGACCTCCCAGCCGCAGGTGAAGTTTCCGGACGTCTCTCGGCTCGGCACCGACGAGGCCCGGATCGCGGCCAACCGTGCGGCGGTCAACGCGGCGCCGGTCGAGGCGTGGCTGCCGCAGTGGACGGCGGTCGACGGCGCCGGCAAGCGCACCGAGGGCCGCGTCGACTGCGGCGCGGTGAGCCGGCCGGAAACGTACTCGGCCACCTCGGTGCTGACGGTCCTGACGTTCGACCTGGGCGGCGCGGCAATCGGCGGCGGCGATCCGGTCTCGGTCGTGGCCGACGGGAACACGGTCTACGCCAACGGGCCCGGCCTGTACATCGCCAACGACCAGCGCTGGCGGATCATGGCCGACGCCGTGCGCAAGAAGGTCGCCATGTCGCCGCGCCCGCCTCTGACGCAGATCTTCAAGTTCGACATCGCCGGCGCCGGCCGCCCCCGGTTCGTGGCGTCGGGTGAGGTGCCCGGCTGGCTGCTCAACCAGTACTCGATGTCGGAGTGGGACGGCCACCTGCGCATCGCGACGACCACCTCGCTGGAGAACACGACGTCTTCGGCGGTCTACGTGCTGCGGCTCAACGGCGGCCAGCTGACCCAGGCCGGGAAGGTCGACGGCCTCGGCAAGGGCGAGCGGATCTATTCGGTGCGGTTCATCGGCACCACCGGTTACGTGGTGACGTTCCGGCAGACCGACCCGCTCTACACGCTCGACCTGCGCGACCCCGCCGCGCCGAAGGTCGTCGGGGAGCTGAAGATCCCGGGCTACTCCGCGTATCTGCATCCGGCCGGCGACGGGCGGCTGCTGGGCCTGGGGCAGGACGCCAACGCGCAGGGCCGCGTGCAGGGCATGCAGGTGTCGCTGTTCGACGTGCGGGACCCGGCGCACCCGGCGCGGGTGGCGCAGCACCAGGAGAAGGGTGGTCACTCGGAGGCCGAGTACGACCCGCACGCGTTCCTGTACTGGGCTCCGCTCGGTCTGCTCGCGGTGCCCATGTGGGGCGAGGGCCAGCAGAGCATGAGCGTGGTGGTGCTGAAGGTGAGCGACACGGCGATCACCGAGGCGGGTGCGATCACCCACCCCGGTCGCTACGCGACGATTCGCCGCTCGCTGATCGTCGGCGGCACCCTGTGGACCCTGTCGCAGCAGGGGCTGAAGGCCACCGACGCGGCGACCCTGGCAGAACAGGCCTGGATCGCGCTTTAGATCGATTTTTCGGTTTCGTGCTTTTCTTCGACTAGCGCTGAACTTCGGTCGTGTACTGGTTTCCGGTCACGTGCTGGACGAACGCCCGCCACGCGGCCGGGTCGACGAAGATCTCCGGGCTGTTGGCATCCTTCGAGTCGCGGATGCCGACGGCCCGGGGGTCGAGCAGCACCTCGACGCAGCCGGTGGCCCCACTACGCGTGCTCTTACGCCACACAATGCTCATGACAAAATCCTATTCTTCGCGGAAAGCGTGATTCGCCCTACTCGTACGCGCGAATAGCCCGCTGGATATATTCCAGCGTGTCCGCGTGACTCAGGGCCACAGTGCGCAACGATTCGAACGCCATGAGGTAGCGTCGAACCTCTTCGGATCGTGTGCGGAACACCCCGCCGGTCATTCCGTCGCAATACACCAGCGGCTGCTCTAATTCATTGGCAAACTCGAGAATCGTGAACAACCCGTCGATCCCGCGGTGCGCGCCGCGGTCGAAGGGCACCATCTGCAGCGTGACCGTCGGCCGGTCAGCGATCTCCATCAGCCTCATGAGCTGACGTTTCATGACACTGGTGCCACCCACCGGCCTACTCAGGACCGCCTCGTCGAGCACCGCCCAGATCTTCGGCGGCGGATCCCGGGTCAGGACGGCCTGTCGGGCCATCCGGACCGAAACCCGCTGATTCACCACGTCGGGCCGCTCCCCGGCGGACACCGAATTGATGATTGCCCCGGCGTATTCCACCGTCTGCATCAGGCCATTGAGAACGACCGCGTCATAGATGAAGATCTCGGACGCCTCGGATTCGAACCCGATATACGTCTCATAGGCGCCGAGCAGTGCTTCGCCATACGCTTCCCACCATGCCCGTTGGCGCGATTGCGCAGCGAGGGCGGTGAGACGCGTGCGATCGACCTCAGAGGTCTTGTAGAGGTCGAAGAGCTTGGTCAGGTCCGGGTTACGGACGCTGCTGTTGGCGGTCTCGATCCGGCTGACCTTGGATTCCGACCACTTGAGCTCGGTGGCGACCTCAGCCGCCGTCTTCCGGGCAGCCTCACGCAACCGTCGCAGCTCGGCCCCGAGCTGACGACGGAGCAGAGTCGGGCTCGGCTTCGACGACATCATGCACACCGTACCGCATGCGCGCACAAATGCTGAGAACTTTCGGCACACAGCTGCACTTGCATCTCCGACAGAGTTGATGCGCAATAGAGACAGAAGCTTACCGGTGAGACTGCATGATCCGCCTCACCCGGCGACGGCGACGCTTGAGCTTCGAAAAGTGCCTCTTCCCCAGAGGGCACTGGACGGCGGCCGTCACCGTGGCCGGTTGCCGCCTCCTTCTTTCGTCGCGTCAGCGCCCGCAACCCGAGCGCCGACCAGCATCAAGGGAGCGCACCCCATGAACTCCTTCGCACCGCAGTCGTTCGAGTCCCGACCGGTCGTCCACTACAACCAGCACGGAATTCTGGTGACCGACCGGGTCTTCGCCACCGAGACCGGCCGCTACGAGATCGCCGAGCTGACGCGTCCAACGCACGGCACCGGTGGCCTGCACCCCGGCGTGCGGGCGTGCATCGCGATCGGACTGGCGAACACCGTCGTGCTCGGCGTCGCCGTCGCGACCACCGGCTCCATCGCGGTCGTCCTGGTCGCACTGTCCGCGCTGGCCATCACCTGGTTGGTCGGGCTCATCTACGCACGGCGCTGGCCCCGGCAGCACACCCTGGTCGCCGACTACCGCGGCAAGCAGGTCACGCTGCTGAGCACCCGCGACGTCGACCTCTTCGGCCGGGTGTCCCGGGCGCTGCAACGCTCGCGGCGCTAGAGATACATTCCCGTGCGCTCGCCTTCAACCTGTCTCGGAGCATCGTTCTCACCGAAGAAGCGCTTGCCACCGAACTCGCCCTGCAGGCGGTCATCGAGCTCGTCCGCGAGCCCGGTCATCACCTGCACGGCGAGCATCAGGTGGGTCGCCTGGAAGTCCCGGCCGAACACCGGCACCGACGCCCACACCGTGTCGTTGGTGCAGTACAGCCGGCCGATCGGCATCCGATTGGTGAGCTCGGACAGCTTCACGTAGAGCCGCTCGGTCGGCTCGATCTCGGTCAGGATCGGCGAGAACACGTCGACCAGCGGCGGGTTGTCCCGGACCCGGACGAACACCATGGCCGACCCCGACCGGATGCCGATGTCACCGTCCGGGTCGATCGTGAGCTCCTCCGGCGTCGTCTTCATCAGCCGGGCCACGACCGTGACCACCTTGTCCTGCAGGGGCAGATCGTCGCCCTGCTCCTCATGGTTGTGCTTGGCGCGCACCACGGCGACCGGCCCGTCGTCGTCCGTGTCGACGATCGACGCCAGCGACCGCGCGACCCCCAGCGACGGCAACGCCGCCACGAGGCCCTGCGCGTCATGCGCCAGATAGGTGAGGAACGCGGGGTGCGGCGTGCCGTAGATGTCCCGCAACGTCCGCATGATCAGGCGGCTGAGCTGCACCGCGTCGCTCTTCGGCACCCGCAGCCCGAACGCCTCGCCCGACCCCGCCACCACTCCTGGCGGCGACCACCCGAGCGCCACGATCTCCGCGATGACGGTCCGTCCGAGCCGATACGCCGCGGGCAGGTCAGCGTTGCCGACCGCGGTCGCGGCGAGCATGTCGCCGTCCTCGCCGGTCACCTGCACCGAGTAGACGGCGTCACCGGTCCCGGACGCCGTCGGGTCGAGCGTCAGATCGAGCGTCGTGCCCGGGTCGAGCTGGCGCAGCGCGTCGACCAGGTGGCGCGCGAAGTCGCGCCAGGCCTCAGCAACCTTCTCCTTGAGGTCCCCACCGATGGGATCCTCATCGTCGAACAACGCTGCCTCGTAGTCCTGATCATCCGCCATGACCGCCTCCAATCCCCCCGGGCCTCACCCTATCCAGACGATGCACCTCCCGGGTCAGCGCCCACTCACCAATGCGGCCAACCGCGCCCGCGTCTCCTCCAGGTCGGCCCCCCGCCCCACCGCCACTCCCAGCAGGAACGCCGTCACCGGCGCCCCCGGCCGCACCACGTGGTGCGCCACGTCCCGGGCCAGGTCGAGGATCGCGTCCCGCTCCCCCACACCCAGCGGCTCCAGCCCGAGCTCAGCACAGGCCCGCACCACCCAGGCCGCCAGCTCCTCGTCCCCCGCACTCCCGCCCATCACCACTCCACTCTCTGCTCTGCTTGCACGGCTGACTCGGCTTGCACGGCTGACTCAGCTGGCACGGCAGGTTGGCCTGCACCGCTTGCCCGGGTCAGGTCCTCGTCCGTGTCGCAGTCGAAGTATGGCGACGGCCCGTCCTGCTCCCACCTGACCTCAGCAACCACCAGCCCGTCGAACACCGCCCGCATCGACCTGCCCACCGGGTCCCCGAGCCGCTCGACCCCACGCCGCAGCGCATCGCCCCGCCACACCCCGCAGAGCAGCTGCCGCTTCCCCCGCTCGTCGACGAACACCGCCCCGTCCACCCGGCCGGCCGCGCCGACCACCGCGCCGACCAGCACCTGAACCGCCGCGGCCGTGAGATGCGGCAGGTCCGCCGCGAACACCCCGACCAGGTCCAACCCCTCGCCCGGCGCTTCCCCCGGTATCAGGGTGAGCGCGGCCGCGGTCGCCGCAGCCGGTCCGGCACCTGCCGGCTCCTCCCGGACCGTGAGCACCCCGGCGGGCAGGCCGGCCCGCGCGGGCCCGACCACGATCCGCCGCCCGGCCCCGTCCAGCGCGGCAAGCACCCGGTCCAGCATGGGCACCCCGGCGACGGCGAGCATCGGCTTGTCCCTGCCCCCGAGCCGGGTCCCACCACCACCGGCAAGAATCACGGCCGTCAGCCCCGGCCACGTGCTGACTGCCCGCATGCCCAGAACGTACCGCCGACCGGAACACGCCCGCACCCGACAACCAACACCTCGGGCCCTTCCGCCGACGCCGGCACGGCGACCGTCGCCCAGACCGTCACCTGTCGCGCGGCCGATCGGGCGGGTCGGGCGGGTCGGGCGAGCGGGCAGGCAGGCGTGATCGAAGTCGTGCACGGGCTGCGCGGACAGCCAGCCCGCGACGTCGATCACCAGGAAGATCCACTCCCAGTGCGGAAAGCGGGTGAAGCGGCTGCTCCGGGCCTCGGCAACGCCGGATCCAGCGCCGGGCACGCGGGGGTGGTCTTTCTCCACACCTCGAAGGACCGCCCGGGCATCTGACCCCGGAAGTCATTCGGTTTGTCGCGCCACTCAGCGAGGACGAGCCACCTTGACCAATGGCGGGGTGATGCGGCCCGGATGATGTTCTGGTCCGTGCCGGTCGAGCGACCGACAGCAGCGGAACGGAACCGTAGTTCGCACCACCGCCCCCGCACCCACTGAAGATCCAGTGAGCGGAACAGTGGTCAGGTCGGTAGCGACTGGGGAGTATCGAGGAGCGCACCCCTCGCCCGGCGCGCTGAACCACGTGAGCACTGATCTGGAGGCCCGACCATGGGACGCGTCACGCAACGACGCACGATCGCCCGGGTGAACGTCGCCCCGGCGGCCGCGAACGCCCCGGCGGCCGCGAACGGGACGGCGGCCGCGAACGGGACGGCGGCCGCGAACGGGGCAGCGGCCGGGAACGGGCACGGGGACGGGTCGCCGGTTGGTGTTGCCGTGACGGTCGGGCCGGACACACTCGTGGCCGAAGAGCCGCTGGAGATCAGGGTCGGTGCGGCGGGGGCGGCCAGGCCGCCGCTGGCGGTGACCATGCGGACGCCCGGGGACGACCTGGATCTGGCGATCGGGTTCCTGTTGACCGAGGGGATCATCAGGTCGGCGCAGGACGTGCGGACGGCGCAGTTGTGTGCCGGTGATCAGGAGGCCAACACGTACAACGTCGTCGACGTGGCGTTGGCGGCCGGAGTGCCGGCGCCGGCGGTCGATCCGGCCAGGAACTTCTACACCACGTCGTCGTGTGGGGTGTGCGGGAAGGCGAGCATCGACGCGGTGCGGACGCGGTCGCTCTTCAACGTGGTCGGGGACGGGGTCAGGGTGGCGCCGGAGGTGCTGGCCGGTCTGCCGGACGCGCTGCGGGAGGGGCAGCGGGCCTTCAGGACGACGGGTGGGCTGCACGCGGCGGGGTTGTTCACGGCCGGCGGGAAGCTGGTCTGCCTGCGGGAGGACGTGGGGCGGCACAACGCCGTCGACAAGGTCGTCGGGTGGGCGGTGCGGCAGGGGAGGCTCCCGCTCGCCGGTCATGTCCTGGTGGTGAGTGGCCGGGCCAGTTTCGAGCTGTGCCAGAAGGCGTGGATGGCCGGCATCCCGGTGCTCGCGGCGGTGTCGGCGCCGAGCACCCTGGCGGTGGATCTGGCCGAGGAGGCCGGGCTGACGCTGGTCGGCTTTCTGCGGGGGCAGACCTTCAACGTTTACGCCGGCGCGCAACGCGTCGTCGGGCTGGAGCAGGCCGCCGGTCCCGTCGCACGATCGGCGGGAGCGACTGCGGCGACAGCCCCCGGTCCAGGATCTCGGTCATGAGTTTGGCGGCGCTGTAGTCCGCGTCGGCATCCAGGGCACGCTCGGCGGCGATGCGGGAGCGCACACCGTTGCCGGAGCGCCAGGCGGCATACGAGACCAGCATCGCGGCGGGCGCGGCGAACGTCGGGGCGCAGCGGCGCAGGACGTCGGTCCAGAGGCGCTCGTGGACCTCGAGGTCGGGCTCGCCGTCGCGGTCGATGCGCATCCAGGCTTCGTCACGCAGGGGCAGGCTGTGGATGAGGAACGCGATCCAGGCGACCTCCTCGTCGGTCAGCCGGCCGCCCGCGCGGGTGCGTCGCAGGGCCGTGTCGAGGGCGGCGAGGCCGTCGGCCGGGGTGTCGGCGGACCGGGCGAGCCGGGCCTGGGCGTCCCGGGCCGCGCGCTCGGCCGTGTCGAGGGCGGCGCCGGTCGGTGCGGCGAGGCTGTCGACGAGGGTGGCCCGGTCTGGCAGCGCGACCATCCCGATGAGCGTGGCGGTGGCCGCGATCGCCGAGGCGGTGACGTCATACGGCACGCCCTCCGCCGGGCCGCAGCAGGCCGAGTCGCAGACGAGGGAGCGGTAGCGCCCCTCGTGTGCCCAGAGCATCTCGTGGACGGCGACGCCCTGGCGGCGCATCGCGGCCGCGGTGGCGAGCAGGAGCGGCTCGACGCGCCCGGGTGGGCCGTAGCCGATCAGCACGACGTGGTCGACGTGCTGGCGGTGGAACATGTCCGCATAGCCCTCGGCGAGGGTGTCGAGGTCCTCGCACTGGTCACGCAGATCGTCGCGCAGGTGGAAGCGGAGCCGGCGGCCGCGCACGCCGAGGGCCACGATGCTGTCGGACGGGTGGAATCCGAACAGATACGGCGTGCCGGCCAGGATGTCTTCCGGGGTGCGCAGCCGCAGCCGGGGCTGGGCGATGGTGGAGGTCGCGGTCGTCATGCATCCGAGCCTGGCGGTTGCCGCCACGCACGGGAACTAGCGGTTTTCGGCTGTGGATAACGCCCGTTTCGATCCACAGCCGGAAACCGACGCTTGACAACGCAAGCCAGACCCACAAAGCACAAAGCCAGACCGACCCAGAAGCACAAAGCCAGACCGACTCAGAAGCACGAAGCCAGACCGATCCAAAAGCACAGAACCAGACCGACCCAGAAGCACGAAGCCAGCCAGACCTAGAAACGGAATCGCTGGTCGTGCAGGTCGATCCCGTCCCTCCAGTCCTGCCCGTCCGGATGCAGGTCGATCGCGAGCGTGACCCTGGCAAGGGCGTCATACCCGGCCCCGTGCAGGCACCGGATCGCGTCCAGGTTGCGCGCCGCCGGCGAGATGCTCAGCTGCCCGAGCCCTCGCCGTCTGGCCTGGTCGGCGACGTGCTCCAGCAGCGCCCGGCCGATCCCCTCGCCGCGCCGCGCCGACGCCACGACCAGCGGCTCGACCTGGCCGCCCCGGCCGTCGAGGATGAGCCCGACCATGCCGACCACCCCGACGCCCAGGATCTCGGCGACCCACATGCCGGACAGGTCGAGCCGGGTGAGGTACTCCTCGAACGCGGCACCCGGATCACCACCGACGGGTGGCGCGGCGGGATAGAGATGGTGATGTTCCTCGGTCAACTCCGCCCATAAGTGGCGGCACTCTCGATGGTCCGTCGGTCGGTACGCACGGATCGTCGGCTGCAGCGTCGCGACGCCGCCACCCACGCCGCCAGCTGCGCGAACAGTCGCCATGTATCCATGCTTACTCCGGTGCGACGCTCCGCGACACCCACATCGCGGTATTGCACCCTGACGGCCGCCCACTGACCGTTTCACGCCTTTTGTTGCATCACGCGGATCGCGCCCGAAAGGTTACTGATCCAAGCTGTTGGCGATAACATCAGGAACGGCTCGCAGCTGAAACGACGAAGGGACCGCCGGGTCGGGGCGGTCCCTTCGCTGCTTGCTGAGTCTTTTACGGCAGGCGGAATTCACCGTCGGTGTCGACGGCCGCGATGAAGGTCTCCCATTCGGCGCGGGTGAAGCACACCGATCCCGCGTCCGGGGCGTTGGAGTTGCGGACCTCGACGACGCCGTCGACAAACCGCGCTTCGACGCACTGTCCGTTGTTACCGCTTCGGGTGGGCTTGTGCCACCGCTCGTTCAGCGCAGCCATCTGCGCACTCCTTCGTTGTCAGGCCGTCTCAGCTACCGCGGAGTCGATCAACTTGACCGATTCGAATGGGCTGAGCGCGGCGGCTCGCAGACTTTCGAACACGTCGTGATACCGCTGGACATCTCCGGCTTCCTGGTAGATGTCCCCTGCCATGGCTTCGGCATACACGACACTTGGTGCACCTTGGAACTTGAGGATCGCGAACGACCCAGCCATGCCGGCATAGGCCCCTCCGCTGAACGGAAGGATCTGGACCGTCACGTTCCTCGCCCGGCCCATGTCGGCCAGGTGCTTGAGCTGCGACCGCATGACGTCGGCCCCGCCGATGAGACGCCGGATGACGCTCTCGTCGAGGACCGCGATGAACTGCAGTGGATCATCGGCCCTGGTGAGCAGCTCCTGGCGCTCGCGGCGGGCGCTGACGTGTGCCTGGACGGCGTCGTCCGGCTCACCGGAGGGGGACGCGGCGGCGAGCAGCGCCCGCGTGTACTCCTCCGTCTGCAGCAGACCGGGCACCACCAGCGCCTCGTAGTCACGCATCTCGATCGCGTTGGACTCGAGGCCGATGTATCGGGAGTAGTGGCTGGGAAGGTCGCCGAAGCGGGCGAACCAGCCCCGGGTCTTGCCTTCCTTCGCGAGCGCGATCAATGTCTCGGTCAGATCACGATCATCAACGTCGTAAATCTTGAGCAACTGTTCGAGCGTGCTCCGGCGGATGCCGACCTTCCCGCCTTCCATGCGACTGATCGTGCTGGGCGAGCAGTCGAGTTGCAGGCCGACGTCCTCCGTGGTGAGTCTTGCCTGCTCGCGCAGCCGTCGGAGTTGTTTGCCCAACTGGAAGCGGGGGAACGTGGGGCTGTGCGCGTGGGACACGGCTCACCTCCATTACTCAAGACGAGTGTGTCCGTTACCGGGTTGCCGCGCAAGCATGTCGGTCAGTGAGCGATTGGGTTGCTCTACTCAAGTTTGACGGAACGTATTGCCCCGGGAAACCTGCACATGCATTCTGAGGCGGTCAGATGGTTCCTCGGCCGGAGGGAGATCCGTCGTGATCGAAGACGACGTGATCCTGCTCGAAGGCGCGCCGCGACTCTTCGGCATTGTCGCCGATCCCTTCGATGACGACCATCCCCAGGTCGTCGCATGGGGTCACGAGCTGCCGGATCAGGCCGTGCTCACCTGGCGCCTGGGCAACGGGAAGTCCGAAATCGCCGTCTTCCAGTCCGCGGAGGCCGCGCTCGCGACCGCTCAGCTGCTGTATCCCGCCCGCATCCTGTGGACCGCACCCGCGGTGCAGGGGGTCTGATGGCCGTCATCTACGACCATGCCGTGACCGATGCCCGCCGCCTGGTGGCCCGTCACCAGGCGCTGCGCGTCCAGCAGGTCACCCGCTGCGCGGCCGGCTGCGCGCACTGGCCGTGCAAGCCGTTCTCCACCGCCTGGGCCGTGGTGACCCGCAACTCCAACACGCGCGCCGGCCGCTGACCGTCACACCTCGGACGGCGAGCAGTCCGCCAGGTCTGACTGATCGGCCGACCCCTTTCGGGATCGATGACCGCCGTGGTGCTTCACGGCTTCCGGCTTCCCCTTGAGCTTGCCGTCCCAGCCCGGCCACGCCTTGTTCTGAATCGGGGTCCCGGTGGGCGACGGCTGCGTCGCAGGAGGCGGAGACACGGGCGGCTGAGACGCAGGGGGTCGCACAACAGAAGGCGCCTGCACCTCCGGCGCGGGGACGGACGTCGGCGCCTTGCTGGCCGTACCGACGGAGAAACCGCCACCCGAACCACCTGAGGTGCGGGCGGTGGCGCGCGGTTTGACCACGGTGGCGGGCGGCAGCGGCGCGGTCGGCTGGCCGGCGATCGACGGCACCCCGGTGCTGCGCAGCCCACTGCTGGGCGTCGGGGCGAGCACGAGCGGACCGGGCCGCGGCTCGGCGACGATGGGCGTCCGGACGGACGGCGCCACGTCCAGCGAGGCGCTGCCGGCGGCGACCACGATCAAGGTCGGCACCGAGGTCAGGGCCACGAGCAGGGCGGAAATCAGCAGCGGACGGCGGTTCGTCGACAGTATGCGGTGGGTACGGACATCGGAATCCAACGTGGGTGCTCCAGTGTGCGGGGGAATGCAGAACGAAGCTCTTAGGACTAACTGCCACGCACCGGACGAGGATCTGCCCGTTCTGGAGGGATTTTCCGACCTTGGTACCCCGTGGAACCCGGACTCCATGGTGTCGATCGACACGCCTTCTGCGATGCTGGACACACACCGGCAACGGGGCTGTAGCGTCCGCATACCCTGCGACTGAGCCCCAGGGCCGGCTCCCGGGCGTGATCCACTCACACCCACCGCGACGCGCCGGCCTCAACAGGGCCGCCGCGTAGCAGCCACCCCCGCTGCGCGGCAGGGTTACCCCCACTGCCGACGCGAGAGACGACAGGGAGAAACGGATGGCGAAGGGCGACGCAAAGGCCCGGACGCACACGACACGGGCCGCGCCTGAACCCGCGTTCGTGCAGCTGCTCACCCCTGAAGGAGATCGGGTCGAACACCCCGACTACACGGTCGACTTCACCGACGAGGAATACCGCTCGCTCTACCACGACCTCGTCGTGGTCCGGAAGCTCGACGCCGAGGCGACCGCCCTGCAGCGCCAGGGTGAGCTCGGCATCTGGGCGAGCCTGCTGGGCCAGGAGGCGGCGCAGGTCGGCTCGGGCCGGGCCCTGCGCACGCAGGACATGGCGTTCCCGACCTACCGCGAGCACGGCGTGCTCTACTGCCGCGGCATCGACCCGATCATGCCGCTGCGCCTGTTCCGCGGTGTCGACCAGGGCGCCTGGGACCCCAACGAGTTCAAGTTCGGCATGTACACGATCGTCATCGGCGCGCAGACCCTGCACGCGACCGGATATGCGATGGGCGTCGGCAAGGACGGCAAGGTCGGCTCCGACGACGGCGAGGCCGTCATCGCCTACTTCGGCGACGGTGCCACCAGCCAGGGCGACGTCAACGAGGCGTTCATCTGGGCCTCGGTCTTCAACGCCCCGATGGTGTTCTTCTGCCAGAACAACCAGTATGCGATCTCCGAGCCGCTCGAGCGGCAGACGCGCGTCCCCCTGTATCACCGGGCCAGCGGCTTCGGCTTCCCCGGCCTGCGGGTCGACGGCAACGACGTGCTCGCCTGCTACGCGGTCACCCGCAAGGCCCTCGACGACGCCCGCCACGGCCAGGGGCCGTCGCTGATCGAGGCGTACACGTATCGGATGGGCGCCCACACCACGTCGGACGACCCGACGCGCTACCGGATCGCCAGCGAGGTCGAGGCCTGGCAGGCCAAGGACCCGATCAAGCGGCTGCGGGCGTTCCTCGACAAGCAGGCCATCGCCGGCGACGACTTCTTCGCCGCGGTCGACGAGGAGGCCCGGGTCGCCGCCGTCGACCTGCGCGAACGCGTCCTCACCATGCCGGACCCGGACCCGCGTTCCCTGTTCGACCATGTCTACCCGCACGGCTCACCCGAGCTCGACCAGCAGCGGGAGCAGTTCAGCACGTACATGGCGTCGTTCGAGGGGAGTGGGCACTGATGGCCGAGACCCTGACGATCGGCAAGGCGCTCAACACCGGCCTGCGCCGGGCGATGGAGCGCGACCCCAAGGTCCTCATCATGGGCGAGGACGTCGGCAAGCTCGGCGGCGTCTTCCGCATCACCGACGGCCTGCAGAAGGACTTCGGTGACGAGCGCGTCATCGACACGCCGCTGGCCGAGTCCGGCATCATCGGCACCGCCGTCGGCCTCGCGATCCGGGGCTACCGGCCGGTGTGCGAGATCCAGTTCGACGGGTTCGTCTACCCGGCCTACGACCAGATCGTGTCCCAGGTCGCGAAGATGCACTACCGCTCGCAGGGCAAGGTCAGCCTGCCCATCGTCATCCGGATCCCGTTCGGTGGCGGCATCGGCGCGGTCGAGCACCACTCCGAGTCGCCCGAGGCCTACTTCGCGCACACCGCGGGGCTCAAGGTCGTCTCCTGCTCCAACCCCGACGACGCGTACTGGATGATCCAGCAGTCGATCGAGTCCGACGACCCGATCATCTTCATGGAGCCCAAGCGCCGTTACTGGGAGAAGGGCCAGGTCAACGTCGACACCGCGAGCGCACCGCTGCACGTCTCGCGGGTCGCGCGCACCGGCACCGACGCCACCGTGCTCGCCTACGGGCCGATGGTCCGCACCGCGCTGGACGCCGCGACGGCCGCCGCCGAGGACGGGCGCGAGCTGGAGGTCATCGACCTGCGCACGCTCTCCCCGCTCGACATGGGCCCGGTCTACGAGTCGGTGCGGCGCACCGGCCGCGCGATCGTCGTGCACGAGGCGCCCGGCAACCTGGGTCTCGGCTCGGAGATCGCGGCCCGGATCACCGAGGAGTGCTTCTACTCCCTCGAGGCGCCGGTCCTGCGGGTCACCGGGTTCGACACGCCGTATCCGGCCGCCCGCGTCGAGGAGGAGTACCTGCCCGACCTCGACCGGGTGCTCGACGCCGTCGACCGCTCGTTCGGGTTCTAAGGGGACGCGCAGTGACGGTCAAAGAGTTCAACCTTCCCGATCTTGGCGAAGGCCTCACCGAGGGTGAAATCCTCAAGTGGCTGGTCAACGTCGGCGACACGATCGAGCTCAACCAGCCGATCGTCGAGGTCGAGACCGCGAAGGCGGCGGTCGAGATCCCGGCCAAGTGGGCCGGCCAGGTCGCCAAGATCTTCCACCCCGAGGGCACCATGGTCGAGGTCGGCGCCACGATCATCGCGATCGACACCGACCCGGGAAACGCCGCTCCGGCGCCTTCCGCCGCGTCCCTGGCCGCCGTCGACATCGCCGGTGACGCACCGGTCGAACCCGGCATGATCGGCGGTCCCGCACCGGGTGGCCGCACGGCCGTCCTCGTCGGCTACGGTCCGAAAACCGGCGCCGCGAAACGCCGGCCAAGAACAACTGCAACGACAACTGCAGCCTTGATACAGAGCGAGCCTCCCGCAACGCACGTGCCGGCTCCCGTGGTCGAGGAAGACCCAGCGCCCCCGACGAGGACCCCGCAAGGTTCCGTGCTGGCCAAGCCCCCGGTCCGCAAGCTCGCCCGCGACCTGGGCGTGGACCTGGTCGGCATCGCCGGCACCGGCCCGAACGGCTCGATCACGCGCGACGACGTGCTGACCGTGTCCTCCGAGCCGGCCGGCACCGCCGGTTCCGTGGCCCCCGCGGCCGCCGCGCCGGCGAGGGTCGGTCGGGAGGAGCGGATCCCGGTCAAGGGCGTGCGGAAGCTGACCGCCGAGAACATGGTGGCCAGCGCCTTCACCGCGCCGCACGTCACCGAGTTCCTGACGGTCGACGTCACCCGCTCGATGAAGGCGCTCGAACGGCTCAAGACCAAGCGGGACTGGCGCGACGTGCGGGTGTCCCCGCTGCTCATGGTCGCCAAGGCCGCTCTGGTCGCGCTCAAGCGCCACCCGATGGTCAACTCGTCGTGGCAGGGCTCCCCCACCGGCGCCGAGATCGTGGTCAAGCATTTCGTCAACCTCGGCATCGCCGCGGCGACGGAGCGCGGCCTGATCGTGCCCAACGTGAAGGACGCCGACGCGCTCAGCACCCGGGAGCTCGCCGACGCCCTCAACGCCCTGGTCGCCACCGCCCGCGAGGGCAGGACCTCCCCGGCGGCGATGAGTGGCGGCACGTTCACGATCACGAGCGTCGGCGTGTTCGGCATCGACACCGGCACCCCGATCCTGCCTCCCGGCGAATCGGCGATCCTGGTGTTCGGCGCCGTCCGCGACACGCCCTGGGTCCACAAGGGCAAGATCAAGATCCGCCAGGTGACGACGCTCGGCCTGTCGTTCGACCACCGGATCATCGACGGCGAGCTGGGCTCGAAGTTCCTGCGCGACGTCGGCGCCTTCCTGGAGGACCCCGAGGGGTCCCTGCTGGCCTGGAGCTAGCAGTCCAATTCACGGCAGGTGGCCCGGCGCGGATGCGCCGGGCCACTGTCATATGGCCGACGAACTGGGCGTTTACGCAGCCCGCACCCTTCGAATCGTCGGCAGGTGCGCCGCATCACTTGCTATTCGCTGGCTATGGATCTTTCCGTAGGCGTGTAATGAACGGGTACCAAGCCTCGTCCTTACATCCCAAGGAGCCAGCCGTGAGCACCTTCATGGAGCGTTACCGCGCCCGCCGCAACGCCGCCCGCCGCGCCGACGCCATCGAGCGCGCCATCGCCAAGAACCCGTCGAGCGCCCTGCGCGACGAACTCCACGCCATGCTCAGCCGAAGTTGAGCCCATCGCTCCACACCCCGCAGGTCGTCACACCCCCAGCCGCCCCGGTCCGAACCCTCCCCGGACCGGGGCGGCTGCTGTGTTCACCTATTCTGGGTGCGCAGCTCGTGCGAACCTGAGCCTCCGCTCTGCCATGTACGGTTCGGGTCGACTACGGTCGCAAGGGTCTGACCCACAGGAGGCACGATGACGTCCGACCAGCCCCACCCGTCCGAAGCGGACGAGAGTGCGGCGAGCGCGCCGAGCTCACCCCCGCCCGGCACGCCACCGGCCGGCACCGTGCGAGCCACCGCGTCGGTCCCGATGCCGACCAGGCCTCCTGTCCAGCCGCCGGCCCCGGCCACACCGCCCACGCCGGGGACGTATGGCTCCCCCGTCGCACCGGTTTCCCCGCCGCCGGTCGTGCCCGCCGCCGCACCGCCCGCGTTCCCGCCCGCCGCCGCGCCGCCCGCCGCCGCGGTTCCGTTCGCCGCCGCCGCGCCGCCCGCGTTCCCGCCCGCCGAGATCCCCAGGGCCACCGAGCGCGACGAGGCCGCCGAGCACGACGAGCAGCCGGCCCGCCCCGGGCCGTTCCCGCCGGCCGGACCGTTCGCGCCGCCGCCCAGCCCGCTTCCGGCCCGCGTGCCACCGCCACCGAACGGGCCCGCCGGCCCTCCCGGCAGCTTCCCCGGCTTCACCCCAGCGGCACAGACCGGGGACACCCCGCCCGGCGGCTCGGCCCAGGTCCCGGGATACCCGTCATCCGGCAGCCCGGCCGGTTCGGCCCAGGTCCCCGGGTATCCAGCATCCGGCGGACCGTCCGGCGCCGCTCAGGCCCCGGGCTCGGCCCAGGTCCCCGGGTATCCGGCGTCCGGCGGACCGTCCGGCGCGGCGCAGATCCCCGGTTCGGCACAGGTCCCCGGTTCGTTCGGCAACGCCCCCGTCTCCGCCGCCCCGGTCTCCGGCAGCGCGCGGACCTACGGCACCGCTCAGGTTTCCGGCAGCGCCCAGGTCCCGGGGTCCATCCAGCCGCCCACGTCCGCCCCGCCGCAGGCATCGGGCCAGCCATCGTCATACGGCACCGCCCAGGTCCCCACCTCCGCCCCACCGGCGGCCGGTGGCCCGACCTCGGCGCCGCCGACCTCAGCCCCGCCGGCCACGTACGGCACGCCGACCTCCGCGCCGCCGACCTCGGCCCCGCCCGCCTCGTACGGCACCGCGCCGGCCTCCGGACCGCCCGCCACGTACGGCACCCCGACCGGGGACGGCGCCCAGTCCAGCCCGTACGGCAACCCGCCCGCGGGCGCGGTCCCGGCAACGCCGAACCTCGGCAAGATCCCGCCGGCGGGCTCGTACGCCGCCCGCGCCCAGGTATCGGTCCCGCCGGTGAGCGCCCCTCCGGTGAGCACGCCCCCGGCCTCCGGGCCGCCCGCCACCGGCATGTACCAGGCATCCGCGCCGCCGGCCACGTACCCGACGTCGGCCCCGCCGGCGACCGGCATCTACCAGGCATCCGCGCCGCCCGCCGCCAACGCCCCGGCCTCGGGCCCGCCCGCCGCCGGCATCTACCAGGCGGCACCACCCCCGGCCACCGGCGTGTACCAGGCCTCGGTGCCCAGCGCCGCGCCGCCCGGTCCGCACTACAGCGATCTCGTCACGATGCCGGGCGACGCACCGCCGCAGGCGGGGGCACCAGTTGGCGGGGATCCGGGGGTACCGACGCCGCCGGCCGCACCGAAGAGCAAGCGCGGACTCGTCCTCGGGCTGGTCGTGGTGGTGGTCGTGTTCCTGCTCGCGGTCGCGGGCACCGGCATCGTCGTGGCCCTCAACAACGCCGGCAGCACCAGTTTCGCGGTCAACTCGTGCGTGAAGCAGGACGGCGACTCGGCGAAGAAGGCCAGCTGCTCGGACAAGGACGCGTTCACCATCGTGCAGAAGGTCGAGAAGCCGGAGAGCTGCTCGGACGCCAGCCAGCCGTACGTCGTGCTGCAGCACAAGGGCCAGAAGGACGAGGTCCTCTGCCTGCGCCCCACCGCGGCGAAGTGACGCACCGGCAGTGACGCACCGGCCCTGGCCCCGAAGCGGGCCAGGGCTCCGGGCAGACTGGGAGGCATGACCGACCCGGCGCAGTCGCCACTGCTCAAGGCCCGCGTCCGCGCTCCCGAACTCCGGGGGCGGGGATGGCTCAACACCGACGGACTCACCCTGTCCGACCTGCGGGGCAAGATCGTCCTGTTGGATTTCTGGACCTTCTGCTGCATCAACTGCCTGCACGTGCTCGATGAGCTGCGCCCGCTGGAGGAGCGCTACGCCGACGTGCTGGTGACCATCGGCGTGCACTCGCCGAAGTTCGAGCACGAGAAGGACGCCGCCGCGCTCGCGGCCGCCGTCGAGCGGTACGGGGTCGACCACCCCGTGCTCGACGACCCCGAGATGGACATGTGGCAGCAGTACGCGTCGAAGGCCTGGCCGACGCTCACGGTCATCGACCCCGAGGGCTACGTCGTGGCGACGATGGCCGGGGAGGGCCACGCCGAGGGGTTGGCGCGACTGATCGAGGAACTCGTCCGGGTCCACGAGGCGAGAGGGACGCTGCGCCGCGGGAACGCCCCGCACGCCGCGCCGAAGGTCGACGACACCGTGCTGCGGTTCCCCGGCAAGGCGCTCGCCCTCGCCGACGGGCACTTCCTGGTCTCGGACTCGACGCACCAGTCGCTGGTCGAGCTCGACGCCGACAACGAAACGCTGATCCGGCGCATCGGCACCGGGCAGCGCGGCCGCAAGGACGGCACGGATCCCGAGTTCTCCGAGCCGGGCGGGCTGTGCCTGCTGCCGCCGCACATCGCCGGGATCGCGGGGTACGACGTCGTCATCGCCGACACCGTCAACCATCTGCTGCGTGGCCTGAAGCTCGCCACCGGCGAGGTCACCACCGTCGCGGGCAGCGGGCGGCAGTGGCGCGGCACCGTCGACTTCGACACGCACGACTCCCTGGCCGTCGACCTGTCGTCGCCGTGGGACGTGGCGTGGTTCGACGACCGGGTCGTGATCGCGATGGCCGGCATCCACCAGCTGTGGTGGTTCAACCCGGCGCAGCGCACCGCCGGTGTGTACGCGGGCACGACCGTCGAGGCGCTGCGGGACGGCCCGCTGCACGAGGTGTGGATGGCGCAGCCGTCCGGCCTGTCCCCGGCTCCGGACGGCACGAGACTGTGGATCGCCGACAGCGAGTCCAGCGCGATCCGTCGCATCGAGGACGGCCGGATGTCGACCGTCACCGGGCAGGGCCTCTTCGACTTCGGCCACGTCGACGGCCCCGCCGACCAGGCGCTGCTGCAGCACCCGCTCGGCCTGCTCGCCCTGGCCGACGGCAGCGTGCTCGTGGCTGACACGTACAACGGCGCCGTTCGCAGGATCGCCGACGACGTCGTGACCACGGTGGTCGAAGGCCTCAAGGAACCCAGCGACCTGGTGCTCACCCCGACCGGTGACATCGTGGTCGTCGAGTCCGGCGCGCACCGGCTCGTCCGCCTCGCCCCCGGCACCCTCGCCGCGGCGGGTGTCGACGTCGCCGGCGTGCGGCACCGCACCGAGCGCCCCTCGACGATGCTCGCCCCCGGGGAGGTCGAGCTCGACCTGATCTTCGAGCCGGCGCCGGGGCAGAAGCTCGACGAGTCGTTCGGCCCGTCGACCCGCCTGGAGGTGTCGGCCTCGCCGCCGGAGCTGCTGCTGGAGGGCGCGGGCGTGACGCAGAGCCTGCAGCGCCGGCTGGTCCTGTCGCCGGACGTCGCCGAGGGCGTCCTGCAGGTCGTCGCCCAGGCCGCGACCTGCGACATCGACGCGGAGTTTCCGGCCTGCCACCTGACCCGCCAGGACTGGGGCGTCCCGATCCGGGTGGTGAAGGACGGCGCCGTGCGGCTGCCGCTGGTGCTTCGCGGTCTCGACAAGACTCCCTGACCGGCCGGCCGTGATCACGGAACTTCGAGGGGCGCTATCGGAGTTCCGTGATCTTTGGAGGGGTCAGGCGAACGCGGGTCAGGCGAACGCGGGTCAGGCGAACGCGGGTCAGGCGAACGCGGGTCAGGCGAACGCGGGTCAGGCGAAC
>NZ_BONQ01000084.1 GCF_016862795.1 Dactylosporangium siamense | reverse complement strand
GAACGCGGGTCAGGCGAACGCGGGTCAGGCGAACGCGGGTCAGGCGAACGCGGGTCAGGCGAACGCGGGTCAGGCGAACGGGGTCAGGGGCAGGCCGGCGGCCAGCAGTGCCGCGCGGACCGCGGAGGCCATGGCCACCGCGCCCGGGGTGTCGCCGTGGACGCACAGCGACTCGAAGGGCACCGACAGCACCGACCCGTCGACCGCGACGACCTCCCCGTCGCGGGCCATCCGGACGGCCCGCGAGGCCACCGCGTCGACGTCCGTGAGGACCGCGCCCTCGGCGCCGCGCGGGACGAGGCGGCCGTCGGACAGGTAACCGCGGTCGACGAAGCCCTCGCCGACCACCCGCAGGCCGGCCTCCGCCGCGAGCCCGGCAAGGACCGACCCCGGTTGGCACAGCACCGGCAGCTCCCAGGCGGCCGCGGCGGCGACGACGGCCGAGGCGTGGTCCGCGTCGACGGCGGCGGTGTTGTACAGGGCGCCGTGCGGCTTGACGTAGGCGATCGGGCCGAACGCCGACAGGGCGCCGATCTGGTAGCGCAGCTCGTCGGTCAGGGTCGCGGGGTCGACGTCGATCCGCCGGCGGCCGAAGCCGGCCAGGTCGCGGTAGCTGACCTGGGCGCCGATCCGGACGCCGAGGGCAGAAGCGCGGGCGCAGACCCGGCGCATCGTGATCGGGTCGCCGGCGTGGAAGCCGCAGGCCACGTTGGCGCTGGTGACGATCGGAAGGAGGGCGTCGTCGTCGCCGAGGGTCCAGATGCCGAAGCCTTCGCCGAGGTCACTGTTGAGGTCCACGGAAACGAACGGTATCGCCCGGGCGGGCCTGCGCGAGCAGTGGCAGATCGCCGGGGTCGACGACGGCGACGACCGGGTAGCCGCCGGTGGTGGGGTGATCGGCGAGGAAGATCAGCGGCTGGCCGGAGGCGGGGACCTGCACGGCGCCGAGGACGATCCCTTCGCTGGGGAGTTCGCGCTGGTGGGCACGGGTGAGAGCGGGGCCGACCAGGCGGGCACCGACCCTGTTGCTGTCATTGCCGATGGTGTACGAACCGGCGAGCAGCCCCGCCGTGCCGCTGAAGTAGTCGTCGCGGGGACCCCAGGTGAGGCCGAGGGTGATGGGGCCGCCGATCGCGGGGCGGGGTGCCACGTCCACAGTGGATGGGTCGCCGGCCGGGATGCCCAGGGCGAGGACGGCACCGGCCCGGACGACGGGTGGACCGAGCGCCGAAAGGGTGTCGGTGGCGAGGCTTCCCAGCACCGGTGGCGCAACGAAACCACCGGCAACGGTGAGGTAGCCACGCAGGCCCGCGACGGCCGGCCCGATCTCGACGCGGTCGCCGGGGCGGAAGGCGACGGGGGCGTTGATCGGCGCGGGCCGCCCACCGACGCGCAGCGGCGCCGCGGCCCCGGTGAACGCGAGAGTGCCGGCGAAGGGCAGCGTCGCGGTGAACGGGCCGAACGTGATCTCCAGGCCGGCACTGGTGGCGGGGTTGCCGACCAGCCGGTTGCCGAGCAGGAGGGCGGGCTGGTCGAGGGCACCGGAGCGGGGCACGCCGAGGTGCGCGAAGCCGGGCCGGCCGAGGTCCTGCAGGGTGGTCAGCGGTCCGGCGACCTCGACGAGCATCGTGCCGGTCATGCCGCCACCTCCGCTGCGCTCCGGCACCGGCCTGACCCAAGGGCTGCACCCATGATGACCAGCTCCTCGCTCCGCTGCGGGCCGGTCATGCCGCCACCTCCGCTGCCCTGCGGGACGGTCATGCGACGGCCACGAACCGGACCGTGCGGCCCGGGGTGAGCAGTGCCGGTGGGGTCCGGTCGATGTCGAACAGGACGGTGTCGGTGCGGCCGACGAGCTGCCACCCGCCGGGCGACGCGGTCGGGTAGATCCCGGCGAACTCCGCGGCGAGCGCGACCGAGCCGGCCGGGACGCGCGGGCGTGGGCTGTCGAGGCGCGGCACGGACCAGGGCAGGCCGCTCAGGTAGGCGAACCCGGGCGCGAACCCGCCGAACGCCACCCTGAACGTGGCGCTGGTCAGGGCCTCGACCACAGCTTCGGTGGAGAGGCCGACGTGCGCGGCTACGCCGCCGAGGTCCGGCCCGTCGAAGGTGACCGGAATGTCCAGGTCGTCGTCCGCCACGAACGTGGGCGCGGGTGGTGGCCGGTCGCGCAGGGTCGCTGCGAGGGAGGTGACCGATGCCACCCCGTCGAGCAGCACGGTGCGGGCACCGGGGACGATGTCGGTGACGTCGAGTCGACCGGCGGCCCGCTCGGCGTCCAGTGCGGCGAACCACGCCAGCGGGTCATCGACCTCGATCAGCAGTGCCGATGTCCCGACGGTGCGGATCTGCATGACCGTCACCATAGTCAAGGAACACCAACTCGACGACGCAACAATACTTGCGAGTAACCTACGGTACCGTAACCTGGAGGGCGTGACAGTGAACACCGAGACCCGCCTGCGCCCGGTCGACCTCGGCAAACCCAGGATGCGTGGCTGGCTGCACACCTACGCGTTCGGTGTCGCCATCGTCTGCGGCATCGTGCTGTGTTCCATCGCCGCCGCGCGTCCGGGTTGGTCGCCGTTCGTGAGCTGCCTGGTGTACAGCCTCACGGTGTGCGCGTTGTTCGGCACGAGCGCCCTCTATCACCGCCGCGTCTGGTCGCCCAAGGGCTACAAGCTGATGCGACGCCTGGACCACTCGATGATCTTCGTGTTCATCGCGGGCACGTACACCCCGTTCAGCGTCCTGCTGCTCGAAGGGCGCACGGGCGACATCATCCTGGCCGTGGTCTGGGGCGGGGCCCTGCTCGGCGTCGGCATGAAGATGATCTGGCCGCACGCGCCGCGATGGCTGTCGGCGCCGCTGTACATCGCGCTGGGATGGGTCGCCGTCGTGGTGCTGCCGGACATCCTGCACTCGGGCGGGGTCACGGCGCTGGTGCTGACGATCGTCGGTGGCGCGTTCTACACGATCGGCGCGGTCTTCTACGCGCTGCGCCGGCCGAACCCGTGGCCGACGGTGTTCGGCCATCACGAGTTCTTCCACGCGTGCACGCTGGTGGCGGCGATTTTGCACCACATCGCCATCTACTTCGCGCTTTTTGCGAAGTAGATGGCGATGTGCCCATGACACGGCCGTCCACTTCGCCTTGTATGCGAAGGAGACGGCCGCGTCGTTCGTGGATCCAGCTCAGTAGGTGCGGCGACGCTCGATGACCTCGTCCGCGGACGGCGGGATCATCGTGCCACCGGCCGGGGGCGGCGGCGGGACCTGACGCACGACGGTGCGCCGGCGGGTGTTCCAGAAGTACAGGGTCAGGAGCAGGCCGAACAGCCCCGCCAGCTGGAAGATCCAGCCGATGGTGTCGAGGTTGAACGGTCCGAGGTCGGTGTCATCCAGGCCGAACGTCAGGATCGCTCCGACGACGATCAGAAGAATGCTGCCGCCGATTCCCATCGAGGGCCTCCAGGGCGTTGGGTTGGTAACCGTCTGTATGTCGGGGTTACCCACCTACGACGCGGCTCAATCGGGCACCCTTGACGGCATGACCGAGCGCACGCTGATTCTGCTCCGGCACGCGAAGTCCGTGGACCCGGATCCGTACCCGACCGACCTCGAACGGCCGCTGAGCCCGCGCGGCCGCCGGGACGCCGTCGCGGCCGGTGAGTGGCTGCGGGCGCAGGGCCTCGAACCCGACCTGGTGCTCTGCTCGACCGCG
This sequence comes from Dactylosporangium siamense, assembly GCF_016862795.1. Lineage (GTDB taxonomy): Bacteria > Actinomycetota > Actinomycetes > Mycobacteriales > Micromonosporaceae > Dactylosporangium > Dactylosporangium siamense. The sequence continues at coordinate 110,211 of NZ_BONQ01000084.1, read as the reverse complement.
GTGCGGACCCGGGAGACCCTTGCGGGGCTGGCGCTGAGTGCGGCGGCGGCGCCCGTGGTGTTCGAGCACCGCCTGTATCTGGGGCCCGCCCACGACACCCTCGACCTGCTGCGCGACGGCGCACCGGACGTGTCGACGCTGCTGGTCATCGGCCACAACCCGACGCTGTCGATGCTGTCGGACCTGTTGGACCCGGATGCGCTGCCCGACGAGGGGCTGGCAACCAGCGGGATCGCGGTCCACGTCGTGCCCGGCACCTGGCGCGACCTGGAGACCGCCGGCCTGAAGGCGCACCATACGGCCAGGGGATAAGGCACAGAAAGCGGGAGGGCGCCATTGCCCTCCCGCCAGCTTCTGTGTCGGTGCTCTTAGAACGCGTCCTCGGACAGGTCCATCGCGTCCAGGGTGGTGGCCTCGATGATCCGGCGGTCCGAGCCGGTCCGCGGCAGCACCTCGCGGGCGAAGAACTTCGCCGCCGCGATCTTGCCCTCGTAGAAGGCGGTCTCGGTGGTGCCGCCGGCCAGGGCCTTCAGCGCCACCTCGGCCTGCCGCTGCAGGAGCCAGCCGACGACGACGTCGCCGAGGGCGAGCAGGAAGCGGCGGCTGTTGAGGCCGACCTTGTACAGCGCCTGCGGGTCGCCGCCGTGGGCCTCACCGAGCCAGCCGGTGAAGATGCCCAGGATGTTCTGCACCTCGCTGAGGGCCTTGCCCAGCGCGACCCGCTCGACCTTGAGCTGGCCGTTGCCGCCCTCGGCCTCCAGGAACTGCTGGATCTCGGCGGCGACGGTGAGCAGCGCCTTGCCCTGGTCCTTCACGATCTTGCGGAAGACCAGGTCGAGGCTCTGGATCGCGGTGGTGCCCTCGTACAGGGTGTCGATCTTCGAGTCGCGGACGTACTGCTCCAGCGGGTAGTCCTGCAGGAAGCCGGACCCGCCGAAGGTCTGCAGCGACTCGTGTCCGAGCAGCTCGTAGGCCCGCTCGGAGCCGACGCCCTTGACCAGCGGGAGCAGCAGGTCGTTGACCCGCTTCGCGATCTTCGCGGCCTTCTCGTCGCCGGAGGCCTCGGCCAGGGCGACCTTGTCCTGCCAGGAGGCGGTGTACAGCACGAGCGCGCGCAGACCCTCGGCGTAGGACTTCTGCAGCAGCAGGGAGCGGCGCACGTCGGGGTGGTGCATGATCGTGACCCGCGGCGCGGCCTTGTCGGTGCTGGCCAGGTCGGCACCCTGGACCCGGCTCTTGGCGTAGTCCAGCGCGTTGAGGTAGCCGGTGGAGAGGGTCGCGATCGCCTTCGTGCCGACCATCATCCGGGCGTACTCGATGATGAGGAACATCTGCCGGATGCCCTCGTGGACGTCGCCCAGCAGCCAGCCCTTGGCCGGGACGCCGTGGCCGCCGAAGGTGACCTCGCAGGTCGTGGAGACCTTGAGGCCCATCTTGTGCTCGACGTTGGTCACGAAGGCGCCGTTGCGGTCCTTGAGCTCGCCGGTCTCGCCGTCGAAGTGGAACTTCGGCACGACGAAGAGCGAGAGGCCCTTGGTGCCCGGGCCGCCCTGGCCGGGCGTGTCGACCGGGCGGGCCAGCACGTAGTGCACGATGTTCTCGGCCAGGTCGTGCTCAGCGCTGGTGATGAAGCGCTTGACGCCCTCGATGTGCCAGGAGCCGTCGGCCTGCGGGATGGCCTTGGTGCGGCCGGCGCCGACGTCGGAGCCGGCGTCGGGCTCGGTCAGCACCATCGTCGAGCCCCACTGGCGGTCGACGAAGAGCTTGGCCCACTTCTTCTGCTCCTCGGTGCCCTCGATCCGCAGCGTGTTCGCGAAGGAGGGGCCCGAGGCGTACATCCAGATCGGGGCGTTGGAGCCGAGCACCATTTCGGCCAGGGCCCACCACAGGGCCCGCGGCGCGGCGGTGCCGTCGAGCTCGGCCGGGAGGTCGAGCCGCCAGAACTCGGCGGCCATGAACGCCTCGTACGACTTGCGGAACGACTCGGGCATCGTCACCGAGTGGGTCGCGGGGTCGTAGACGGGCGGGTTCCGGTCGGCGTCCGCGTAGCTGGCCGCGAGGTCCTCGCGGGCGAGCCGGTCGACCTCGGCGAGGATGCTGCGGGCGGTGTCGACGTCCAGGTCGCCGTAGGGACCCTCACCGAAGACCTTGTCAGCACCGAGCACCTCGAAGAGGTTGAACTCGAGGTCCCGCAGGTTGCTCTTGTAATGGCTCATCGCGGAGTGGCCCCCGTCTCTGGGTCGCTTTTGTAGATCGAGCATGGACGACCGAGGTTACCAGTCGGTAACAGGAATCTTATTACTCGCTAGTAACTTCCGGCAACCCGCCCGGACGGGTGACAGCAGTCACACCTGCGCACGCCCAGGTCTCACCTATGTCGGCAGGTCAGGGTGACCGATGAGTAGCGGAGGGTGGCAGATGAGTAGCCCGATGGGAGCAGGCACGCCCGACACGCCGTCACCGGCGGGTGATGTGATCGTTGAGCGGTTACTCGCAGTCAGAAGGAGGGCACCGCGATGATCGTCCGGATGATGGGCTCTCTGTTCGCTCCCAAGTACCCGCGGTTCTACACGGGCCGGCACCGCGCCCCGATGCGGCGCTTCGTGCCCCGCCCGCGCGCCGTCACCGAATAACGCACCGGGGCGTCAGCCCACGGTCGTCGCTCCGGCGCCGCCGATCTCCCAGCTGGGGACCGTCGCCGGAGCCTTGACACCCTGATACTCCACCAGCACCAGCGCGATGTCGTCGTCGAGCCGGCCGCGCACCCACTCCAGCAGCGCGCTCTCCAGCGAGGCCAGCCCGTCGCCGACGGTGCCGTGCCCCAGCAGCCGCTGTGCCCGCTCCGCCGTCGGGAAGAACTGCCCGTCGCGGCGCGCCTCCGCCAGCCCGTCGGTGAAGAACAGCAGCCGGTCGCCCGGCTCCAGCCGCTCGACGCGCGGCTTGACCACCGGCATGAAGCCCAGCGGCGGCGCGTTGGACGGCGGGTCGAGCGGGATGACCTGCCCGCGGCGCAGCAGCAGCGGCGCCGGGTGACCGCAGTTGACGATCGTCAGGGTGCCACCGCGCTCCTCGATCAGCGCCGCGGTCACGAAGTCCTCGTCGCCCACCGACCGCGCCACGGCCCGGTCCAGGTCGGCGACGATCGCCCGCAGGTCGGCCCGCTCGAAGGCCACGTGCCGATACGAGCCGAGAACGATGCTGGCCAGCCGGACCGCGTCCAGGCCCTTCCCCCGCACGTCACCGATGATCATGCGGACGCCGTACGGGGTGTCCAGCGCCTCGTACAGGTCGCCACCGATGTCGGCCGCGGCGCTGGCCGAGATGTACCGGGCCGCGATGGTCAACGGGCCCAACTGCGGCCCCAGCGGACGCAGGACGGCCTGCTGCGCCACGGAGGCGAGCTTGGACAGCTCCGCGTACCTGGCGATCTGCCGCTGCCGGATGGCGCCCACCGCGGAGGCGATGCCGGCGGCGAGGATGACCGCGCCGAGGTTCAGCAGCATCACCAGGGTGCGCTCGCGGCTGTGCATGAGCTCGATGGTGCAGAACACCAGGGCGAGCACCGTCGAGGCGCTGCCGACCGCGAGGACCTCGGGCCAGGACGCGAACGCGGCCGCGAGGAACGGTGCGGCGGCGAGCAGTCCGACGTAGTTGGCGTCGACGCCGTCGGCGACCTCAGCGGCCAGAACCAGGCAGAGCAGCACGAAGGCCGCGCCGACTCCGGCGCGGGCTTCGGGAAGCAACGGTCGTTTCATAGGTCCGATCGACAGCATGCCACCAAAGGACCGCCGAACCGCTCAAACAAACGGCCGGGATCGTCGTTACTTGAGTACCTCGTACCGTGCGTTGATCACTCCGGCACTCACCGAAGCGATCGTCACGAACGCACCACGGGCGAGATCGAGACAGCGCCCGCTGACGAACGGTCCACGGTCATTGATCCGCACGACGACGGATTTCCCGTTGGCCAGGTTGGTCACCCGGACCCGGGTGTTGAACGGCAGCTCTTTGTGCGCGGCCGTCAGCCCGTTGGGATCGAAGCTCTCGCCGTTGGCGGTGCGCGATCCGGTGTCGTAGTAGGAGGCGTTGCAGGTGCCGGTGCTCGTCACGGCACCACCGGTGGCACCGGGCGTCCTGGTCGTCGACGGCTTCCTGGTCGGCGTCTTGGTCGCCTCTGGCACCTTGCTGACCTGCGGCGACGCCGACGCGGAGGCCGCCGGTGAGGGCGCGACCGACGCCGATGCCGAGCTCGACGGCCGCTCGCCGCGGTCCGCCCGGTCGGCCGGGCTGCGGCTGCCGTCGATCAGGTCGCTCGCTGCGGTCGGCTCCGCATCATCCGAGCCCATATTGACAGTCGCAACTGCACCGCCGATGAGAGCGATCGCCGCGACAACACCGGCGATCAATGGAGCGAGATGCCGTCGGGACATTGCGGTATGTCGGCCGGACAACGTCAGCACCCTTCGTTGACAGCATGGCCGTGACCGAACGTATCGGCCCCTCCCAGGCGTCAGTCAAACCGAAGTGCCGCGTGCGTGGGGATTTGGCGGGATAGGTCCGGCCGAACGGCTGATCCGACAAGGAGCCGAACGGCCGACCCTTCCCGCGCTGTCACCCGGCGCGGACGATTGCGGCGATACGCTCCGCAGCACCCTCGACCGGAATCTCCTCTTTCTCCCCGGTCCTGCGGTCGCGGATCTCGACCATGCCGTCGGCCAGCCGCTTGCCGACCACCACGATCGTGGGGACGCCGAGCAGCTCCGAGTCGTTGAACTTGACCCCCGGCGAGACATCCTTGCGGTCGTCGAGCAGCACCTCGAGCCCGGTCGCGCCGAGCGCGTCGGCGAGCTGCGCGGCGCCGGCCTTGATCTCCTCGGTCTTGCCCGCGGCGACCACGTGCACGTCGGCCGGGGCCAGCTCACGGGGCCAGCACAGGCCGCGGTCGTCGGCGGTCTGCTCGGCGATCACGGCGATCGCGCGGGTCACGCCGACGCCGTAGGAGCCCATCGTGACCGTGACGGCCTTGCCGTTCTGGTCGAGCACGGTGAGCCCGAGGGCCTTCGCATACTTGCGGCCGAGCTGGAAGATGTGGCCGATCTCGATGCCGCGGGCCAGTTCGAGCGTGCCACCGTCGACGGGGCACAGGTCGCCGTCCTGGATGCGGACCGCCTCGACCGTGCCGTCGGGGGTGAAGTCACGCCCGGCGACCAGGTGCATCACGTGCTTGCCGGGCTGGTCGGCGCCGGTGATCCAGCTGGTGCCGTCCACGACCCGGGGGTCGACCAGGTACCGGATCCCGGATGAGCCCTTCTCGCCCAGGACGCCGGGGCCGATGTAGCCCTTCACGAGCGCGGGGTGCTGCTGGAACTCGGCCTCCGACATCGGCGCCACCTCGGCGGGGGCGACCTGGGCCTCGAGCCGGCGCAGGTCGACCTCGCGGTCGCCGGGCACGCCGACGGCCAGGGGCTCGCGCTTGCCGTCGGGCAGCGTCAGCACCAGCATGACGTTCTTCAGCGTGTCGCCGGCGACCCAGGCCCGGTCGTCGCGGCGCAGGTCCTCGCGGTCGTTGAACAGCGCGACCAGCGTCTCGATCGTGGGCGTCTCCGGGGTGTCGACGACCTTCGCGGCGGGCAGCCCGTCGATGGGCAGCGCCGCGATCGACGCGGTGGTGACCGCCTCGACGTTGGCGGCGTAGTCACCGTTGGTGCAGCGGACGAAGGTGTCCTCGCCGATGTCACAGACCGCGAGGAACTCCTCGGAGGCGCTGCCGCCCATCGCACCGCTCGTCGCGGAGCAGATGACGTAGTCCAGGCCGAACCGGTCGAAGATCCTGCCGTAGGCGACCCGGTGCCGCTGGTACGCCGCGGCCAGCCCGTCGTCGTCGACGTCGAAGGAGTAGGAGTCCTTCATCAGGAACTCCCGCCCGCGCAGGATGCCGGCCCGGGGCCGCGCCTCGTCGCGGTACTTCGTCTGGATCTGGTACAGCGTGAGCGGCAGGTCCTTGTAGGAGGAGTAGAAGTCCTTCACGGCGAGCGTGAACATCTCCTCGTGGGTGGGGCCGAGCAGGTAGTCACCCCCGCGGCGGTCCTTCAGCCGGAACAGGTTGGCGCCATACTCCGTCCAGCGGCCCGTCGCCTCGTAGGGCTCGCGGGGCAGCAGCGCGGGGAACGTCAGCTCCTGGCCGCCGATGGCGTCCATCTCCTCGCGGACGATCCGCTCGACGTTGCGCAGCAGGCGCAGGCCCAACGGCAGCATCGTGAAGATGCCCGGCGCGACCCGTCGGACATAGCCGGCGCGCACGAGCAGCCGGTGGCTCGTCACCTCGGCATCCGCGGGATCCTCGCGCAGCGTCCGCACGAACAGCGTGGACATCTTCAGCACCATCAGGGCTCCGCCTTACTTCTCAAACAGACCTTCGGCGACGATACCCGCACGACTGCGGTGCGTGACTAGCGGGTTTTGCCGTCAAGTGCCCCGAAATCCCTCAACGCACCGGCCCGGTCGGCCGATAAGCAGGTGTGCGGCCGAATGACATCTCGCCTGATCCGTCCGGTGCTCCGTCCCTGGCGCTGCGCCCCGACCTGGCCGCGGCGATCGCCGCCGCCCGGAACGCGGAGTTCGTGGCCCGCCGTGAGATACCGGCGGCACCACCGGTGGCGCGCGGGTCCACCCGACGTGCCGTGCCCGTCCGGCTGCGGCTGGTGTACCTCGTGCCGCGCACGGACGTCGGCGGCGGCGCGCGGGTGCTGTTCGAGCATGCGAACCGGCTCCTCGACCGGGGTCATGACGTGACGGTGCTCAGCCACTTCCCACCACCGGTGTGGTTCGACCTGCGGGCCGGCTTCCGGCAGGTGCCGTTCGGGATCGAGCTGGCCGAGGCGGTGCCCGCGTGCGACGTGATCGTCGCCGGGTACTGGGATCAGGTGCTCGCCGCCCGTACCGTCGGCGTCGCCCCCGTCGTGCACTTCGAGCAGGGCGACTTCCACCTGTTCGAGGACATCGACGAGGAGACCCGGGCGGTCGTGGCCAGAAACGTCGAGGCCGCCGACGCGACGATCATCGTGACCGGCACCGTCGCCGAGGTGCTCCGCACCCGCTACGGCGTGCCGGCGACGGTGGTCTCCAACGCCGTCGACCCCACCGTGTTCCACCCCGCGACCGGCGCGGTGTTCCACCCCGCGACCGGCGCCCAGCCCGGGCAGCGGCCGTACCTGCTGTTCGTGGGCTGGGACGGCACCGTCTTCAAGGGCATGGCCGAGATGCGCCGGGTGTGGCAGGCGCTGGCCGATCAAGGCCCCGCGGCCGACCTGGTCTGGGTCACGCCTCGGCCGCCCAAAGAGCCGCTCGGCCGGGTGGTCGTGGCGCCGGACCAGGCGACGCTCGGCGCGCTGTTCCGCGGGGCGGCCGCCTACGTCTGCTGCTCGCACTACGAGACGTTCTCCCTGCCGGTGCTGGAGGCGATGGCATCCGGCACGCCGGTGGTGACGACCAGGAACACCGGCGTCCTCGAATACGCGCGGGACGGCGTGAACGCGCTGCTCGCCGAGATCCGCGACGTCGACGGGCTGGTCGCACAGGTGCGGCGGGTGCTGGACGAGCCGGACCTGGCGGCGCGGCTGCGCGAGGGCGGCCTGAAGACCGCGGCCGGCTACTCGTGGGACACGATCATCACCAAGGTCGAGGACACGTACCGCGACGTGGCCGCGGCCTGGTCTCCGCCGGCCTGGTCCCCGCCGACCGGATCTCCGCAGGCCGGATCTCCGTCGGCGGGTGACGGCTGGCGCTTCGATCTGGGCGGGCTGCGCTTCGTCGACGCCGACGCCGAGCCGCGACTCCGGCAGCGCGCCGCCGCCTCGGCCGCCGGCGCCATCGCGGTGCCGGTCACGTTCCCGGTGTTCGAGGGGCACCGCGCGGTCCGGTGGCGGGTCGTCGGGCGGCGCACCGGCGGCGGGTCCGGGGTCAGCCGCGCCTACCTGCCCGCGCACGGCGACGTGATCCCGGACGACCTGCCGTACGCGGGCGCGTTGCGCGAGTTCGCCGCCGGCCGCTTCGACACGGCGCTGTCCGGGTTCCTCGACGTCTACCGGCACGGCAGCAGCGCGGACCGCCCGTCGGCCAGCCGGTGGATCATCCTCACCCTGCTGGAGCTGGGCTCCGACGAGCAGGCGGCCTCGGTCGTGAGCGGCGGGGTGGAGGCGTTCCCCGACCACAGCGACTTCCACTACCTGCACGCGATGACCGGCATGCTGGGCGGGCGGCCCGTCGACGGCGCGGCCTATGTCGCCGCCATCGACGCGCTCGGCCCCGCCACGCACTACGACGAGTGGTTCGACGAGCCGAGCACCCTCATCCGCGAACGGCTGCTCGCCCCGGTCCGCTGAGCCGGCAGCCGGTGTCGCGGACCGGCAGCACCCCGTCGACGAGGTACCGCTCCACGGTGCCGTCGACGCAGGCGCTGCCCGCGACGAGATACTGCCCATGCGCGTACCGGCCGCGCACCGTGAGCATGCGCGAGCCTTGCAGGGCCCGATGCATCGCAAGCTGCCCGGCGAACGGGGTGGCCGGGTCACCGTCGGCGCCGACGATCAGCGCCGGCACGGTGTTCCGGATCGTCGTGGCCGCCTCCTCCGGCCGAACCGGCCAGAACGCGCACGGCGTGATGTTTCGGGTCATCGGGCCGAAAAGCGGCTCGTCGCCCCGGTGCGCCTGGATGTCGCGGTAGTACGAGTCCGGGTTCGTCCCGGCGGCACGGTCGGCGCAGAGGACCGCGGTCCCGGCCCGGTCGGAGGAGTAGCCCGCGCCCGTGGACAGCCCGGCGAGGAACGCCTCCAGCGCCGGCGTGGGCGGCCCCTCCCGTTCGAGCACCCGGATCTCCTCGGCCAGTTCCTCATAGGTCCCGGCGCTGTCGTCGTAGAGCCGGGCGAACAGCAGGTACGGCAGCACGTGCGGGTCCACTGTGTACGGTCCGGTGTGGACCGTCCGGGCGGCGAGCCGGTAGACCCGCTCCAGCACCTCGCGCCGCGTCGTGCCGAGACCGTGCCCGCCGGCGGCCCACCCGGCCCAGTGCTCCAGCGCCGCCTGGATCGCCGGGGCGTTGCGGGACAGCAGCCCCGGCCCGTAGACGTCGGGATCCACGGCGCTGTCCAGCACCACCCGGTCGGCGTGCGCACCGAACATCTGCAGGTAGACGGCGCCGAGGTAGGTGCCGTACGAGTAGCCGAGGTAGGACAGCTGCCGCTCGCCGAGTGCCTGCCGGATGAGGTCCATGTCCCGAGCCGTGTTCCGTGTCGAGGCGTAGGGCAGCAGGTCGCGGTTGCCGCGCGTACACCCGGCGGCCAGCTCGTTCGCGAGCGCGACGCTCTCGTTGAACGTGCGCCGGTCGGGCCCCGCCGACCGCACGAACGTGTCCGTCTCCCACCGGCACTCGAGCGGGCTGCTGCGCCCCACGAACCGCGGGTCCATCCCGATGAGGTCATATCTCGCCGCGACGGCGGGCATCTGCGCGCCGGCCAGCACCAGCTCCATGCCGCTGCCGCCCGGCCCGCCGGGGTTGAGCATGAGGATGCCGCGACGGCGAGCGGGGTCGGTCGCCGCGACGCGTGCCATCGCGACCTGGATGGTGCGGCCGCGGGGCCGGCCGTAGTCGAGCGGCACGCTCACCTCGCCGCACCGGGCACCGGCCTGCTCGAGCGCCGCCCCCAGCACGTCGTCCGCCCCGATGACGCAACTGTGCCAGGACACCGCCCGCTGCCGGCCCGGCTCGGCCGACGCCGGACTCGTGGTCAGGACGCCGCCGAGCACCAGCGCGGCGATGAATGCGCTTCGATATCTCACCAGCCAACGGTAGGAATCGCCGGGCCCCGGCACGAGGGTGCACGGGCCCGTCACCTCGGTAGACCTGGCTCTACCAGCCGCGGCCTCCTGGCGTCCTTGCCGCAAGCCGTGACCGGGCGCACAGGGTAACCGTGCCGGAACTCACGGGCCGCCCGGTGATGGCCGCACCGCGTACGATCCTGGCCGTGACAGCTCCGTTGGCGGGGTCGGGGCATGCGATCGGCATCGACCTCGGGACTTCGAATACCGTGGCGATCCTCCGCTGGCCGGATGGCCGGACCCGGCCGCTGCTCGTGGACGGACGGCCCGTGCTGCCGTCCGGGGTCTACGTGGACAGCACCGGCACCATCCACGCCGGCCGGGACGCCGAGCGGATGGCGCAGGTCGACCCGGGCGGTTACGAGCCCAACCCCAAACAACGCATCGACGACGGCGCGGTGCTGCTGGCCGGGCGGGAGGTGCCGGTCGCGGACCTGCTCGCCGCGGTCCTGCGCGCGGTGGCCCGGGCGGCCGGCGAGGCGGTCGGGTTCCTGCCGCCGGCGGTGCTCACCTACCCGGCCGCGTGGGGCAGCCTGCGCCGGCAGACGCTGCAGGACGCGGCCACCCGGGCCGGCTGGCCGCAGGTCAGGCTGATGCCGGAGCCGGTCGCGGCGGCGCGGTACTTCACCGACGTCATGCGCCGGCCGGTTCCGTTCGGCGGGACCATCGCGGTGTTCGACTTCGGTGGCGGCACGCTCGACGTGGCGATGGTGCGCCGGGAGGCGACCGGATTCACCGTCCTGGGCTGGGGTGGCGCCGAGGACCTGGGCGGGCTGGACATCGATGCGGCGCTCGTCGCGCACCTCGGGCAGCAGCTCGAACGCACCGAGCCGGCGGCCTGGCAGCAGATCTCGCAACCGGCCACCGAACTGGACCGGCGGCACCGCCGGCAGTTCTGGGACGAGGTCCGGTCCGCGAAGGAGATGCTGTCCCGCGCGACCACGGCGTCGGTTGCGGTGCCCGGCGTGAGCGGCTCGCTGCACGTGACCCGCGACGAGCTGGAGACGCTGGCCCGGCCGCTGATACGCCGCGGCGTCGCCGAACTGGTCGCCACCGCCGAGCGCAGCCGGTTGACCCCGGCCGACCTGTCGGTGGTGTTCCTGGTCGGTGGGGCAAGCCGGATCCCCCTGGTCGCGCACACCCTGCACACCGAGCTCGGGGTGGCGCCGACGATGCTGGAGCAGCCGGAGCTGCCGGTCGCGGAGGGGGCGCTCGCCGATCTGATCGCCCAGAGCGCACCACCGCAGCAACCGCCGCCGCCCCGGCAGGTGCCCGCACCGGCGCCGACCACGGGCATGTTCGACACCCGCACCGGCATTCCCACGTCGGGCGTGCCGCACCCGGTACCGCTGCAACGCCCACCGATGCCGGCCATGCCGGTGTCCGCTCACCCCGCGCCGGCACCGGTCTCGGCCACGCCCGTGTCACCGGTGTCCCCGCGGCCCGCGCCGGTCCTGCCGCCGCCCGCATTTCCTTATCAGCGCCCGATGCCGATGCCGGTGCCGCCACCTCCGCGCCGGCGCAGCGGCGGCAAGACCGCGCTGCGCGTCCTGCTGATCCTCACCCTCGTCTTCGGGTGCATGGGCGGCGGCGTCTACACGCTCTGGCAGGTGATCAAGCCGAAGCCCACCTTCCAGAAGCTGTCCCAGACGGCCTCGATCAAGGTCGAGGGCATGACCGAGACGGACTTCGCCACCGCGTTCCTCACCGAGAAGAAGGCCCACACGGTCACCCAGGTCGGCCGCGCGGTCGACGTGACGACCCTGGACCTGAGCACCTCGACCACCAAGGGCAAGAAGATCGGCGACGCGGCCAAGTGGAGCCAGGCGCTGATGATCGGCGACTACATCGTGGCCCTGGCCGAACCCGAGAACGGCAAACGCCAGCTCGTCGGCGTCAACAACATCGACGGCACCGAGTGGACCTCCGCCGTGGGCGTCGACGGCATCCTGATGGTCGGCGACGTCCACCCGACGACCGGCAACGCGATGCCCCTGCTGTGGCTGGACCGCAAGACCAATCAGATGTCGCGCATCTCCTCGGTCACCGGCAAGGTCGCCTCCGGCCTCGGCACCACAACGATCGGCCTCCCCGCCGGCTGGCGACTGCTCGGCCGCACCAACCCCAGCACCCCGACGAACGTCGTCCTGGTGGCCGCCGGCGGCGCGGTCTGGGACATCGGCTCCAAGGACCCCAAGAAGGTCGCCGACATCCCCGACACCGCCCCGGTCGGCCGGGTCGGCTTCGACGGTCTCGTGTACGCCAGCCAGAAGACCGAGTACCAGGTCAGCACCGTCAGCGCTTCGAACAGCAACCCACAGCCCGCCTTCCGCGGCCCGGCCAACCGATCCCCGGTCTGGATCAGCGGCTGCTCCAAGGGCAGCGACGTGTGCGTCATCGACCAGGTCGGCACCGACGAGTCCTCCCGCGAGTTCGCCCGCTACCGCTCCGGCTCCTCCGCCGAGCAGGTCTGGCGCGTCGCCGCCCCCGACGCAGACCTCGACCGCCCCATGCAGTCCCTGGGCGGCGACTACGACGACCGCTACCTGATCGTCAACACCACCAAGGGCGGCACCGTCTACAACACCCGCGGCGCCACCGTGGCCACCCACAAGGGCGCCCTGGTCGGCATCAACATCAACCGCGCCTTCGTCTTCACCGGCGCCCTGGGCACGAAACCCTCGCCGGTCACCCTCCTCGGCCTGGACCTCGACAACGAACTCCAGACCAGCCTCGGCACCCCGACCATCCGCGCATCCGGCTGCTGGTGGAACTCGACCAGCCTCATCTGCCCCGGCGCCAAGGACTACACCGTGTGGAAGTACGCCAAGTAGCCCGGACGCACCACGGCTACCAGCTCGCGGTCCACTGGTACCAGCCGCCGCCGAGCGATCGGAACCTGGGCCCTTCGAACAGCCCCGTGTTCAACTCCGCGGTCGGCCCGGCCGGCAGGTAGGCGAATCCGGCGTCGTCGAAGAGGTTGCCATGCCCTTCGTAGAAGACCGCGCCGCCAGGAACCCAGTACGCAACGACAACCCGGTAGGAACCCAACCGTTCGGGCACGTCGAACTGGGTCCACTCGCTGCCCGCCGGCGGAATCGGATGCCCCGCCACGACGGCGGCGAACGCCTGCCGGCCGGCCGACCACCGCATCCGCAGCGGTGCACCGACGGCAAGCAGCACCAGGGTGAGCACAGCGATGACCGGCGCGACCACGAACCACCACCGCCTCCCGGTGCGGTTCGCGACGACGATGGTCCACCCGAGCCAGACCCCTGCCATGGCCAGCGCCGCGACTCCGCCGGCCGCCAGCAGGAAGGAGTCCGAACCCGGGTAGCTCCGCGACCACAGCACGCAGCCCGCCACCGCCCCGGCAACCAGATGGAAAGCCCAGATGAGCCCGGGCGCAGACCCGCGACGCTCCTGCACCACGACGTGTTCAGTCCGCTCGGCCCGCACCAGCGCCGCAAGGCGTTCGTCCCGTGCCCGCCCCGCAGGGTCTGCCATGGTGGCATCCTGCCGAGACATCACCGACCGCGTCGACCCCGCACACAGAATCTCCACCAGCGACCCGACCGGCCCGGCGGAAGGGTAGCGGCGGCGGGCAAGCATCGATCATGCGGCCTGGGCCATGTCCTCTGGGGAATGCGAGTCCCCGATTGAGCGGGTGAAGGAATTGAACTTCACTGTCAGCTCAGAATAGTACAAATCCGACTCACCAAGCGCGCCAACGTGGTCCATCTCCCAGTCGTCGTTCGCGGTGGAGCACCCCACGTTCGCCGCGAGATCGCCCACTAGCCCGGCCGAGCTGAACCGTCACGGCTTGGTGCGGCTGCCTCCGAACGCCGTGAGCCTCGCCCGCAGGTCGTCGAACTGCTCGTCGGCAAGGGCCGCGACGCTGAAGCGCAGATGCCGGTCATCGATCGGCTCGAACAGCGTGCCGGGCAGCGCCAGCACTGCCTGCTCGGTGGCCAGCCGCCGCACCAATTCCTCGGCGGGCTCCGGCCAGCCCGGCAGTTGCACCCACGCGAAGAATGCGCCGGACGCGCGCAGCCGGAAGCCACCGGGCGCGTCGGCCAAGAGTTGCCGGAACCGCTCGAGCCGGTGCGCGGCTTCGCCGACTCGGCGCGTGCGCCATTCGCGGGCGCCGCGCAGTCCGGCAATCGCGGCCTCCTGCCCGATCCGGGGCGCACACACGACCATGCACTCCACCAGCTTGCCCGCCTCCGCCAGCAGGTCGGGGTGCCCAACCATCGCACCGACCCGATATCCCGGAATCGCATACTCTTTCGAGAAGCTGTGTAAGGTAATGACGTTTTCCTGCCATTTCGGCAGCCGATAGAGATCATGGGCCGGCTCGGACGTCGGGCGGAAGTTTCGATACGTCTCATCAAGAATGAGCGCAATTCCATGACGTATCGCCAGCATGGCGAAATCTCGTATGACGGCTGGCGGAACGGTGACTCCGGTCGGATTTCCAGGGGTAACCAGAAGAATGGCCCTCGTCCGCGGCGTGATGAGTTTTCCAGCCGCCACGGGATCGGGAATAAAGGTGTCGCCGGTGGGCAGCAACACCGGTGTCAGCTGGTCGAGCCGCAGCCACATCTCATGGTTGAAGTAGTAGGGGGCCGGCAGGATCACCTCGTCGCCGGCCGCCGCGAGAGCCGACACTGCCACACAGAATGCCTGGTTGCAACCGGCCGTGATGAGCACCTCGCCTTCCCGCACGGTCGCGGCGTAGGCCGCCGAGAGCTCCCCGGCAAAGAGGTTGCGGAGTTCCGGCAGCCCAGCACGGGGAGCATATCGGGCGGTTTGCGAATTTCTCACGGCCTGCTGCAACCGCTCGGTGATGACCGGCGGCGGCCCGTAGGCCGGGACACCCTCTGACAGATTGATCATCGCCTTAGCGGATCGCTGCTCGGCGAACAGTTCGCGAATCGCATCGATCGGCGAAACCGGCAGGCCAAGCGTCCGGCGAATAAGTTTCATGCCGGCCCGCCGCGATACTCGTTGTTAGTGCCGATGAGACCCCACCGATCGGTGGTAACATTGCGGCGGGTTGCATCGTCGGAAACCTTATGGCCATTCATCGACGGGCAATGCCTCCAACGGTTTCGACCAGAAGGGACCATTCCATGTCGATCATCGAGAAGCTTGCCGAGATGGGTTACAGCTTCGAACCTGCCCACCTGGAGTTTCCGCCTTTCCAACAAGCTCGACGGGTCGGCGATCTGGTTTTCACGTCCGGTCAGATCTCCACTCACGACGGCGTGGAAATCAAGGGCAAGGTCGGCAAAGATCTCGACATCGACGAGGCGGCCAAGGCGGCCGAACTCTCGGCGTACAACTGCCTGCGCGCGGTCGGCGCGGTCGCGGACATCGAATCGATCCAGGGCATCGTGAAGGTGCTCGGCATGGTCAACGTGGCCGATGGGTTCGACTCCACGCCTAAGGTCATCGACGGGGCCAGCCGATTCCTGCTCGACGCTCTCGGCGACCGCGGTCGGCACGCCCGTTCGGCAGTGGGCATGGTGCTGCCGTACAACTGGGCGGTTGAGATCGAAATGGTGGTTCACGTCGCCTAATCGGTGAGATGGGGCGGCGGCCGGCTCGGCAGTCGTACCACGACAGGTTCCCGACGGTAAATGGCCGGGTCTGCCTGTCGCAGGGATGAGAAGACCTCGTCGATCGCCGCCCGCAGGCCCCACACCTCGGTGTAGGCCAACCACATCGGATGACCGGCGGCGATGTCGTCTCGCCGGGCGAATGGATAATTCACCCACTGCGCCGATCGGGGGAAACGGTGGTGGTAGTCGTGACAGGGCCCGTCGCCGACCAGCACGAACAGCCGGTTGAACAGGTGGACGAAAAGCATCCGCAGCCACCAGGACGCCCAGCCCCGGGCACGGCGCATCCCGCGTAGGGCCGGGTCGGGCACCGCCTCGCCCAGAAAGATGCCATGCGTCCCCAGGGCAATGGCGGCCCGCCCCTCAAGCGGGTGCCCTGCCGCGGGGAACAGGTGCCGGCACGAGACCCGCAGCACGGCGGCCCAGTTGTAGAGAACCGTCAACGGAATTACCCAGACCAGCAGCGCGATCCACCACGACCCAACGCCCGCGAACAGCGCGATTTCGGCCGCCAGCGTGAGCATCAGCAACGCCGCACGGACGGCGGTGCGGTGCGTGGACAGCCGCCAGAACATCTGCCGCACTTGGAACGCTGGCGAAAGCATCGTGCGGAACATCGCCAGCCACATCTGCCGGCCACTCATCAGCGGCTCACACCGCATGGTCTCCACAATGAAGCGGGCAGTAGGATCGGCCATCGTCATGTGACTCAGCGAGTGGTGATCCGACACGTGCTCGCGAGAGTAGTCTTCGTACTCCTGCACGCCGAGCCCGGCCGCGATCGCGCCGCCAAGCAGGCGGTTGACCCATTTCCGCCGGGAATAGGTCGCATGGGTGCACTGGTGCAGGATCACTGACCCCAGCTTGCGCATGCCGTGCACGCTGGACAGCCACGAGACCGGCAAGACCAGCAGCCACCAGCCGCCAGCCAGGACCGCGGCCCAGCCGACGGCGACGCCGAAAAGCAGTGGAGCGATCGAGGCGAGAAGATGGTCGACGGGCCGCAGCCGCCAGCTATTCTCCGTGACCGTTGGCTTGCCGGTGACCCAGGTGAGCACTGGCTGGAGCCAGGTGGGCAGCACCAGCATCGATTCGCGCACGTCCCGGGCCGGGCCGGGGATCGCTGCAACGTCGCTCACGTCCGCCTCTGATCTACAGATCGGCCCGGATGGCGGGCGCACCGGCCGCGCGGAGCAGGTAGCCAAGTTTCAGCCCGAGCGAGTCGTACACCGGGTCGGGCACCTCTGGTCCGACAACGCTCAGCCCAGCCTCGGCGAAGAGGTCCTCCCAGAACCGCCGGGTCTCCAGCCGCTGTTCGGTGATCCGGTGGATCAGGTAGTACGGGTTGTAGTACGCAAGCCCGAGATCGTGGCCCATGACGTCCGGGTCGGCTGGGCGGTGGTCCACCTCGATCACAATCCAGCTTGCGTCGGGATGGCGCGCAAAGACTTTGCACAGCAGCTCAAGGATGGCGGCACGGTCACGCTGCTCCAGGATTTCCTGCAGTACGAAGGCGGTGATGAAACACAGCGGTCCCGGCCGGTCGGCGAGGTCCGGTGGGTCGTCGGCGCGGCCGGCCACGACCGCGACTCGCTCGGCGAGCCCTCGCTGCTGCATCAGCCGCCGCGCGTTGGTCACCGACTGCTCGGCCAGCTCGACGCCGACGCCGCGCAGGCCGGGGTTGCGGTCACACAGTTCGGCGAGGTAGCGGCCGTCGCCACAGCCAAGGTCGACGACTGTGCCGACTCGCCCCGGGATCTGCTGGAAGAGCCGCTCTGCTATCGGAAGCGCGTCGTACTCGCTGATCCCGCAACTGCCGACGCCCACCTGCGCGGCGTTGCGAGACGCGTAGGCGGCAGGGTCGGCCAACGCCTCGCGCAGGCCAGCGAAGGCCGGCGTATAACCGCCGACGAGCAGCGCGTACCAGGGTTGGAACACGCCGATCTCGGCCCCCGCCGACGTGAGCCCCACCGTCCCGTCCACCGCGATGACGACGAAGTCCTCGTTCGCGAGGTACAGCAGGAACCCACCGAGCCGATCGGCCGACAGTCCGCAGAGCTGTGCCAAGCGGTCGACGGGCAGCGCGCCGTGCTTGGTCAGCGCGTCGTGGATGCCGGTGTCCATGAACTGATGCAGCGCCTGCGCGAGCACGAACCCACGGATGGGCTGCAACGCGCCGATCAGGCGCTTCTCCAGACCTGGCGTGATCTCAGCCAAGACCCCTCACTCCGTCGGCGGTGCACCCGGCCGATCAGCCGAAGCCGATACGACAACAATTCGGCAGCCCACGTCATAGAAGAGGTTGTAGGACCGGTCCACGGCGCGGGAGCTACAGGCGGCGAATTCGAAGGTGTTGTACCAGGAGCTGCCCCGCACAATGTGCTCGTCGAGGCTGTCGAAGGCGTCACGCGTGACGTCGTGCACAGCGGCGTAGGGGCGGTTCAGGCTGCTGGTCCACTCCCACACGTTGCCGCCGAGGTCGAAGGGCCCCCCATCCCACGACGGCAGGTAGATGCCGACAGGGCTGGGCTGGCGGATGTTGAGCACGTTGGAGCGCAAATGGCTCTTCTCGTCTGCCTCGTCGTCGCCCCAGGGATAAATGCGGTCGTCCTCGGAAGGCCGGCAGGCCCGCTCCCACTCGAACTCCGTCGGGACGCTGATGATGGCGTCCTCGGGCAGCGTGCCGGTGCGGTGGCCGTTCTCTGTGGCCCAGGCGCAGTACGCCGACGCCTCCCAGTAGTTGATGCCCACCACCGGCTGGTTGGGCTGGTTGAATCGCCGATCACCCCAGTAGAAGGGTCGCAGGCGGGTCCCGATCCGGATGACCGCCTCGGCCCGCAGGTCGTCGACAAGGATCTCGCCATCGCGCAATTCTTTTGCGTGGTGTTCGTGGACCGTCTCCAGCCAGTGCTCGCCGAGTTCGGCGAGCACACCGGGGTCGCCGCCAACCCACCCGGTTGCGTACCGGCCCGGCCAGTAGGCGGGTTCGGCGTATCCACCGTCCTCCAGGAACCGCGCGTACTGACTGTTCGTCACGAGATAGCGGCCGATGCCGAAGGCCGGAAACACCACCTCGCGAGTGCCGGCAGCCAGGGTCCGCTCGCTGTCCAACCGCCGACTGCCCATCGCCGCCGGGCCTGCCGGGATGACGACGAGATCTTTCCACGGTGGGCGAGTATCGCCACCCACCGTGACGAACCGGCGATCGCCGAGGTGCGCCACGACCGAGGCAGCGCGGAAGCGCTCGGCGAGTGTCAGCCGCTCGTTCTCGACCTGCCGGGCGACGGTGTCCTCCGCCCGCCGCCAGAGGCCCTCCATGCCACGGCCGTCGGCATCCGGGGCGAGCACGCGGCCGAATCCCAGGGTGGTGAGGCGCTCAACGCCGATCTCGGTGAGCATCTCGGCCGCGAGCTGTGAGCTGGCCACAGACGCCGCATCTGGCCTGCCTATGTCGAGTAGGTCGCCGACCAGGGTCAGCACGTAGAAGATGTCTGCGCCCTCGTGCCCGGCGAAGCCCGCCATCAGGCGGAAGGGCTCGCGCCAGTGCGGCTCCCGGGCGACGCGCAAGGCGTCGTCGGCCCGTGCGCCATTCGCGTAGTAGTGCCCGGCCAAGAACTCCTGAAAGTACCGATGGGCGAAGCGGTATCGCCCGGGCGCGATCTCGGCCAACAGGCCATGACTGCGCAGCAACTGGCTGGTGAGCTGCTCGGGGTCGGTTGGACGACCTCCCAGCCGGGCGAACTCCGTGCACAGCGCCTCGGCCTCTGCGGCGATGTCCAGCCGGGTAAGCCCGATCTCGAGGGTGCCCTCGACGTTCTCCTCAGCGCTGTGGATGAAGTGGGCGCAGCGCTGGGCCAGTGCAAAGAGCGCGCTGGCCGCGACCGCTGTGTCGTTGTCGCCGACGGTGCGCCACTTGGCCTTTCCGGCCAGCAGATGCCGGATCGCGGTGTCGCATACGACCGCCCGGACCTCAGGTAGCCGCCCCGCCTCGGAATGGATCAGCGTCAGCAATGTCAGCAGCAGCGGCAGCCCGGCCAGCTCGGCCAGCTCCGGATTGAGCAACTCCTGCTTCAGCCCGGCGGCCAGCCGGTCACCCTCGGCCGATTCGAACCGGCCGACCTGGACGGCCGCACGATACCACTGCTGCACATACCTATTACGTTCGATTCTGGTGTACGGCAGGAGCTCCAACTCCCGCGAGATGGCTACTTTGCGTGGGGGCCGATTCTGCCGGTAGTCGAATTTGCGGCAGGTGACAATCACGCGGATGCCGTTTGCGGGCAGCACGATCTGCGAGATGGCCCGCCGCACGCTTCCGATCAACGCCTCGCCGACCTCGTCCAGCCCATCAAGTAGCAGCAGCGCGGCGCCCCGCTGAACCTTCGAGCGCAGGTACGCGACCAACGCGGCCCCGGCCCCGCGGCCGTCGCGGGCGATGCAGAGCTGGACCTCTGGCACCCCGGACAACAGCAGGAGCGTCGGGTCGCCGGTCTCGCTGGCCACGACGCTGCCGAGCCGGACCCGGATCGGCAGCGTCCCCCCGGTGGTGAGGTGACGGCGCGCCTGCTTCAACGCGATGGCGGACACGGACGTTGACTTGCCGCCGCCGGGATCACTGAGGATGACGACCGAGTCCGACGTGGCGTCGAGCAGCTCGCCGAGGTCAGTCCCGTCGGTAAGCCCGACCATGGGTCCGTCGGCGGACAAGGCCTGGGAGTCGACCACTCGCAGTGGCGTCCAGACCTGCTCGAGCGTGACCACCCCGCCGTCGTCGCCGGTGGATGCGACCGGGTCGCCGAACGCGAGCGTCGAAGTCGATCGGATCAGGTCGTTGAGATACTCCTGGACCAGGTCCTGAACGGACACGCCAGCCAGCCCGGCCGCGCCGCCGTCAACGAGCGCCGTGACTCGCTCCATGTCTCGTTCCGGGTCGACATAGCTGATTGGCGGTGCCGCGTTGATCGCGAACGGGAACCGATGGGCGCTGCGAAGACCGCTCTCAACCGGCTCGGGAAGGTCGGCTCGCAGTAGCCGCGAGCGCAGCTCAACGAAGACCTGGTCCAGCCGCAGCGTCGCCGGCCGCCCTGGGATGCCCTCGTTGACCACGTCGACGAGCGCGCGGGTGAAGTGGGTCGGCTCGGCGTTGAGTGGCGCCTTTGCCTTCATGTGGATCCGGCTCGCGCCGACGAAGTAGAGCCCGTCGACTGGATACGCCTCGAGGAGGTCACCGGACTGGAAATGGAAGTTGGACCGCGTCCCGAGCTCGGCATGGCAGCAATCCAGAATGATGAGCTTGGTGAGCGCCGGGCAGCCGCGCAGGATCTTGGCCACCGCTTCGTAGAGCAGCGCGGTGTATGGCAACGACTCGGCCGCGGCCTCGGTGTTCCGCACCGCGAGCGCGAGCTGCCCCTCAGACGTCCGCAGTCCGTGCCCGACGTAGTAGAGCAGCACGGTATCGCGGATATTGCGGACGGTGGCGACAAGCTGACTGGCCAACTCGGAGGGAGAACCTGGCTCGGCGATAACCGTCACCCGGTCGCCAGGCCACCCGCACCACTGGCCGGTAAGCAACGCCTCCATCGCCCTAAGGCTGGCGCCCGCAGCCGGTAGATCCGGTATTCGGTCGTCGCGATACTCCGAGGCACCGATCAGGATCGCGCGAGACTGGGAGAGATCACGGCTCACCCAGCATCTCCCGCAGCAAGGGCAAGGCCTCCTCGACCGTGTCCGCCTTGATCTCGAGCTGCTGCCCTCGGCCCTGAACCTTCAGAACGAACTTCGGCCCGCGCGACTCGACAAGCGCCCGCAGCAGTTGCAACAACGAGGCCACCGCCCCGCTGGAGCAGGCGACCAGAAGCAGCTCGAGCTCCCACCCCTGATCTCCGGCCTCGGCCGGAGAATGCTTCGCCTCGACACTGACCCCCGGTGCGCCACGAAGCTCGCCGTAGACATAGTCGAGATCGTCAGGGTCCTCGGCCCGCAGTTCGATCCCATGGCCAAGCAGATCCGGCGCCCCCATTTGTCCCCGCTCCGATCTCATTCGAGGTCGACAATGAGTAAATGCTCCATGACGAGCCGAGATTTGTGAAGGCCTCGCCCTCGGCCATGATCGCCCGAAACCCGACACTGGCCCAACCGTGTGGCCTACTGCGACCCTCAGCCCACGCCCGCCAGGTCGCCGAATTGGAGTGTTCAGTGCTCGCAGTTGCCCACCCCACGCAGTTCGGGCACTCGTACAAGGTCGAACTGGCATACCCAAACCGCCCGTCCAGATGGACATCGGCTCGGTCCTGCACGTTGACGATGTTGTAGCCGGCAAGGTGTCCGCCCTCTACACCAGGGCCGAACCCAGAGATTTCCTCGACGTCGACGTTGCCGTCACATCCGGACGCTACAGCCGCGAACGCCTCTGCGAACTCGCTGGACAGGCTGATGCCGGCTTCGAGTGCCGCATCCTCGCCGACCTGTTCACCATGCGACCTCGCGGCGATCAGGTGTTCGGTGCGGTAACGCTGGCTTTGGGCTAGCCGCGTGCGGTCCCGGCCGCTCAGTGATGGACCAGAGGGGCCGCGCCAGGCTGGCCGAGATCCTTCGAGCATGGCAGGACTCGGAGCGCAGTTCGCTTCTCGGGTGGGCCAGGCGGGAACCTTGGTTCGACGGAATCGGCTGACCTGCTGCTTCGAGATGTCGGTCGCTACCCCAGGCTCATGGCCCACGGCCCGTTGCGGAGCCGTAGAGATCAGAAACGCCAGGTCCGGGCGGATGCCCTGGCCTGGCGTTTCTCTGTCTGAGCGGGTGAAGGGAATCGAACCCTCACTGTCAGCTTGGGAACCAGACAGGTGGCCCTCACCAGATGTGTAAACCTCCAGGACGCGCCTGCGGCGAGCGGCCTGGAGCGGCCAGACGTCGCCTGGGCTAATGGCCCGCTAATGGCCCGGACACCGCTTGTCGATATACCAAAAACGGTATACCGTCAGCAGGTGAGACGCTACGTCATCGAGCTGGAGCCAGAGGTGCGCGACTGGCTCGAAACCTTGCGCCTCACGGAGTACGCCAAGGTAGAGGCGATGGCCGACATCCTCGCCGAGCGCGCCGAGACGCTTAGCGAGCCCTACTCACGTCATCTCGGCGGCAAGACACGTGAACTGCGGTTCCACCTCGACAGGTCGGCCGTCCGCATTAGCTACTGGCTCGCACCCCAAACCCGGGTGGTGTTACTGACGGTGTTCCGCAAGTCCCGCCAGGTCGAACGCGCCGAGGTCATGCGAGCTATCGCCGCTCAGCAGACGTGCGAACTGGGACACGAGGACCATGCGCCAGCGACCGAGATCTTCGAGCGAAAATGGCAATGAAGCACAACGGAAGGGCGGAAGGACCATGACGGCACGTCACTCTCGCTGGGAGCGCACCGGCGCCGAGCAGCACAACTCCGCCTACGAAGAGGCACGAGCAGCGCTCCTGCTCGGCCAGATGGTCTACGACCGCCGCACCGAACTCGGACTCACCCAAGGCGAACTCGCCGAACGCGCCGGCATGACCCAACCGCAGCTGTCACGCCTGGAATCAGGTGGCGCCACACCCACCGTGCCACTGCTGGCCAGACTCGCAGCAGCACTCGACGCGGAGCTCGACATCACCTTCAAGCCCCACCGCGACGCTGCCGCCTGAGTCGCATCAGGACAGCTGACAGTCGGGCTAATGGCACGCCAATGGCCCGCAGCGGGTTTCGAGTGACCGGACATGCAAGAGGCCCTGGCTGGACTTATGTCCTGACCAGGGCCTTCGTCGTGGAGCGGGTGAAGCGAATCGAACCCTCACTGTCAGCTTGGGAACTGGACAAGGTTGCGGCGAAGTCGCTGCCCACTGGTTGGCGCGAGTGTTCTGAGTGGCCTGGAGCGACCTCATGTCGCCTGCCGTAATGGCACGCTAATGGCACGCCGAGTTGGTCATGCCGCGTCAGGCCTGGCCTGAAAGCCAACCGCCAGCTCGACGTCGAGCGCGCGTGCGAGGCGTTCGAGAACCGGCAGCGTCGGCACGGTGCCACCCGCCTCGAAGCGTGCGATCGCGGACTGCGTCATGGCGGCCGGTCGTCAGGAACACCATGAGAATGATCCGGTCCGCCGACACGATCCAGTACGTGATCCGCACGGCGTCACGCTCCACATGAAACCGCAGCTCTTCGAGTAGATCACTAATGCCTCATGGGCGGCTGTTGACGATGCCAGACGCTGGCAAGGAGGCAAGCCATTAGCCAGAACCCCTCGCTCGGATCAAGTATTGCGTTCCCTGCGGTGAAGACGTTGGAGAATGCATCCATCTTGCGCTCCTTAGTCATACCGGGCACTCCAAGGTGAAAGTTTTCTAACGTCACATCTTCCGCTTGCCAATCCAAATCACTGTGCAGCAGGGACGCAGACGACACCCCTCGGCGTTGTTGAAATATGAGCCGCTCGCCGTCCTCGTTCTCGAAGTAGGATAGAAAGTCCGTGGTGTCGAAAACACTCCCAGAAATCTTCGTCAGAAATCTGTGCAACTCCGCCGTCTCGGATATATAGCCACGCATTTGTCTCACAAATTTGCCAACGCCAACATCACTGAGCACGTCACTTGAGAGGATAGAGATGCTTTTGCGCGCAACACCGTCACGCGCCGCTTGTCGAAGCTGCTGGCTAGCATTTCCCCAGTGCAGAGCGCCAGAATCCGGATCAAAAACCACGCAGACTATTGGGACGTTAGATTTTAGCCAAAACTCCGCATGATCTCCGGCCGGCACCCTGTACCCACCCTTCGCCGCGAACGACCTTCCTCCTTTAGCTTGAATTGCAATCGTATCGCCGGTTCGACGGGCACCCTCGGTCAAAGTAACGTATAGATCCTCACCGTGATCGTTCCCGCCATCGATTTCCTGAACGATGTGATCATGAGCCTCCAAGAGAGTTCTAAGAGCATTCACGGCGGCGCGCTCCATCCGCCGATTCTTGTTCAATACCATTTCGAGTTCCCCTCCAGTTACCCCGAAGCGACCAAACTGATTTACCTGGAATCAGTTCGTCACTGATGCGCAACCAGCATAAGAGACGTGGTTACGCCTGACGCGTAACATGCAGAAGGCGGCAGACCAATCGGCCAAGGCTGGACAGAGCTCGTCGATCTTGTTGCCTAACACTAGGCCGACTGGCCTGCCAGAACCACCTGCCGCTGCAGGCGACCAGCACGACCAAAATCAGCCCAGCGAAGCTCTGAGAACGTCCCTCCGAGCCGACATCGTTCCGCGCTCTGCAGCCTAACGGCGTGGAGCGGCCAGGGTTTGCGTGGACTCGTAGCCCGCTAACGGCCCGGCGCGTCCCGAACGTTCAACAACTGTCGCCGCCATCCGTCGACGCGCTTCCGTAGCGCCGAAACCGCGGCGGGCTCGACGCCGTACTCCGCGAAGTCTTCGTCATCGAAGCGCACGATTGACCGCAGCATCTGTTCGAATACTGCTCGGTCAAAGCCTGCGTCGACCGCCTCGGCAAGCTCGCACAACCGCTCCAGCGTGTAACGCTCGCTAGCGATCGCGGCATCGATGTCAAGGAAGTCGCGGGCGGCAGCACGGTTGTACAGCGCATCTATCTTGCCGGCCATGACGTCGTCTGCATGCAGTACCGGGCCGATGTCCATCTGCACCGGCGGCTGCGAGCGCCAGTTAGCGACCAGCTCGACGCGGTGGTGCTCGCTTCGCTCCGCTGGGTCCGTGAGATAGAGCCGGGAAAATGTCTCCGTGCGGTGGTCGACCTCCACCTCGTAGCCGGCTGCCACGTAGGCGGCGATGACGACCTCGACCGCGGCGGGAAAGTCGGCCCGTCGTTGCCAGTCGGCGAAGAGATCGACGTCCTCGCTCGGACGCTGCAGGATGCCGTGGGCGGCAACGGCGTGACCGCCGGCCAACGCGAACCCGTGCTCGCCTCCGGCACGCAGCCCGATCTCTGCGAGCCGTCGATGCGTCGACGCCTTGTCGAGCATCACTAGGCAGCAGGCCGCCGCAGGGCGGCGAGATGGGGGAACTGAGCTTCCCAGAGTTGCCGAACCTGGGGTGGCAGCACGAGATCAGGCCACAGCCTCAGCAACGTCGGCCCGTCAAGCCACGTCTGCAGTTCCTCAACATGCGTGGCCTCACGAAGCACGGTCTCGTACATGCTCGCCAGCCGGCGCGGGTTGCCGAGGTCGTAAACGGCCCGCCCAGACCAGTTCAACCGCCGGTCAAGCTGAGCCTCGCCGGTCGTCGGCCCGCGCAACTCGCCCAGGTCGGTCACGACGACGTACGGACGCTGGTCCGCGTAGCGCGACCCGACCGGAGCGCGCCGACCGTCCTCGCTCATCCCAGCACCTCCATCGCCACAAGCCCCACGTTCACGGTAGTCCACGTGAAGGAGACGAAGTACGACCGACCACCGCGAAGGGCGACCACAGATCGCGGGGTCTGGGGCTCGGGCCCCAGGGATTATGCGAAATCCCCCTGGTTCGCGCTCTCCGCGAACCAGGGGGACCCCGGGATTGAGCGGGTGAAGGGAATCGAACCCTCACTGTCAGCTTGGGAAGCTGATGTTCTGCCATTGAACTACACCCGCGAGCGACGCCTACTGTACCGAATCCGCGGCCGCCGTGCACGGACCATTCCGGCGGGCTCGCGGAACTCGGGCTAAGCGGTCGCGCCAGAGGGTCTTCGTGGAGGTGAGCGGGGAGTCGCGTTGGACGATCATCGCTACCTCGATGGTGAGGGCGTAGAGCTTCCAGTCGACCCGTTGGGCGGCTCGCATCTGGAGGGCCAGAGAGGCCACGACCAGGGGATCCATGACTGGGGCGGCGCGGCCGGAGAGGTATGCCTCGTCGGAGGTGTCCTCGGCGGGGAAGCTGTGCAGCGCGTAGCGGCCGTCGCGGTCCAGGTCGTGGCGCTTCGGGGAGGGCAGGATGAAGCAGTAGAGGCCCTCGTCGGTGATGACGGGCATCACGGGGTGGACGCGGGGTCCTCCGTCGGGGCGGATGGTGGCCAGGTAGCCCATGCCGGGCCCGTACTGGCAGATCAAGGTGCGGATGGCCGTCGCCAGGAGGGGCTCGGCCGCGGAGAATTCAGCCCACGTCGCCATGCCTCCAAGTTACTCGTACACGTGTACGAAGAGTGTGTGATTCCTCGAATGGAGGACAATGACGTTGTGGGTGATGCGGGTGAGTTGATCGACCTCCTGCGGACGTTCAACCTCGAGGCGGATCGGTTCGTCGAGGTGTTCACGCGGGCGCACGGGCTGCATCGGACGGATCTCAACGCGGTGGCGTACATCTGGCGGGCGGCCGAGGAGGACAAGCCCCTCACGCCGGGCGAGCTCGCCCGGAAGCTCAGGCTGAGCCCGGCGGCGACGACCGCGCTGCTCGACCGGCTCACGAGGGCGGGGCATGTCGAGCGGCGGCACGACACGGCGGATCGGCGTCGGGTGCACCTCGAAATGCAGCCATCGGCACGGGCCTTGGCGCAGGCGTTCTTCACGCCGCTGGGGCAGCATCTGCGGGCGGCGTTCGACGAGTTCGACGACGAGGCACTGGACGCCGCGACCAGGGTGCTGATCAGGGTCAACAAGGCAACCGCAAAAGCCGCCGACGAAGCAAGAAGCACGGCGTAATAGGGTCAGGGACGTGCTGCTCTCCGATCGTGACCTGACCAAAGAACTCGCCGACGGCCAGTTGCGGCTGGAGCCGTTCGAGAAGGACCTGGTTCAGCCGTCGAGCATTGACGTGCGGCTCGACCGGTGGTTCCGGGTGTTCAACAACCACCTGTACACCCACATCGATCCGGCGACGCAGCAGGACGATCTCACCGCGATGGTGGAGGTCGAGGACGGTCAGCCGTTCGTGCTGCACCCGGGCGAGTTCGTGCTCGCCTCGACGCTCGAAGTGATCAGCCTCGGCGATCAGCTGGCCGGCCGGCTGGAGGGCAAGTCCAGCCTCGGGCGACTCGGGTTGCTGACGCACTCGACCGCGGGGTTCATCGACCCGGGGTTCTCCGGGCACGTGACGCTCGAGCTGTCCAACGTGGCCAACCTGCCGATCATGCTCTGGCCGGGCATGAAGATCGGGCAGCTGTGCATCTTCCGGCTGTCGAGCCCGTCGGAGCACCCGTACGGGGCCGCGGTGTACGGCTCCCGGTAT
Organism: Dactylosporangium siamense; assembly: GCF_016862795.1. Lineage (GTDB taxonomy): Bacteria > Actinomycetota > Actinomycetes > Mycobacteriales > Micromonosporaceae > Dactylosporangium > Dactylosporangium siamense. The sequence goes on along the minus strand of NZ_BONQ01000084.1, from coordinate 82,534 downwards.
CAGGGACAGCGCGGCCCGACGGCGAGCCGGTCCTACCAGAACTGGCGGACCTGGCCCACCGCGACATGAGCACGGGCGTCACGCCACCCGGCCGTACCCCGCGATCGGTGCGGAGTCGATCTTCTTCATCCTGACCACGTCGCCGGAGGTCGGTGCGTGGACCATCCAGCCTCCGCCGACGTAGAGACCGACGTGGTGCAGGTCGCTGTAGAAGAAGACCAGGTCACCGGCCTTCAGGTCGGCGCGTGAGACGCGCTTCGTGTCCGAGTACTGCCACTTGGTGTAGTGCCGCAGCGTGTGGCCGGCCTGCTTCCAGGCGTAGAGCGTCAGCCCGGAGCAGTCGAAGGTGTTGGGGCCTTCGGCCGCCCACACGTACTTCTTGCCGATCTGCTGGCAGGCGACCTGTGCGGCCTTCGCGGCGTCGCCGCCGGAGTATTCGACCGGGCAGGCGACGGGGCGCAGCTCGCCGGTGGCGCCGCTGGTTCCGTACGCCTTGGTGCGCAGGTCGTTGAGCGTCTTGATCTCGGCGTTGATCGTCGTTTCCTTGGCCGCCATCTCGGCCTCGGCGGCCTTCTGGGTGGCGATCAGCTCGTCGAGCGGCTTCTTCTGCTCGTCCAGGACCTTCTTGCTGTCCAGGACGTCCTTGATGCCGGCGGCCTCGTCCTTGGCGATCATGTTGAGCATGACCAACTGCTCGGCGAACGTGTCCGGCGAGCCGGTGGTCATGAGGGCGTTGAAGGTGGAGACGCGGCCGGTCTTGTACTGCAGCACCGAGAACGCGCTCACCCGCATCAGCGCCGTGTCGACCTGCGCCTGCAGCGGGTCGATCTGGTTCTTCAGCTGGGCCTGCTTGGCCAGGTTGGCCTTCAGCTCGCCCTTGAGCTGGTTGTGCTGCTCGATGATGGGCTCGACTTCGTTCCACTTCTTGTCGATCTGCGCTTCGAGCTCGGCCGGGGTCGGCTCCGCGTGGGCGGCACCGGTGATCCCGACGGCGAGCGACAGACCGCTGAGCGTGGCAACGACGAGTCGCAACAAACGCCTCGTATGGGTCTCCACGGAGGAGAGGCTCCTTCTTCCAGCCGCCTACCGGGTTAGCTGACGGGTTCGGACGGAGAAGGTCGTCCTACCGCGACCTGGTCGCGGATTCACCCCGATGGCGCAGTTGGGTCCCCGGCTCAAAAAATTCGACTCGGCGGTGCCGTCTGGCGCACCCGTGCTGGGCGCGGACATCCATCCGACCGGAAATTACGGTATGGCGAGCGCTCCCAACCGGCAAGTCAACGAACGATTGTTGTCCGAATTGGGCGAAAAGTCACGAGGGTAAAGTGACGAACACGTCATCAATTGCGCCGGCGAACTGATCGTTGTTCGCGCTGGTCCCCTTGCCGCCAATACAGAGCGGATCCGCGTTCACTATGGACAGTGACGAAGGAATTGCCGATCGCCCCTTGAGCTTGCCGTCCACAGCCACCGTGAGCAGGGCGTCACTGCGCGAACACTCCACCCGGTGCCACCGCCCGTCGGCCACCGTCAGCGATGCGAGAGCTACGTAAATGGCAGGTCCGGCAGTGCCGACAATCACACAACTCGGATGTCCGGCGGCACCGTCCACCTGCAACTTGAACTGACTGTCACCGACCGAGAACCCTTTTTGGATGACATTGGCGCCCTTGGAAGTCTCATCGGGCGTGACGAGCACACTCGCGCCATAGGTGAACGCACCCTGGCCCGGATTGAGAAATTCCGCCGGGCCGCTCTGCAGGATGGCACGCGCACAACTCTCCGCACCGTAATGCTCACACCGCTGCGGGAATCGGACCGCCAGTCCGGCGCCGTGCGGCACGGTGGACAGCTCGCCGCCGGACTTGCGGACCCGCAGCGGCAGCCGGCCCGAGCCGTCCTGGACCTGCCCGGCGATCCCGCCGTCGAAGGTGTACCGCACACCGGGCACCGCATGCGTCACGGGCGGTGGGGCGGACGGATGCACGGCCTCGACCCCAGGGGCGGCAGGAGACGGCGGCGGCGAGGAGGCCGGGGCGGACGGCAGAGACTCAGCCTGCCCCGAAGGGCCCCCGCGAAGCGCGAGCGCGAAAAGAACCGCGACCACCGATGCGAGCGCAACAAGAATCATGAGCCGTCGCCGGCGGGGCCACGTACGCATAGCCGGACATTATGCCGAGGAACGGACACCAAGAGCCGGCGCACCGCAGCGGAACCACACGTTAGAGCGAGACCGGCTGCCCGACGACCGCGGTGAGCACGTCGTCCAGCGTGACCACGCCGATCGGCACCCGGCCGTCGCTGACGAGCACGATGTGCTGCCGCTCGCGGCGCATCGCCAGCAGCAGCTCGGCAAGGGTCCGCGTCGGCGGCACGATGCCGAGCGGGCGGATCAGGTCGAGCGGGATCGGGGCGCGCCGCTGCGGGCCGACGAACCCGATGACGTCCTTCACGTGGACGAAGCCCAGCACGCGCCGGGACGAGCGCTCCACGACGGGAAACCGGGACCGGTTGGTGCGGGTCGCGAGGACCTCGAGCGAGGCCGGCGAGACGTCCTCCGCCACCGTGGTGATCTCGGACCAGAGGCGCAGCGCGTCCCGGGCGGTGCGCCGGCTCAGCGCGAGGGCGCCGGTGATGCGGGCGTGCTCCTCGGGCGCGAGCAGCCCCTCCGTGGTGGCCTGGGCAGCGAGCCCGGCGAGCTCCTCGGCGGTGAAGACGGTCTTGACCGAGCCGGTCGCCTCGATCCGCCACAGCGACAGGATCGTGCGGGACGCCCATTTCATGGCGACCAGGACCGGCTTCAGCGCCATGCAGAACGCGAGCATCGGCGGGCCCAGCCAGAGCACCGCCTTCTCCGGCGAGGCCAGGGTCAGGTTCTTCGGGACCATCTCACCGATGACGGTGTGCGCGAACACGACCACGCCGAGCGCCAGGATGAACGCCACCGGATGGATCAGCTGCTCCGGCACGTGCAGCGCGTGGAATGGCCCCTGAAGCCCGTGCGCGAGCGCGGGCTCGGCCAGCGCGCCCAGGCCGAGGGAGCAGATCGTGACGCCGAGCTGGGCACCCGCGATCATCAGCGGGATCTCGTTCATCGCCCGCAGCGCGGTGCGGGCCCGGCGGGACGTGGCGGCCATCGGCTCGATCACGGTGCGCCGCGACGCGATCAGCGCGAACTCGCTGGCGACGAAGAAGCCGTTGCTCAGCAACAGCGCGACGGTGATCAGCAGGTCACTCATCGAAGGGCTCCGGGCGCACGACGCGGACCTGCTCGATACGGCGCTTCTCGACCTCGACCACGGTGAACTCCCAGCCGTCCTCTTTCCACGTCTCCCCGACGGCCGGGATCCGGCCCAGGCGGGCCATCAGGAAGCCGGCAAGCGTCTCGTAGGGTCCTTCGGGCATCCGGAAGCCGGTCACCTCGGCCAGCTCGTCCTCCCGCAGCACGCCGTCGACGAGCATGGTGAGCTCATCGCCGGGGGCGGTCAGGTCAGGCATGCCGTGCGCGGTGGTCGGCTCCTCCTCGATGTCGTGCTCGTCGACGATCTCGCCGACCAGCTCCTCCACCAGGTCCTCGACGGTGACGACGCCGTCGGTGCCGCCGTATTCGTCCACGACGATCGCGAAGTCGGAGCCGCTGCGGCGCAGTGCCTGGAGGACACCGTCGAGGTCGAGGCTCTCCGGCACGAACACCGGCTCCCGGGCGACCGCGCCGACCCTGGTGGTGGGCCGGCGCACCGGGGGCACCCCGAGCGCGTCGGTGACCGTCACGACGCCGGTGACCTGGTCCAGCGTCTGCACGTAGATCGGGAAGCGGCTGTATCCGGTCTGCACCGACGTGGCCAGCAGATCGGCGACGGTGGCGTCGGCGCGCAGCGAGATGACGTCGACCCGCGGGGTCATCGCCTCGGCGGCCCGCTTGTCGCCGAAGCGGATGGTGCGCTGCAACAGCACCGCGGTCTCGCGCGGCAGGGCGCCGGCCCGGGCCGAGATCGCCGCGAGCAGGCCGAGCTCCTCCGGCGACCGGGCGCTGGCCAGCTCCTCCTGCGGCTCGACGCCGAACCTGCGCACGATCCAGTTGGCGGAGTCGTTGAGCAGCCGGATCAGCCACGAGAACAGCTTGGAGAACATGCGCTGCGGGCCGGCGGTCGCGCGGGCGACCGGCATCGGCTTGGCGAGCGCGGCGTTCTTCGGGACGAGCTCGCCGAACAGCATCGACAGCAGCGTGGCCAGGACCAGCGCGGCGACGTGCGCGGCGCCCTTGGTCATGGTGCCGAACACCGGTTTGAACACCGGCTCGAAGATGTGCGCCAGGGCCGGCTCGGCGAGGTAGCCCGCGAGCAGCGCGGTGATCGTGATGCCGAGCTGCGCGCCGGACAGCTGAAACGACAGCTCCCGCAGGGCGAGCCGGACGGTCCGCGCCTTGCGGTCACCCCCGCTGGCCTGCTGCTCGATCTCCGCCCGGTCGACTGTGACCAGGGCGAACTCGGCCGCGACGAAGCCCGCATTCGCCGCGGTGAGCAGCGCGAAGGCCAACAGGGGCAACAGGGTGGTGAACACGCGCGCGCGACGATCCCTTCAAGGTGACAGCCGATTGTTCCACGTGAACCCATGGACCGCTGACGGCGGCTGGCACCGCATCGAGAGGCGTAGATCACCCTCCCTCTTTCGGGGACTTCTCGCCTTCCCGGGCAGCGCGGATGCTGTGGAAACGACATGAGGAGGCGACATGGGAGCGGCACTGATCGGTGTCTGCGTAGCGGTCATCGCCGGGTTCGCCGCCGGCAGCGCGAACACCAAGGCCAGACGGGCCAGGCTGGACTACAGCCGCACCAAGGCGCTCGTGCCATCGGCGCGGAAGGCCGCATGGTCCGAGAGCCTCAAAGGCCTCCGTGTGATTGCGACGGCGGCGGCGGTACTGGTAGCGCTCGCGATGGCGATGAACGTCATCGGGCAGCGCTGACTCCGACGCCTGAAAGTACCGTTAAAAGTCCGTTTTGTCCATAGAAGTCATGACGACGACAGCGACCGCAGCAACACCGACGCCACGTCCACGACCTCGACGTCGTCCGGCGCCGCACCGGCCGCCTTCTTGCCGGTGACACCGTCGCCGAGCATCGTCAGGCAGAACGGGCACGACACCGCGACGGTCTTCGCACCGGTCGACAGCGCCTCCTCGACGCGCTCGACGTTGATGCGCTTGCCGATGCGCTCCTCCATCCACATGCGCGCGCCGCCGGCGCCACAGCAGAACGAACGCTCCGCGAAGCGGTCCATCTCGACCAGGCCCGCGTCGTCGGACGGCGACGAGGAGGCGACCGCGCCGAGCACCTCGCGCGGCGGCGCGAAGACCCGGTTGTGGCGGCCCAGGTAGCACGGGTCGTGGTAGGTGATGGCGCCGTCGAGCGGCTGCACCGGCGTCAGCTTGCCGGCGGAGACCAGCTGGGCGAGGAGCTGCGTGTGGTGGATGACCTCGAAGTGACCGCCGAGCTGGCCGTACTCGTTGGCGAGGGTGTTGAAGCAGTGCGGGCAGGTCGCGACGATCTTCTTGACGCCGGCCTCGTTGAGGGTCTCGACGTTCTGCTGCGCGAGCATCTGGAAGACGAACTCGTTGCCGATGCGGCGGGCCGGGTCGCCGGTGCAGGTCTCGCCCTGGCCGAGGATCGCGAACGACACGCCCGCCTCGTTGAGCAGGGTGGCGACGGCGCGGGTCGTCTTCTTCGCGCGGTCTTCGAAGGCGCCGGCGCAGCCGACCCAGAACAGGTATTCGAAGTCGCCACCGTCGGCGACGTTGGGCACCGCGAAGTCCAGGCCCTTGGTCCAGTCGTCGCGGGTCGACTGGGCGGCACCCCACGGGTTGCCCTTGTTCTCGAGGTTGCGGAGCATGACGCCCGCCTCGGTCGGGAAGTTCGACTCGATGAGCACCTGGTAGCGCCGCATGTCGACGATGTGGTCGACGTGTTCGATGTCGACCGGGCACTGCTCGACGCAGGCGCCGCAGGTGGTGCACGACCACAGCACGTCCGGGTCGATCACGCCGAGCTCGTCGACGCCGCCGATCAGCGGCCGGTCCTTCTCCGCGAGGGCGAGGACGTCGACCTTGGCCAGGGCCTCCTCGCTCGCCGACGAACCGCCGGCCAGCAGGTAGGGCGCCTTCGCGTAGGCGTGGTCGCGCAGGCTGAGGATCAGCAGCTTCGGGGAGAGCGGCTTGCCGGTGTTCCAGGCCGGGCACTGCGACTGGCACCGCCCGCACTCGGTGCAGGTGGAGAAGTCGAGCATGCCCTTCCACGTGAACTGCTCGACCTGCGCGACGCCGAACTGGTCCTTCTCCGGGTCGGCCTCCTCGAAGTCGAGCGGCTTGCCCTCGCTCATCATCGGCCGGAGCCCGCCGAGGCCGGAGCCGGCGCGGCCCGGGTTGCGCTTGAAGTAGATGTTGAAGAATGCCAGGAAGCGGTGCCAGGCGACGCCCATCGTGATGTTGCTGGCGATCACGATGACCCAGGTCATCGAGACAATGATCTTCGCCATGGCGATGAGGCTGACCGCGGCGGCGCTGGCGGGCAGCACGGCCCCGAGCCCGTGGCTGACCGGCGCGGCCCACACCGGCCACTCGAGCGTGTCGTTGGCGGCCTTGAAGCCACGGATGAAGAAGCCGCAGAGCAGCACCGCGAGGATCGTGTACTCGACGTAGTAGGCCTGCCACATCGTCGAGCCGGCGAACCGGGAGCGCCGGTTCGGGTTGCCGGGCAGGTTGCGCAGCCGGATGCCGATCAGGACCAGGATGCCGATGAAGCCGAGCACGCCGATCCACTCGGTGACCAGGCCGTAGACGTTCCAGGAACCGATCAGCGGCAGGCCGTGGTCGGGCACGGCGACCTCGAAGTAGGCCTCGAGCACCAGCGACGACAGCGCGATGAACGCGATCATGACGAACCAGTGCGCGGCGCCGACGACGGTCCAGCGCAGCATCCTGGTGTGACCCAGGGTCTCGGTGAGCATCGTCTTGAGGCGCAGGCCACGGGAGCCGCCGCGGTCGGGATCGGGCTGGCCGAGCCGCACCACGGAGATCATGCGCCGCACGGTGCGCACAACGAGCACGGTGGCGACGACGGTGATAGCCGCCGCGACGCTCGTCGCGATGATCTGCACTGGGCCCATGCCGATGCCTCCAACGCTGCTGGTCCTTGGAAGGACCTTAGTCCCCCTCGTTACCCGCGAGTAACGTGAAGTTTCTCGCAGCAAACGCTAAGACACCCGCCAGCAGGGCAAACAGTCGACTCGGCAAGTTGTGACACATTCGCACCATACGACCGGAACGCACGCCAAGAAGCCCCTTCAGCACGTTGGTGTGCCGAAGGGGCCGCAGGTTCGACGCTGAGCCTAAGGGCCTGCTTCATAAGGGATGGCCGGGCTGCGGCGGGCCCAGGCGCCGCCTGGAACCACCCCGGTCACGCCCGGATACAACCCCGGTATCCGGACGCGCCCGGCGCGGCCCCAGCCGACGCCTGGACCTCGCCTCGCACCGACCCCCCTTATGAAGCAGGCCCTAGCTCAACGCCACTTGGACAGCACGCCGAGCGACGCCACGAGGAACCCGAACCCGATGGCCAGGTTCCAGTACTGCAGCTTGGCAACGGCGGAGAACGCATCCACGTCGAAGAAGCCCTGCGTCAGGTAGTAGGCGACCAACCACCCGATGCCGATCACGATGAAACTCACCGCGAGGATCGGCACCCAAACCGGACTCGGACGGCGCTTGGCGGCCACCGTCTCCTGTGGGCGCAACTCCGCCGGTGGCGTGTACACCTTCTTCTTACGAACTGTCGACTTCGGCACGGCGCTCTCCTGGAGGGGTCGTCTGGCCAACACTATCCACGTGACGCCGCCACCTCCGCCAGCGTCGGCCTGAATAATGTTCTACGTCTAGCGTAGTCAAGTCGGCACGCGTCTGCGGGGAGGGGTCGTGGTGGAGTACACATCGGGCGACTCTTCGTGGGCTCGCGCCCTGCGCAGGCTCGGTCGCGCTATGCTGCCCCGCCGCCGCCAGGACCGACGTTTTGGCTGGTCAGTGGCGACTCCGGTGGTGTTCGGGGCGGCCGGGCTGCTCTTCTCACTGACGGCCGCGGCGGCGCACGGCACGGACCTTCGCGACGACCGCCGGCCCGAGCTGACAAATTTGATCGCTGAAAGAAAACAGGAGATCGCCACGTCCCGCGCCAGGGCCGGGCGGCTGCGCGCCGAGATCGAGGCGCAGCAGCAGGGTCAGGCGGGCGCCGACGGCGCCGTTGACGAGCAGCGCCGCCGCGGCGAGAGCCAGCTGGCCGCCGCGGGCCTGACCGCGGTGCACGGTCCAGGTGTCGTGGTCGTGCTCAACGACGCCCCCAGGCGGCCGGACGGCAGCCGTCCCGCCGGCGCGCGCCCGGACGACCTGGTGGTCCACCAGCAAGACGTCCAGGCCGTGGTCAACGCCCTGTGGGCCGGCGGGGCCGAGGCGATGACGCTCATGGGCGTCCGGGTGATCTCCACCAGCGCGGTACGCTGCGTTGGCAACACGCTGCTGCTCGACGGTCAGGTGTATTCACCCCCGTTCGAGATCGCCGCGATCGGCGACCAGGCGCGCCTCCAGCGCTCGCTCGACGAGACGGAGGGAGTTGCCCTGTTCAGGGACGCCGCGGACAATTTCGGCCTGGGCTATCAGGTCCGGATGGAGGCAGACGTGCAGGCAAAGGCCTACGACGGCTCCACCGCGTTGCACTCGGCGACGACCGGGTCCTGACATGAGCGATTCACACCGCCCACGCCACCGCGCGCTGGACCAGGACGACATCGCGACCCGGCTGATCCCTCGCATCCGGGACGACCACCCACCGGCGGAGGCCGAGCCGGGCATCGCTCTCTCCGCCGCCCCCGCCGCCATCGCCGTCCCCGACGACGCCACGGCCTACATCCCGCGGTTCACCGAGCAACGCCCCGCGGAGCAGCAACCCACGGACCAGCGCCCCGCGGAACAAAGATCTCCGGAGCAGCGCCCCGCGGAGCCGGCCGACGCGACCACGGTGCTGCCCAAGATCCCGGCGAAGCCGGAAGCGGATGCCACCACGGTGCTGCCGAAACTGCCCGCAGACCCGGAAATCGCTATAAATGCCACCCCCCAGGATGAACCGGAAGCGACTCCCGACCCTGACACCGAAAAGGGTGTCAAGGTCGTGCCGTTGCGGCCGGTCCGCACCCAGGAGGGTTATCGCAGCGTGTACTCCGAATACACGAGGACCACGTTCGGCACGGTCGTGCGGGCGGTCAGCCGGGGCACCGGCGAGCTGCTCATCACGTTCGGCCTCATCGTGCTGCTCTTCGCCGGTTACGAGGTCTGGGGCAAGTCGGCGATCGTCGATGCGCACCAGGACGAGCTCAACCGTCAGCTGGAGCAGCAGTGGGCCCAACCTGGCTCCGATCCCACGGTGTCGCCGTCCGGACCGCCCAGCCCGGTCGCCAAGCCCGCCAACGGCGCCGTGATCGCGTCCGTGCACATCCCGCGGCTGAAGAAGAAGTGGGCCGTGGTCCAGGGCGTAACCCCCGCGGACATCCGCTACGCACCCGGGCACTACCCGGACACGGCGCTGCCGGGTCAGATCGGCAACTTCTCGATGGCGGGGCACCGGACGCCGGCGATCTGGTGGGACCTCGACCAGCTCAAGCCCAACGATCCGGTGGTCGTCAAGACCGCCGACACGTGGTACGTCTACCGCGTCACCGGTCATGAGATCGTGCTGCCGACCGCGGTGCAGGTCGTCGCGCCGGTGCCGGACCAGCCCGGGGTAGCGCCGACGAAGGCGCTGCTGACGATGACGACGTGCAACCCGAAGTTCAACAACTACCAGCGACTGGTCGTGCACGCCGAGCTGAACCGGACCCAACCGGTCGCCGACGGCGACCCCGCCGAGCTGAAGGGGTAGCCGCGGTGTACGCATGGATCTGGCGGCACATCCCGTTCAAGCAGTGGCAGCTCAAGTCGCTGGTCTCGGTGGTCCTGATCGGTGCCGTCGGCGCGCTGCTCTGGTACCAGATCTTCCCGGCGGTCGAGCCCATCCTGCCGTTCGACGACGTGCAGGTGGAGACCACCGACCCGGCCGGCGGGCAGATGGAGCCACCCAGCACGGCACCGTCGACCGCACCGTCCAGCGGGCCGTCGAAGCTGCCGTCCAGTGGGCCGTCGAAGCTGCCGTCCAAACTGCCCACGAAGACACCCTCCGCCCCCCAGGTCCTACCGAGCTAGGTGAGCCGCTTGCGCGTCCTTGTCATCGACAACTACGACTCGTTCGTGTTCAACCTGGTCCAGTACCTGGGCCAGCTCGGCGTCGACTGCGACGTGCGGCGCAACGACGAGATCTCCGTGGACGAGGTCGGCGCGGCCAAGCCGGCCGGGATCCTGCTCTCCCCCGGCCCGGGCACCCCGGAACGCGCCGGGATCTGCATGTCGGTCATCGAGCGGTATGCGGGCGAGATCCCGATCTTCGGCGTGTGCCTCGGCCATCAGGCGTTCGGCGCGGCCTTCGGCGCCACCGTGACCCGCGCGCCGGAGCTGCTGCACGGGAAGACCTCGCTCGTCAGCCACAGCGGCCAGGGCGTCCTGAGGGGGCTGCCGGACCCCTTCATCGCGACCCGCTACCACTCGCTCGCGGTGGTCGAGTCGACGCTGCCCCCGCAGATCGAGGTCACGGGCCGCACCGAGTCCGGCGTGATCATGGCGATGCGCCACCGTGAGCTGCCGATCGAGGGCGTGCAGTTCCACCCCGAGTCCGTGCTGACCCAGGGCGGGCATCTGATGCTGGCGAACTGGCTGGCGGCCTGCGGTCTTCCCGCCGCCCTCGACCGGGCGCCGGAACTCGTCGCCGAGGTGGAGGCGCGCCGCGTCGCGGCGTTCGCCTAGGTGCTCCTGTGCACAACCCTGTGGATAACTACCGTGTTATCCACAGGGTACGCACGGTGACCGGTGTAATACCGGCCTAAACTCGGACTAATTGTTCGGCGACGTGGACCCGCTCGGTTTCGGGGAGCCCGACGGGTTCGTCCCCGCCAGCACCCCGATCCGCAACGTGATCTCGGCGGTCTTCGGCAGCGCCTTGCCGACCGGCTGCGTCGCGCTGATGACCAGACCGTCCTTGGTCGGATCGGTCACCTGCACCTCCTGGGTCTTCGCCGTCGACGTGAAGCCGGCCTGCTCGAGCGCCGCCTGCGCCTGCGCCAGCGTCCTGTTCGTGACCTCGGGCATGATCGCCTGGTTGAACTTCGAGACATACAGCGTGACCACCGTGTTGGGCGTCACCTGCTTGCCCGCCGGCGGGTCGGACTCGATGACCTCGTTCTTCGGCGCCGCCCCGTCCTTCTCGACGACGTTGACCTTCAGGTTCAGGTTGGTCAGCTGCTGCTTCGCCGCGTCCGCCTGGGACTTCACCAGGTTCGGGACGGCGATCAACGCCGGCTCGCCGCAGATGTCGTAGTCGACCTGGGCGCCTTCCTTGACCTCTTTGCCCTTGGCGGGGTTCTGCGAGATGACCGTGCCGGCCTTGCAGTTCTCGCTCGAGCCGGTGCGCGGGTCGCCCTCCAGCTTCAGCAGCCGCAGGGAGGTGGCCGCCTCGGTCGAGGTCTTGCCGACCAGGTCCGGCACCGGGACCATCGGGTCCTGGTTGGCCAGGTAGAGCCCGATCGACAGGGCGGCGACCGCGAGGAGGCTCAGCACCGTGAGCGCGACCGCGATGCCGGTGGAGCTCTTGCGCTTCTGCCGCTGCGCGGCGCGGGCAGGCTGACGCGAGGCCGGCGGCGGACGGTAGGCGGTCTGCGCCGCCATCACGGTCGCCATCTCGTCCTCGGTCATGACCGGCGGCGCCGAGACCGGCCGGCCGGCCGCCGCGCGCATGACGTCGGCACGCATCTCGCCGGCGCTCTGGTAGCGGTTGAGCGGGTTCTTGGCCAGGGCCTTGAGCACGACCGCGTCGATCTCGGGGGTCACGTCGCGGTTGCTGCTGCTCGGCGGCCGCGGGTCTTCCCGGACATGCTGATAGGCCACCGACACCGGGTTGTCCCCGACAAACGGCGGATGGCCGCAGACCAGCTCGAAGAGCACGCAGCCGGACGCGTAGACGTCGCTGCGGGCGTCGACGGGCTCGCCGCGGGCCTGCTCCGGCGACAGGTACTGCGCGGTGCCGATGACCGCGGACGTCTGCGTCATCGTGGTGGCGCCGCTGGCCAGGGCCCGCGCGATGCCGAAGTCCATCACCTTGACCTGGCCGGTCTGGGTGAGCATCACGTTGCCGGGCTTGATGTCGCGGTGGATGATGCCGTGCCGGTGGCTGAACTCCAGCGCCGCACAGATGTCGGCGGTGATCTCCAGCGCCCGCCTGGGCATGAGCCGCCCCTCGGCCGCGAGCACCTCTTTGAGCGTGCGGCCGTTGACGAACTCCATGACGATGTAGGGAAGCTCCTCGCCCGCCGGGCCCCGCTCGTCGCCCGTGTCATACACGGCGACGATCGCGGGGTGGTTGAGCGAGGCGGCATTCTGCGCCTCTCGGCGGAACCTCAGCTGGAAGGTCGCGTCGCGGGCCAGGTCGGTGCGCAGGGTCTTGATCGCAACATCGCGGCCCAAGCGCAGGTCACGGCCCCGATGGACCTCGGCCATGCCACCATAGCCAAGCAGCTCCCCGACCTGGTATCGGCCGCCGAGGAGGCGAGGCTGGGCGGTCATGTCGTGTCGTCCTTCGGTCATCGACTCTTACCTTGCCACGTCTTGCGACGAGAACCCATTCCGGCCTAACCCACGCACTGGTTCCCGACGAGTATCGCCGGTGGGGTGCACGACGGCTTGGCCCCGGCGCTCGGCTGCGTCGAAGCCCCTCCGGACTCCTCGGGCTCCGCCGGGACGGTCGAGGGTTCGGTGGTCCTCGGCCCCTTCGATCCCGACTGGTAGGTCAGCGTGACCTCGCTGCCCTCGACCACCTCGCCGCACGGGCTGACATCGAGGACGGTGCCCGGGATCGGCTTGTTGTCGTCCCGCTCGACCAGCTTGACCTTGAACTTGCGCAACTGCGGCGTGACGATCGCCCGCGACTTGCCGATCATCTTCTCGCAGTCGACCTTCGCGATCTTGCCGGTGGGCTTCACGCTGGCCGTCGGCGCCTTCGTCGCGGCCCCCGTCGTGCTCTCGGCCTTCGGGTCTTCGGTCTTGTCGCCGCTCGTGGCATACCAGATGCCGCCGACGCCGATGAGCAGCACCAGCACCGCCGCGGCCGCACCGAGGACGACCATCAGGTTGCGGTTGCCGCCCGGCTTGTTGTTGCGGGACGGCGCGGGCTGGTAGCCACCGCCCGGAGGCGGCTGGTAACCACCGGTGTCACCGGCGAAGTAGGCGGTCTCGTTGCTCGGCGGCGGCGGGACGCCCGCCGCGCCGCGCGCGGCGTGCCCGGACGTCGGGGCACCGGGGGGCGGCGGGACCGCACCGCCGGGCATGATCCGCGTGCCGCCGGCGCCGACGCCGGGAGACACGGGCGCTCCGCCGGAGATCGGCGAGCCCAGCGCTCCTGACATCGGACCACCGGAGACCGGCGGGCCGGAGACCGGGGTGTACGCGACGGGCGAGCCGGGCATGCCGACCGGCGACCCGGGCGGGCCGAGCGGCGCCGCCATCGGGATGCCGGGGCTGGCGGAGGTGCCGCCGCCGGAGACCCTCCGCGCGGCCTGCGCGAGCGCGGCGGCACTGGGCCACCGGGCCGCCGGGTCCTTGGCCATCGCGCGCTCGACGAGCTGCACGATCGCCGGCGGGATGTCCGCGGGCAGCGGCGGCGGCATGTCGCGGACGTGCCGCATCGCGATCTGCAGCGGGTTGTCACCCTCGAACGGCCGCTGCCCGGACAGGCACTGGTAGGCGACCACGCCCAGGGCGTAGACGTCCGACAGCGGGGTCGCCTGCGCGCCGGAGGCCTGCTCGGGCGAGATGTAGGAGGCGGTGCCGAGGACCGATCCGGCGGCGGTCAGCTGCGCGATGGCGGCGGACCGGGCGATGCCGAAGTCGGTGAGCACCAGGGTGCCGTTGGGCCGCACGAGCAGGTTGCCGGGCTTCACGTCGCGGTGGACGATGCCCTTCTCGTGCGCGGCGTGCAGCGCGTCGGCGGCCTGGGCGACCAGCGCCATGGCCCTGGCCGGGGTGAGCCGGCCGACCCGGGACAGGGTGCGGGAGAGCGCGTCGCCCTCCACGTACTCCATGATCAGGAAGGCGGTCCCGTTCTCGCTGCCGTAGTCGTAGATGTCCACCACGCCGGGGTGGTTGATGGTGGCCATCGTGCGCGCCTCGCCGCGGAAGCGCTCGGCGAAGCCGGGCTCCTCCAACAGTGCGGGCAGCAGCACCTTGATCGCGACCGTGCGGCCGAGCACCTCGTCGGTGCCACGCCACACGTCACCCATCCCACCGCCGGCGATGCGCTCGTCCAGGCGGTAGCGCCCACCCAACGTGGTGCCGGCGCTCAACATGTCGCGCACCTCATTATTTGATGCCCTTTTCGTCCGCGTATGCCTTCATGACCAGGCCGGCGATGCGAGCCGCCTCGGCGCTGCCGCCCTTGCCAGCGTTTTCGAGGAAGACCGCGACCGAGACGATCGGCTTGCCGTCCTTCATTGCGAAGCCGATGAACCAGCCGTGGTCACCGGCGTCGTCACCGTCTTCCGCCGTTCCGGTCTTACCACCCACCTGCAAACCGGCGATGTTGGCACTACGGCCCGTGCCGTCACGCGAGGTGACGACGCTGAACATCATCTGCTGCAGCGCGGTGGCAACCTCACCGCTGATCGGACGGCCCAGCTCCTTCGGGTCGGTCCGGTCGGCGTTGGACAGGTCGGCGTTCTGCAGACGGTCGACGATGTACGGACGCATCTCGCGCCCCCCATTGGCGACCGTCGCCGCAATCATGGCGCCTTGCAACGGAGACATCTTCACTTCCCGCTGTCCGATGCTCGACTGAGCAACGGCCGGCGGGTCGACGCGGTTGTCCGCACCCGCGGTCATCGGGCCGGTGTGGCTGGCCGCGACATTGCAGTAGTTCTTTTCCTGGTCCTCGATGAAGCGGGGCTGGGTCTCGAAGCCGAAGGCCTGGGCCATCGCCTTGAGCTTCTCCGCACCGATCCGCTCGACGCCCATGCGGGCGAAGACGGTGTTGCAGGAGACGGTCAGCGCCTGCTTCAGCGTGATCTGGTCGGGGCAGATGCCCTCGTGCGCGTTCTTGATGCGGAAGTCCGACACCTGCGGCGGCGTGTAGAACTCGCCACCCTGCACGGTCGAGTCGGGCGTCAGCGACGAGTCCGCGGTCATCGCCGCCGCCGAAGTAATGACCTTGAACGTCGAGCCGGGCGGGTAGATCTCCTGCACGGCACGGTTGAGCATCGGCTTGGCCGGGTCGCCGTCCAACTTGCTGTAGGCGGCACTGGCGGACTTGCCGTCGTGCACGGTCAGCAGGTTGGGGTCGTAGCTGGGCAGCGACACCTCGGCGAGCACCGCACCGGTGGACGGGTCGAGCGCCACGACCGCGCCGCTCTTCACGCCCTTCTTGTTGTTGCCGAGCTGGGTGTACGCGGCCTCCTGCGTCGCCTGCGACAGCGTCAGCAGCACGTTGCCGCCGGCCGGGTCCTTGCCCGTGAACAGCCCGGCGATCCGGTCGGCGGCCTGCTTGTCGGAGGTGCCGATCAGGAAGTCGTTGTTGAGCTTCTCCAGGCCGGTCGCGCCGAGGTTGACCGGCTTGAAGCCGAGCACGTGCGCGTACTTGTCCTTGGCCGGATACGTGCGGAGGAACTTCAGCGTGTCGCCGGTCTCCTGCGAGTCGGCGACCGCGATGCCCTGGGCGTTGATGATCTTGCCGCGGGCGCGCTCGTACTCGCTGGCCTGGACCCGGCCGTTGCGCGCGTTGGTCCGGTAGTCGTCGGCCTTCACGACCTGGCGGTAGTTCAGGTTGACGAACAGCATCGCGAACAGCACCAACGCCACGACACCGACCCGGCGAAGCGGGGGGTTCATCGCACGACCTCCGTGGGAAGCTCTTGGATCTGGACCGGCGCGCCGCCACCACCACCGCTGGACGCCCCGCCGAGCCCGATCGACGGCGCACCGCCGGCCGGGCGACGCGACGCGTCGGAAATGCGCAGCAGCAGGCCGATCAGCAGCCAGTTGGCCACCAGCGACGAGCCACCCGCCGAAAGGAACGGCGTGGTCTGCCCGGTCAGCGGGATGAGCTGGCTGATGCCACCCACAATGACGAACACCTGCAACCCCAGCGTGAACGCAAGGCCACCGGCGAACAACTTGCCGAACGAGTCCCGCACGTTGATCGCGGCCCGCAGGCCCCGCTCGACCAGCAGCAGGTAGATCACCAGCAGGGCGGTCAGGCCGAACAGGCCGATTTCCTCGCCCAGGCCGGAGAAGATGAAGTCGGTGCGGACCTCGGGGACGTTGAGCGGCTGCCCGGCCCCAGGACCGGTGCCGGTCAGGCCACCGGTGCCCAGCCCGAGCAGCGACTGGACCAGCTGGTAACCCTTGTTGTCCGCGTCGGCGAACGGGTCGAGCCAGGTGGTCGCGCGCTCGGAGAAGTTGAGGAACGGCCCGCCGACGGTCTTGCCGAGGAAGTACGCGAGGAACGCGCCGCCGATGAAGAACCCGAGACCGAGGATCAGCCAGCTGACCCGGACCGTCGCGATGTAGAGCGTCACGACAAACATGCCGAAGTACATGAGCGAGGTGCCGAGGTCCTTCTCGAAGATGAGGACCATCAGCGACAGCAGCCAGACGAGCACGACCGGGCCCAGGTCCCGGCCGCGGGGGAAGTCGATGCCAAGGATGCGCTTGCTCGCCCGCGACAGCACCTCACGCTTGCGCACCAGGTAGTAGGCGAAGAAGACCAGCAGGCAGATCTTGGCGAACTCACCCGGCTGGATCGAGAAGCCGGGGAACTTGATCCACAGCTTGGCGCCGTTGATCGAGGAGAACCTGGCCGGCAGGACCGCCGGGATGAGCACCAGCACGATGCCGGCGAGTCCCAGCGTGTACGCGTATCGCGACAGCGACCGGTGATCCCGCACGATCAGCATCAGGATGACCGCGCCGACGATCGCGGCGGCCGTCCAGCCGAGCTGCCGGAAGCCGTCACCGCCGAACACGCTCAGGTCGGCGCGCAGCGGCGCCTTCGCGCGGCCGATGTCCAGCCGCCGCAGGAACCCGATGCCGATCCCGTTGATGAGCGCGACCGCCGGGAGGATGACCGGGTCGGCATACGGCGCCACGAACCGGATCGCCACGTGCGCGGCCCCGAAGATGACCGCGAGGATCGCGACCTGCACCCAGAAGTCGGGGGTGACCTCACCGATCGCGTTGCCCTCGACGACCGCCGCGTAGACGAGCAGGATCGCCGCGACGAACAGCAGCAGTCCCAGTTCGACGTTGCGTCGGGTGCGGGGCCGCGGCGCGCCCGCCCCGTCACCCGGGTTCGTGGGCGACGGGGAAGGGATGGCTGTTGCGGTCACAGCAGGATTCCTCTTGGCCTCGCGGTCAGGATCATCGTCAGATCAGCAACTGGCGCTCGGGGTCGGTGTCTCCGACGCCATGGTCGGTGGGGCCTCGGTGGTGGCCGCCGTGGTCGGGACCGCGGAGCCGCTGACCGTCGTGCCGGGCACCGCCGCGCCGGTCGAGCTCAGGGTCGGGCTCGTGGTCGGCTCGCCGGTCGGGCAGGCCTGCTTCCGCGACGGGTTCTCGGGGTCGTTCAGCGCGGCGAGCTTGTCCTCGGCCTCGGCCAGGCTGTCGGCCGGGATGCCCTGTTTGACGGTACCCTGCGCGGCCGGGGTGAGATCGTCGAGCTTGAGCGCGCTCGGCTCGTAGACCTCCGAGAGCTCGATCCAGGCGATCTTGCCGGGGACGCCCTTGAAGATCGCGACGGTGCCGTCGTCGGTCGCGCCGACGTAATAGCGCGACTGGGTGGCGTTCCACCCGTACCAGAGTCCACCGCCGAGCAGACCGAGCAGCACCACGAGCAGGAGGACGGTGCGCACCGGGTGGCGCTTCGGGCGGGCGGCCTCGTCGCGGGCGTTGATCGCGGCCCGGTTCCGCGCTTCTTCCTCGGGCTCCGGCACCGGGGGGCGTGGCGCGGCGAGCGCGGCACCCCGGGCCGAGGACATCGACTGGTCCGCGGACGTGGCCATGCCCCGGTCCTGGGCGGCCGCTCCCCCGACGATCGGCCGCTCCTCGACGATGTCCTCGTCGGTGACGTCGGCGACGATCACGGTGATGTTGTCGGGACCGCCACCGCGCAGCGCCAGCTCGATGAGCCGGCCGGCGCACTGGTTGGGGTCGACGTATTCGCGCAGCGTCGACTCGATGGTCTCGGCGCTGACCACGCCGGAGAGCCCGTCGCTGCACAGCAGGTAGCGGTCCCCCGTCTTGACCTGACGCACCGAATACTCGGGGTCCGCGTCGCGGCCGTCGAGGGCCCGCGTCAGCAGGGAACGCTGGGGATGACTGTTGGCCTCCTCCAGGCTGATCCGGCCTTCGTCGACGAGCATCTGGACGTAGGTGTCGTCCTTGGTCACCTGGGCGAACTCCCCGTCGCGCGTGATGTACGCGCGGGAGTCGCCGATGTGGACCATGCCCATCTTGCTGCCGGAGAACAGCATGGCGGTGAGGGTGGTGCCCATGCCTTCCATGGCGGGGTTTTCCTCGACCGCGTCCCGGATCTGCTGGTTGGCCAGGTCGACGGCGCCGCGAAGCGTGTCGATCATGGCGTTGCCGGGCACATCTTCGTCGAGTGGCGCCATGGTGGCGATGACAATGTTGCTGGCGACGTCACCGGCGGCCATGCCGCCCATGCCGTCGGCCACGGCGAGCAGCCGCGGTCCGGCGTAGACGGAGTCCTGGTTGCCACTCCGAATCAGACCGCGGTCACTGCGGGCCGCATAGCGCAAGGTGAGGGTCATGGCCGTAACTCGAGAGAAGTGCGGCCGATGCGAATCGGCACGCCGAGGGGGACGGGGGTAGGCGCACCGACCTTGGTCTTGTCCAGGTAGGTGCCGTTGGTGGAGCCGAGATCCTCGAGATACCACTGGCCGGCTCGGGGCACGAGGCGGGCGTGCTTCGCCGAGGCGTAGTCATCGGTGATCACCAACGTCGAATCCTCGGCGCGGCCGATCGTGATCGGTGCCTCACCGAGGGTGATCCGGGTGCCCGCCAGCGAACCGGCGGTGACAAACAGCTGGTGAGCGGCCTTGCCGCGCTTCACCTTCGCCGGACGGCCAGGAGCCGTCGCCGCACCAACCCCCCGGGGCGCGGCGACGATCCGGCTCGACTGCGAGCCCGCGAACAGGTCCCGCCGGATCACTCCCACGACCGTGAACACGAAGATCCACAGCAGCACGAGCAACCCGTAGCGGGCGACCGTAATGACAAATTCCATCTACGACCTATCAGGGGCCCGGTGAAGGCCCGGTCGAGCAGGTGCGCTCATCCAGATCCGCCTAACGTCGACCACGTGGTGCAGGAACTTCAGCCATCCACGCGGTAGGTGAGCGTGGTCGTGCCGAGCTGGATCATGTCACCCGGATTCAACGCGACCGCAGAGACGCGTTGACCGTTGACCATCGTGCCGTTCGTCGAGCCGAGATCGGTGAGCACCACCTGCGCACCGTCGAAGTCGAGTCGCGCGTGACGACGCGAGATGCCGACATCTGGCAGCCGCATGTTGGCCTGGTCGCCCCGGCCGATCACGGTCGAGCCGATCGACAGAGGGTAGCTGCGCCCGTCGCCGGACACCAGTCGTACGTTGCGGGCGGGCCCACCGGGGCCGCCGGCACCTGGCCCGTAGCCGCCACCCTGGTTGTATCCGCCATACGGATCGGGCGCGGCCTGCGGTGCCACCTCCCCGCCGGTGTAGACCTCGGCAGTCACCCGGAACATCCCGGTGTCGAGGCCGTCACCCCGCTCGATCTCGACGATGACGTCGCCGTAGACCGTCCAGCCCTGCTCGCCGATGAACTCCGCCTGAGACTGGGCGAGCTCCTGGGCGAGCGCGGCGGCATACGGCGCCAACCGACTGTGGTCATAGGGCGAAAGGTCGATCACGTAGCGATTCGGCACGAGCGTGCGCCCGCCAGCCAAGATCGCCTTGTGGGCTTCCGCCTCCCGTTGCATGGCGTTGAGGATCTCCACGGGGTGGACGACCCCCTTGAAGACCTTTGCGAAGGCCCCCTCGACCAGGCCCTCTAGGCGCTTCTCGAAGCGCTGCAGCACACTCACCGGTTCCTCCTCGGGTTCCGAGGTCATGATGGTATCCGGACCCCGCACGCCCGGTCGCAACCTCACCGGCTAGCCCGTGCTACTCTTCCGTGGCGCCCAGGGCAGCGTAGTACTAACCCGGTGAAATCGCCGAGTTGAGACACGCTACTCTGAGCACTGCCAGGGGAAGTGGCGGAATGGCAGACGCGCACGGTTCAGGTCCGTGTGCCCGAAAGGGCGTGGGGGTTCAACTCCCCCCTTCCCCACAGAACGATGAGCGCACTCTGTTCGCGGAGTGCGCTCACTTTTCGTTCCGTCATTCCTCGCGCTCGGCTGCGCCTTCGCTCCCCAGTGGGGGAGCTGCGCTCCACCCACACCCCCTCAAGACCTCGGTGGCTGGGCTCTTCGTCCCGCCCCTGTGTTCTTCCTCTTGGCGTTGGTACGGGGTGTGCTGGCTGGGTTGTGCGTCAAAAAGGTGACTCTTGGCCGCGGGGTATGCTCGGCCGGTCCTGCTGGAGCCGCGAGGAGAGCGTGTCGTGAGCGTCGTCATCGTCACCGGGTCTGCCGGGTTGATTGGGTCCGAGGCTGTTCGGCACTTCGCCTCGCTGGGGCTGGATGTCGTTGGGATCGACAACGACATGCGGAAGCAGTTCTTCGGGGCTGAGGCCTCGACCGCGTGGAACGTTGTGCGGTTGACCAGTGATCTGGGGGACTCGTACAAGCACCATGACGTGGACATCCGGGACCGGGACGCGCTCGCGGCCATCTTCAAGCGCTACGCCGACGACGTGGCGCTGGTGGTGCACACGGCGGCGCAGCCGAGCCATGACTGGGCGGTGCGGGACCCGTTCACGGATTTCGACGTGAACGCGGGTGGCACGCTCAACATGCTGCAGAACGTGCGGGAGCACTGCATCGAGGCGCCGTTCATCCACTGCTCGACCAACAAGGTCTACGGCGATCGGCCCAACAGCCTGCCGCTGGTCGAGCAGGAGACCAGGTGGGAGATCGAGACCGGTCACCCATATGAGAACGGCATCAAGGAGGACATGTCGATCGACGCGTGTCTGCACTCCGTCTTCGGGGCGTCGAAGGTCGCCGCTGACGTGATGGTGCAGGAGTACGGTCGCTATTTCGACATGAAGACCGCGTGCTTCCGGGGCGGGACGCTGACCGGGCCGGCGCACTCGGCCACCGAGCTGCACGGCTTCCTTGGGTATGTCATGCGCTGCGCGATGGAGCGGCGCACGTACAAGATCTTCGGGTACAAGGGCAAGATGGTGCGTGACGCGATCCACTCGCACGATGTGGTCGCCGCGTTCGAGGCCTTCTTCCGCGCGCCGCGCAGCGCCGCCGTCTACAACCTCGGCGGCGGGCGGCATTCCAACACCTCGCACCTGGAGGTGTTCTCGCTCGCCCAGCGGATCACCGGCAACGAGATGGTGACCGAGTATCACGAGGCCAACCGGGTCGGCGACCACCAGTGGTGGATCGGGTCCAACGAGCGTTTCCAGCTGGACTACCCGGACTGGAAGCAGGTCTACGACGTGCCGATGATCTGCCAGGAGATCTACGAGGCCAACGTCGACAAGTGGACCCCGGAAGCCTGACCGTGATCGACCAGGGTAAGCAGAACGTCCTCGGCGTCCAGGTCAGCGCCGTCGACTACGACAGCGCCGTCGACAAGGTCATGAGCGCCGCGCGGGACGGGCGGCCGCTCGCGGTGACCGCGCTGGCCGTGCACGGCGTGATGACCGGCGTGCAGGACAAGGCGCACGGCGCGCGACTCAACGCGTTCGACCTGGTCACGCCCGACGGGCAGCCGGTGCGCTGGGCGCTCAACCTGCTGCACCGGGCCAGGCTCGCCGACCGCGTCTACGGGCCGGAGCTCACGCTGCGGGTCCTGCGGGCCAGCGCCGAGCAGGGCGTGCCGGTGTATCTGTACGGCTCGACCGAGCAGACGCTCGAGCAGTTGGTGCGCAAGCTGCACGAGCGGTTCCCGGCGCTGAAGATCGCCGGCATGGAGGCCTCGAAGTTCCGTCCGGCGCAGCCGGGCGAGCCCGAGGAGATCGCCGCTCGGATCAAGGAGTCCGGGGCCCGCGTGGTCATGGTCGGCCTCGGCTGCCCCCGCCAGGAGATCTTCGTCTACGGCATGCGTCACCTGGTGGACGCGCCGATGCTGGCCGTGGGCGCGGCGTTCGACTATCACGCCGGCGGGTTGAAGAACCCGCCCGCGTGGATGCAGAAGTACGCGTTGGAGTGGCTCTGGCGGCTCGGACTGGAGCCCAAGCGGCTCTGGCGCCGCTACGTGCTGCTCAACCCGGCGTATCTGGCCCGGCTCGGCGCGCAGAAGGCGCACCTGTGGCGGGCGACGCCGCCGGCGCCGGCAACCGAGCCGCTCAACACGTTCGCGGTCTGAGCACAAGTCACGTTCGCGGTCTGAGCGCGGTCTGAAGCCGGCCCCCGTTCGGGGAGCCGGCTTCAATCATTCGGGTTCAGCGACCGGTGATCGCGTCGACCTTGACGGCCCGGCGCTTGAAGGTGCCGCGCTTCTCCAGCGCGCGCTCGGCCGGCACCAACATGAGCGCCAGCGGCGCCGCGATGTACCAGCGGTCGAGCATCACGTACGCGACGATGTTCATGACGACACCGGCCGCGTAGAGCGCGATCAGCCAATCGACACGCTTCTCGCCGATTCCCCGCTTGTGGTAGGCGTCAAGGACGCCGAACGCGCCGATGCTGAGGGCCAGGAGGCCGCCGCCACTCATCAATGCGAACATCAGATCAGACACGTCACTCACCCTTGCCTCCCCGTTACCACCAGCGAACCTGCCCAAAGCTAAGCGGACATTTCAAGATCGACCATCAACTTTGCGACACCGGCCTAAGCCGAACGTAGCTAGCCAATCGGACATTCAGCCGATATCACTGATCTTGCTTGTCAGCAGTGTCCGGGTGGCGTCGTCGCAGGCCGCGCCAGCGACGCCGGCCAGGTAGGCCTCCCTCGCACCAAGACCGAGATCGGCAGCGACCCGGTGCTCTTGAGCCAGATCCGTGTTGAACATCGCCGGGTCGTCGGTGTTGACCGTGCAGGGCACACCGGCCGCCAGCAGCGCGGGAAGCGGGTGTTCGGCCAGCGACGGCACCGAACGGGTCCGGACGTTCGAGGTCGGGCACACGTCAAGGACCAGGCCACGATCGACGATCTCCGCCAGTACACCGGCATCCTCGACGGCCCGGATGCCATGACGCAATCGGTCGGGTGCGAAGGTCAGGATCTCGCGGATCGACTCGGCGCCGGCCGACTCCCCGGCGTGCGGCACGATGGCCAGTCCGCCGTCACGGGCCAGCTCGAACGCCTTCGCGTAGGTCACCGCGGGGCCGGCCTGCTCGTTGCCGCCCAGACCGAGACCGACGATGCCCCGGTCGGCGTAGCGCACGCTCCACCGCGCGACGTCCTCGGCCAGGTCCGCCGGCATGCCGCGGTAGAGGTCCGGGGTCAACCGGACGATCACCCCGTACCGCTCCTGCGCCTCGACGATGCCGTCGGTGTAGCCCTCGTACAGGTCCTCCCAGGCGACACCGCGTTGCGCCCGCTCGCCGGGAGAGAAGATGGCTTCCAGGTACACCGCGCCGTGCGACGCCGCCACGCCGGCGTAGTCGACCACGATCTGCCGGAAGTCGGCCGCGGTGCGCAGGCAGTTCGTCGTGAGGATCCAGACCTCCACGAACTTCTTGAAGTCGGTGAACTCGTAGAGCTCCCGGATGCCTTCGACGGTGTCGACCGGCAGCGGCAGGTCGTTGCGGCGGGCGATCTCCAGCAGCGTCGCGGGCGGGATCGCCCCCTCGAGGTGCACGTGCAGCTCGATCTTGGGGAAGCTCATCCGTTCAAAATAGCGACGGGCCCCGGCACGCACGCGCGCACCGGAGCCCATCCGACCTCCCCAGGTCGAGTCTCCCTGCGTTTCTACGGCATGGGATTCGACCTGTCGACAGGCGAGCTGGTGCGCTGGTGTGCGCCGGCATGCACTGGTGGGCGCTATTTCAGCCCACGCGCCTCCTGGGAGTAGATGAGCTCCAGGATCGAGCGGGCCGCCTCGAACCACCGGTCCAGCCATTCCTGCTGCGGCATCGTGCCCTTGGGCGGCAGTTCCAGCAGCAGACCCCGCAGCAGCGGATGGTCGGCCATCGAGACAGCGGGGCCGTCCAGCCAGGAGTCCTGCAGCACGCCCGTGCGGCCGAACATCGGCTCGGTCAGCGGGCCGAGGTCCGCCACCAGCGAGGACTCGGGCAGCTTCGGCGGCGTCAACGACGCGGCGATCGGTGAGTTGTCCAGCGGCAGCGACGCACGGTCCAGCGGCGAGCCGTTGCGCGGCGACAGGTCGTCGATCGGCCCGTCGCCGATGACGTCCCGGCGCCCGCCCGGGCGGTAGCTTCCGAGCTGCCCGGAGAAACGGTCGTCGGTCTTCGACGATCCGTTGCCGAAGTTGTCGGGGCCATTGTTCATCGGATACAAGCCTTATCTGACTCGGGTGTGTTCGGGTCTCCAGTGGAAAGTGCCTGAGCGCTCATCGAATACAACGATGACCGGCCCGGTCCGCAACGGCGGTGCCACCGTCGCGGGCCGGGCCGGTCGATTTCAAGACCTGGCGTTTCACTTACGCGAGATCGAATTCCCCGTCCTTGGTCCCACCGACGAAGGCCAGCCACTCCTCCGGAGTGAACAGCAGAACGGCCCCGGCCTTGTCCTTCGAGTCACGGAGCGCCACAGCCCCGCCGACGAACGCGACCTCGACGCAGTTGTCCGAGTACGGACCGCTGCGGGTGCTCTTGCGCCAAGCGGCACCCTCGAGATTCACGCTGAAGCCCTTGGCTTCGATTTCCACTACAGCTCCTTTGTCAGCTTCACGATCATTGACACTGACTCGTCCGGACGGAGTGCGTTGGCGCGCAAGTAGTCAAAGATGAATCCGTAGCGCTGAAGCTCGTCGTCCTTCTCGAGAAAGAGACCGCCAGCCGCGTTCGAGGCGAACACGAAGTTTTGCCCGGCGGACTCGTCGTACAGCAACATCGTGAATGTCCCGTCCATCCCGGCATGCGCACCGGCGGAGAAGGGCAGGACCTGAAGGGTCACATTCGGCCACCCGGCCGCCAGGCTCAGATGCTCGAGCTGGCGGCGCATGACCGCTCTTCCACCGACCGGGCGGCGCAGCACAGCCTCGTCCAGCACCACCCAGAGATCAATCGGGTCATCCTGAGTGACCAACGACTGGCGGCCTATACGGACACGCACGCGTTTCTCCACCTCGGTGACGCTGATGTCCGGGCGGGCCGCATGGATCATGGCCTGTGCGTACTCCTCGGTCTGGAGCAGACCCGGCACGACGAGTGCCTCATAGGAGCGGATGTGATCAGCGGCCGCTTCGAGGCCGACGTAGGCGCCGGTGAGCACGTCACCGTAGAGCTGCCACCAACCCTTCTGGCGCGCCTCCCTGGCGATCTTCAACAGCTGGTCGGCGTATTCCGGCTCGACGCTGTAGATGTCCAGCATGTCCCGGACGTCCCGCGGAGTGACGCCGGTCTGTCCCGTTTCGATCCGCGAGATCTTGGATCCGGAGCACTCCAACCGCTCGGCGACATGATCAATGGTGACGTGCGCCGCCTCGCGGAGGCGTCGCAATTCCATACCGAGCTGTCTCCGTCGAAGCGTCGGGCTGCCTCGTCGACTTGCCACGCGTCGCACCTCCGCCGAGCCACGTAAATCGGATACGTATAGATCAGCGCAACCTCATGAAGCTGCGCAACCCGGCTCCGGCACGACATTTTCGCCATCGTCTGGAGTCTCCGCCACCTGGGAGCGGTTCACTCATGCGTGGGATGGAATTTTCGCCCTGCAAGTTGCATTGATCACTGTCCTCGGGCAATCTGTGGGTGTGGCGGCGGTCACGGTCCGTTCATCTTCGAGCCATCGAGACGACCTGGTCACCACCGCGGACGCAGCGACAAACGATCGAGCCGATCGGCGGTTACGGCAAGCTCGTAACCGGCCTTCTCCATGCCGACGGATGACGGGAGTCCCAACTGTGTTACCGAAGACCGGTGACGTGCTGCGCGTGACCAAGGCCGCTAGCGTGCAGTTCGTGCAGCCGATGCTGTTCCGGGTGATCCGGGTGCACGACTGGCAGACCTATGACGGATGGGCGTGGCTGGACGGATACCAGCTCAACGCCGCGGGCGATGCGATCGAGCGCCGGTCGATCTTCGTCCAGCTCCAGGGATTGCAGCCCGGATTCGTCAAGGCCGTGCAACGGGTGGCCAGCCGCGTGCCGGTCTCCGCCTAGGTCGACTTCGCGGAGGGGGACACCGAACTCTTGGACGGCGCGGCTGTCGGGGCGGTCGCCACGTAGAGCGTGACGGTCTCGCCGGTCGCGACCATCTCACCCGGGCCCGGGTCCGACTCCAGGACCTCGCCGGGCTCCACGGAGCCGTCGGCCCGGCGGACGACCTTCACCTCGAGGCCCAGCTGCTGCAGCTTGACCGTCGCCTGGGCGAGGGTGTTGCCACGCAGCGGCGGGATCGCCACGGCGGTCGGCGGTGCGGCCGTCGTCTCGGACGGGGCCGCCGACGAGGGTGCCGCGCTCGTCGGCGGCGGGGTAGGCGTCGGCGACGGCACGACGGCGCTGGTGTTGCCGCCCGCGGTCGGCAGCTGGTTCGGCGGCGCGTTGTCGCCGTCTGCGGTCGCCTGATAGATGAGGTACAGCCCGACGCTCAACGCGCCGACCAGAACCAGTGCGACGACGCCGACGATCACCGGGGTGAACCAGGACCGGCCCTGATACGGGTCCTCCTCGACCCATTCCTCCGGGGTCGGCTGGCGCAGCGAAGGGTCACCCGGTTGGGGGACATTGGCGCGCGCCGTCCACCGGGGCGGCTCGTCGTGGCCGAGAGGGCCGCCGATCCTGGTCGCACCGCTGTCGTCCGGGCGAAGCGGCGAGGTGCCGCCGCCGATCCTGGTCGCGTCCGGGTCGGCGTTCGACGGCCCGGTCCCGGTCGCGTCCGGGTCCTTCGCCCAGGGGTCGACCGGCTCCGACGGGCCGATCCTGGTCGCGTCCGGGTCTTCTCCCGAGGGCCCCGGTCGATCGAACGGGGCGGTGGCGTCCGGCTCGTCAGGCATGGTTCCCAGTTCACCACCTTGTCCGACATGTCGCGTGCTTGTGCACAGGTTGCCCACCTCAGGTCCACCCTCCGCGACCGCCGGCGGCACCGCCTGACGTTCCTCTGACATCGACTCGCCCGGCTGGACTGCTGGGCGTACGCTGCGCGGCATGGCCGCAAGAAGCTGGGCAACCTCAATATTCACCGCGATCGGTGTCGCGGCGGGCGCGGGTGCCGCGCAGCTCGGTCTCGGCTACGGCCTGGGGATCATCTCCTGGCAGCCGACCGGTAACAGCGCGACCGTCTGGGTCAGCAGCCTCGCCTGGGTGGCGTGGCTCGCGGCGTCCTCGACGGTCATCGGCGCACTGTGCGCCGACCGGCTCAGCCCGGCCGACACCCCGGTCCTGGGTGATGCCTCGACCCCGGCGGAGCACGCCCTGACCGCCGCCTGGCGGATCGTGATCGCGTTGTCCGCCGCGGTCGGCGCCCTGATCATCGTGCCGCTGGTCGCCGTGCCGTCCCGCACGCCCCGGCCCGACAACGTCGCGCCCTACTTCACCGCCGGCGGCTATGCCATCGCCGGCATCATCGTCGGGCTGCTGATCGCGGTCGGTGCCCTCGCGGCCCGGGCGATCGCCGCCAACGTCATCGCCTCCTCCGCGTGGCTGTGGATCCTCGCCGTCGTCGCGGTCATCGACGTGGTCCGCGCCGACGGCAACCTCGCCACCGCCGCCCAGCTCGGCACCTGGCAGTTCACCGACGCGACCTGGATCCGGGGCATGGTCAACCTGCCCGGGGCGCTGCTCATGCTCGCCATCGCACTGGTCATCGGCGCGCTCGCGGCCTGGCCCGCCAGCCGGCGCGGCGACAACCGGGTCGGCGTGGCGGTCTCCGGCGCGGCCGGCCCGCTGCTCGTCGCCCTCGCCTACTTCCTCGCCGCGCCCGCCGTCGGCGAGCAGAACCAGCAGCTGTCCGCGTTCGTCATCGCCCCGTATGCGGTGCTCGCCGGCCTGGCCGGCTCGGTCATCGTGTCGGCGATCGGCCCGCGCGGCTCCCGCGCGCAGGCCCGGGCGGACCGCAAGGCCGCCGCCGCGGACCGGGATGCGCGGGCCGCCTCCGACATCGCCGACTGGACCCAGGCGCTCGCCGACGCGGACGCCGCCGAGGCCCGCCGCCGCACCGAGACGGGCGAGCAGCCGGACGGCGACGACCCGTGGGCCGCCGCACCGGACCGCTCCGCCGAGCCGGTCACGATCGGCGCGGGCAGCAAGTCCCCGGCCGCCACCGGCAACAAGGCCGCGACCACGAGCAAGAGCACGAGCAAGACCGCGGCGCCGGCCGGCAAGGCAAGCGTCACCGCCGCGAAGGCGAACGTCAGCACGAAGAGCGCCGACCTGGACTCGGCCAAGGACCTGGAATCCGACGCGTACGCACCGGCCCGCGCCTATGGCGGCACCGAGTCGTCCGGCCGCACGTACACGTCGGAGTCCGCGAACCGGGCGTACGCCGAGGACACCGTGACCGACGACGACCCCGAGCCCGCGAAGCCGGCCGCGGCGCGTGGCTCGGTCGAGCCGCTCTGGCCGTCGGACACCGGGACGGGCGCCCCGACCGAGCCCAAGCCCGCTCCGGGCCGCGGCCGTGGTCGCGGTCGCGGTCGGTCCGGCGAGTAGCCACCCGGCCCCACCCGGTACTGCCCGCTGCCGCGGAAGACGGCCGCCGGGAAGTGCTGAACCGATTCGGCGCCCAGATCGGCGCTAGATCGGCCAGGTATGGACGGGTTCGTTGGCGTGCAGCCCGACGCTGTAGCGCTGCAGCATCTCCCGCAGCGCCGAGCGACGGTCGAGGTGATGCCTGGACTGCAGGTCGTTGACCGTCTCGGTCTGCCAGGCCGCCCCGTTGCGGCCGGTCCGGCAGCGTCCCTCGATCACGCCTAACAGCCGGTCGCGGGTGCCGGGGTGCACACCGAAGCGGTCCAGGCCGGCGGATGCCAGCGGCAGCAGCTCGTCCAGCACCAGATCTGCAACTTGCACCTCGCCGCGGTCGGGCCACCACAGTTGCGCGTCGAGTCCCTCGCGGGCGGCGGTGTGGAAGTTCTCCTCCGCCGCGGAGAAGGTCATCTGGGTCCAGATCGGGCGATCCTGCTGCACCAGCTCGCCGACCAGGCCGAAGTAGAACGCGGCGTTGGCGACCTGGTCGACGACGGTCGGGCCGGCGGGCAGGACCCGGTTCTCGACGCGCAGGTGCGGCCGGCCGTTCATGATGTCGTAGACCGGGCGGTTCCACCGGTAGATCGTGCCGTTGTGCAGCCGCAGCTCGCCGAGGTGCGGAACGCCGCCGGCCTCCAGGACCGCGACGGGATCCTCGTCGTCGGTGATGGGCAGCAACGGCGGGAAGTAGCGGACGTTCTCCTCGAACAGGTCGAAGATCGAGGTGATCCAGCGCTCGCCGAACCACACCCGCGGCCGGACGCCCTGCGCCTTGAGCTCCTCCGGCCGGGTGTCGGTGGCCTGCTCGAACAGGGCGATGCGGGTCTCCGCCCAGAGCCGCTTGCCGAACAGGTACGGCGAGTTCGCACCGACCGCGACCTGGACGCCGGCGATCGCCTGGGACGCGTTCCAGTGCATCGCGAAGTCTTCGGGCGCGACCTGCAGGTGGAACTGGACGCTGGTGCACGCGGACTCGGCGGCGATCGAGTCGGACTCCGCCTCCAGCCGCTCCTGGCCGCGGATGTCCAGGGCGATGTCCTCACCCCGCGCGTTGATGATCTGCTCGTTGAGCAACTGGTAGCGCGGGTTGTTGGACAGGTTCGCCAGCACCGTGTGCTCCTGGCGCAGCGTGGGCAGTATCCCGATGAGCACCAGCTGGGCGTCGGACTTGCGGGCGCGCTCGTCGGCGTGGACGAGGCTGGCGAGGACCTCCCGCTCGTAGACGTCGAGGCCGTCGCCCTCGATGACCCGCGGCGCGACGTTGATCTCGAGGTTGAACTGGCCGAGCTCGGTCTGGAACGACGGGTCCGCCAGGTCGGCGAGCACCTCGGCGTTGCGCATGGCCGGCTGGGCGTCGGGATCGATGAGGTTGAGCTCGATCTCGAGCCCCGTCATCGGCCGGTCCGAATCGAACCGGAAGTCGTTGAGCATCAGCGCGAAGACATCAAGACATCGGCGGACTTTATACCGATATCGGGCACGGTCCTCACGCGAGAATGCCCCCCGAATGACGTCTTGCCCCATTGCGTTCCCCAAATCCCCGGCCGACCCCGTGGACCCTCCACGTTAAGAGTGGGCGGGGTGTACCGCTAGGGACAAAACGGGCGCAACCTCAGCCTAGGGTGATCGAAACCTTGCGGAGGGTGGGAGATTTCGCCCACCCTCTGCACGATGGTCAAACTCCGGCATAAGCCATAATCGGCCCCACCGCAGGTCTTACAGTTGGCGCCGCCGGCCTGGGCCGACTCAGCCCTGGCGCACACCCTCGGCACCGATCTCAATCTTGATCTTCTTGCCGACCAGGACGCCGCCGGTCTCGAGCGCCTGGTTCCAGGTGATGCCGAATTCCTCGCGGTCGATCTCGGTGGTCGCGCTGAACCCGATGACCTCCTGGCCCCACGGGCTCTTCGCGTGACCCTCGAACTCGACATCGAGCTCGACCTCGCGGGTGACGTCGCGGATCGTCAGGTCGCCGACGAGCTTGAACTCGCCACCGGAGAAGCCGACCACGCGGGTGCTCTTGAAGGTCAGCGACGGCCACTGCTCCACGTGCAGGAAGTCGGGGCTCTTCAGGTGACCGTCACGGTCGACCACGCCGGTGTCGATGCTGGCGGCGTCGATGTCGACCTCGACGTGCGACTGCAGCGGGTCCTCGGCGATGACGATGTTGCCGCTGGCCTTGGTGAAGCCCCCGCGCACCTTGCTCACCATGAGGTGCTTGGCCACGAAGCTGACGCGCGTGTGGGCCGGGTCGAGGTCAAACTTGCCCGGCGTGGGGATGGTGACGCCGTTGAACTCGCGGGTGTTGACCGCTGCGGTCATGATGCCCTCCAGATGAGCGGTGTTGAAGATGTTTGCTGGAGCAAATATACGCTCAGCAGACTCTCGTTTGTCAAGCTCTTCTGTTAGACTGCCACTGTGACCGACGAGATGCTGGAAGATCCGCGAATCACCGCCATGGGCCTGTTCGTCGAGGCCTTCACCGGTGTGACCGCGCGTCTCAACGTCCAGTTGGCCGAGCACGGCCTCGGCAACGTCGACTTCGAGGTGCTGGTCAGGCTGTCCCGCTCGCCCGGCGGCGAGCTGCGGATGACCGACCTCGCCGCACAGACCGGGCTGTCGACCAGCGGCGTGACCCGGGTCGTGGACCGCCTCGAGCGCGACGGCCTGGCGACCCGCCGGGCCTGCCCGACGGACCGGCGCGGTTCGTTCACCGTGGTGACGGCCGCCGGCGTGGCCAAGATGCATGAGGTCCTTCCGGATCACCTCGCCCTCATCGAGGAGTGGTTCACCGGCCGGTTGTCTCCCGAGGCCCTCGAGGCCCTGCTGTGCAGCCTCCGCACGGTCCGCGACGCGGTGCGCCCCGGCGCGACCTCCGGCGCCGCGACGACCGCCGCGGCCGCCTGACGCGAACCATGAAAATCCTGGAACGCGACCGGCAGAATCACCGGCAGCTTCTGCCGGTTCTTCACGGTGAATAGCTGGTAAAGCCGCATTCCGGACGAACGGCTTCGTTACTGTCCGCCCCGGGGAGGCACCACTACGGGGACCGGCACGGACGAAGCAGGTGGGAAGGCAACACGCGCCCGGGGGGTCTTCGTCCGTGCCCTAAATCCCGAGCAGGTCGCGCTCGCGCGGTAGGAGCGCCAGCCCACCCCGGGCACAGATGCCGTCCAGCTCGCCCAGCACCCGCTCGCGATCGGCCGGCTCGGCACTGGCGGCCAGCCCGGTGAGCGCCTCCAGGACGTCCCGGATGTCATCGCGACCGGCGAGCAGGTTGGCCGCCGCCTCGAACGCGGTCGCCGCCGCCGGACGGTCGTCGCGGGCGAGCGCGAGGTAGCCGCCGATCATCGCCGACATGCCGGCGCTGCCGGGCAGCTCCGCCAGCTCGACCAGGACGTCGGCCGCCTCCGGGAGCCGGCCCGACTCGGCGAGTGCCTGGCCCAGGGTGCCGAGCGCACGGACGCGGTGCGTCGGGTCCCCGACCTCCGCGGACGCGGTGGCGGCCCGGCGGGCCAGGTCGACCGCCTCGTCGAAGCGCCGGTCCAGCCGGGCGACCTCGGCCAGATTCGCCTGCGCCAACGCCTGGATGCGGGCGTCACCGGCCTCGAGCGCGCGGCGACCGGCGGCGACCAGCCGGCGTGCCGCCGTGGCCAGATCGCCGGCGCGGATGTCGTGCCACGCCAGGTTGTTCTGCGAGACCGCGATCTCGCGGACCCGTCCGGTACGGATCGCCAGACCGAGCGTGGCCTCACCGTGCCGGCGCGACTCCTCGGCGCCGCCGACCGCCTGCCAGACCCCGGTGAGCACCGCGCGGGCGGCCAGCTCCCCGACCGTGTCGCCGCGGGCGACGAGCACCTCGAGCGCCGCCTCGGTCGGCCAGAGCTCGGCCACGCCACGCCCGTGCGCCATCGCCAGCATCCCGGCGGCGACCTGGGCGTTCGCCCGGACCAACACGTCGCAGCCGCTGGTGCGAGGATCGTCGAGCAGCCGCCGGAGCAGCTTGTGCGCCTCGACGTCACGGCCACGCAGCCGGCACCACCGCGGGATCGCTCCGGCGAGGCGCAGCGCCATCACCGGTTCGCGGACGGAGGCGTAGCGCAGGGCCGCCCGGATGTCGCTGTTGAGGTAGTCGAGCCGGGACACGGCGGCCGCGCTGGCCGAACCGGTGAGGTCCGCCGCGAGCCGGACCGCCAGCCTGGTGATGACCTCGGCGTGCCGGAGACGGACGCCGCGCAGCTCACCCCGCTCGACGCAGCGTTCGGTGGCGAAGTCGCGGACCACGTCGAGGAGGCGGAACCGCAGGTCGCCCGGGCCCCGGACGCTGACCAGGCCGAGCCCCACGAGCCGGTCGAGCACCGCCTCGGCGTTGTACCCGAGCAGCGACTCCGCCAGTTCGAGCGACCAGCGGGCGCGGAACATCGCGAGGGAGCGCAGGGCGGTCTGCCCCGGCTCGTCCAGCAGGTGGTAGCTGGCCGCGACCGCGTCGCGCAGCCGTTGACCGTCCGCATCGGTGGCGGCGAGGTCGAGCACCCGGTTGCCGTACCGGGACAACAGCTCGGGCAGCTCCAGGACGCGGCCCCGGGCGGCGGCGAGCTCGATCGCGAGCGGCAGGCCGTCGAGCCGCCGGACCAACTCGGCGACGGAGGCGATCTCCGCGTCCGGCACCGGCTCGCGGCGGACCTGCCGGAGCCGGTCGAGGAACAGGGCTACGGCCGGGGCGCGGCGCGCCTCACTCGGCGGGCTCGGCGCGTGCGGCAGGTCCAGCGGCTCGACCCGCCAGTCGACGGCGCCGGGCACCACGCCGGCGAGCGGGCGGCGGCTGGTCGCGAGGATCTTCACCGCGGGCACCCTGGCGCGCAGCCACGCGATCGCCTTGACCGCGCTGCGGTGCGAGCGGTCGATCCCGTCGAGGACGAGCAGCGCCGGGCGGTCGACCAGCTCCTCGGCGCGGGCGACCCCGAAGACGGCCGCGACCGCGGCGAACACGTCGTTGGGCTGCGACACGTCGGTGACGGTCACCGAGACCGCCGTCCCCGTGACCGCGTGCGCGACGGCGTGGGCGAGGCCGGTCTTGCCGACGCCGGCCAGGCCCACGAGCACGACCAGGTCGGCGCGCTCCAGCAGGTCGAGCAGTTCGGCGATGTCGGCGTCGCGGCCGATCAGCGTCGGGACGGTGGGCAGCGGGAGGGTCGTCGGGGCGGAGGTGACGGTCCCGGCGAGGAAGTCCTCCCGGTCCATGCCGACGAGGTCCAGCGCGTCGGCGAGCAGGGTGAGGGTCCCCCGCTGCGGCCGGGCGACCCGGCCGCGCTCCAGCTCGCGCAGGGTGCGCACGCCCAGGCCGGCCCGGGCGGCCAGCTCGTCCTGTGTCAGTCCCCGGGCCAGGCGGCGGGCCCGCAACGCGGCGGCGAACCCTGCCCCGGCGCCCCGCGGATCATGATCCGCAACTGGAGACATGTTGAGGAACAGTACTAATCGGAGTCGTTGCGAAGAAGGCGGGCGTCGGAACTACGACGGTTATCTATGCGTTACCTGACGGCGGGTCGGACGGCGCCGGCGGCGCGTCGGCGGGCGACTTCCCGGCAAGGCTGGACGCGGGCACCTCGACGGTCCGTTCGTCCGGGGCCGGGCCCACGGCCGCGGGTGCCTTGACGGGCTGCTTGGGCACCGCGGCCTTCTTCCGCTGCGGCGCCGCGACGGCCGGAGCCACGCGCAGCGACCTGAGCAACCCGGGCGCCCACCAGTTCCAGCTGTCGAGCATCGTCATCAAGGCCGGCAGCAGCAGCCCCCGGACCACCGTCACGTCGATGATCACCGCGACCGTCATGCCGACGCCGATCTCCTTCACCGCGACCAGCCCGCCGACCGCGAAGCCGAGGAACACGATGACGATGCAGATCGCCGCCGCGGTCACGACCGGCCCGGACTTGGTGATGCCGCGCAGGACCGCCCGGTTGGTGTCGGGGCGCTGGTCGTACTCCTCCTTGATCCGGGCCAGGAGGAAGACCTCGTAGTCCATCGACAGGCCGAAGATGAACACGAACAGCAGCACCGGCGTGGTCAGGTCGATGCCACCCCAGGAGTCGAAGAAGAGCGGCAGCTGCCCCCAACCCCACTGGAACACCACGACCAGGACGCCGAGGGTGGCGATCAGGGTCAGCAGGTTCATCAGGACGGCCTTGAGCGGGATGACCACGGAGCCGGTGAGCATGAAGAGCACCACGACGGTCACGATGAGGACGACGAGCGCCGCGATCGGCAGCCGCCGGGCGAGGGATTCCTGATAGTCGACGACCTCAGCGCTCGAGCCCGTGACCCACTTCGGGAACGGCGTCGACATGGCCCGCAGTTTGCGCACCAGGTCCAGGCCTTCCGGCCCGCCGACCTCACCCTTCGGGGTCAGGTCCAGGACCGTCCAGCCCTTCGGCACGTCGGGCCGCACCTCCTGGCGGAACACCTGCGCGTTGAGCTGGCTGTTGATCTGGTTCATGAACATGCGGACGTCGGCGCGTTCGGGGCCGGCCTGCAGCAGCACCACGACGTCCTCGGGGTGATCGTTGTTGAACTTCGCCTGCAGCGCGTCGTAGGCCTGCCGCGCCTCGTTGCTGTGCGGCAGCGCCCGCGCGTCGGAGTTGGCGAAGTTCGCGCCGAGCAGCGGTGCGGCCAGCACCAGCAGGCCGACGATCACGCCGAGCGCGACCGGACCGGGCGACTGCTGCGCCTTCGCGGCGAGCTTCGCCAGCAGGTCCGTCTTGAAGGTGAACCGCCCGGCGCCGGCGGCCGGGATCCGGTCCTTCGCGAGCGACAGCAGCGCCGGTACCAATGTCAACGCGGCAACCGTCGCCAGGACGACGACGGCGGCGCCGCCGAGCGCGACCGCCGCGAGCAGCGGCTCGGCGAACACGGTCAGCCCCGCGAGGGTCGCCGCGACCGCGATGCCGGAGATCGCGACCGCCCGGCCGGACCGGGCGACCGCCTCGACCAGCGCCTCGGTCGGCTCGCGCAGCAGCCGCTCCTCACGGAACCGGGCGACGATGAGCAGGGAGTAGTCCACGGCGAGGCCGATGCCGAGCAGGGTCACGACGTTGAGGGAGTACTCGCTCACCTTCGTCGCGAAGCTCAGGCCGAGCAGGAGCAGCAGCGAGCCGGCCACGCCGACGAGCGCGACCGCCAGCGGCAACCCGGCGGCGATCACCCCGCCGAAGATCAGCACCAGCACCACGAGCAGGGCAACCAGGGCGATGCTCTCGCCGATCGCCAGGTCACGCACCGACTGCTCACCGAACGCCCGCTCGGCGATCTTCGTGCCGCCGACCGTGACCTTCGGCGCCTCGATCAGCTTCAGGCGCGCCTTGACCTTGTCCTCGAGCCGCTCGCGGGCGTCCTCGCCCAGCTTCGGGTCGAGCTCGACGCGCACCGTCGAGCTCATGTTGTCGGCGCCGATCTGCCCGCCGGGGCCGTTGTAGAGGTCGTTGACCTCGACCACCCCGGCCATGCCCTTGATCTCCTGGCTCGCCTTGGTGACGCTGGCGTTGAGCCCGGGGTCGTAGACGTCCTTGCCCTCGATGACGGCGATCACCAACGAGCCCTTGGGGGCGAGCTCGTCGATGCGCTGCTGGGCGATCGCCGACTCGCTGTCGGCGCGGTTGGTGGTCGTGGTGGTGAGCCGGTCGAACAGCCCACCACCGAAAACCGCACCCGCCACGGTCACTGCCAGCCACACCCCGATGACGGGCCAGCGGTGGCGGTCCATGAACGTGCCCAGTTTCGCGAACATCGGAGTATGCAAGCACGATGGCGAAGCGGGGCAACATCCCCCATGTCGCTACAGACCCAGTGAACGAGAAATGATCATGCGCTGGACCTCCGAGGTGCCTTCGCCGATCTCGAGGATCTTCGCGTCGCGCCACATGCGGGCCACCGGGGTCTCGTTCATGAAGCCGTAGCCGCCGTGCACCTGGGTCGCCTCCCGGGCGTTGGTCACCGCCGCGTCGCTCGCCTGCAGTTTCGCGATGGCCGCCTGCCGCTTGAAGTCGCGGCCGTTGACCAGGCGCGACGCGGCGTCGTAGTAGGCCAGCCGGGCGGTGTGCGCCCTGGCCTCCATGTCGGCGAGCTTGAACTGGATGGCCTGATACTCCCCGATCGCCTTACCGAAGGCGCGGCGCTGCTTGGCGTAGGCGACCGACTCGTCGACGCAGCCCTGGGCGAGGCCGACGCCGAGCGCCGCGAACGCGACCCGGCCCTCGTCGAGGATCCGCAGGAACTGCGCATAGCCGCGGCCACGCTCGCCGAGCAGGTTCGCGGCCGGCAC
Source organism: Dactylosporangium siamense (assembly GCF_016862795.1). Classification (GTDB taxonomy): domain Bacteria; phylum Actinomycetota; class Actinomycetes; order Mycobacteriales; family Micromonosporaceae; genus Dactylosporangium; species Dactylosporangium siamense. The sequence continues at coordinate 45,072 of NZ_BONQ01000084.1, read as the reverse complement.
GCGCACGTCGTCGAAGCTCAGCTCGTGCGTGTCGGAGGCGCACCAGCCGACCTTGGAGTAGCTCGGCTGGACGGTGAACCCGGGGGTGCCGTTCGGCACGATGATCGCGGACAGCTCCTTGGAGCCGTCCGGGTTGACGCCGGTGACCGCCGTGACGGTGACCAGCGCGGTGATGTCGGTGCCGGAGTTGGTGATGAACGCCTTCGTACCGTTGATCACCCACTCGCCGGTGGCCTCGTCCAGCACGGCGCGGGTCTGGGTGCCGCCCGCGTCGGAGCCGGCGCCCGGCTCGGTGAGCCCGAACGAGGCCAGGGCCTCGCCGGACACGAGCCGCGGCAGCCACTGGGCCCGCTGCTCGTCGGTGCCGAAGCGGTAGATCGGCATGGCGCCGAGGGAGATGCCGGCCTCGAGGGTGACGGCGACCGAGGAGTCGACCCGGGCCAGTTCCTCCAGCGCGACGCAGAGGGCGAAGTAGTCGCCGCCCATGCCGCCGTGCTCCTCGGGGAAGGGCAGGCCGAAGAGGCCCATCTTGCCCATCTGGCGCACGATGTCGTAGGGGAACGCGTGCCGCTCGTAGTAGTCGCCGATGACGGGCGCGACGACGTCGTTGGCGAACTCCCGGACGCTGGATCGCAGCGCCTCGAGATCCTCGCCGAGGGTGAAGTCGACCATGGCAGGTATGCCTCTCAGACGGGCGTCACGCCGTGGCGACGGCGCGAGAATTGACGGTTCTTCCCGGTGGCGGCGGCGAAGCGGCGGACCAGTTCGTCGCGCAGCGCGCCCGGCTCGACGACCGTGTCGATGACCAGCTCGCTGGCCAGGCGCATGATGTCGATGTCGCGCTCATATTCGGCGCGCTTCTCGGCGACGAACGCCGCACGCGTTTCGTCGTCGGGCAGGGCGGCGATCTTGTTGGCGTAGACCGCGTTGACGGCGGCTTCCGCCCCCATGACGGCGATCTTGGCGGTGGGCAGCGCGATGGTGGCGTCGGGTTCGAAGCCGGGTCCCGCCATCGCATAGAGACCGGCGCCGTAGGCCTTGCGGACCACGACGCAGATCTTGGGCACGGTCGCCTCGGAGATCGCGGTGATCATCTTGGCGCCGTGCCGGATGATGCCCTGCTTCTCCACCGCTGAGCCGACCATGAAGCCGGGCACGTCGGCGAGGAAGAGCAGCGGCACGTTGAAGGCGTCGCAGAGCTGGACGAACCGGGTCGCCTTGTCGGCGGAGTCCACGAAGAGCACCCCGCCCTTGAACATCGAGTTGTTGGCCACGACACCGACGGGCTTGCCGTCGATGCGGGCGAAGCCGGTGGTGAGCTCGCGCGCCCACAGCGCCTGGATCTCGAAGAACGAGCCCTCGTCGACCAGCCCTTTGGCGAACCGGCGCATGTCGAAGGCCTGGCGCTCGCTCGCGGGGATCTCCGGCAGGCCGGTGGCGTCCGCGGCGGCGGCGACCGGGGCCGGCTGCGTCCAGTTGGACGGCAGGTAGGACAGATAGCGCCGGACCGTCTCGATCGCCTCGGCCTCGGTCTTGCACAGGAAGTGCCCGACGCCGGACTCCGCGCAGTGGACCCGTGCGCCACCCATGGCCTCGAGGGTGGTCTTCTCGCCGGTGACCATCTCGACCATGCGGTCCGAGCCGAGGTACATCGAGGCGTTGCCCTCGACCATCGCGACGACGTCGCAGAAGGCGGGGATGTAGGCGCCGCCGGCGGCGGACGGGCCGAACAGGGCGCAGGCCTGCGGGATGCTGCCGCTGGCGCGGACCTGGGTGTGGAAGATGCGCCCGGCGCCGCGGCGGCCGGGGAAGAGGTCGACCTGGTCGGTGATCCGGGCGCCGGCCGAGTCGACCAGGTAGACCATGGGGACGCCGGTGTCGTACGCCTTCTCGATGATCCGGATGATCTTCTCGACGGTGCGGGCTCCCCAGGAGCCGGCCTTGACCGTCGAGTCGTTGGCCATCAGGCAGACGGGCCGGCCGTCGACCGTCGCGGTGCCGGTGATGACGCCGTCAGCCGGGAGGCCTTCTGCCATGACGTTGGCGAACATCCCGTCCTCGACGAAGGTGCCCTCGTCGACGAGCAGCGCGACCCGCTCGCGGGCGAAGAGCTTCCCGCGGGCGGCATTGGCCGCGTGATACTTCTCGGCACCGCCGGCCTCGACCCGCTTCCGAAGACCCTCCACCATGGCGCGACCTCCGCGTCAGCAACCTGAACGATCGTTATGCCTAACGATCGTTCAGGTTAGCCGAAGCGGAGGTCAAGTACCAATGGCTCGTCGGGCACGGGTCGGTGTGTACCCGGCGTGGGCCCTGGGTCCCCCTGCGGATCAGAGGGACCCCGGTACCGCTGTCAGCAGGAGTACGCGACCGCGCCGCCCTGGCTGGACGCCTGCGAGAAGCCGAACAGGCTGATCGCGTTGCCGCTGATGTTGATCGGCACCTGGAGCGTGGTGTCGAACTGGTTGCCGTTCAGCAGGCCCGCGTTGTAACCCGTGGTCCAGTCGCTGCAGGAGTTCTTGACCGCGGTGGCGCCGCCGCCGCCGTTGCCGTTGCCCCAGCCGCCGTTGTTGTGACCGTTGCCGTTGCCGTGGCCGTGGTGGCCGTTGCCGTGGTGGCCGTTGCCCCCGCCGTTGCCCCCGCCGTTGCCGTTGCCGCCGTAGCCGTCGTCGTCACCGTTGTCGTCGGCGTTGCCGTTGTCGTAGCCGCCGTTGTTCTGGCCGCCGTAGCCGTCGTCGTTCGCGGTGCCGGTGCCGTGGCCGTTGCCGCGGCCGTGCTCGCTGGCGACCTTCTTGGCCTTGGGCTTGGCCTTGCCGTGCGACGCCGAGGCGCCGTTCGAGCTCATGTTGCTGGCGTTGCCCGCGGCGTTGCCGTACGCGCTCGGGTTGGCGTGGTGGTTGCTGTTGCCGTAGCCACCGTTGGTGTCGGCGTTGTCGTCACCGTAGCCACCGTTGGTGTCGGCGTCGTCGTCACCGTAGCCGCCGTTGTTGCCACCGTTGCCGTTGCCGTTGTCGTCCCAGTCGTCGTCCCAGTCGCCGTTGCCGCCGCCGTTGCCGTGGTGACCGTGGCCGTGCCCGCCGCCGTTGCCGTTGCCGCCGCCCCAGCCGTCGCCGTCGACGGCAACCGCGCCGCCGCCGCAGGAGGCGCTGGAGAAGCCGAGCACCGCGATCGCGTTGCCGCACACGTTGATCGGGGCCTGGATGGTGGTGTCGAACTGGTTGCCGTTGAGCAGGCCCGCGTTGTAGCCGGTGGTCCAGTCCTCGGTGGTGTTCGCGCTCTCGGTGGAGGCGCTCTCACCCTTGACCGCCCAGGCACCGCCGGCGCTCTGGGCGCTGGAGAAGCCGAACAGGCTGATCGCGTTGCCGCTCAGGTTGACCGGCAGCTGCAGCGTGGTGTCGAACTGGTTGCCGTTGAGCAGGCCCGCGTTGTAGCCCGAGGTCCAGTCCTCGGTGCGGTTGCCGGCGCTCTCGGTGTAGTCGCCGTCGGCGTCAGCGTCGGCGGCGTAGCCACCGTTGTTGTTGGCGTTGTAGCCGCCGTTGTTGTTGCCGTTGCCGCCACCGTTGCCGCCGCCGCCGTGCCCGTGACCGCGGCCGTGGCCGTGCCCGTTGCCCCGGCCGTTGTCCGACGCCATGCCGCCCTTGACGGCGTACGCGCCGCCCTGGCTGGACGCCTGCGAGAAGCCCAGGACGCTGACGGCGTTGCCGCTGACGTTGATCGGGGCCTGGATGGTGGTGTCGAACTGGTTGCCGTTGGCGACACCGGCGTTGTACCCGGTGGTCCAGTCCTCGGTCGTCGCGCTCTCGGTGTCGATCGCCGCGGCGCCGCCACCGCAGGACGCGTCGGCGAAGCCGAGCACCGCGATCGAGTTGCCACAGACGTTGACCGGCAGCTGGAGGGTGGTGTCGAACTGATTGCCGTTGAGCAGGCCGGCGTTGTAGCCAGTCGTCCAGTCGGCGTGCGCGGCCCCGCCCGAGATGAGCAGGAAGCCCGCGGAAAGCACGCCCACGTTGAGCGACTTACGAACCCACGTCTTCATGGTGAAAGTGAGACCCTTCGGTAGGTGTTTCTCTTCAGTGCTGCTGAAGTGCTGCTTTTGAAGTGCTGCTTTGATGGGCGCGGATCAGAGCCGTGAACCTGCGTGCGGGCAGGCTCTGCCCGGCTCCGCCCCTGTCGACGTGCGCCCGGATGGTGCGTGTTCGGTGTTGCGAGATGCCGCGATGTGGTCGATACGGGTCAACGGACCCTGGCTGGCTCCGGCTCGGCCCGCTTCGCTTCGCGTCGGCTGGCCGGCCGGCCTCAGTCGGGTGAGACTGTCGGCCTCTCGGCTGCGAGCAGCCGTAGCTCGGCGTCTTCGACCGCGTCCAGCCGGAAGGTGAGCACCTTCGTGCCGGCCGGTGCGGCGGGCAGCGTGGCGGCGGCGCCACCGTCGTGGTTGAGGCCCGAGCCACTGCCCGGGGCTCCCGAGGTGATACCGACCGCCGGCGCCGGAACGGGCGCCGGGCGGGGCAGCAGCGGTACGTGGCGCGTACCCTGCGCTTCAGTCCGGTCCGCGACCGGCTTCACGTGCGTGGCGCCGCCGGCGTCGAGCCGGTCGGACTGGTCCAGGGCACGTGACATGACGACGCGTGTCGAGTCGACGCCGGCACGGGAGGTGCCGGTCGCCGCGGCTACGACGTCGCCTGTCGACCCGACGCCGACCGGCTCGGCCTGGACGGCCGGCTCCTGCGTCTGCGTCCTGCGGGCGTTCTTGATGCCGGCTTTTGCCGGCCTCTTGGTGCGTGAGTTCGTGGCGCTCGACGCGTTCACCGTCGTCAAGCGGGACATCTTGACGGATGCCGGAGTGACGGCTTTGCTGGCCGCCTTGTCCTGAGGACCCCCAGCCCTGTCGGTCGTCGTCAGGACGGTGCCCGCCACCGGTTGCAGGACGGTCAGCACCGTCCCGGTGAGCAGGTCACTTCTCGACTCATGCTTCGTCGCGCCGGAGGACGCACCGGTGGACCCGATGTGACCGCCGGAGATGTGACTGGAGGCGCCGTGACGGTTGCCGACGGCACCGAGGTCGAGCAGGTCGAGTCCTGAGCCGCCGGCCCCGGTGACCAGGTTGGTCACCGGCGCGATCAGGGAGACCCCGGACGAGAAACCGTCGGAGCCCGACGAGTCGGAGGCGTGTGCCGCCGACGCCGACAGCAGCCAGGCCACACCGGCGAAACCGGCGACGACCAGACCCTTGACGGCGATCCGGGCAGCAGACCGGGCGCAGCGGGTCGTGCGCGGGTTGCGCTCGCTCCTCTGGGCCATGGCCGCCTCTCAGTACGGGCTCAATGTCGGGCTTGACGCCCCACATGTGACTGTTTCCGTACTGAGCAACGAACCGTCCCGTCCGGGGACACGCCACTATCCCGGCGAATCGGACACAAGTGGGACAGCGAGCGTCAGAAAGGGATTCGCGGACCGGCCTTGAGCACGCCCGATGGCAGCTCCCGCCCGACGATCTCCTGAGCCATCGCGGCCGCCTCGATCAACGCCCGCAGGTCGATGCCGGTCTCGTGACCCATGTCGTGCAGCAGGTGCACGACCTCCTCGGTGGCGACGTTGCCCGTGGCTCCCGGTGCGTACGGGCAGCCGCCGAGCCCGCCGACACTCGCGTCGAACTCCGTGATCCCCATCTGCATCGCGGTGAGGATGTTGGCGAGGGCCGCGCCGCGGGTGTTGTGGAAGTGCAGCAGCAACGGGATGTCGGGGTGGCGGTCCCGGACCAGGCCGACGACGTCCTGCACCCGGCGGGGCGTGGCCATACCGGTCGTGTCGCCGAACGCGATCCGGTCGGCGCCGTCGGCGACGACCCGGTCGACGATCCCGAGCACCCGCGCCGGGTCGATGTCGCCCTCGAACGGGCAGCCGAAACTCGTCGAGATGATCACCTCGGCGGTGGCGCCGGCCCCGTGCAGCAGGTCGATCAGGCCGGCGATGTCGTCGAGCGACTCGCCGGTCGACCGGTTGACGTTGCGCTGGTTGTGCGTCTCGGACGCCGAGACGACGACCTCGATCTCACCGAAGCCGGCCTTGAGCGCCCGCTCGGCGCCCCTCGAGTTGGGCACCAGCGCCGAGTAGTGGACCGCCGGGTTCTTCCGCGCGGCCGCCCACACCTCGTCGGCGTCGGCCATCTGCGGAATCGCCTTGGGGTGGACGAACGAGACCGCCTCGATGCGGCCGACCCCGGTCGCCGACAGCGCGTCGAGCAGCCGGACCTTGGCGGCGGCCGGGACCGGGTCCTCGTTCTGCAGGCCGTCACGGGGACCGACCTCGCGGATGGAGACAAGACTCAACGCACACCTCCGCTGCGCATGCGGCCCACGATGCCGGTGTCGTAGTCGCCCGAGAGGAACTCGGTGTTGTCGAGCAGCTCGGCGAAGAACGGCAGGTTGACCTTCGGCCCGACGACCTCGAACCCGGCGACCGCGGTCCGCAGCCTGGCCAGGGCATCCGCCCGGTCGGCACCGTGGACGACGAGCTTCGCCATCAGCGAGTCGTAGCTGGGCGTGACGACAGTGCCCGGGCCATACCCGGCATCGACGCGCACGCCGGCACCGGTCGGCTCGACCCACGACGTGATCGCCCCGGGACCGGGCAGGAAGCGCTTCGGGTCCTCGGCGTTGACCCGGACCTCGATGGCGTGCCCGGTGACCCGCAGCGCGGCGGGGTCGAAGGTCGGCGCCAGGCCGGAGGCCACCCGCAGCTGCTCCTCGACCAGGTCGATGCCGAACACGGCCTCGGTGATCGGGTGCTCGACCTGGAGCCGGGTGTTCATCTCCAGGAAGAAGAACTGTCCGGACGTCGGGTCGAACAGGCACTCGACGGTGCCGGCGTTGCGGTAGCCGACCGCCTCACCGGCCCGGACGGCGGCGGCGAGCAGGTCGGCCCGCTGCCGGGGGTCGAGGGCCGGCGACGGCGTCTCCTCGACCAGCTTCTGGTTGCGGCGCTGCACCGAGCACTCACGCTCGCCCAGGGCGACGACCCGGCCGTCGGCGAGGCCGAGGATCTGCACCTCGATGTGGCGCACCCGGGGGAAATACCGCTCGATGAGCACCGCACCGTCGCCGAACATCCGCTCGGCGAAGCCACGGACCTTCTCATATTCGGTGCGCAGGCCGGCCTCGTCGGTCGCGACGGCCATGCCCATGCCACCGCCGCCGGCGGCGGCCTTCACCATCACCGGGTAGCCGATCCCGGTCGCGGCGGCGAGGGCGTCCTCGACCGTGGCGGCGGGGTCGGTGGTGCCCGGCGCGACCGGCACCCCGGCGGCGGACATGAGGTTCCGCGCGTTGATCTTGTCGCCCATCGCGGTGATCGCCTCGGGGCCGGGACCGACCCAGATGAGGCCGTGCTCGACGACCGCGGCGGCGAAGGCCGCGTTCTCCGACAGGAAGCCGTAGCCGGGGTGGATCGCCTCCGCGCCGGTCGACTTGGCCGCGGCCAGGATCGCCTCGGCGCTGCGATACGACTGGGCCGGGTTGGCCGGGCCGATCAGCACCGCCTCGTTCGCCTCGCTGACGAACGGCAGCCCGGCGTCGGCCTCGGAATAGACCGCGATGGTGCGGATCCCCAGCCTGCGTGCCGTGCGGATGATCCGTCGGGCGATCTCTCCGCGGTTGGCGACGAGCAGAGAACTCAGCATGCGGAGCGTCTCCTGTGGATAACTCTGTGGGTTTACACGTAACTGGCTTGTGGATAACCCCCGAAGGGTCACCCTTGCAGCGCGGAGAGTGTCGCGGCTCGGAGCAGCTCGGCGCGGCGGGCCCGATCGACCTCACCGCCGAGGAACGGCGTGGAGTTCATGAGACCGAAGGCGGCGTGGGCCAGGACGCGGGCCTCGCCGGCATTGAGCTCCTCGCGCAGGACGGTGAGCGTGTTGACCCACTCCTCGACATACAGCCGCTGGAGGCGGCGGATCTGCCGCCGCGGCTCCTCCGGCAGCCGGTCGAGCTCGTGCAGGTGCAGGGCGATGACCGCCGGGTTGGCCAGGGCGAACTCGACGTGGAAGTCGACCAGCGCGGCGAGCGCCGCGGCCGGGTCCTCCGACGACTCGGCGATGCGTTTCTGACCGCCGGCGAGCAGCTGCTCACTGACCGGGATGAGGGCGGCCGCCAGCATCGCCTCCTTGCCGGCGAAGTGGTGGTAGAGCGCCGGGCCGGTCACGCCGGCCGCCGCACCGATGTCGTCCATCGACACGCCGTGGTAGCCACGGGTCGCGAACAGGCCCACGGCGATCTCGAGGATCTCCTCGCGCCGTGAGCGGCGGCGTTGTCCGGCGGGGCCGGCGCCACGAGTCTGTGCAGGTGGGCGGACGGCCGATTGTTCCAGCGTCATTGGCAAAGCCTAACCGGGTGTCAAGGCAAGTGCTGAACGGTCGTTAAGTTCATCACTGCTCGAGGTGGAGTTGTCGGATCTCGGCGGCCTCGGCCGGGCGGTCCAGGGCCTCCAGTGCCTCGGCCAGCATCCAGGCCGCGTTCTGTCCCGCCTGCGAGCCCGCGGGTGCCGTGCCGAGCACCGAGCGCAGCAACGGCTCCGCGGTCGCCGGCTCACCGGAGCGCATGAGCAGCTCGGCGTGCAGCAGGTCGGCCTCCAGGGCGTCACCGAACGCACCGATACCGCGCAGCGCGCGGGCCGCCCCCTGGATCCTGACCAGGGCCTCGTCGCCCTGGCCGGCACCGAGGTGCACGCGGGCCCCGTCGCAGTCGAGCATCGCACGGTGCCACACCAGCCACGCCTCGGACGCCTCGACCGTGAGTGCCAGCTCCGCCACGAGGGCGTCGGCCTCGGCGAGCGCGGCGAGCGAGTCCTCGACGCTGCCGGCCCAGCGCAGCGCGAGCGCCCGCATCCGCCGGCAATACAGCTCGGCCTGGACTGCCCCCGACGCCTTGGACCCGGCCGCCTTGAACGCCGCCGCCGCCGCGGCGAACTTCCCGGCCGCCTGTGCGTCGCGGTCGACCCGGTAGAGCAGCTGCGCCGCCTCCTGCAGCATCCTGCCCCGGGACTGCAGGTTGTCGAAGCCGTCCAGGTTGTCGGCGAGGGTCTCCAGCAGTGCAAGGGCCTGGTCGGGCTCGTCGAGCTCCCGGTAGATCCGGGACAGCAGATACCGGGTCTGGTCGGCGTGGTCCTGCGCGCCGATCCGGTCGAGCACATCGATCGCGCTCTCCGCCGCCTCGGCCGCGTCGAGCGGCTGACCCGCCTGGTCATAGGCGCTGGCCAGGTCGAACCGCAGGATCGCGGCGGGGGCGTCCTCGCCGTGCGCGACGTGGTCGGCGATCGCCTCGACGAGGTCGTCGACGGCCTCGGCCGGCTGGCCACCGGCAAGCCTGGCCCTGGCCCGGCCGACCAGCGCCGACAGCCGCGGGTCGCGCTCGACGGCGGCACCGAGCGCCGCGTCGAACGCCTTCACGGCCGCGTCGAACTGCTCGAGGTTGGCCAGGGCGTGACCGTGGATCAGCGCCGCGAGCGCGACCGGCGGCGGGTCACCGAGCCGGCCATACTGCTCCCGGCAGTCGGCGGCGGCGGCCGCCGCCGCCTCGAAACGCTCCAGCACCAGCAGGCACCGGGCGCGCCGACCGGCCAGCTCCGCCCGCAGCGCCGGTCGGGGCGGCTCCTCGGCGATCGCCCGATCGACCGCGGCGAGCGCGTCGTCGAGCCGGTCGAGCGCCAGCAGCGGATACTCCAGCCGCAGCCGCGCCTCCGCACGGGCGTCGGCGTCACCGATCGCCACGATCCGCTCGGTGACCGTGGTCAGCTCGGCCAGGACCTCCTCCTGCCGCTCCTCCGCGTCCGGGGCGAGGATCGCGCGGGCCTCGGCGACCAGCGCGGCCAGCTCGTCGCCGAGCGTGCGGTAGCCGGCGGCGGCCTCCCGGAACGCGGCCTCGGCCTGCTCCGGCGCCTGGTCGACGCCGGCCATCCGGCCGCGCCCCTCGACCCGCCGGACCGCGAGCGCAAACGGCGGCTCCGGGTGCAACTCGTCGAAGCGCTGCCACGCGGCGCGGGCCTCGGTGAAGCGATATTCGTCGAACAGCTCCTCCGCACGGTCGAGCAGGCCGGCCGGGTCGCTCGGCAACGGGCCCGCCGTGGCCCGGGCGGCCGCCGGGACGGTGGCGCCGGCCCGCAGCGTGCGGGCGACGGCGCTGAGCGGCAGGTGCTCCACTATCGGCTGCGCGTGCAGCCGGGACTCGATGAGCGTGCCGATGTTGGCGGTGCCGTTGCGCGCGTCGAACCGTGCCGACAGGGCCCGGGCCCGGGTGGCGAGCCGCTCGGCGAGCTCGGGCGCCGGCACGTCGCCGACCAGCACGTCGGCGTCCAGGCGGCTGAGCAGCAGCGCCGCCGCGGCGGAGAACCACATGTCGGCCTGCGGGTGCGGCGCCTTGTCCAGCCAGCTCAGGTGCCGCTCGACGATCTCCAGGCCGCGGGTCTCGTTGCCGGTCCGTGCGCAGAACACCACGTGCTCGCCGATGCGCTGCAGGTCGGCCAGGTTGCCACGGAGGCTGCGATAGGCCCGGCGGTGCGCGTCGGCGGCCTCGCTGAGCCGGCCGGTGCGCAGATACGGCAGGAGCAACGACGTCAGGATCGACTGGGGCTGCTCGGCGCAGGTGAGCTGGCCGGCGAGCACCGGCTGGGCGAGCGCGACCGCCGCCTCGTCGTCGCCGGCCGACACCAGGTGATACACCTTCGAGGTCGGGTCGCAGCCGACGCAGTCGGAGTTTTCGTCGCGGGGCGTCGCGCACCACTTCTCATACCACTCGTCGGCGGCCGGGTCGCCGACGTGCGCGGCCACGGCATGCCGATACGAATGGACGGCCTGCAGACTGTGCCCGCCGGCCCGGAAGCGGCGCTCCATGTCGTCGAGGACGTCACGGGTGCGCCCGAGCGGCACCTCGGGAAACTTCAGCAGCCCCGACACCATGTATTTGAACTGCCACAGCAGCAGGCTCTCGGCGTGCCGGTCGAAGCGATCCGGGTGCGCGTCATATTCCGCGCGGCACCACGAGAACGTCACGAACGACTTCGCGGTCTCCCCGCCGTGCACGTATGCCGTGGTGGCCTGCATCCTGGCCGCGAAGCGCAGCTCGTCGAAGCCGCCCGCGTCGGCGTGCTGCACGATCTGCTCGACCAGCGCGATCTGCCCGCTGCCATAGGGCATGTGGTCGGCCTCCCGCAGCAGACCCCACAGCTCGTCTTCAGTCTTCATGCGCGACCGCCTTGTTGAGCAGACCCAGGAATGAACTGTTGAGCAGGGCCGCGTCGGCCGGTCGCAGCGGATGGTGGCCGAGCAGCAGCGCCTGGCCATACAACCCTTCCACGGCGAGCCGCACCAGGTCCTCGTCCGCCAGCTCGCTGACCCGCCGGACCAGCGGGTTGCGATGGTTGAGCACCAGCTGGGGCCGGTCCTCCTCGTCGGTGCGGGCGAGCGCGTCGAGGACGTCGGCCCACACCTCGTCGACCCGTTCCCGGGTCGCCCGCAGCTCCGCGGCGAACGCCGCCGAGCGGTTGACCAGATACATCGCCGGCATGCCGGCCGGGTCGAACGAGCGCAGGACCACCTCGCAGCCGAGCCGGTCCATGGCCCGCTGCGCCCTGGCCACGAACGGCCGCCTGGCCAGCTCCAGCCCCGGCTCCAGCGCGTCGAAGTGGGTGGTCAGGTCGCTGGGCTCGACCCGCTCGATGAGTGCGCCCGGCTCGATGAGCGGCAGCCGCTCGATGAGCTGAGCGTCATAGACATAGCCGGCGTTGACCACCGGCATCCCCTGCGCTGCGGCGACCGCGCCGATCTGGCGGAACTCGTCGACCTGGACCGTGTATCGCACCAGGCCGTGCTGGGCCCGGAAGTCGGCGAGGGTCATCCGGCCGGTGTTGGTCTCCATCGGCCACCAGCGCTCGACCAGGCGCAGCATCTCGTCGTCGTGGACCGCGAGCGCCTTGACCCCGAGGTGATGGATCTCCAGGAACTCCGTGAGCCGCCGCGGGTCGCGGGTGGCGAGCCGGACCAGCCAGCCACGCAGCTGGTCGCCGAGCGCCTCGCGGGTCGACTCGAGCAGCTGGTCCTCATACAACGCCTCGCGGCTCGCGGTCGGGCGCAGCTCACCGGCGTCGAAGACACAGCGGGCGAAGAACGCCCACTCGGGCAGGACACCTTCGGCGCCCTCGGCGAGCAGCATCCGCTTCAGATAGACCCGGTGTCCGGCCCGCGCCGCGGGGTTGGCCGGCGTGGGCAGCACGAACGCCACCCCGGTCAGCCCGGCCTCCGGCACGGCCAGCTCCACGATGTCGAACGGGGTGAACCCGAAGACGTCCTGGCAGTGTGCGACCAGCCGCTGCCGGCGCTCGTCGCCGCCGAGGCGCCACGGCAGCCCGTCGCCGGTGACCTCGACGTCGCCGACCTCGACCGCCACCGGGAGCAGCGAGCCATAGAGCGTGGCGAGCTCGACCACGGTCCGCCGCACCAGCCACTGGTCGGCGTCGCGGCGGGGCACCAGCGTCACGGTCGTGCCGACCTGCAGGCGGTCCTCGCCGGCGAGCGCGACGCTGTAGCGACCGTCGGCGAAGCCGCGCCACAGCACCGTCGGGCTGTTTTCGGCCCTGGTCAGGACCCGGATCTCGTCGGCGACCAGGAAGCAGGAGAGCAGGCCGATGCCGAACTGTCCGAGGAAGTCGTGGCGGGCGAAGCCGAAGTCGTCGCGTTTGGAGCTGCGCCCGATCGTGGCCAGGAACTGGTGGACCTGCTCCTCGGTCAGCCCGATGCCGGTGTCGGACACGCGCAGGGTGCCGTCGCCGGTCACATCCGGCGGCTCGATGCGCACCCGGGCCGGCACGGGTGGATCCCCGGCGACGGCCGAAACGCGCCGCGCGGTGATCGCGTCGACGGCATTCTGGAGCAGCTCACGCACGTAGACGCGAGGGCTCGCATAGAGGTGGTGACTGAGCAGGTCCACAACCCCGCGCAGGTCCACCTGGAACGTCCGATCCACGGGCGCACGCTACCGCGACCCACCGACATTCTCCGCCCCGTTCTCACCCGATGACGCCCTCCACGGCGGTGAGACCCGGCACTGAAACGGTCGCGGTCGTCGCGCCGGTCGACGGATCCAGCCGGTGCACGCCGTCGGGCTGCCCCACGTACACCTGCGTCCCCGACACCGCCACGCCCCGCGCGTCGCCGGGCAGGGCCCACGTGGCCCGGACGGTCTTGGCACCGACGTCGAACACCTGGACCTGCCGGCCGGCCGCGAGATACGCCGCCGACCCCGTCACCGCCAGCCGGGCCCGGCCGGTCACCGGCTGGAACGCCTGCTCGTGGATGACCGCCAGGGCGTCGGCGTGGATGACCGCCAGGACCCCCTTGCCGGCGTCGGCGACCCAGACCTCGTCGTTGTGCTGCGCGATCGTCAGACCCTCGACCGCCCCGGTGCCGAACGACGAGGGCAGGTCGACGCAGACCGCCCACGCGTCGGCGACGTTGAGCGTGTGCACGAACGCGTGCACCTCGGGTTTGCCGTCGCGCGCCCCGGTCTCGGGGTGCAGCAGGTCCCGGACGTGCAGGTGGTCCGGCTGGTGGCTGTACAGGGTGAAGAGCCGCTCCCGCTTCGCGTCGAAGACCGCCTGCCGGCCTTCGCCCCGCATCTCCTCCTCCGCGCCCTCCGGCACGAGGACCTTCACCCCCGCGTTCTCCCCTGGCAGGTTCAAGGCGTTGACCTGCCCCGCGGCCAGGTCCAGGACCCGCACCCGGTAGTGGTCGGGGTGCTCGGGCGGCAGCATGTCCAGCACGAAGAGGCTCGTTCCACCCGAGGAGAACGCCTCCGGTTGGACGAACCCGGGCAGTTTCAGCCGGTGCCGCTCCCCCGCCGGCCCGGCGACGATGATCGTGGTCTCCAGCCGCCCGTCGGGGTCGCCGTCGACGAGCGCGACGAGGCCGGCGTCCGGCGCGACGGCCGCGAGCCGCCCGGCGCCCCGCACCGTGGTCTGCGTGACCAGGTCGCCGGTGCGTGCGTCGCGGGTCACGACCCGCGACACGCCCGACTCGGCGACGGCGCTGACGAGCCGCCGGCGGTCGGCCGTCGCGAGCGTCGCGGCGGGTGCCACGATCCGGCGCCCGGTGCCGGACTCCACGACGGTCAGGCCGTCGTTGACGGCAACGGCGAGCAGTTCACCGGGCTCGGCCCGACGGGGTGGTGTCGACCCGCAGGAGGCCACGAGGACGGCCCCGCCCAGGCCGAACAGTTCACGACGCTTCATGTCCAGCACGAGCCGCGATCCGCAGGTCTCGTTCCCGACCGGCATCGACTATTTTCGGCAGGTGGATCTCCGTGCCGCAGTCGACAGCCTGACCGGACTCTCCGTTGGTGACGCGCTCGGCGCACCGTTCGAGATGCACCCGCCGTTCGAGGACGGCGCGGTGTTCGCCCCGCCACCGGCGCCGTGGCGCTGGACCGATGACACCGAGATGGCCTGCACCCTGTTCGAGGGGCTCCGCCGCGACGGCCGGGTCGATCAGAGCTGGCTGGCGACCGCGTTCGCGCAGCGGTGGAGCGCCGACCGGGGCTACGGCCGCGGCTCGGTCTCGCTGCTGTCCAGCATCCGCGACGGGGTCCCGTGGCAGACCGCGGCCGGTGCCCTGTTCTCGGGCCGGGGCTCGTCGGGCAACGGCGCGGCGATGCGGGTCGCACCGCTCGGTGCGTTCTTCGCTGACGACCCGGACGTCGCGGTCCGGCAGGCCGCGCTGTCGGCGGAGGTCACCCACCGCCACCCGGAAGGGGTGTCCGGCGCCGTGGCGGTGGCCCTGGCCTCGTCCCTGACCGCCCGGCACACGCCGCGGGAGTCACTGCTCCGGATGGTGCTCAACCAGCTGCCGCCGTCCGACGTCCGCGACGGCATCGGCCGGGCCGTGCGCATGTCGGAGAAGTCCGATCCACGCGACGTGGCGGCGGACCTCGGCAACGGCTCCCACGCGTTGGCGCAGGACACCGTGCCCTTCGCGCTGTGGGTGGCCGCGACCCACCTCGACGACTACCCGAGCGCGATGGCGGCCTGTGTGCAGGCCGGCGGCGACACCGACTCGATGTGCGCGATCACCGGCGGGATCATCGCGGCGCACACCGGCATCGGCGACGACGCCACCCGCGGGACGATCGGCGTTCCGCCGCAGTGGATCGAGCACCGTGAGCCGCTGCCCACTTGGATCTAAGTACTCTACGTGATCAGCGAACCGTTTTCACCCAAACGATCATGCCCGAAAGGGTTTCCTTAAAGCCGGACTGAGCTGCACATTCGCCCCAGACACCCATCCGGGCGTATCAAGGTTTTTTGGCGGGGCCCGGGGTAACAATGTGCACATGTCACACCCTGCCGCGACCTATCGCCTCGGTATCGTGTCGACCTATCTGCCTCGCCGTTGCGGGCTCGCGACGTACACCGCGGACCTGCGCGAGGCACTTGGTGTCGCCAGCGACGATCTGGAAACAGTCGTCGTGGCCATCGACCGTGACGGGCACAGCTTCGGTGACGAGGTCGTCGTCACCATCAACCAGGACCGCATCGAGGACTACTCTGCCGCCGCCCGCGCACTGCGTGAGGCCGGCGTCCAGGTCGTGCTGATCCAGCACGAGTACGGAATCTTCGGCGGCACCGACGGCTCTCACCTGCTCGAGTTGACCCGCGCGCTCAACGCGTGCGGCATCCCTTACCTGCTGACGCTGCACACCGTGCTGTCGCGGCCCTCCTCCGGTCAGGCGGCGACGCTGCGCGCGTTGTGCGCCCGGGCGGCGCGGGTCACGGTCTTCACCGAGACCGCCCGCCGGGTGGCGATCCGCACCGGCGTGGCCGCCGGTCACCAGCTCGTGGTGGTCCCGCACGGCGCGCCCGAGGCGATGCGCCAGGCGCCGGACCCGGCGACGCTGCGCACCGACCTGCGCGAGCTGCTCGCAGCGGTCGCGGACAAGCCGACGCTCACGACGTTCGGCCTGCTCAGCGAGGGCAAGGGCATCGACATCGCGATCGACGCGCTGGCCGCGGTGGTCAAGGAGCACCCGGACACGCAGTACATCGTGGCGGGCGCGACCCATCCGGAGATCAAGCGGCGGGACGGCGAGGTCTACCGGGAGAGCCTGCAGGCCCGGGTCGAGCTGCTCGGGCTCACCGACAACGTGCACTTCGTCGACGCCTTCCTGGCGGAGGACGAGCTGTCGGCGATCCTGCACGCCAGCACGCTGTTCGTCACCCCGTACCGGTCACCGGAGCAGATCTGCTCGGGTGCCCTGACGTTCGCCCTCGGCGCCGGACTGCCGGCCGTGTCGACGTCCTACAGCTACGCGGAGGACATGCTCGCCGGCGGCGCCGGCCGGGTGGTGCCCTGCGGCGACGACGCGGCGCTCGCGACCGAGATCAACGACCTGCTCACCGACGGCCGCGCGCTCGCGGCCGCGAAGTCGGTGGCGGAGGCGTGCGCGGCCTGGCTGCCCTGGCCGGTGGTCGCCGCTCGGGAGGCCGAGCTCGTCGCCGATGTGGTGCGCCAGACCCAGGCGGCCACGGCGCGCCCCGGTCACTCGACCGCGGCCGCGCCGGTGCTCAACCTCGCGCACCTGGACCGGCTCACCGACGAGATCGGCATCATCCAGTTCTCCCGCGGATCCAACCCGGAGCTGGCATCGGGGTACTGCGTCGACGATGTCGCCCGGCTCGCGATCGTCGCGGCGGACCTGCTCGCCGTCGGCACCGACGCCAAGCAGACCGCGCAGGCCACCCGCTGGCTGCGCCAGTCGATCCGGTTCCTGACCGCGGCCTACGACCCGTCCGGAGCGATGCACAACGTGCTGAGCTACGGCGGCACGTGGCAGGACTGGCCGCATCACGGCGATCACGTCGGCCGGGCGGTCTGGGCCCTCGGGGTCCTGGTCGGCACGCCGGCCGTGCCCGACGACATCCGGCGGCCGGCCGCCGCACTGCTCGACGAGCTGGGCCCGCGCACCCACCAGCTGCCCGAGATCGGGCTGCGGACCGCCGCGTACGCGCTGATCGGCCTGGCCCGGGCGGGGCGCACCGACCAGGCCGCGCCGCTCATGCGCAGGCTGGACGAGGCGCTGGTGACGACCTCGGCGGTGGACCCGTCGTGGCGCTGGTTCGAGCCGGAGCTCACCTACGACAACGCCCGGTTGCCGCAGGCGATGCTGCTCGGTGCCGCGCTGCTGGAGGACGACGCGGCGGCGGCGCGTGCCATCGCGGCCCTCGACTGGTACGCCCAGCACGTCGGACTCGCCGACGGCACCCTGCGGTGCGTCGGGAACCGGTGGCACCGGCGGGGTGAGTCGCCGGCGGTCTGGCTCGCCGACGACGGTGACGAGCAGCCACTGGACGCGGCCGCGATCACCGAGGCGATGGTCGACGCCTGGCAGCACACCGCGGAACCGACCTCGGCGCGGCTGGCCGGTTGGGGCTACTCCTGGTTCCTGGGCCGGAACCGGGCCGGCGCGCGGCTCTACGTCGACGCGACGGGCGCCTGCCACGATGGTTTGTCTGCCACTGAACCAAATGGGAACCAGGGCGCCGAGTCCACGCTAGCCTATTACCAAGCGCTACTCAGCCTGCTCAAGGCCGGTTTGGCCGCTCTGCCCCATCCGGTGGTCGCCACGACCCCGGTGCCGACATCACTGCCGGTCACCGGTCCGTCCCGGACGACGCCGAACAAGGCACCGACGGGCACCCGGGCCGTCGGACGGGCCTCAGCCGGCTTCAGCGCGACCGCCCAGCCGCCCCGCTCGCGCACCACGGAGGGCCATTCCGATGCACTTTGACGCGGAGCTGTTCCACCGGGAAGCCACGAACCCCCTGCTCACCGCGGGGGACTGGCCCTATCCGATCAACAGCGTGTTCAACCCGGGTGCCTGCCTGCACAACGGTGACACGGTCCTGCTCTGCAGGATCGAGGACCGTCGAGGCATCTCGCACCTGACCGTCGCCCGCAGCAAGGACGGTCGCACCAACTGGGTCGTGGACGCCAAACCGCTCATCGCCGACGACCCGACCGACCAGCACAGCTGCTGGGGGGTCGAGGATCCGCGGGTCACGTACGTCGACGAACTCGGCGGTTACGTGATCGCCTACACCGCATACGGTCCGAGCGGCCCGTGTGTGGCGCTCGCCCGCACCGAGGATTTCGAGACGGTGGAGCCGCTCGGGATCGTCATGCCGCCCGAGGACAAGAACGCCTCGCTGCTGCCCCGCCGGATCGACGGCAACTACGTGCTGTTCCACCGGCCGGTGTCGGTGCTGTCGGCGCGGGCCGACGTGTGGCTGTCGAAGTCGGCCGACCTGCAGGCGTGGACGACCCCTGAGCCGGTCATGCAGTCACGGTCCGGCCCTTGGTGGGACGCCACCCGGATCGGCATGGGCCCGCCGCCGATCGAGACCCCGCACGGCTGGCTGTGCGTGTATCACGGCGTCAAGCAGATGGTGGCGACGTCGCTGTACCGCGTCGGCCTGATCATGCTCGACCTGGACGATCCCACGAAGATCATCCGTCGGACACCGAGCTGGGTGCTTGGGCCGGACGCCGAATACGAGCGGGTCGGCGACGTGCCCAACGTCGTCTTCCCCACCGGTCTCGTCCATGACGAGGCGCGCGACGAGCTGCGGCTGTACTACGGCGCCGCCGACCTGTGCGTCGCGATGGCGAGCGCCCGCTTCTCCGAGGTGGTCGACTACCTGGTGAGCCTGCCACCCGAAAACGAGTGACACGTTGGTATGGAGAACGGCGGCCCCTGCAGTGGCCGCCGTTCTCTTGTCACTACTTCGGGCTGCTGCCTTTAACGACCGGCACCCGCACGAGGTTGCCCCACTCGGTCCACGAGCCGTCGTAGTTGCGCACGTGCTGGTAGCCCAGCAGGTGGGTCAGCACGAACCAGGTGTGCGAGGAGCGCTCGCCGATGCGGCAGTAGGCGATGATGTCGTCGTCCGGCGCGAGACCCAGCTCGTCGGCGTAGATCTTGCGCAGCTCGTCGACCGGCTTGAACGTGCCGTCCTCCTGCGTGGCCTGCTTCCACGGCTTGCTGACCGCGCCGGGGATGTGCCCGCCGCGCAGCGCACCCTCCTGCGGATAGTCCGGCATGTGCAGCAGCTCGCCCGTGTATTCACCCGGCGACCTCACGTCGACGAGTGGACGGTCGGCGGCGATGTGCTCCCGCACGTCGTCGCGGAACGCCCGGATCCCGGCGTCGTCCCTGGTCGGCACCGGGTATCTGGTCTTCGCGCGGTCCGGCACCTCCTTGGTGACCGGCCGCCCCTCGGCGATCCACTTCGCCCGGCCGCCGTCGAGAATGCGCAGGTCGCGGTGGCCGAACAGGGAGAAGACCCACAGCGCGTAGGTCGCCCACCAGTTGAAGTTGTCGCCGTAGAACACGATCGTGTCGTCGGGCCCGATGCCCTTGGCCTCACACAGCGCGGCGAACCCCGCCGCGTCGAGATAGTCGCGGGTGACCTGGTCGTTGAGCTCGGTGTGCCAGTCGACCTTCACCGCGTTCGGGATGTGGCCGGTGCCGTACAGCAGCACGTCCTCGTCGGATTCGACGACGACGAGGCCTTGCGTGTCACCGGACTCCAGTCGCTTCGCCAGCCACTCCGTGGTGACGAGTTTTGTCGCAGACATCCTTTCAATCTAGCGGCGCGAGCTCCGGACGCTTGGCGGTCACCATGTCTCCGGACGACTTTCCGGTCAGCCGCCGCTTCACCCACGGGGCCAGGTGAGAAGTCGCCCAGCGCGCGTCGGCCGCCTTCCGTGACATCCACGACAGGTCCTCCGGCGGCGGCGGCGCGGCCAGCCACGACGCGTCACAGGTGACGCCGAGTGCGGTCAGCACGTGGCCGGCGACCCGGCGGTGCCCGGCCGGCGACAGGTGCAGCCGGTCGATCCCCCACAGCCGCGGGTTGAGGAACTCGCAGTCATCCCACAAATCCACCACGTGCGCGCCGTGCTTCGCCCCGATGCCGTCGACCGCCGTGTTGAGCGCGTCGACCCGGGGCCGCAGGATCTTGCCGCCCGGCATCCGCCCGGTCAGGTCGGCCCAACGGAACAGGATCACGTCGGCACCGGTCGCCCTGAGCCGCTCGATCGTCTTGTCGAACCGCGCGACCAGCACCTCGGGCTCGAATCCCCGCCGCAGCGCGTCGTTGCCGCCGCCGGCGAAACTGATCAGGTCGGGCTTCATCGCCGTGGCGAGTGGCACCTGCTCGGCGACGATGTTGTCGAACAGGCGTCCCCGCACCGCGAGATTGGCGTAGCGGAAATCTGGCTGGTCCGCCGCGAGACAACCGGCGACCAGGTCGGCCCAACCCCGGTAGCCCTTGCCGTCGGGTCTCGGATCGTCCATGCCTTCGGTGAAGCTGTCACCGACCGCCACGTAGCTGGTCCACCCCGCCACCGCATACCTCCCCATGGTCTGCTGCTGCCCTGCTTCGCATCCTTTCAGGGCTCCCGGAGCGTTGGAAGCGACTTTGCCGCACGCCACACCTGGTTCAGCCTTTCCACCCGGGGGTAACAAACGGGCAGCAAACATCTGGGAGGACAACCATGACGATGCAGACCGTCCGCGATGTGATGACCACCAATGTGGTGTACCTCCCGAGTGAGACCACGCTCGCGGAAGCCGCCCGGACCATGCGCGAGCAGGACATCGGCGATGTCGTGGTCGCCGATGGTCCCGGGCTCACCGGTGTGGTCACCGACCGGGACATCGTCGTGCGTGCGGTGGCGGAGCGCTGCGATCCCGCGGCGACGACCATCGGCGAGATCGTCACCCGCGACCTCGTCACCATCCGGCCGGAGGACTCGATCCACGCGGCCGCGCTGCTGATGCGGGACCAGGCCGTGCGCCGCGTCCTCGTCTGCGACGACGTCCAGGGGCTGGTCGGCATCGTGTCGATCGGCGATCTGGCCGGGGAGATCGACCCCGACTCCGTGCTCGGCGGCATCAGCAAGGCCGCACCGAACAACTGAGTCACCGCGAAACCGGCCGCCCGCTACTTCCGAGCGGCCGGTTTCGGGTGTCCGGGGCTAGGTTGGTACTCGTGGAGATGCCCGACAAACTTGCCGCCATCGTGGACGAGTTCGCGTCAGCGCCCCGCGAGGTGGTGCTGGAGATGATGCTCGAGTTCGCCGACGCGGTGAAGCCGCTGCCCGCGTCGCTCGAGGGGCACGAGGGCATGGAGCAGGTGCCCGAATGCCAGACGCCGTTCTTCCTCAAGGCGGTCGTCACCCCGCAGGATCAGGTGGAGCTGTATTTCGACTGCCCGCCCGAGGCGCCGACCACCCGCGCCTTCGCCGGCATCCTGAGCGAAGGGCTCGAAGGGGCCAGCACCGAAGAGGTCCTGGCGGTGCCGTCGGACCTGTACCAGCGGATGGGTCTCGCCACGGCGATCAGCCCGCTGCGCGTCCGTGGCGGCACGGCAGTCCTCAACCGGCTCCAGCGCCAGGTCCGCGAGGCCACTGTTTCACGTGCAACATCATGATCACCGATTGCTGATCACCGGAGGATGCCGAGGCGGCGGACCTCCGGGATCCAGGTCGGAAACTCCTGAAGCAGCCGGTCGTACAGCTCGGCGTCGCTGACCGTCGAGATGTCGTCCACGGCGAAGAAGCCGACGTTGTCCACGACCCGGCCCGGCATCCGGTCGAAGCGCTCAAGAATGCCGTAGTTGCCCCGGCCGAGCCCGATGAACTGCCAGAACGTCGGCTCCTGGGCGGCGGCGCGCAGCTGGCGTTCGATCTCGGCGTTGCGATGGACCCCACCGTCGGAGAAGAACAGCACCAGGGTCGGGTCCGCGGCGGGATTTGCGGCGAGCCAGCGACGGACCTGATCGATGACGACCGGCTCGTTGTTGCTGCCGCCCACGTCCTTGGGCCGGGCCGAGGCGTTGGCGTGCAGCCACCTGGGCAGGTCGGCGATCGTCAGGTCGGGCAGCTGGCGGGCAAGGCTCGCAAACGACCACACCTGCATCGTGCCGTCGTCATCGAGCTGGGCGGCGACGGCGGCCATCCGCTCCACGGCCTGGGCGACCACGCCGCGCTTGTACAGCCCATGCATGGAGCCCGACGCGTCGAGCACGACGATGACGCGGGCCTGGATTCCGGCGGCGCCGCGCTTCGACAGGGACACCAGGACCTGCTGTTTGCGCAGGTTGAGCCGGTGCCGGTCGGCGGCGGGCAACCGATCCTCGCCCTTGGTGAAGCGAACCCCCGCCGGAGCGGACGCCGGCGCGGGTGCGGGCTGCGGCGCAGGCACGGGCCGCGGCGTCGGGGCAGGCTGCGGCGCCGGGGTTTCGTCGACGGAGATCCCGAACGCGGTCGCCAGCCCGGCCAGGCCGGTGTCCCAGCCCTGGCCGACGGCCCGGAACTTCCAGCCGCCCTGCCGGCGGTACAACTCGCCGATGACGAACGCGGTCTCCGAAGCGGCCCGCATGTCGGTGAATCGGACCAGCTCGACCCCGGCGCTGTCGTAGACCACGGCGTGCAGGCCGGCGACCGCGCCGAAGGTGCCGCCGTCGGCGGAGGCCGCGATCACGACCCGGTCGACGCCCGGCTCCACGGCGCTGAGGTGGACGCTGACCGCGTCGAAACCCGAGCCGCCCGCCTGCTGCTTGCCGTCGTGGACGACGGCGCCACCCGGGTGCCTCGGCTGGTTGTAGAAGACCATGTCGGCGTCGCCGCGGACCTTGCCCGACGCGTCGAGCAGCAACGCCGTGCAGTCGACGTCCGGCGCCCCGGGCCGCGGTTGCCAGCCGACGACGACCCGGACGGTGCCGGCCTGGATCGCGGTGTTGCCGCCCTTGGGAAGCTGTGTCACCGGGCCAGATCCGGGATGACCTCGGCCGAGGCGAGGCGGGCCAGGGCCGCGCCGGGCAGCACGATCTTGCTGCGGCGCAGACCGCTGCCGATGATGACCTGGGGCACGTCGACCACGCGCGAGTCGATGAGGACGGGCCAGCCGGCGGGGAGGCCGATGGGGGTGATCCCGCCGTACTCCATCCCGGTCAGCGACACCGCGTCGTCCATCGGCGCGAAGCTCAGTTTGCGCACGTCGAGCCGCTTGCGGACGACCCCGTTGACGTCGGCCCGGGTCGTCGCGAGGATCACGCAGGCCGCGTAGCGGAGCTCGCCTTCGCGTTTGCCGGCGACCACGACGCAGTTGGCCGACTGTTCGAGGCCGACGTCGTACGCGGCGCAGAACTCCGCAGTGTCAGCGAGCGTGGGGTCGATCGGCGCGACCAGAATGTCCGGGTCGTGCAGAGCGGCGGAAACCGGTGCGGCGAGCAGGTCGGTGGCCGACAGGGCGGGCACCGTCTCGAGCTTCCCGATCAACGGCCGTCGTCCAGTGCGAGCGCCTTCATGAAGATGTCTCCGATCTTCGACGGGTCCTGGGCCACGAAGACCGCACCGCCGGTGGCGTCGACGATCTTCTGCATCTCGCCCTGGTTCACCTCGGAGCCGACACCGATGATGATGATCTGCACCGGCTGGTCCTTGTTCTCCGCCTTTTTCAACGAGCTGACGAGCGTTTCGAGCGACATCCCGGCCGGATTGTTGTTGCGTCCACCGGTGATCACCACGACCGAGTTGCCACGGGTGGCGTCCCAGCCCTGCTGCACCGACTGGTACGCCGCGAACACCGTGTCATACAGCCCGCTGCCGCCCTTGGGGTTGGGCTTCAGGCCGCCCAGGGCTCCGCGGAGCTGGTCGCGCTGCGCGTTGAGCGGGCCGATCGGCACCAACTGCTGATGCCCGGTCGAAAACGACCAGAGCCCGACGGCCCAGCTCTCCGGGAACATGTCCAGGCCGCCCAACGCGGCCTGGACAGCGATCTGTTCCTTGCTCAGGCCGCCTGCGGACGGGACGGTCTGCTTCATCGCCGAGGAGACGTCGACGACCGCCAGCATCCGCGACGGCTGGGTGATCTCGATCCACATCTGCAGCGCCGTGTTGATCACCTTGGCATCCGGCACCGGCGTCACGGCGCTGCTGCTCGCCGCGCTGGGTCCGAGTGTCATGCCGGTGCCGACGGTGCCGTCGTTGGCGCGCAGCTGGTGCGTGGAGAGCAGGTTGCGGAAGTCGGCCCCGGCCAGGACGGCCCGGAACTGCTCCGCGGCGGCGGCCCGGTTCGGCGACAGGCGGGGCATCGCGGCGAACGGGTAGTCGAGCGCGATCGGCGCCGGATCCGGGTAGACCGCGATGAGCGGCACCGCCGGTCCGGTCGCGTTGTACGCGTGCAGCGCCTGCTCCGACAGCGGCGCCAGGGTCACCGCGGTCGACAGCGTCCGCGGGTCGGCGTCTCGGGGGAACCGTGCCATCAGCCCCGACTGCTGCTCCGACTTGCCGGTGGTCAACGCCTTGATCGCGCCGACGGTCAGCGCGTCGCCCTCAGGGCCGAACTGGTCGCGTACCGACGCCATCGCCACCATCGTGGAGACGCCGACGGCATCACGGTTGGGGTCGACGATGCCGGGCGTGATCCGGGTGTCGCCGACGATCTGCTGCAGCACCTGCTTCCAGGTGAGCTTGTTCTCCAACCAGCCGAGTGACTTCGCTGTCGGCTCCGGCACCGCCAGCACTATCGGGCTGCGCGCCAGCGACGGCGCGTTCTGTGGCACCAGGTCCTCGCGGGCGGCTCGCATGCGCTGCAGCCAGATCGAGGAGTCCGGGATCCACACGTGCGGCACCTGCGTCTTGCCGTCGGCCTGGCCGAGTGTGTTGATGGTGACGCCGTGCTCACCGGCGATCGCCGCGGCGACCTCGGATGCGCCCACGGCGACGACGTCGACCGCGACACACTCGTTGTCGACCCGCGGCTCGGTCTTGATCCACCGGGCCGCGGCGTCCTTGATGGCCGGCGCGATCTCCGGACTCGCCGCGACTGAGAGCCGCACCGTGCCCGAGCACCCCGTCGACGCCATCACTTGGTAGCCGCCGTAGACGGCACCGATGACAACGAGGGGAAGGATCATGCCGGCGGCGAGTGCGACGAACCCGTTACTCCTCAGGTCCGCCGCTGCGTGCCGTCCTCTCACGGGTACCAATATTCCCTAGATACGAGGTAAATGGGTCCCGCGTTCGGGTATTCGTCACACGGATTCGCGCGACACGAGTACACTCCGCATTTCAATGATCACGTTGCGTCCGAAAGTTGTTCGGTTCCTTTCCGAAGGCTTTGCAAACCGTTTGGACGAACGCCCGCGCCTCGGCCCCGCTCCCTGGCCGCCACGTGCACGCCAGGTCCACCGCGACGACCCGGCCGGTGGCGATGATCTCCTCCACCTTCGCCAACACGTCGCGCATCGACGGACCACCCGGCACCGGGAACAGCAGCCCCGGCAACTCGGCCCCGTCCACGACGTCGAGGTCCACGTGCACCAGCAACGGACCGTCGGGAAGCTCAAGATCTTGGAGTTGGTACCGCCGGATCCCCGACCCGTGGAGATACTCCGCCTCGGCCGGATCGAGATCCCGGGCGTCGACGAGCACGGCCCGCTCCTCAGCCAACGGCCGGAGGCCCAGACGATCGGCGATGAGCTCCGGCCGGTACCCCACCAACACCCGCAACGGCATCCCACCGATGTATCCCGAGGTGGTCGTCTCGAGGGTCTGCACGTCCCCGTGCGCGTCGAACCACACGATCGCCGGGTCCAGCGCCTTCCGCTGCAGCCCGGCGACCGTCCCCAGCGCGGTGGTGCAGTCCCCGGAGATCACGACGGGTGACTCGGCCCGACTGACCTCGTCGGCGACCCGGTCGTACAGCACCGCCAGCCGACCCCAGATGTCAGGCCCTTCGGGAAACTCGGCGATGACGGTGACGTCCGCCGGCTCATCGACCAGCCCGTCGAGGCGCTCATCGAGGTGGTACGGCACGTAGATCGTGGTCATGATGCATTTTCTGCCACCACCGACAGGCGTGCAGAAAATTTCTTTGCCTCCCCGTGCCTCCCGTGTCGAAGGACCGCCGGCCCGTTCGACGCGTTGGTAGAGAACGCCTTGACCTGGAGGAGAACATCATGCGGAAGATCGTCGCCGGCCTGCACATGTCCCTTGACGGCGTCATCGAGTCGCCGGAGAAGTGGAGCTTCGACTTCTACTGCGACGAGGTCGGCCAGTCGATCAAGTCTCGCCGCGACGCCACCGGCACCCTGCTGCTCGGCCGCCGCACGTACGAGGAGTTCGCGGCGATCTGGCCGGGTCAGAACGGCGAGATCGCCGACTTCATGAACAACACCCCGAAGCTGGTCGCGTCCACGACCCTGACCTCGGTCGACTGGTCCGGCGCCACGCTGCTGCCGCTCCTGGACGGCGACGTGGCCGCCGCACTCACCGCGCTCAAGCAGGAGCCGGGCGACAACATCACCATCACGGGCAGCGCCACGCTGGTCCGGTCACTGGTCCACGCCGGCGTGGTCGACGAGCTGCACCTCATGGTCTGCCCGATCGTGGTGGGCAGCGGCAAGCGCCTCTTCGACGACGACGGCAAGCGGACCCCGTTGCGGCTCGCCGCCTCGGAAACCTTCCCGACCGGCGTCGTCCACCTCACCTACCAGCCGGTCTGAATCCGGTACGGCGTCGCGGACGCTTAGATTGGTCAATATGTCGGACACTCCGCTGGAGCGGCTCTGCGAACATCGCGGCGTCGTGGTGCCGCCGGCAGGACGACTGCTCGATCTCGCGCCGGTGCTCGAGATACGGGCCGTCGACCTGCTGGCGATCGCCGGCGGTGAGATCCCGGCCGAGTTCATGCCCACCGTTCCCGACCTGGACCGCCCGATCGAGTCGCTGATCAGGTACGGCCTGCGGACTTCCGAGGCCGCGGCGGCCCGAGACTTCGCCCGGTCGCTGCCCAGAACCTCCATCAGGGGCGGTCCGACCGGCCTACCGACACTGGAGACGGTGACGTTCGGAGCCGTGTTCAGACGGCTGTTGAAGGTCCGGAACCTCAGCCACGAGGGAATGGCCTGCGCAACGGGCTCGTCGATCAGCACGGTTGCCATGGCGATGGGCAACGGCCGCTTGCCGAGCCCGGAACGCCTGGAGCTCCTCGCCGCAATACTCTGCATCCGGCCCGACGACCTCGAGGCGATGGCAGCTCGTCCGGCCGAGGGACCGCCACCGTCCGCGTCCGCGCGGAAAACGGTTCCGTGGCTTTGGACGATCGGAGAGCTGATCCTGGCGGTCGCGCCGTTGGAGGTCGAACAGTTCAACGCCGTTGTTGCGTTCGCAGCCGAACAGGTGTCCAAGCGCCGTGAACCACACTGGTCCACGCCATGACTTCGAGCCACAAGACCGCCCGGCAGAGCCGTCGTCCGGATTGGTGTCGTCATGGGGCGCGCTTGCGTGGGAGCCTGGTGAGAGCATGCGTGTGGAGGCGAGTCGCCGGTGAGGGTTGACGTCCTGGAGCATGTCGGGCCGTGGAGCGAAGACGAATACTTCGCACTCGGCGAGACACCAACCCGGATTGAGCTGATTGATGGGAGCTTGCTGGTAAGTCCAGCGCCGGCCATCCGGCACCAGATCCTGTCCCGCCGCATCGCCAACGCCCTCGACCCCGGCGCGTCAGCAGCCGGCCTGGTAGTTCTGGAGGCTGTCAACGTCCGCTTGCAGACCGGCCGGATCGTTATCCCCGACCTTGTCGTGACTGATGTTGAAGAGGGCTCGACAATCGACGCGGTCGACGTGGCGCTGGTCGGCGAGATCGTGTCGCCCAGCAACGCGGGTACGGACCGGGTCTCGAAGATGGGGTTCTACGCCAAGGCGGGAATCGGCTGGTACCTGCTCGTGGAGCAGGGCTCCCTGACCTCGGTGGAACTGCACCTGTTGCGCCTTGACGGCGGCCACTACGTCAAGCACGCGGTTGTGAGTGACGGCGAAATCCTGACCACGGACGCTCCGTTCGCCATCCGGCTCGACACCGGCGCGTTGGCGACCGGCAGGATCTCGGCGACCTGATCCGGACGTCACTCCCGCCTTGCGCTGTCCTCCACCGCGGATCACCCCGAGCCGGTCAAAATCGGCAAGCTACATGCGGAGAAAGCGCCCGCAGGAGCTACAGCCTGCTGCCCGACGAACGTCGCGGCAACTGTCAGCTGACCAGTTTCAAGTGCCTCTGCTCGGCCCGGACGCGGCGTCCCGGTCGAGCGGACTTCCGGCGCCGGCCCGCATCGTCACCCGTCCGAACCCGGCTCAGCCCCGGAAGGGTTTGAGGGGGTGTGGGTGGAGCGAAGCTCCCCCACCGGGGAGCGGCCGAAAGGCCGCGCGGGGACAAGTGGAGCCACAACGGCGAATCGGCGCAGCCGATGAGCAGGCCGCGCCGGTTGGCGGAACGTGGAAGCGAGGGGACTCGAACCCCTAACCCCCGCCTTGCAAAGGCGGTGCTCTGCCAGTTGAGCTACGCCCCCGGGCGAGGGGAACCCCTCGGTGTGACTAGCGCAGGTCCGGGGCGGTGGTGGCCTCGTGCCAGAGCGCGCGCTCTTCGCTCGCGGTCTTCACGCGCTTGGCGACGTAGGCAGCTGCACCGACGACTGCGACCACCAGGAGCACCTTTTTCCACATGTGGGGCTAGCTGGAATCGAACCAGCGACCTCAGAGTTATCAGCTCTGCGCTCTAACCGACTGAGCTATAGCCCCGTTACACCGATCCCCGCGAAAAGCGGCGTATCAGCGCGACGGCCAAGGTTACCGCACCCGGCACCGAAGCCTCAAACCGGTTCCCCCCACGGCGAGCCGAACGGCCCGCCGTGGGGAAAAACAGCAGGTCAGTCCTTCTCCGCCAGCGTCAGCTCGATGCCGCCGACCAGGTCGGCGCAGACGTTGTAGATGAAGGAGCCCAGGGTGGCGAGCGCGGTGAAGAGGACCACGTTGACCACGCCGAGCAGGGCGGCGCCGCCGATGACGCCCTTCGCGGTGATGCGGAAGGTGCTGTCGGCCTGGCCACCGGTGGAGCTGACGATGTCGGCGAGGGCCTTGTTGACGCTGTTGAAGACGTCCATCGCGTCGAGGGCCAGGTAGAGCACCGACGTGGCGACGATGACGACGACGAACAGCACGAACGAGACCGCGAACGCGAACTTCATCACAGACCACGGGTCGATGCGCTTCAGGTGCAGCCGGGCCCGGCGTGGGCCGCGGCCCACCGCGGAGCTGACCGTCTTCCGGGCCGCACGGACGGCCTCGGTGACGCGGGCGGACCCGCTCGCCGCCGGCGCGGCCGCGGGCGCGTTCAGCGCCTGAGTGGCGCCGGCGTTGGTCGGGCGCACGGAGGCACGGGCCACCGCGACGCTCGCCGTGCCGGTCGCCGCGCCGCTGGTGGGCGCCGCGGAACCGAGCGTCACTGGCGGGGGCGTCACGACCCCGGCCTTGCCCTTCGCCACGCCGACGGACGGTGGCGACTGGATCGGCACCGTCAACGAGTCGGGCGGCGGCACCATACCGGGGGCACGCTGGAACTTCGGCGTGCCGCCGATGGTGGTCTCACCGGGCGTGCTGGTCCCGTTGACCGCGCCGGCGTCCCCGCCGGCGGCAGGCGCCCCCGAGTCAAGTCCCGTCATGGCAGCCTCTCCGGCCTGCTTGGCCTCATCGGTTGCTGCCGAGGCGGTCCCCGACTTCGCCTGTGTGTCTGTCATCAACTAGTCCTGTTCGTCGGGCTCATCGGCGTTGCGGGCGATCGCGACGATGGTCACACCCTCCGGCAGGTCCATGAGCTTGACCCCCATTGTGTTCCGATCCCTCGTACGTCGTACAGGCTTCACGGGAGTCCGGATCACGCCACCATTTGAGGTGATGGCGAAGAGCTCATCGTCCGGATCGATCACCACTGCGCCAACCAGGCCGCCGCGCCGAGACGTGATTTTAGCCGTCAGGACGCCCTTGCCGCCGCGTCCTTGCACCGGATATTCCTCGATGGGAGTCCGCTTGGCAAAACCACCGTCGGTGGCCACCAACACGTCCAGGTCCATCCCCTCGCGCACCACTTCCATCGCCAGCAGTTCATCACCTTCGGCAAAGCGCATCCCGATCACCCCCGACGTTGCGCGGCCCATCGGGCGCAGCGTGTCGTCGTTGGCGGTGAAGCGGATCGCCTGCGCCTGCTTGCTGACCAGGAGAAGGTCGTCCTCCGGGCCGAGCAGCGCGGCGCCCACCAGCTCGTCCTCGTCGCGCAGGTTGATGCCGATGATCCCGCCGGACCGGTTGGAGTCGAACTCCTCCAGCTTGGTCTTCTTGACCAGGCCGTCCTTGGTGGCCAGGACCAGGTATGGCGACACCTGGTAGTTCGGGATCTCGATCACCTGGGCGATGTGCTCGTCGGGCTGGAATGCCAGCAGGTTGGCGACATGCTGACCCTTCGCGACCCGGCTTGCCTCCGGCAGCTCATATGCCTTCGCCCGGTAGACGCGGCCCTTGTTCGTGAAGAACAGCATCCAGTCGTGCGTGGAGCAGACGAAGAAGTGGCTGACGATGTCGTCCTGCCTCAGTGTCGCACCGGAGACCCCCTTTCCGCCGCGCTTCTGCGAGCGGTACAGGTCGACCTTGGTGCGCTTCGCGTATCCGGTGCGGGTGATTGTGACCACGACGTCCTCGCGCGCGATGAGGTCCTCCATGGAGACCTCGCCGTCGAACGGGATGATCTGGGTGCGCCGTTCGTCGCCGCGACGGGCGACGATCTCGGCGAGCTCCTCGGAGACGATCTGCCGCTGCCGGGCCGGGGTCGCCAGGATGTCCTTGTAGTCGGCGATCTCGATCTCGATCTTCGCCAGCTCGTCGAAGATGCGCTGGCGCTCCAGTGCGGCGAGCCGGCGCAGCTGCATGTCGAGGATGGCGACGGCCTGGATGTCGTCGATGTCGAGCAGGCTCATCAGGCCGTTCTTCGACTCCTCGGCGCTCGGGGAGCGCCGGATGAGTGCGATGACCTCGTCGAGCATGTCGAGGGCCTTGACCAGACCGCGCAGGATGTGGGCGCGCTCCTCGGCCTTGCGCAACCGGTATGCGGTCCGCCGGACGATGACCTCGATCTGGTGCGTGACGTAGTGCCGCACGAACTGCGCGAGGTTGAGCGTGCGGGGCACGCCGTCGACCAGCGCCAGCATGTTGGCGCCGAACGTCTCCTGCAGCTGCGTGTGCTTGTAGAGGTTGTTGAGCACCACCTTGGCGACCGCGTCGCGCTTGAGCACGATCACCAGGCGCATGCCGGTGCGGCCCGAGGACTCCTCGCGGATGTCGGCGATGCCGGCGAGCTTGCCCTCCTTGACGAGGTCGGCGATGCGCTCGGCGAGGTTGTCGGGGTTGACCGCATACGGCAGCTCGGTCACCACGAGGATGGTCCGCCCGCGGGTGTCCTCCTCGACCTCGACGACGGCGCGCATGCGGATCGAGCCGCGGCCGGTCCGGTAGGCGTCGATGATCGCCGACGTGCCGACGATGAGGCCCTTGGTCGGGAAGTCGGGGCCCTTGACGATCTTGATCAGCTCATCGAGCGTCTCGGCCTCGTCGGCCTCCGGGTTGTCCAGGCACCACTGGACGGCCTGGGCGATCTCCCGCAGGTTGTGCGGCGGGATGTTCGTCGCCATGCCGACGGCGATGCCGGTGCTGCCGTTGACGAGCAGGTTGGGGATGCGCGACGGCAGGATCGTGGGCTCCTGGGCCCGGCCGTCGTAGTTGGGGACGAAGTCGACGGTGTCCTCGTCGATGTCCCGCAGCATCTCCATGGCGAGCGGGTCGAGCCGGGCTTCCGTGTACCGCATGGCGGCGGCGGGGTCGTTGCCCGGCGAGCCGAAGTTGCCGTTGCCGTCGATCAGGGGGTAGCGCAACGACCAGCTCTGCGCCATGCGGACCATCGCGTCGTAGATCGAGGCGTCGCCGTGCGGGTGGTAGTTACCCATCACGTCGCCGACGACGCGGGCGCACTTCACGTAGCCGCGGTCGGGGCGGTAGCCGCCGTCGAACATGGCGTAGAGGATCTTGCGGTGCACGGGCTTGAGACCGTCACGAACATCCGGCAGGGCACGCCCGACGATCACGCTCATCGCGTAGTCGAGGTAGGACCGCGCCATCTCGACTTCGATGCCGATCGGCTCGATCCTGCTCGCGACCGCTGAACCACCCTCGTCGGAAGTCTCCGGGGTGGAAGTCGGTTCCGTCACTCTTTATCCCTTTTCTCAGTATCCGCAGGTCAGATGTCGAGGAACCGAACGTCTTTGGCGTTGCGCTGGATGAACGAGCGGCGTGCTTCCACGTCTTCGCCCATCAGGACGCTGAAGAGCTCGTCGGCGGTTGCAGCGTCATCCAATGTCACCTGACGGAGCATGCGGGTTTCCGGGTTCATCGTGGTTTCCCACAGCTCGGGGTAGTTCATCTCCCCAAGACCCTTGAACCGCTGGATGTCGTCCGGCTTGGCGTTGGGCTTGCTCTGCTGGCGCAGCGTGATCAGACCGTCGCGCTCGCGATCGGTGTACGCGTACTGCGCGTCGTCGCCCTTCTTGTTCCACTTGATCTTGTACAGCGGGGGCGCTGCGAGATACACGTGGCCGAGCTCGATCAAGGGACGCATGAACCGGAACACCAGCGTCAGCAGCAGCGTCTGGATGTGCTGGCCGTCGACGTCGGCGTCGGCCATCAGGATCAGCTTGTGATAGCGCAGCTTCTCGATGTCGAACTCGTCGTGGATGCCGGTGCCGAGCGCGGTGATCAGCGCCTGGACCTCGTTGTTCTTCAGGACGCGGTCGATGCGCGCCTTCTCCACGTTGAGGATCTTGCCGCGGATCGGCAGGATCGCCTGGACCCTCGGGTCCCGGCCCTGCTTGGCCGAGCCGCCAGCGGAGTCGCCCTCGACGATGAACAGCTCGGAGACCCGGGGGTCGTTGGACTGGCAGTCGGCCAGCTTGCCGGGCATCGAGCCCGACTCCAGCAGCGACTTGCGCCGGGCCAGCTTGCGCGCCTGCGAGGCGGCGAGGCGGGCCCGCGCGGCCTGCGAGGCCTTGGTAATGATCATTTTGACCTCGGCCGGGTTGCGGTCGAACCAGTCGACCAGCCACTCGTTGCACACCTTCTGCACGAAGCTGCGCGCCTCGGTGTTGCCGAGCTTGGTCTTCGTCTGGCCCTCGAACTGCGGGTTGGTCAGCTTGATCGAGATGATCGCGGCCAGGCCCTCACGGATGTCCTCACCGGTGAGCTTCTCGTCACCCTTGAGGAACTTCTTGTCCGCGCCGTACTTGTTGACCACGGAGGTCAGGGCGCTGCGGAAGCCCTCTTCGTGGGTGCCGCCCTCATGCGTGTTGATCGTGTTGGCGAACGTGTAGACGCTCTCGCCATACGACTCGTTCCACTGCATGGCGATCTCCACCGAGATGCCGTCGCCGTCAGCACCGAACTCCACGACCGAGCGGTGGATGGGCGTCTTCGTCGCGTTGAGGTGACGCACGAAGTCGGCGATGCCGTTCTCGTAGCAGAAGACGACCTCCTTCTTCTCCTCCGGGGTGTCGGCACGCTCGTCGCGCAGCGTGATCTTGAGAGCCCGGTTGAGGAAGGCATATTCCTGGATGCGCCGGTAGACCGTCTCGTAGTTGAAGTCGAGGGTCTCGAAGATCGCGCCGTCGGGCCAGAACGTGACGCTGGTGCCGGAGCGGTCGGTCGCCTCACCCTTCTGCAGCGGGTCGGGCACGGTGTTGCGATAGGTCTGCCGCCAGACGGAACCGTCCTTGTGGATCTCCAGGTCGATGCGCGTGGACAGCGCGTTGACGACCGAGATGCCGACGCCGTGCAGACCACCGGAGACCGCATAGGCCCCGCCGCCGAACTTGCCGCCGGCGTGCAGCATCGTGAGGACGACCTCAACGGTCGGCCGCTTCTCCTTCGGGTGCATGTCGACCGGGATGCCACGGCCGTTGTCCACGACGCGCACCCCGCCACCTTCGAGGAGCGTGACCTCAATCGTGTCGCAGAAGCCCGCCAGGGCCTCGTCGACGGCGTTGTCCACGACCTCCCACACCAGGTGGTGCAGGCCGCGCTCGCCGGTCGAGCCGATGTACATACCTGGCCGCTTGCGGACCGCGTCGAGCCCCTCAAGGACCGTGATCGATGAGGAGTCGTAGGACGACGGTTCGGCCTTGTTTACTGCCACCCTCGGTCGCTTTCTCACACTGGCCGGCCGCGCCGCTCGGCGCCCCGGGTCTCGTGCGGAGTCGTGCGAGCACTACGGTCACGGCGCAGGCACGCCGGAGTCCTGCGCCCCACCGAGCGGGCGCCGCGACCACCGGCGGGCCGACACCGCGGACGCGTGCACGCGGGTTGTGTCGGCTGGTTCTCAGAGCCTTCGCTCCTGCGGCAATCCTACTGTGCCCGTGCGACATTTTCGCATCGGGACGGCGCTGTAGTCCCCGTAGCGGCCCGAACGGTACGGGTTGAAGGTCCCCCTACGCGGGAGGGGGTCAGGCGGGCGATGATGGGCGGCACGGCGAGCGCTGGAATGCTGTCCCCGGGTTCGGCACCTGCGGGGGTCGCGCAAGCGACCGTTCGTGCCGTATGTTCCCCGCCGCGGGGCGGGGTAAGTGTGAGAGCGAGGGGTCCGCGATGGGGTTGGACAACGTCGCCGTGCAGTGGCCGCGCACCGGGCGGTTTTACGACCCGGTGGCGCCGGCCGAGTTCGTCGACTTCGCCGGGCTGGCCGAGAAGCTGCCGCTGCACGCCGGGCCGGCGGCGGCGCTGGCGGATCACGTGGCGAAGACCGGCACGGTGCGCGTGACCGGATATACGGAGCTGGTCGACCTGCTCTTCGGGCTCAACGGCGTGCTCTTCGCCACCGATGCGGCCGCCGAGGACGAGGATCCGGTGATCAGCCCGGACGACTGCGCCTGGATCGCCGGCGGGCTCGAGCGCTTCGTCAACGGCCACCAGGAGTTCGGCGACGAGATCACCTTCGAGACGGTGAGCACCGTGCTGCGCCGCGCTCTGGAGGGCTCGCGCCTGGCCGAGCAGCAGCTGCGATGGCTGCAGAGCCGGCTCGACGCGCTGAGCGACGACACGGGCAACGCTCCGCAGTGGAGCTACACGATCGCCGAGCTGGACGTCCTCGCGAAGTTCTACCGCCGCTGCGCGAACCGCGGTTTCGCCGTCTACGCGGATTTCTGACCGGCCCGATCAGCCGTAGGTGTCGCGCGGCCCGCGCCCGCGCACCCGCATCGGCCCGCGGCTCCAGGACGGCGTGCTCGGCCCCTGAATATGGAGCTTCTTGACGACGTTGTGACCGACCTCACCCGCGATCCGGGCGATGAGCCGCCCGGCGAGCATCCGCAGCTGGGTGGCCCACGCGGTCGACTCCGCCTCGACGGTCAGCTCGCCGTCCTCCAGTTTGATCGGCCGGCAGTGGGCGGCGATGTCGGCGCCGACGACCCGCTCCCACTCCCCGAACACGGTCGCCTCGGCCTTCGGCTTCTGCCAGCCGCGCGCCTTCATCATCCGTTCGAGCAGTGAACCGAACGGCTGCGGATCCCTCGGGTCGGGCCCGGGTCCCGTGTACCCCCGGCGCCGTCGCGGTTCCCCGGTCGCCGGGTCCGTGACGGCCTTGCGGCGTGGTTGTGCCCTGCGTTTCGCGAGCGCGGCCTCGACCGCGGCCCGCGCCAGCTCGGGGCCGGTCTTCTCGTTGCCGGCCGCCCCGTCATCGCCATCAGCCATGTCGCACCTCGCCTCCGCCCACCTCGTACCGTGCGCCGCGCAGCGCCCGTGGCACGTCGTCGTCGACGGCACAGGTCACGATGACCTGGCTGGCGCCGCTCACGAGCTCGGCCAGCCGCTCCCGCCGGCCCACATCGAGCTCGGCGAACACGTCGTCCAGCACCAGCACCGGCTCCACGCCGTCGTCCCGCAGCAGATCGTAGGCCGCCAGGCGCAGCGCCAGCGCATACGACCAGGACTCGCCGTGGCTCGCGTAGCCCTTGGCCGGCAGCTCGCCGAGGGTCAGCGTCAACTCGTCGCGATGCGGGCCGACCAGCGTGACGCCGCGCTCGACCTCCTGCTTGCGGGCCTCACCGAGCGCGGTGAGGAGCGCCTGCTCGATGTCCGCCTGCGCCGACGAGGCGTCCGGCACGGGGAACGACGGGCTGTAGGCGATCCGGGCGTCGGACCGGCTGGCGCTGACCGCCGCATATGCCTTCGCGACGTGCGGGGCGAGCGCGGCGACCAGGTCGAGCCGGGCCCGGACCAGCTGCGCGCCGTGCTGCGCGAGGTGGGTGTCCCACACGTCGAGGGTCGACAGGTCACCACCACGGTTGCCGCCCGTCTTGCGGGCCAGATACGCACTGCGAAGCAACGCGTTGCGCTGCTTGAGCACCCGGTCGTAGTCGGAGCGCACCCCGGCGAAGCGTGGCTGCCTGGCCACCAGCAACTCGTCAAGGAGCCGCCGGCGCTCGCTCGGGTCGCCCCGGATCAGGGAAAGATCCTCCGGCGCGAACAGCACGAGTTTCAGTGCGCCCAGGATGTCGCGGGTACGGGTCACCGGCGATCGGCCCAGCCGCGCCTTGTTGGCCTTGCCGGGCTCGATCGACAGCTCGACGAGCAGCTCGCGCTCCTCGTGGACGACGGCACACCGCACCACCGCGCGGGTCGCACCGAACCGGACCAGCGGTGCGTCCGTCGCGACCCGGTGCGACTCGAGGGTGGCCACGTAGGCCAGCGCCTCGACCAGGTTGGTCTTGCCGACGCCGTTCGGGCCGACGAGCACGCACGCCCCGGGCCCGAACTCGACGACCACCCGCTCATAACTGCGGAAGTCGACGAGCTCGAGACCCCGGACGTACAAACTCAGCCCTTCTTGACCGCGTGGCCGCCGAACTGGTTGCGCAGCGCGGCCACGGCCTTCATCGCCGGCGAGTCGTCCTGACGCGAGGCGAACCGGGCGAACAGCGACGCCGCGATCACGTTCATCGGCACTGCCAGCCGGATGGCCTCCTCGACCGTCCAGCGGCCCTCGCCGGTGTCGTCGGCGTAGCCACGCAGACCGTCGAGGTTGGGGTCCTCGTCGAGGGCCCGGTCCATCAGGTCCAGCAACCAAGACTGCACGACGGACCCGGCCCGCCACGACTTGAACACCTCGGGGATGTTCTCGACGTATTCAGAGGCCTCGAGCAGCTCGTAGCCCTCGGCATAGGCGTGCATCATGCCGTACTCGATACCGTTGTGGACCATCTTCGCGTAGTGCCCGGCACCGACCCCGCCGGCGTGCGCGAAACCGAACTCGCCCTCGGGCTTGAGGCCCTCGAAGATCGGCTTGCAGTGCTCGACGTGCTTCTTGTCGCCGCCGACCATCAACGCATAGCCGTTGGTCCGGCCCCAGACCCCGCCGGACACGCCGACGTCGAGGTAGCCGATGCCCTTCGTCGCCAGCCGCTCGGCCCGCGGGCGGTCGTTGCTGAAGCGCGAGTTGCCGCCGTCGATGACGATGTCGCCGGCCGACAGCAGGCCGGACAGCTCGTCGATGGTCGGCTCCGTGTACTGCACCGGAACCATGATCCACACCACTCGGGGCGCGGCGAGCTTCTCGACCAGTTCGTTGAGCGACGCCACGTCGGTGACGTCTGGGTGGTGGTCGTAGCCGATGACCTCGTGCCCGGCGGCCCGAAGCCGCTCGCGCATGTTGAAGCCCATCCTGCCCAGGCCGATGAGACCGAGCTGCATGTCTGGTGCCTCCGAAACTCAGCTGCCGATGCGAACCGGCATGATCAAGTACCAGTATCCAGGGACGATTTCTCCATCATCCTTGGCAGGGGACATGACCGCAGGCTTCTTCGGGTCAGTGAACGACAGCACGGCGATCGGGGCGTCGAGCGCCTTCAGGCCGTCCAGCAGATACTGGTGGTTGAAGGCGATCGTCATCGGCTCGCCCTCGTAGGCACAGTCCATCGCCTCGCTGGCCCGCGCGTCCTCGCTGCCGCTGGCCTCGACGACGAGACCGTCGGCGCTGAACGACAGTCGCACCGGGGTGGACCGCTCGGCGACCAGGCCGACGCGCCGCACCACCTCGTTGAGCGCGGAGACCCGGATCCGGGCCTGGGCGTTGTGCGTGTCGGGCAGCAGCGCCCGCACCTTCGGGAAGTCGCCGTCGAGCAGACGGGACGTGGTGCGCCGGGTGCCACCGGCGAAACCGATCATCCCCTCGCCGAGCTTGCCCCGGGACAGCGCGACCGACACCAGACCACCGACCGGTCCGAGCGTCTTCGCGGTGTCGTCGAGGGTGCGCGCCGGGACGAGCGCGGCGAGGCTCACGTCGTCCTCGTCGGGGCGCCACTCCAGCTCACGCACGGCCAGCCGGTAGCGGTCGGTGGCGAGCAGGGTCAGCTTGCTGCCCTCGAGCTCGATCCGCACGCCGGTCAGCATCGGCAGGGTGTCGTCCCGGCCGGCGGCGATCGCCACCTGCGAGACGGCACCGGCAAACGTGGCCGCGTCGACCGTGCCGGCCAGCTCGGGCATCTCCGGCAGCGTCGGATAGTCCTCGACAGGCATCGTCGGCAGCGTGAACCGGGCACTGCCGCACGTGATCTCGACGTGCGACCCCACCGCGGCGACGTCGACCGGCTTGGCCGGCAACGACTTGGTGATTTCGGCGAGCAGCCGCCCGGAGACGAGCGTCGCGCCGTCGGCGTCCGCCTGGACCTCGACGGTCACCTGGCTGGACACCTCGTAGTCGAAGCCGGACACCTGCAGGCGGCCGTCACCGACTCTCAACAGAACACCGGCAAGCACCGGCACAGAAGGGCGGCTGGGCAGACTCTTGGCTGTCCAGGCGACGGCATCGGCGAGCGCGTCGCGCTCGACTCGGAACTTCATCGCGGTCCTCCCGCGTCGTCTCGTCTCAAGCGTGGTGCTGCATCGAACCTTAGGGCTTCCACAGCGGTGCCGTGCACCGACCCCTCCAAATTTCGAGCCGAGAACTTATCCACTTGCTGATGATTGCTTTTTTCTCTCTTTTAAAGAGATTTACTTCGTAGTCATAGGTGTTGTGGATTCTGTGGACAACCCTCGTTTTAGCAGCTCAGAGCACTTATGTCTCTGGGTATGGAGTGTGTATAACCCCCTGTGTACAAGGTTGTGGATTGTGGATAAGCGGTCATCCACAGGCGTTGTCCACCGGCTATCCACCGGCAATCCACAGGGTTCGTCCACGATCTGGGGATAACTCGTCCCGAGCCGTCCTCACGTTCTGTGCACGTGGCGATCACTCTTCGGATGTTTCCACATGCCGTCCACACGTCCTCCCCAGGAGTTATCCACAGACTGTGGACGACGCCTGTGTGCAACGCGTAGCCGTTTCGTCACTTGTGAGCGGTCGATCACGGTCCGTGGCCAAGAGTTGGCACAATCGAAGTTATCCACAGGTTCTGTGGACAAAGTCTGTGTATAACTTGGACAAACCCCACGGGGGTATATGCGCACATGTTGTGGACATCCTGGGGACGGAGCTGTGGACATCTTATGTCCATAAGCGCCTGGATCCCAGGTCGGAGGCCTGTGGAAACAGTGGATAACCGCCGCAGTCCACAGGCTGTGGGCAACGCCGGTGGACAGTACATTCTTCGCATATCGGCGCACCCGGGAGCAGTTACCCACAGCGGTATCCACAAGCCATTGCTGAGATCTGCTCACGTTTGGTCCGCCGGCGGTGTCCGTACACCTGCCGCCGATGCGAAAAAGAGGGCCGGACCGGGGCTGTCACACCCCCGATCCGGCCCTCTTCCAGGGCGCGCTGTGGTCGCCTACGTGGTCTGCTTGATGCGGTTCGTCAGCTCGGCGATCTGGTTGTACAGCGAGCGGCGCTCCGCCATCTGCTGCCGGATCTTGCGGTCGGCGTGCATGACCGTGGTGTGGTCCCGCCCGCCGAACGCCTGCCCGATGCGTGGCAGCGACAGGTCGGTCAGCTCGCGGCACAGGTACATGGCGACCTGGCGCGCGTTGACCAGCACCCGCGACCGGCTGTGCCCGCGCAGGTCCTCCAGGCTGACCCCGAAGTAGTCGGCGGTCGACGCCATGATCTGGTCCGCGGTGATCTCCGGCCCGGAACCGTCCGGGATGAAGTCCCGGAGCACCTCCTCGGCCAGCCCGAGCTCGACCGGCGCGCGGGTCAGGTTCGCGAACGCGGTGACGCGGATCAGCGCGCCCTCCAGCTCGCGGATCGACGACGCGACCCGCGACGCGATGAACTCCAGCACGTCCGGCGGCGCGAACAGCCGCTCCTGCGCCGCCTTCTTCTGCAGGATGGCGATACGGGTCTCGAGGTCCGGCGGCTGGATGTCGGCGAGCAGCCCCCACTCGAACCGGGTGCGCAGGCGGTCCTCGAGGGTCGCGAGCTGCCGCGGCGAGCGGTCGGAGCTGATCACGATCTGCTTGTTGGCGTTGTGGAGCGTGTTGAACGTGTGGAAGAACTCCTCCTGCGTGCGCTCCCGCGTCTCCAGGAACTGGATGTCGTCGATCAGCAGGATGTCGACGTCGCGGTAGCGCCGCTGGAACGCCTGTGTCTTGTCGTCCCGCAGCGAGTTGATGAAGTCGTTGGTGAACTCTTCGGTCGACACGTAGCGGACGAACCGGGCGTTGCCGAGCATCGTGGCGTACTGGCCGATGGCGTGCAGCAGGTGCGTCTTGCCCAGACCCGAGCCGCCGTAGATGAACAGCGGGTTGTAGGCCTTGGCCGGCGACTCGGCCACGGCCACCGACGCGGCGTGCGCGAAGCGGTTCGAGGAACCGATGACGAAGGTCTCAAAGGTGTACTTCGGGTTCAGCCGGTTCCCGGCCGAGTCGCCGGCGGGCGTCTGCGCGCTGCGCCGGTCCTCGCGACCGGTGCCGGGGTTCGACGGCGGCCGCGGCGGCAGCGGGTCCTCGTCCTGCTGCGGTGAGCGGCGCAGCCGTTCGTCGCGGCCGGCCTCGAACGCGGTGCCGGAGTGCTCCGTGCGCCCCGCCGGCGTCCAGCCCGTCTCGGTCGGCAGGTCGAACAGGCGGTCGCTGCCCTCGCGGACGGTCGGCGCCTGCTGCCCGCTGTTCTGGCTGGACTGATCGGACTGCGGCTGCGGTTGGTACTGAGGCTGTTGATACTGCTGCGGCTGCTGGTACTGGGGTTGCTGGTACTGCGGCTGCGGTTGGTACTGCGGCTGGTCCTGGTATGCGGCCGGCTCGGCCAGCAGGCCGGCGGTGCCGTTGGACCAGTGCGAGGCGGACGGGGCCGGCAGCGGCGGGGCGTCCTCCGGCGGCCGGACCGTGACGGCGACCTGGATCGCCCGGCCGAGCAGCCGGGACAGCGCCTCGGTGATGACCGGGCGGAGTCGCGACTCGATGACGTCGCGGGTGAACGCATCAGGCACGGAGAGCAGCGCGGTGTCCTCGACGATGGCCCGTAGCCTCGTCAGCCGCAGATAGGCACGCTGCTGCGCCGACACGATCTCGTCTGCGAGCTCGTCCGTTGCCGCATGCCATACCGCTGCGAGGTCGGTGTCAGTCACCGTTCGCGCACCCCCATCGTCGCCCCCCACCGCGAGTGGACCGTGCGCCGGAAGTTCCGCCCGTCCCGGCCCCCATTGTCCACAGGTTTTCCACAACCTGTGTATCAACGAGTCATGTGCCGTGGACGGATCGTCCTGATTCCCTCTCGCCCCGTGTCGGCCTGGCGGTTTTCGACCGAGTTTGCGAGGTTCTGCAGGTCGGATGTGGTGCCGTGCCCCCTGTGGCGCATCCGATTAGTTGCGGAAAGTCCTTTGTGTCCCGTCGCCGGTCGTCGCGGTGTCTACCGGCAACCGGGCACGTTAACAGCGTTGTCCACAACCACTCAACCGTTGTCCACAAGTAACCTGTGGATTTCGGGGCGTACCCAGCCATCGTTGACGGTCTGTAGGGCCGCGCGTACCCTGGTTCGGCTGGGGAAGCTTTCCCTGATAAACTCCAGTGACCAGCCCTACGCCGCTACGAAGACGGAGCCCGACGTGAGCAAGCGCACCTTCCAGCCGAACAACCGCCGGCGCGCGAAGACCCACGGTTTCCGGCTGCGCATGCGCACCCGTGCCGGCCGTTCGATCCTGTCGGCGCGCCGCGCCAAGGGGCGCGACCGCCTGGCGGCCGGCTCGGCCTGAGCCGACGCGGGCTCTTCGGAGGCAGCGTGCTTGCGGCCGCTCAGCGTCTGAGGCGGCGTGAAGACTTCGCCGTCACCATTCGCAGCGGCCGCCGAGCCGGTCGCGGAGCCCTCGTGGTGCATTTCCTGCAGTCGACCATCGAGCCGGCGCCAGCAGATCAACCATCTGCACGCGCCGGCTTCGTCGTGTCTGCGCCGGCCGACGTGGTTTCAGCCGCACCGGCGCGGGCCGGTTTTGTCGTGTCCAAGGCCGTCGGCAACGCCGTCGTTCGTAACATGGTGAAGCGGCGCCTCCGGCACCTGATCCGATCGCACCTGGCGGACCTCCCGCCGGCGTCGATGGTCGTTGTCAGGGCGCTGCCGACGTCGGCCACCGCGGGCTTCGACGACCTCGGCCGTGATCTCGAGGCAGCACTGACGGCCGCGCGCCGTCCCAGGAGCCGGGAAGGACGTCGATGAACGCCGGAGCCCGGGTCGTTGCCGCTCCCATCGTCGCGTACCGTCGTTGGATAAGCCCGGCGTTGCCGGCGCGTTGTCGGTTCTACCCGTCGTGCAGCGCTTATGCCCTGGAGGCGGTCGGCACTCACGGCGCGATCCGGGGAATCGGTCTCGCGATCTGGCGGCTGCTGCGCTGCCACCCATTCCACCCCGGTGGGTTCGATCCGGTGCC
This sequence comes from Dactylosporangium siamense, assembly GCF_016862795.1. Taxonomy (GTDB): domain Bacteria; phylum Actinomycetota; class Actinomycetes; order Mycobacteriales; family Micromonosporaceae; genus Dactylosporangium; species Dactylosporangium siamense. The sequence goes on along the minus strand of NZ_BONQ01000084.1, from coordinate 2,256 downwards.
ACCGCGCCGGGGAGCCTCGCCCGAGCCCGAGTCGACGTGACTGGAGCAGTGTCGTGATTAGCAAGCTGATGGGCGGGATCTACTGGCTGATCTCGCAGGTGATGCTGTTCTGGCACACCGTGTGGGACAAGGTCGTGCCTGACCACCGCACGCTCGGCACCAACTGGCAGTGGGTTCTCGCGATCGTCTTCCTGGTGATCACGGTCCGCGTCGTGCTGTTCCCGATCTTCGTGAAGCAGATCAAGTCGCAGCGTGCGATGCAGGCGATCCAGCCGAAGATGAAGGAGCTGCAGGAGAAGCACAAGGGCGACCGGGAGACCCTCCAGAAGGAGGTCATGAAGCTCTACCAGGAGGAGAAGGTCAACCCGCTCATGGGCTGCCTTCCGATGTTCCTGCAGATCCCGGTCTTCATCGGCCTCCTGCACGTGCTGCGCCACCTCAAGCCCGGCACCTCCAACCACCAGATGGAGCTGTACGGCTGGAGCATCCCCGAGTTCATGGGTGCCGTCGACGCCCGGCTGTTCGACGCCCCGATCGTCGCGAAGTTCAGCAGCAGCGCCTCGGACCTCGCCAAGATCGACGCCAACTCGACCACGGTCAAGATTGTCGCCGCCATCCTGGTCGCGCTGATGATCACGACGACCTACCTGACCCAGCGTCAGATGATTATGAAGACGGGCTGGAACAGCGACCCGCAGCAGCGCATGATCCAGAAGTTCATGCTGTACGGCATCCCGTTCTTCACGCTGACGTCCGGCTGGTACTTCCCCATCGGCGTCATCATCTACTGGGTCACCAACAACGCGATCACCCTCGGCCAGCAGTACTGGGTCCTGCACAAGTACCCGCCGCCGCCCAGCGCCAGCGCGAACACCACCCCGTACAAGGGCGGCAAGCCGGGCACCACGTCCCTGACCAAGGGCGGCGCCCCCGCGGCCAAGTCGGCCGGCGGGTTCCGGGCACTGCTGAGCAAGGCCAAGGACGAGGCGGCGGCGCAGCAGGCGGCAGCCGCCGAAGCTGCCGCGGCCAAGGCGAACGGCCGGGCGCTCGCCCCGAAGCCCGGCGCCAAGCCGATCAACCCGAAGAAGGGTGGCGCCGCGAAGCGGCAGTCGGGTTGATGCGACCCCGCCGGCCCACCCCTCACCTCGGGCCGGCGAGTGGCGCTCCCTGTGCACCACCACCCCTCACCGACGACCTGTGACGGCGCCTCGGCGCCCCAAACAAGCGGAGATGAGTTTCGTGACCGACACCACCAGTGATCTCGACGCGCGCGGCACCGATGGCGACGCTCTGGATCAGGACGCCAAACTCGACGAGGTCGAGGACGGCGACGACGCCGGCGAAGGCGAAGGCAGCGACGGCGACGCCGCGCCGGCAGCCTCCGGCGGGAACGGCCGAGCTGCGGCCGACCTGTTCCGGGAAAGCGAGATTGCGGCCGACTACGTCGAGGGCCTCCTCGACATCCTCGACTACGACGGCGACATCGACGAGCTCGTCGTCAGCGGTCGTCCCGTGGTCGAGGTCGTCGAGGGCGGCGACGGCTCCGGCCGCCGGCTCCAGGCGCTCGTCGGCCAGCGCGGCGCCACCCTTGAGGCGCTGCAGGAGCTGAGCCGCCTCGCGGTCTTCCGGCAGACGGGCTCCCCCAGCCGCCTGCTCCTCGACGTCGGCGGCTACCGGGCACTGCGCCGCAAGGAGCTCGGCGCGATCGCCAAGAACGCCGCCGAGAAGGTGAAGGAGTACGGCGAGGCCGTCCGCCTCGAGCCGATGAGCGCCTTCGAGCGCAAGTGCGTCCACGACGTGATCAACGCGCTCCCGGGCGTGGAGAGCGAGTCGGAAGGCGTCGAGCCGGCGCGGCGGATCGTGGTGCGGCCCGTCGCCTGACGGCCGCTTTCCGGTCGGCTCTCTGGTTCTGCCACTTGGCGGGGCGTTCCTCTTGGGGCGCCCCGCCTTCGTCTGTCCCGCCCGTGGCAACTTCGGCGCTTCGGCCGTCGACGGCGCGCAGCCGATGCCCTTCAGCACCCGCCGTTCCGTGACGAGGCTTGTCGCTGGCGGTCGGGCTGCGGGCCGGGCGGGTGTACAGCTGCGGTCGCGCCGAGTCCTGTGGGCGGTCTGCCGAGATCCGGTGATCCACCCGGAGCTGTTCTGGACCGCTCGATGCTGGCAGGTTCCTTGCTTTGACGAGTCGCGTCGGCCGGACTGCCGGACGCGGGCGGTCTTCGTGATCGAAGGCGTGGGATGGTCGTGTGGACGGCTGTC
>NZ_BONQ01000083.1 GCF_016862795.1 Dactylosporangium siamense | reverse complement strand
CCCAAATTCGGCCGCCGTTGACACCGGCGGAGCAACACGCAAAGGCGCCTATCCGGACAACGGCAGCGCGAGGTCCGTCACGTCAGCGGGGCCGTGACTCCGGATCGCGCCCGCGATTCGGGTCCGCCCATGATGTCGGGCCCACCCGCAATGCTGAGTCGTGCCCGCTATGTTCGGGTATGTCCGCGATGTAAGGGTATGGCCGTCGAGCCGTTGGTACGGCGAACTCGTCCGTGATGCGACCGTTCGCGACGCAGGACGCACTCGTGACGCCGGACGCGTCTGGACGCCAGGCGCGCTCGCGACGCGGGCCCGCTCGACCCGCGACCCGTCTGAACGCCGGGCTCGTCCCGGACAGCCGGTCCGTTCCTGATGTCGGGCGCGGCTGGGCCGCCGGCCCGCTGGTGTGGCGGGCTCGGCGGTGGCCGTGTTGGTGCTCAGTGAGGGCGCGGGGCGTGGCTGGTCAGGCGAGGCCCACCCGGTCCAGGACCCAGGCCGTGATGAAGGCTTCCTCCCGCCAAGCGTCATACCGCCCGCTCGGCCCGCCGTGGCCGGCCCCCATCTCCGTCTTCAGCAGCACGTCGGAGTTGGGGGAGAGGATGCGCAGGCGGGCGACCCACTTGGCCGGCTCGTGATACAGCACCCGGGTGTCGTTGAGGCTGGTCACGGCCAGGATTGCCGGATACGGGCGGGCCGTGAGGTTCTCGTAGGGCGTGTAGGACTTCATGTACGCATACACCTCGGGGTCCTCGAGCGGGTTGCCCCACTCCTCCCATTCGGTGACGGTCAGTGGGAGGGACGGGTCGAGGATGGTGTTGAGGGCGTCGACGAAGGGGACCTGGGCGACGATGGCGGTGAAGGACTCCGGGGCGAGGTTGGCCACGGCGCCCATGAGCAGGCCACCGGCCGAGCCGCCGCGGGCGACGAGCTTGTCCGACGAGGTCCAGCCGGCCTTGACCAGGTGCTCGGCGGAGGCGACGAAGTCGGTGAACGTGTTCTTCTTGGCCAGGAGCTTGCCCTCGTCATACCAGCGGCGGCCCATCTCACCGCCGCCGCGGATGTGGGCGACGGCGAAGACGACGCCGCGGTCGAGCAGCGACAGGCGGGCGATCGAGAACCAGGGGTCCATCGAGGCCTCGTAGGAGCCGTAGCCGTAGAGGACGGCGGGGGCGGAGCCGTCGCGGGGGGTGCCGGTGCGGGCCACGATCGAGATCGGGACGCGGGTGCCGTCCTCGGCGAGGGCCCACTCGCGGTGCTGCTCGTAGCGTGCCGGGTCGAAGTCGCCGAGGACCGGCTTCTGCTTGCGCAGGGTCAGCTCGCCGCTGTCGAGGTTGCAGTCGAAGACCGAGTCGGGCGTGACGAGCGAGACGTAGTGCAGGCGGAAGGAGGTGGTGTCGTATTCGAGGTTGGCCTCGGGGCCGGCGGAGTAGATCGGCTCCGGGAAGGCGATGTCATAGGGCGCGGCGCCATGCAGCGGCACGACCCGGATGCCGGTGAGCCCGTCGCGGCGCAGCGAGACGACCAGGTGGCCGGAGAACGCGTCGACGCCGAGCAGGCGGGTGCCGGGCTCGTGCTCGATGAGCGTGATCCAGGCGCCGGGGGCGTCGGCGGAGGTGTAGGACAGCGCGAAGTCCTCGGCGCCGTCGTTGTGCAGGATCAGGAACCGGTGGCCGTGGTGCTCCACCGAATACTCGATGCCCTGCCGGCGGGGCGCGATCGACAGCGGCGGGCTGGTCGGGGCGTCGGCCGGGATGACCAGGACCTCGCTGGTGACCTTGCTGTGGATGTCGATGAGGATGAAGCGCTCGGAACGGGTCAGGTCGACGCCGACCCAGAACCGCTCGTCGGTCTCCTCGTGGACGATCACGTCCTCGCCGGTGGTGCCGAGAGCGTGCCGCCAGATCCGGTTGGGCCGCCACGCCTCGTCGACCGTGATGTAGAACAGCGTCGAGCCGTCGCCGGACCACGCGGAGCCGTAGAACGCGTCCTCGACCGTGTCGGGCAGCAGCTCGCCGGTCTCGAGGTCTTTCACCCGCAGCGTGAAGCGCTCGTCGCCGGCGAAGTCGGTGCTGTAGGCCAGGCGGCGGCTGTCGGGGCTGATGTCGAAGGTGCCGAGCGCGAAGAACTCGGAGTCGCCGGCCAGCTCGTTGCCGTCGAGGAGGATCTGCTCGTCGGGCAGGGCACCGCCGTCGCCGAGCTCGGGCGGGGTGCTCTGGCCCGCGGCGGCCGGGACCCGGCAGTGGATCCCATACTGCTTGCCCTCTTCGGTGCGCGTGTAGTACCAGAAGCCGCCCTTGCGGGTGGGCACCGAGAGGTCGGTCTCCTTGGTGCGGGACTTGATCTCGTTGAACGCGGTCTCGCGCAGGCCCTCCAGGTGCGCCGTCGCCGCGGTGGTGAACGCGTTCTCGGCCTCGAGATAGGCGACCGTGTCTGGGTCTTCCTTGTCCTGCAGCCAGAAATACTCGTCGACCACGGTGTCGCCGTGGTGCGTCCGCTCGTGCGGAACCTGCTTCGCCGTCGGCGGCTGAACGCCCGTCACACCTGAAGTCACGCTCAAGACGTTACCCGCACCCCCCGACACTTTCGGGCGCGTCCGCCCCCAGACGACACCCCACGGAAAAACAGAAACATGAGCAACCAAGGGGGGAACCCGGCGGTCTGTCCTGTAGGAGAAAGCGACACCGGTACCGTCATGGTCTCGAAGTTCGGGCGAGCCCATGGAGGAGTGCGGTGCGGCGTCGCGGGGTGTTGCACATCGGGGTGGCGGGACTGGCAGGAATGCTGGTCCAAGCGTGCGCCGGGGAGTCGAATGCACCTAACGTGAAGGGCGGCGCGGCGCCGGGCTCCTCCGGCGCGGTCCAACCGTCCTCCACGTTCGACCCCTCGGTGTACGTGCCCGCCCCCGTGCCGATCGCCGAGCTCAAGAAGCTCTTCAACTACGACGCCAAGGCCACGCTCAACGCCCAGTTGACGGACAAGCGGACCGGCGACGGCGTGATCCTCGAGGACATCACGTACTCCGACACCAGGGGCCGCGAGGAGATCCCGGCCTACGTGGTCGGTCCCGAGAAGTTCACCGGCCGGCTGCCCGCCGTGGTCTACGCGCACGGCAGCGACGGCAACCGCGACACGCTGCTGCAGGAGGCCATGGCGGTGGCGCGGCTGGGTGTGCTCGTGTTCGTGCCGGAGCTGCCGCTCAAGCCGTCGGGCGATCCGGTCGCGGACAGCAAGGTGGTCGCCGACTCGGTGGTGGCCCTGCGCCGCGGCTTCGACCTGCTGATCCGCCGCACGGACTGCGACGGATCGCGGGCCGGGTTCGCCGGGCACAGCTGGGGCGCCGCGCTGGGTGCCGTCCTGTACGGCGTGGACTCCCGCATCACGGCGACCGCGCTCGCGTCCGGCACCAGCCGGATCTCCAGGTGGATGGTCAGGCAGCCACCGGTCCCGGCGGACTGGCACGCCTATCTGGATGCATTGTCCAGATTCGATGCGCCGCCATATGTCGCGGTGACCGGGCGCAAGCCGGTCCTGCTGCAGTTCGGCAAGCAGGACACCATGGTCCCGGAGGCCGAGCGCGCGGAACTCGCCAACGGCGTCGCCGGGCCGAAGGAGCGCAAGGACTACGACACCGGTCACGACCTCGTCGGGTTCGACGCGGCGAGCGCCGATCGGGTGGCCTTCCTGCGCAAGCAGTTGCGGCTGAAGTAAGGACCGACTACGCTTTCGAACATACGTTCGATGTCGCTTGATGCACCATGTGCATCGTTCTGGCGCTCGATCATTGTTGAACGCGTCGTTGGGAAAGCCTGGAGCGTGCCCTCACCGGTCTGCCCTGGCTGCCGCGATTCCCGCCGGCGAGCACTTCCCCGTGTGGTCGTCTCGTCGGACGGTCCAGCTGGTGCTGGACCGTGAGCAGGGAAGCGTGGGCTGCGGTGAGCGTGATCGAAGTGCTGGCGGAGGCGTGCGGGCCGGAGCACGTGTGGGAGGCCGGCCCCGCCGACAGGGTGGACGGCGTTCCGGCCAGCTGGGTGGTGGCACCCGGCACCGCCGAGGAGGTCTCCGGCGTGCTGCGCGCCGCCGCCGCGGCCGGGCTGTCGATCGTGCCGTCCGGCGCCGGCACCAAGCTCGACTGGGGACTCCCGCCCGCCCACGTCGACGTCCTGGTGGACCTCGGCCGACTCACCGGCGTGCTCGACCACGCGCCCGACGAGCTCGTCGCGACCGTTGCCGCCGGCACTCCGATGCGGGCGTTGCGGGCGTACCTGATGCGAGAGGGCCAACGACTCCCGCTCGACGTCGCCTCTCCCGGCGCGACGCTCGGCGGGGTGCTCGCCACCAATGAGGCCGGTCCGCTGCGCCACCGGTTCGGCGCACCCCGCGACCTCGTCGCCGGGGTGCGGGTCGCGCTGGACGAGGGCAGCCTGGAGCGCCACGTCGACGGCCACGACCTGGCCAGGCAGATCTGTGGGTCGTTCGGCACGATGGGTGTGATCACCGAGGCGACCGTCCGGCTGGAGCCGCTGCCCGCGGCCAGGGCCTGGGTGGTGCGCCCGGTCTCGACCCCGCGCGAGGTGCAGCAACTGACCGAGGCGCTGGTCTCCTCGTCGCTCGGCGCCGCCGGCATCGAGGCCGACCTGCCCGGCGGCGCCGGCCGGCCCGCCGAGATCGCCGCGCTGTTCGAAGGCAGCCGCGCCGGCGCCACCGCCCGCGCCGAGGCCGCCGCCCGGTTACTCGGGGGCGGCGCCGCAGTGGAACAGGCGCCGCCCGAATGGTGGGGGCGCTATCCGTTCGACGCCGACGACGTGGCGCTGAAGGTCTGGGGTCAGCCCAGTGAACTGTTCGCCGTCGTGTACGCACTCCGCGACGCCGCCGGCATCCCGGTGCCCGTCCGCGGCTCGGTCGGGGCGGGCATCGCCCACGTCGCACTGCCCGGCAACATCGCGGCGGAGCGGCTCGCGGGGATGCTCACCGCCGCGCGGACCGTCCTGATGGCCCGGGGCGGGGGCAGTTGCACATTGCTGCGCGCCCCGGCCGACCTGCGCGAACTCGTGGAGACGTACGGCCCCAGCCAGCTGTCGGACGCGACCGTCCGGTTGAAACTCGCCCTGGACCCCGAGGAGCGCATGGCCCCGGGACGCCTGCCGGCGTGCTAGCGAGACTTCTCCGTCCAGACCACTAGCTGGTCGACCCCGTCGATCTCGGTCGTGTACCGCCGTTCGGGCACCTCGACGAAGCCGAAGCGCCGGTGCAGGGCGATGACCGGCTTGTTCCACGCGAGGGTGCGACCACCGACGGACTTGAGCTTCATCTCGTCGAAGGCGTACGCGACCGAGGCCTTCTCCAGCTCCATCCACGCGGGCAGCAGCTCGCCGCGTGCCTCCAGCCCGTCGACGTCGAGAAAGAACCCCCACTCGGCAGTGCCGGAGACCTCGTCGTGGTCGTTGAACGTCACGACACCGCAGTCATGGCCCTGGTACGTGAAGACGAGCACCCGGCGGGACGGGTCCGACTGGACCTTCGCCCACCACTGAGCGTGACCCTCTGGGGTGATGAATGCGGTGAAGATACTGGCACCGCGGGTCTTCGGGTGATTCCGCCAGCGGCGGATGATTTCGACGTCCGATTCGTCGGCTTCGCGCATCACCTGAAACCTCCCCATTGGGTGGCATGAGTCGTTAAAAGGTCGGACAACGGTACAAACGGTACACTTGCTCGCGGACGTCAGCCCTGCTTTCCCGATCGAACAGGACCTTGACCTGATGAGCAATCTCGATCGACTCCGTGTCGCCTTCCGCACCGCGTTGGCGCTGCCCGAGGAGTACGACGTCGACGGTCTCGAATACCGCGGCATCGAGAAGTGGGACTCGCTGGCGCACCTTTCCCTGGTCGGCGAGATCGAAGACGCGTTCGACGTCATGATTGACACCGACGAGGTGATCGACCTCAGCTCGTTTGACCGGGCCGTCAAGATTCTCGGAAAGCACGACGTTGCATTCTTCGACTGACGCCAGGGTCGCGCTCGTCACGGGATCCTCACGGGGGATCGGCCGGGCCGTAGCGCGGAAACTCGCTACCGAGGGTTACCAGCTGGTCCTCCACGGCATGCGGGAGGGCTCGGCCAAGACCACGGCCGACGAACTGTCCGCCGACTTCGGTGCCGAGCCGCTCGTCGTGCACGGGGACGTGGGCGACGCCGCCGAGGTCAAGACCATGCTCCGGCTCGTCTTCGAGCGGCACCGCCACCTCGACGCCGTGGTCGTCAACGCCGGCGTGCACGAGGCCGGCCTGCTCGGCATGATGGGCGACGCCGCCGTCGAGCGGCTGTTCGCGGTCAACGCCGTCGGCGCCGTCCACACCGTGAACGGCGCGGTGAAGTTGCTGCGCCGCGGCACGGCGCCCTCCGTCGTGCTGCTCTCCTCCGTCATGGGCACCGCCGGCGCCGCCGGCCAGGTCGTGTACGGGGCGACCAAGGCCGCCGTCGCCGGGTTCGCCCGCGCCGCGGCCAAGGAGCTCGGCCCGGCCGGCATCCGGGTCAACGCGGTCGCGCCGGGGTTCATCGCCACCGAGATGCTGGAGTCCCTCGACGAGGCCGGGCGCGCCGAGCGGGTCGCGTCGACCGCGCTGCGCCGCCTCGGCGAGCCCGAGGACGTCGCCGACGTGATCGCGTTTCTGCTCTCCGACGCGGCGAGGTTCGTCACCGGCCAGGTGATCGGGGTCGACGGCGGTCTGGTCGTATGACGGCCCGCGACGACGATTCCGGTGACGACGGTTACGGTGTGGTGGTCACGGTGACGCTCATGCCGTGTTCGGTACGGCGTGTGATCGGTCGGGTACGGAAAACGGGCCGATTTTTTGGCATGGGCTACGGTGAGAAGCATCGGTGCCCGCCTCGACGGTCCGGAAATCCGGGGGTCGCGGCGTGACGCTGTTGCACCCCGACGCCAGGCTGATCGACGCCGCGACCGGTGCCGAGCTCAGTGGTGTGCCGCTGCGGGAAGCCGTCCACGCGGCCGTCGCTGGCTTCGCCGAGCTGACCCCGGGCGTGGTGTTCCTTCGGACCCCGACGACCGTCCAGGCGATCGTCCGCTACATCGGCGCCTTCGAGGCGGGACGGCCGCTGGCGCTGCTCGACCCGGGCCTGCCGGCAGAAACCGTCGCCGACTTCGTGGACCGCTTCGAGCCCGCCGCTGTCTGCGGGCCGCCCCCATCGGACGCGTATCGGGGGTCGCAGCCGGAAGTCGGGCGCGGGCCGCAGCCAGACGGGCACCGTGGGCCGCCCTCATCGGACGCGTATCGGGGGTCGCAGCCGGAAGCCGGGCGCTGGCCGCAGCCAGACGGGCACCGTGGGCCGCCCCCATCGGACGCGCATCGGGGGCCGCAGCCGGAAGCCGGGCGTGGGCCGCAGCCGGACGGGCACCGTGGGCTGCTCGTGCCGGACGCGTTCGGCGGGGCGTCCCCGTCGGACGGGCGCTACGGGTCATTCCCGTCCGACGGGCACCGCGGGTCGCCCCCATCGGAAAGGCATCGCGGGCCGCAGCCGGGAGGGCGTGTGCCGCGGCCGGAAGCGCGTGGGCCGCAGGTGGACGGGCACAGGGGGTACACCCGCCGCAGCGGCGAACTGTGGGAGCGTGACGCGCCGTCGAGCGTCGTCGCGGACCCTGGCCTTGCGACGCTGCTGGCGACGTCCGGCTCCACGGGCAGCCCGAAGCTCGTCCGGCTCTCGCGTGACGCGATCCTGGCCAACACCACGGCGATCATCGAGGCGCTCGGCATCACGGGCGACGACGTCGCGGTCAGCAGCCTGCCGTTCTACTACAGCTTCGGCATGTCGGTGCTCAACACGCACCTCGCCGCCGGCGCGACCGTCGTGGTGGAGTCCGCGGGCCTGGTCGCCCGGTCGTTCTGGGCGGCGGTCGGCGAGCACCGGGTGACCTCGCTGGCGCTGGTGCCGTCGCAGTACGAGATGCTGCGCCGCCTGCGCTTCGACCCGCGGCGCTACCCGAGCCTGCGCACCCTCACGCAGGCCGGCGGCCGGCTGCGGGCCGAGCTGGTCCGGGACTTCCACGATCGGATGGCATCCGTCGGCGGCCGGCTGTTCGTCATGTACGGCCAGACCGAGGCCGCCCCCCGGCTCACCACGCTGCCCGCGGAGCGGCTCGCGGAGAAGCTCGGATCGGTCGGGCCCGCGGTGCCCGGCGGCCGGCTCACCGTGCGGCTCGACGACGGCGCCGAGACCACCGAGCCCGGCGTCGTCGGCGAGGTCCTGTACCGCGGTCCGAACGTGATGATGGGCTACGCCGAGACCGCCGCCGACCTCGCCCGCGGCGACGAGCAGGGCGGCCTGCTGGAGACCGGCGACCTGGGCCACCTCGACGAGGAGGGGTACCTCTTCATCGACGGCCGGCTCAAGCGCTTCGGCAAGGTGTTCGGCGTGCGGCTCAACCTCGACGACATCGAGCGGCTCGCCGCCGCGGGGGGACCGGGCGCGGTCGCCGCGGTCGCCGGCGACGACAAGGTCCTCGTCTTCGTCGAGGGGGCCACCGCCGAGGAACTGGCCCCGCGGGTGACCGTGCTGGCCGACCGGCTGCAGCTGCACTGGTCGGGCTTCGAGCTGCGTGGCGTACCCGCCCTGCCGCTGCTCAGCAACGGCAAGGTCGACTATCGAGCGTTGGAGTCCGCACGATGAGCGTGTTCACCCTGCCGCAGCCGGACCGCGAGGCGCAGCTGCTGCCCCGCCTGGTCGAGCTGACCGAGCGGCACCGGGCGCGGAGCGCGGCGTACGCCAACATCCTCGCCGCGACCGGCAACGACCCCGGCCGCCCCTACGAGCGGATCAGCGACCTGCCCTGGCTGCCGGTCCGGCTGTTCAAGACCCACGAGCTCAAGAGCATCCCCGACGACGAGGTGTTCAAGGTCCTGACCTCCAGCGGTACCACCGGCGACGTCAGCCGCATCCATCTGGACAAGGCGGCCGCGGCGGCGCAGACCAGGATGCTCGGCCGGACCCTGCAGGCGGTCCTCGGCCCGAAACGGCTGCCGATGCTCGTCGTCGACACCACCGCGATCATCAGGAACCGCCGTTCGTTCAGCGCGCGCGGCGCCGGCGTGCTCGGCATGATCACCTTTGGCCGGGACCACGTCTGGGCCCTCGACGAGGACGGCCGGCCCGACCTGGAGGCGGTCCGTGGCTTCCTCGCCAGGCACGGCGGCGCACCGTTCCTGGTCTTCGGCTTCACGTTCATGGTGTGGCTGCACCTGTACGAGCTCGCGCGCGCCAACAGCCTCGACCTGACCAACGGGATCCTGGTCCACTCCGGCGGCTGGAAGAAGCTGGCCGACCAGCAGGTCGACAACGCCGAGTTCCGCCGCGCGTTCCAGGCCGACACGGGGCTGACCCGCATCCACAACTTCTACGGCATGGTCGAGCAGATCGGCGTCGTGTACCTCGAAGGCCCCGAGGGTGCCTCGCTGTACTGCCCCGACTTCGCCGACGTCGTCATCCGCGACCCGCGGACCTGGGAGCCGCTACCGCCCGGGAAGCCGGGGCTGGTCGAGGTGATCAGCACGCTGCCGGAGTCGTACCCCGGCCACCTGCTGCTCACCGAGGACCTGGGCGTCATCGACGGCATCGACGACGGCGCGTGGCCCGGCAAGCGCTTCTCCATCCTGGGTCGGCTGCCCCGCGCGGAGGCCCGGGGCTGCAGCGACACGTTGGTGGGTGCGGCATGAGAAGCGTCTTCCCGGTCGCCGCCGACCCCGGCGTCGACCTCACCGCCGACCCCGGCGTCGAGCGGCTCCTGGCCGAGATCACCGACGAGCCCGCCGGCGGCCGGCTGACCGTCGGCGACGAGCGGGTCCGCGAGTTCCTGATCGCGTTCTCGCGGCGGCTGCTCAAGCCCGACCTCGCCCGCCGCCACCCGGAGCTCGGCTCGCTCGGCTTCTTCCTGCGCAAGGGTGAGCTGGCGCGGGCGGTCGAGCGCCTCGGCGACGGCGTCGCCGGCCAGCGCCGTGCGCCGCGCGGACTCGTCCTGCACTTCCCGCCGGCGAACGTCGACACGATCTTCGTGTACTCGTGGGCGCTGTCCGCGCTCGCCGGCAACCACAACATCGTGCGGGTCTCGGCCCGCGCCGCCGGCGCCGCGCAGGCCGTCCTCGAGGCGCTCAACGACGTCCTCGCCGAGGCCCACCCGGCGATCGCCCAGACCCAGCGCATGATCACGTACGACCGCGACGACGCGCTGACCGGCGCCCTGATCGGCGCCTGCGACCTGCGGGTCCTGTGGGGCGGCGACCAGTCCGTCACCGAGCTGCGCGGGCACCCGATCCGTCCCCTGGCGCGGGACCTCGCGTTCCCGGACCGGTCCTCGTTCGCCGCGATCCGCGTCGCCGGCTGGCAGGCGTCCACGCGGGAGCAGCGGCGGGCGGCGGTCGACGGGTTCGCCAACGACCTGTACTGGTTCGACCAGGCCGCCTGCTCCTCGCCCCGGGACCTGTTCTGGATCGCCCCCACCACGGTGACCGCCGCCGCGCCGACGGCCGACGAGGTGACCGCAGACGCGCCGACGGCCGACGGGGTGACCGCAGACGCGGGGGCCGCCGACACGGGGGCCGCCGACGCGAGGAGCGCCGACGCGGTGACCACCGCCCGGGCCGAGTTCGACGAGCTCCTCGCCGAGGTCGTCGCGCGGCGCGGCTGGGGCGTCGACCCCGCGATGGCCGTCGAGAAGCACGTCGCCACCTACGGCCTCGCCGCGTCCGGCGCCGCCACGAAGGTGCGGTTCAACGGCAACGCCGTCGCCAACGTGTCCCTCGCCGGCCTCGGCGACGTGCAGCGGCGCTGGCTCGGCGCCGGCACCATCTGTCACCTCACCGTCGGCTCCCTCGCCGAGCTCGCCCCGGCGATCCAGCGCAAGGACCAGACGCTGAGCCATTACGGCTTCACCATGTCGGAGCTCGACGATTTCGTCACCACCCTGGCCGGCCGCGGCATCGACCGGATCGTGCCGTTCGGTCGGGCGTTGACCTTCGCGGGCACCTGGGACGGGCTCGACCTGCTGCACGAGTTCACCCGCATCATCACGATCCAGGCCTGACAAAACGGTCCAAGCTGGACGGATCAGTCTCTGTGAGGAGCTCAGCACCGTGTCACTGTCCGTCGTCGTTCCGTGCTATCGCTCCGCCCGCATCCTTCCGGCGCTGGTGGAGCGGCTCAACGACGTGCTGCCCGGCATCACGCCGGACCACGAGGTGATCCTGGTCGTCGACAGCACCGACAACACCTGGGACGCCGCGCGCCAGCTCGCCGCCAGGCACGGTCACGTCCAGGCGATCCGCATGGCCCGCAACTACGGCCAGCACAACGCGCTCATCGCCGGCATCCGCGCCGCCTCGTTCGACCGCATCGTCACCATGGACGACGACCTCCAGCACCCGCCGGAGGAGCTGCCCAAGCTCGTCGACGCGCTCACCGACGACCTCGACGTCGTCTACGCGGTCTCCGAGCAGGAGGAGCACGGCGCCGTCCGCAACATCACCTCGTGGGGCGCGAAGTCACTGGTCATGGGCGGCGCCATGGGCATCCCCAACGCCGACGTGCTGGGTGCCCTGCGCATCTTCCGCACCTTCCTGCGCGCCGGCTTCGACCAGGTCAGCGGCCCTCACGTCTCCGTCGACATCGTCCTGTCCTGGACCACGACCCGGGTCGGCTCGACGACGGTGCACATGGACCAGCGCATCGAGGGGCGGTCGGGGTTCACGTTCCGGTCGTTGCTGAAGCACGCCGTGAACATGATCCTCGGGTACTCGACGAAGCCGCTGCGGCTGGTCACGTACCTGGGCTTCCTGATCGGCGTCTGCGGTCTCGCGCTGACGACCCGGCTCATCTACCTGTACTTCAGCGGCGACACGACGGTGGCCGGCTTCACGACGATCGCGTCGCTGGTGACGGTGTTCTCGTCGGCGCAGCTGATCGGGATCGGGGTGCTCGGGGAGTACCTGGGGCGGGTGCACGCGCATGGCATGGGGCGGCCGACGTACGTGATCCGCGAGCACGTGAACGGTGCGCCGCTGCTGCGGGAGCTGACCGGGACGCCCAGATCCTGAAGCGTCAGCGCCGGAACGCCCAGAGCTTGCTGAGCTGGTAGTTGACCACCGGGGCGGCCACGATCAGGACGAGCTGGGCGATCAGGACCGGCACGTGGCACACCTCGACGAGCAGGGGCAGCCCGAACAGGGTGAACCCCAGCGCCCACAGGCAGATCACGTAGAACCTCAGGAACCCGGAGATGACCGGGCCCGTCGACTGGAACACGAAGTGCCGCTGCAGCGGAAACGTGACGACGGCGCAGACGAGGTTGGCGATGATCGTCAGGAGCAGATAGTGCACGTGGTCGCGGGTCAGCAGGTACGCGGCGGCGAAGAACCCGTAGTACGAGACCGCGGACACGCCGCCGACGGCGAGATACCGCACCCGGCGGTCGTTGTAGAGGGCGACCGCGGTGCGCACGGGCCACGACCGGGACGCCGGCGCGGCGGCGGCGTCCAGGGTTTTCGTCATCCGCGGGGTTGGAACGACTCGACGGCGCCGATGACCAGGTCGATGTCGGCGTCGGTCATGCCGCCGTAGAGCGGCAGGCGCAGCAGGCGGTCCGCGACGTCCTCGGTGACGGGGCAGCCCTCCGGGCCGGTGCGCCCGAACTTCATGCCGGCGGGCGAGAGGTGCAGCGGCTGGTAGTGGAACGTGCCGAGGACGCCGTGGCCGAGGAGGTGCTTGAGCATCCGCTGCCGGCTGTCGAGGTCGGGCAGGAGCAGGTAGTAGAGGTGCGCGGGGTGCTCACGGTCGTCGGGGATCGTGGGCTGGGCGACCCCCTGCTCGACGGCCCAGGTGGCGAGGCGCTGGTGGTAGCTGTTCCAGATGTGCGTGCGGCGGCGCTGGATGTCGGTGAAGTGCTCCAGCTGCGCGGTGAGGAACGCGGCGAGCAGGTCCGAGGGCAGGTAGGACGAGCCGACGTCGATCCAGCGGTACTTGTCGACCATGCCGCGGAAGAACTGGCCGCGGTTGGTGCCCTTCTCGCGGATGATCTCGGCCCGCTCGAAGTAGGTGTCGTCGTTGAGGATGAGGGCGCCGCCCTCGCCGCACTGGACGTTCTTCGTCTCGTGGAAGCTCTGGGTGGCCATCGCGCCGATGGAGCCGAGCTTGCGGCCGCGGTAGGTGCCGCCGATGCCGTGCGCGTTGTCCTCGATGACGACGAGGTCGTGCTTGCGGGCGATCGCCTCGATCGCGTCCATCTCGACCGCGACGCCGGCGTAGTGCACGACCACGATCGCCTTGGTGCGCCCGGTGACGGCGGCCTCGACCTGGCGCTCGTCGAGGTTGAGCGTGTCGGGGCGGCAGTCGACGAAGACCGGCACGGCGCCGCGCAGGGCGCAGGCGTTGGCGGTGGAGCAGAACGTGAACGACGGCACGATGACCTCGTCGCCCGGCTCCAGGTCCAGCAGCAGCGCGGTCATGTCCAGCGCGTGCGTGCAGGAGGTGGTCAGCAGCGAGTGCTTCGCCCCCAGGATCCGGGTGAGCAGGGCGCTCGCCCGCTTGGTGAACGGGCCGTCCCCGGAGAGCGGACCGCCCTTCATCGCCTGCTTCATGTAGCCGGTCTCGTTACCAGTGAGATAGGCCTTGTTGAATGGAACGCTGAGCTGGTTCGTACGGGTCACTGCTGGAGCCTGCCTCGCGGTGAGCGGTCATGCCGACGGCAGTTCATACACCGCGGCGACCCCCGACCGATAACGCTCGGTAGCGAACTCCGGCAGCCGCGGTGAAACGTTGTCCTGACTCTCATCAACGAAAAGCCAGCGTATCCCGTAACGGTCCCGGAGCAGAGCTACCCTTTGGGATGACGGATCCCGAAACGCTGCGTCATTGTCGGCGAGGATCTGCTGGTGCCAGTAGGGCACGGCGCCGATCCAGACGCCGAGTCGCGCCGACTCGGTGTGCGTGGTCGTGGTGAAGCCCCAGCCTTCCACGAGCATCCGCCGTTCGCTGTATGCGGACATCGAGAAGTGAAGATTCGTGCATTCGTTTCCCAGCCGTTGGCAGTGCGCATTGGTGGCGACGAGGTCATCGGGGTCGGAGTGGTCGCGCAGCCACCGGCCGGCCTCCAGGACGCCGTCGGCGACGATCTCGTCGCCCTTGACCACGTTCTTCCAGCCGGTCCGCGTCGAGTCCCGCAGGATCGTGGCGTAGTTCTGCAGGCTGGTGTTGCCGCCGTAGCCCGCGAGCAGGGCCACGACCAGCGCCACCACCATGCCGCGCACGGCCGGCACCCACCGCCGGGCGAGCAGCAGCGCGGCGGCGACCGCGACCGCGACGCCGGCGAGGGCCGCATAGGGCAGCACGACGGCGCGGGTCAGCGCCGCATACGAGCCGGTGCTGCCGACGGTGGGCGGGTGGCCGCTGCCGCCGGCCTGGACCGCCTGGGTGACCACCACGCCGAGCACGACGAAGCCGATCAGTGCCCACGCCCGCCGGGCGGTGAGCCGGCCGGCGGGCAGCAGCGAACACAGCCCGGCGATCGCCGCGACCGACAGGTAGGGCCGGGCCGCCTCGATGAAGAACCGCTGGCTGTCACCGGCCTGGCCGGTCAGGAGGGTGACGCCGGCACCGGCGACCCCGATGCCGATCATGGTCACCACGGCGGGCTCCGGCAGGCGGCGGCGCAGCAGGCCGGCCAGGCCGGCCCAGATGCACACCCAGCAGCACAGCAGCAGCGCGAGCAGCACGAGCAGCCGGCCGGTGGCCTCGCCCGCGGCGTAGCCGGTGCTGCGGCCCAGCGCCCCGGTGACGAGCGTGGTGAGCGGCTTGAGCTCCATGCCCTGACTGGTGCCGCCGAAGAGCACGACCTGCGAGAAGACCAGCCCGGCGGCGGTGATGCCGAGGCCGGTCAGGGCGCCGCGGTGCAGCGTGCGGTGCCGCAGCAGCTCGACCCCGACGGCCAGCAGCAGGCCGCAGCACAGCAGCGGCAGATAGGTGGCCTTGGCGCCCATGACGCCGGCGAGCAGGACCGCGAACAGCGCCCAGCCGCGACCGTCGCGCGGCTCCCGGAGGCGGTCGACGAGCACGATCATCAGCGGCACCATGAGCAGCGCGCCGAAGGTCTGGGTCGGCCCGCTCCACACCGTGAGCCGCAGCGACGAGCCGTCCTCCAGCGCGCTGAACGCGAGGTTCGTGTAGAACGCCGAGGTGGCCCACTGGTACGGGTTGGGCGACAGCACGAACAGCGTCAGCGCGCTCGCCGCGACCCCGCTCCACCAGCCGCCGGTCACCTTGCGGGCCAGCACGGCCACGAGCGCGGCGAACGCCATCAGCATCGGCAGCATCGACAGGCGCAGCAGCAGGACCTGCGGCTCGATCCCGGTCACCCAGCTGGACGCGGCCAGCTCCGGGTAGACGAACCAGTGATACCAGAGCGGCTCGCCGGTGATCCACGGGACCGTCATGGGCATGTGGTGCCTGGCCTCACCGACGAGCGCGAGGTGGAAGGTCGAATCGGTGTCGGGAGTCGAGTTGTACGGGTACCGCAACCCGTACCACCGGTAGAACTTGACGCTCCACAGCACCGTCATCCCGGCGATCACCGTCAGGCACCAGCGCCACAGCAGAGGCGGCACGGGCGCTCCGGCGGTGCCGCGCCAGTACCGGCGCAGCGCCGGGACCGACAGGAACACCGCTACGGTCCCGACCGGCCAGGCGAGCACCAGCAGCGGCAGGCCGAGCAGCCGGGCGCCGACGTAGACGAAGACCTCGCCGATGTAGCCGAGCGCGAGCCCGGCCGCGACGTCGGCGACGAAGAACCCGCCGCCGCGGCCGAGGCACCGCCACCACAGCGTGCCCGGCAGCGCGACGCCGAGCGCCAGATGGAGCGTGAACACGATCGTCGTGGTGGGCGGGACCTCGTAGAACCACAGCGTGGCGGTGGTCGCGACCCACAGCAGCCCCACCGGCGGCCAGCCGGACCGCAGGCCGCGCCGCAACGGCCCGCGGTGCGGGGTCACCCGTTCCGGAGTGGTGGGGTCCGCGACTCCGGTCGGCGTCTGCACCACGGTCCTGGCCCCCGAAACGTCTGGCTGCGGCGGGCTACCTGACGTGCCCGGTCAGATGTGGTCTGCCGGAACGCTCGTCATGCACCCCGAAATCCCAGCCACTACCCTTCGCGGCAGCGCTGAAGCCGACCGTCGCGGGTAGGAGCACGGGGAGTTTGAAGGCCACGTCGACGCTGTACGTGTCGGGTAGCCGGCCTTCGAGGGCGGCGAGGCAGCGGGCCTTCGTCCACATGCCGTGCGCGATCGTGCGCGGGAAGCCGAACACCTTGGCGAGGACCCGCGACGTGTGGATCGGGTTGCGGTCCCCGGAGACGCCCGCGTAGTCGGCCCCGACCCGCCGCGGCACCCGCCACACCGCGTTCGGCGACGGCGGATCCGACGGAGCACCCTTCTCGGATGGGGCGCCGGGCCCGCGCCGCAGGTACGTGGACGTGTCCCGCCACACGAGCGCCCCGTCGACCGTCGCCGTCGTGATCACGTCGAGCTGCGTGCCGCGGGGGTGCGGGCGCAACCCCTCGGCCCGTACCCCGAACGCGAAGGAAGCGGAGGACCGCAGCGGACCGAGGACCTCGACGCGGTTGGCCACGTGGATCAGGCCCAGCAGCGGAAACGGGAAGTCCCGCCCCGTCATCAGCGTCATGGCCAGGGGGAACGCCACGACGTGCGGATAGGTGGCGGGCAGCTCGTCGCGCAGGCGGAAGCCGCAGACCCGGCTGTAGTCGGCCAGGTGTGCCCGGTCGACGGTCACCCCCTCAAGGGTGACCTCGCGCGACGGCAGGGCTGGGACGGCCGCCACGCCGCGCCGCAGCGCCGCCGCCCGGTACAGCGGTCCCAGCCGGGGCATTTCTGGCATGTCAGGCACCCAGCAGGCTCTGCCCGCAGACCCGCACGACGTTGCCGTTGACCCCGCCGGACGCCGGGTGAGCCAGCCACCCGATCGTCTCGGCCACGTCGACGGGCAGGCCGCCCTGCGAGAGGCTGTTCATGCGGCGGCCCGCCTCGCGGATGAACATGGGCATCGTCGCGGTCATCTTCGTCTCGATGAAGCCGGGCGCGACCGCGTTCAGCGTCAGGCCGGCCGCGGCGAGCGCCGGGGCGTGGGCCTGGACGAGGCCGATGACGCCCGCCTTGGACGTGGCGTAGTTGGTCTGCCCGCGGTTGCCCGCGATGCCGGACACGGAGGAGACCGCGACGATGCGCCCGTTGCCGCCGAGGAGGTTCTCCGCGAGGAGCACGTCGTTGATCCGTTCCTGGCTGCCGAGGTTGACGTCGAGGACCGACTGCCACTGGTCGGCGTCCATCCGGGCCAGGGTCTTGTCGCGGGTGATCCCCGCGTTGTGGACGAAGATGTCGGCGTGCACGTGCCGGGTGGCGATGAAGTCGGCGAGCCGCCGCGGCGCGTCCTCGGCGGTCAGGTCGAGCTGCAGCGCGGTGCCCTTGAGGTCGTTGGCGACGCGGGTCAGGTCCTCGCCGGCGGCCGGCACGTCGAGGCAGACCACGTGCGCGCCGTCGCGGGTGAGCACGGCGGCGATGGCGGCGCCGATGCCGCGGGCCGCGCCGGTGACGATCGCGGTCCGGCCGACGAGCGGCTGGTCCCAGTCCTCGGGGACGTCGACGGCGGCGGGGCCGATCCGGACGACCTGCCCGGACACGTACGCCGAGCGCGCCGACAGCAGGAACCGCATGGTCGACTCGATCGCCTCCTCGGCGCCGGGCGCGACGTAGACCAGCTGCGCCGTGCCGCCCCGGCCGATCTCCTTGCCGACCGAGCGCACGAAGCCCTCCAGGGCCCGCTGGGCGGTGGCCTCACGGGCGGTCGTGCACAGCTCGGGCGGGCTGCCCAGGACGATCACCCGGCCGTTGGAGCGCAGGGTGCGGATCAGCGGGTGGAAGAAGTCGTACAGGGCGCGCAGGCCGTCGATGTCGACGACGGCGGTGGCGTCGAACACGAGGGCGGCGGTCGGTCCCTCGAGCGGCGCGCCGAGCTTCTCCAGCAGTTTGCGGACCGGTTCGACCAGCCGGCCTCCTCCGTTGGCGACGACCTGTCCGTCGATGAGCGGTGTGTTCGGATCATGCCGGCGCAGCTTCGGCGGGTCGGGCAGGCCGAGTCGTCTGATGAAGAACTTCCCGGCGCCCGAGTGGGCGAAGTTGGCGTAGCGATCGGTCATTGCAGTGCCTCCCCAGTCACAACAAACGCGCTAACCTACTCACGAGTAGGGTAGCGCCAGGCTGCCCTGTCGCACTGAAGGAGACTCCGATGGCCCTTCCGATGGCCTCTGTGCGAGTGGCGATCGTCGGCGGTAATCGCATCCCCTTCGCGCGCTCGGGCAGTGCCTACGCCACTGCATCAAACCAGGACATGCTGACTGCCGCTATAGATGGCTTAGTAGCACGATTTCGGCTGGCGGGAGAGCGACTCGGCGAGGTCGCGGCCGGTGCGGTGCTCAAACACAGCCGCGATTTCAACCTGACGCGTGAATCCGTGCTCGGGTCCCGTCTCGACCCACGGACTCCTGCGTACGACGTCCAGCAGGCCTGCGGAACCGGTCTCGAGGCGGCCATCCTCGTCGCCAACAAGATCGCCCTCGGGCAGATCGAGGCGGGCATCGCCGGCGGCGTCGACACCACCTCCGACGCACCGCTCGGCGTCAACGAGGACATGCGGCGGGTGTTCATGGAGCTCAACCGGGCCCGGTCGCTCGGCGCCAGACTCCGCGCCGTGAGCAAGCTGCGCCCCACTCAGCTCAAACCGGACATCCCGCGCAACTCGGAGCCCCGGACCGGGCTGTCGATGGGCGACTCGGCGGCGCTGACCGCCCTGGAGTTCGGCGTGACCCGGGCCGAGCAGGACGAACTGGCGCTCGCCTCGCACCAGCACCTCGCCGCGGCGTACGAGCGCGGGTTCTTCGACGACCTGATCACGCCGTACCAGGGACTCCAGCGCGACCAGAACCTGCGGGCGGACACCTCCCTGGAACGTCTCGCCAAGCTGAAACCCGTCTTCGGTCGCGGCCCGTCGGCGACGATGACCGCCGGCAACTCCTCGCCGTTGACCGACGGTGCGGCGGTGGTGCTCCTGGCGTCCGAAACGTGGGCCTTGTCAAGGAACCTGCCTGTGCTGGCCTGGTTCGACACGGCGGAGACGGCGGCGGTCGACTTCGTCCACGGCGGCGACGGCCTGCTCATGGCCCCGACCTACGCGGTGCCGCGGATGCTCGACCGGGCCGGCCTGAAACTGCAGGACTTCGACTTCTACGAGATCCACGAGGCGTTCGCGTCGCAGGTCCTCGCCACGCTGAAGGCCTGGGAGGACCCGACGTTCTGCAAGGAGCGCCTCGGCCTCGACGAGCCGCTCGGCGCCATCGACCGCTCCCGGCTCAACGTCAACGGCTCGTCGCTGGCCGCCGGCCACCCGTTCGCCGCGACCGGCGGCCGGATCGTGGCCACCCTGGCGAAGCTGCTCGCCGAACGCGGCTCGGGCCGCGGGCTCATCTCCATCTGCGCCGCGGGTGGGCAAGGGGTGACCGCGATCCTCTCCCGGTAGGCGCGTGGCCGGATTTATCCATATCGTTGACGGATGACGATCCAGCCGACGATGCTCCGGCCCGCACCGCCCCGTCCCGGCTGGCAGGTCGCCGTCGGGCTGGTCCTCATCCTGCCCGCGCTGGTGCTCCTGCTCACGTCCTACGTCGAGCCGCTGTACTGGACGGTCACCTCCAGCTTCCGCAAGTTCAGCGGGATCCGGCTCACGGGCGGGGAGGGCGTCGGCTGGGACAACTACGACGCCGCGTACTCGCAGGGTCTCGCCGACGCGCACTGGTTCGCCCTCAGCCTCGCCGTCGTGCCGATCGTGCTGGTCCTGCTGCTCGCGCCGGCGCTCGCCTGGGCCGCGCACGCCGGCGGCACCTGGGCCCGCTGGGTCGTCCGGATCGCCCTCGCGCTGCCGATCGCCGCGTTCGTGCCGGTCGCGATCGCCCTCGCCCGGCACGACTCGTCCGTCCGGGCGGCGTACTGGCTGGGCACCTTCGGCCTGATCGTGGCCCTCGCCGCGACCGCGTACCTGGCGGCGCTGCGCCGCCGCACCCTGGACTCGACCCGCAGCCCGGTCCCCGCCGCGCTCGTCGTCGGCGGGCTGGCCGTCCTCACCGTCCTCGCGGTGACGCTGCAGGACTTCACGTACTCCTTCGTCGGCGGGTTCGGCTCCCGCGGCGACGTCACGCCGGCCCGCCTCATGTACGAGACCTCCTTCGCCATGATGCGCTTCGGCGTCGGCGCGGCGACCTCGATGACCCTCCTCGTGCCGCTGATCCTCCTCGGCGTGATCGCGACGCTCCTGGTGATCCTGCCCGGCACCCGCCTGGAGGTGGACCCGGCACTGCCGTCGTCCCCGCCGGTATCGAAGGGCGGCCCGCCGCTGGTCGCCTGGATCGTCGGCGGCGTCCTGCTGCTCGGCACCCTCGGCGCCGTCTGGTCCGGCCTGTCGCCGTGGCTGTCCAACATCACCGACAGCGGCCGCGACGGCGTCCAGTCCACCTGGGTCAACACCTGGCTGCCGCCCATGATCTCCACCCTGATCGGGGTCACCGTCGCCGCCCTGGCCGCGTTCGGCATCAGCGGCCTGCGCCCCCTCGGCCGGCACAGCGAGTGGCTGCTGATGCCCTTCGGCCTGTTCCTGTTCGTCGGCGCCGCACCGCTCGCCCTGCGCAACTTCGCCGCCGGCGCCACCGCCGACCGGCTGAACTCGTTCCTCGGCCTGATCCCGCCGTCCCGGGTCGCGATCCCGGCGATGTTCATCCTGGCGCTGCTCTTCCGCGGCCAGGCCCAGCGCCGCGAGGTGCTGCTGCAGGAGGGCCACCGCGCCCCGTGGACCGGCGTCCTGCTGCCGGCACTGCCGATGCTGGGTCTGGCGTACGTGGCGACGTGGCTGGTCCAGTCCCAGAACCTGATCTGGCCCCTGATCACCGGCAACGGCGACCACTCGAGCGCGCAGGGCGTGCTGCTGCAGGAATACACCCGCCGTGGCTACAGCCGGGCAACCGACAGCCTGCCGTTCGCGCAGCTGATGCCCGTGTGGCTGCTGATCCTGCTCGTCCTGGGCGTGATCGCCGCGCAGCTGCTCTACCTGGACCGCGTGGCCCTGCGAGTCGGCCTCCCGGAACGCGACCACCCGCCGCGCACCTGACCAACTTGCACACCCTGTGCGGACCGTGCCGCCGTCGGTCTGGAACGAGTCCACGGACGACCCGTTTCTGCGCTCCGTCCGCACCAGACCACTGGTCGAACTCGACCTGACCCTCGACCGGGCGTCCTGACGTGCGCTGGGAGAATCGGTTCGTGATTCCTAATGTGCTTGCTGGTCGGTACGCGTCGCCTGAGCTTGTGGCGATCTGGTCGCCCGAGGAGAAGGTCCGGTTGGAGCGGCGGCTGTGGCTCGCCGTGCTCACCGCGCAGCGGGACCTCGGGGTGGCGGTGCCGGACGGGGTGGTCGAGGACTACCGGCGGGTGCTCGACGACGTGGACCTGGGCAGCATCGCCGAGCGGGAGCGGGTCACCCGGCACGACGTGAAGGCGCGGATCGAGGAGTTCTCCGCGCTCGCCGGGCACGAGCACATCCACAAGGGCATGACGTCGCGGGACCTGACGGAGAACGTCGAGCAGCTGCAGATCCGCAGGTCCCTCGAGCTGGTCCGGGACCGGATCGTCGCGGCGCTCGCCCGGCTCGCGGCGCGGGCGAAGCAGTACGACGACCTGGTCATGGTCGGGCGGTCGCACAACGTGCCGGCGCAGGCCACCACGCTCGGCAAGCGGTTCGCGAGTGCGGCGGAGGAGCTGCTCATCGCGTACCAGCGGCTCGAGAACCTCCTCGAGCGCTATCCGCTGCGTGGGATCAAGGGGCCGGTCGGCACCGCGGCGGACCAGCTGGACCTGCTCGGCGGCGACGAGAGCAAGGCCGCGGAGCTCGAGCGGCGCGTGGCGGAGCACCTCGGGTTCGGCAACGTGCTCATCAGCGTCGGCCAGGTGTACCCACGGTCGCTGGACTTCGACGTGGTGTCGGCGCTCGCCCAGGCCGTCGCGGGACCGTCGAGCCTGGCGACCACGATCCGGCTGATGGCGGGATACGAGCTGGCCACGGAGGGCTTCAAACCGGGGCAGGTCGGCTCGTCGGCGATGCCGCACAAGATGAACACGCGCTCCTGCGAGCGGGTCAACGGGCTCGCCGTGATCACCAGGGGCTACCTGTCGATGGTCGGGGAGCTGGCGGGGGACCAGTGGAACGAGGGCGACGTGTCGTGCTCGGTGGTGCGCCGGGTGGCGTTGCCGGACGCGTTCTTCGCCGTGGACGGGCTGTTCGCCACGTTCCTCACCGTGTTGGACGAGTTCGGGGCATATCCGGCGGTCGTCGCCCGCGAGCTGGACCGCTACCTGCCGTTCCTCGCCACGACGCGGGTCCTGGTGGCCGCCGTCGGGAAGGGCGTCGGCCGTGAGGATGCTCACGAAGCGATCAAGGAGCACGCCGTCGCAGTGGCGCTCGCCATGCGCGAAAAGGGCATCCAGGACAACGACCTCCTGCGGCGGCTGGCCGGCGACGAGCGGTTGCGGCTGTCCCAGGGCGAGATCGACGCCCTGGTGGCGGACCCGCAGCAGTTCGTCGGAGCGGCATCATCGCAGGTCAGCGCCATTGTCTCGGCCGTCGCCGAGATCACCGCGAAGCACCCGGAGGCGGGTGGCTACGTGCCGCCGCCCATCCTGTGAGCGGCGGATCTTGATCCCGGAGCGGGCCGCTAAGATGCGTGGCGGGCGATGTTTCAGGGCAGCGTTCAAGATCGGCTCCGGTGGCCTCATAGCCGGTGATCTGCGGCGTTGCCCCGCCCGGTAGGCTCGTGTCGCTCGCCCTCGAGCGCCCGACTCAACTGTCAGGAGTGCCCCGTGGCCCGCGTCGTGGTGGACGTCATGCTCAAACCGGAGATCCTGGACCCCCAGGGTCAGGCGGTCGCGAACGCGCTGCCACGTCTCGGCGTCGCCGACGTGGCATCCGTGCGCATCGGCAAGCGGATCGAGATCGAGTTCGACGGCGCCGCCGACCTCGACCGGGCCCGTGAGATCGCCGACAAGCTCCTCGCCAACCCGGTGATCGAAGACTTCACCTTGCGGGTCGAGGAGACGCCGGCCGAGGGCGGGGACCAGTGACCGGCACGGAGCGGAGCGGAGGGTCGGGCACCATGAGCTCAGCCTCTGGGTCAGGCCGGCGCCGGAGCGCAGCGGAGGTGACGGCATGACCGGCCAGCGAAGCGTCTTGGGCCGGTCATCAGGGGCTCAGTGTCAGGGCATGCGCCCGGAACGGAGTGAGGACGCATGACCGCCCGGATCGGTGTCGTCACGTTCCCCGGTTCGCTCGACGACCGCGACGCCGCCCGGGCCGTGCACCTGACCGGCGCGGCGCCGATCTCGCTCTGGCACGCCGACGCCGAGCTGTTCGGCGTGGACGCCGTCATCCTGCCGGGTGGTTTCTCCTACGGGGACTACCTGCGCGCCGGCGCCATCGCCCGGTTCTCCGCGGTCATGGAGTCGGTCATCAAGGCGGCCGGTGACGGCCTGCCCGTGCTCGGCATCTGCAACGGCTTCCAGGTGCTGTGCGAGGCCCACCTGCTGCCTGGCGCGCTGACCCGCAACCAGCACCTGCACTTCCGCAACCGGGACCAGGCGCTGCGCGTGGAGAGCACCACGACCGCGTGGACGGGCGGCTTCCAGCAGGGCCAGGAGATCCTCATCCCGGTCAAGAACGGCGAAGGCTGCTACATGGCCGACGAGCGCACGCTCGACGAGCTCGAAGGCGAGGGGCGGGTCGTCGCGCGCTACATCCGCGGCAACCCCAACGGCTCGCTGCACGACATCGCCGCGATCACCAACGCTGCCGGCAACGTCGTCGGGATCATGCCCCACCCGGAGCACGCCGTCGAGGTGCTGACCGGTCCGTCGATCGACGGGCTGGGCATCTTCACGTCCGTGCTCGCACACCTGGGAGCTCGTGTATGACCGCCACAACGGGTTTCGACACCGTCTCGCACGCCACCGAGACTCCTGACGAGGAGCAGCCCTACGAGGACCTCGGCCTCCGCGAGGACGAATACGAGCGGATCAAGGAGATCCTCGGCCGCCGGCCGACCTCGTCCGAGCTCGCTATGTATTCGATCATGTGGAGCGAGCACTGCTCGTACAAGAGCAGCAAGGTCCACCTGCGGCAGTTCAGCGAGAAGGCGCCCGCCTCGGATCTGATGCTGGCCGGGATCGGGGAGAACGCCGGGGTCATCCGGATCTCCGACGAGATCGCGGTCACGTTCAAGGTCGAGTCCCACAACCACCCCAGCTTCGTCGAGCCCTACCAGGGCGCGGCCACAGGCGTCGGCGGCATCGTCCGCGACATCCTCGCCATGGGCGCCCGCCCGGTCGCCGTGATGGACCCGCTGCGCTTCGGCGCCGCGGACCACGAGGACACCAAGCGGGTCCTGCCCGGCGTCGTCGCCGGCGTCGGTGGCTACGGCAACTGCCTCGGCCTGCCCAACATCGGCGGCGAGGTCGTCTTCGACCCCTGCTACCAGGGCAACCCGCTGGTCAACGCGCTGTGCGTCGGCGTGCTCCCGGTCAACCGGCTGCAGAACAAGGAGGCGCACGGCCCCGGCAACGTGGTCGTGCTCCTGGGCGCCAAGACCGGCCGCGACGGCATCGGCGGCGTGTCGGTGCTGGCCAGCGCCACCTTCAACAGCGACGGCCCGGCCCGCCGACCGGCGGTGCAGGTGGGTGACCCGTTCATCGAGAAGCTGCTCATCGAGAGCTGCCTCGAGCTGTACGAGCGGGAGCTCATCGTCGGTGTCCAGGACCTCGGCGGGGCCGGGCTCACCTGCGCGCTCACCGAAACCAGCGCGTCGGCCGGCACCGGCATGGACGTCAACCTGAACCTGGTGCCGCTGCGCGAGGCGTCGATGGACCCGCAGGAGGTCCTCGCCAGCGAGTCGCAGGAGCGCATGCTGCTCATCGTCGAGGAGGGCAAGCTCGACGAGGTGCTCCGGGTCGCCGAGCGCTGGGGCGTGATCGCCACCGCGATCGGCCGGGTCACCGAGGGCGGCCGGCTGGTCATCAGCTGGCACGGCGAGGTCGTCGTGGACGTCCCGCCCGGCTCGCTCGTCGACGACGGCCCGGTCTACGCCCGGCCGATGCGGGAGCCCGCCGACCTGATCCTGCTGCAGGCCGACCGCGCCGAGACGCTGCCCCGCCCCCGCACGGGCGTGGAGCTGCGCGAGACGCTGCTGCGCCTGGCCGCCAGCCCCAACCTGTGCGACAAGAGCTGGGTCACCGAGCAGTACGACCGCTACGTGCAGGGCAACACGATCCTCGCCCAGCCGGAGAACTCCGGCGTCATCCGCATCGACGAGCAGAGCGGCCTCGGCATCGCGATCTCCACCGACGGCAATGCCCGTTTCGCGCGGCTCGACCCGTACAACGGCGCGAAGCTCGCCCTCGCGGAGGCCTACCGCAACGTCGCCGCCTCCGGTGCGACGCCGCTCGCGGTATCCGACTGCCTCAACTTCGGCTCGCCGGAGGACCCGCAGGTCATGTGGCAGTTCGCCGAAGCGGTCCGCGGCCTCGCCGACGGTTGCCAGGAGCTCGGCATCCCGGTCACCGGCGGCAACGTCAGCTTCTACAACTCCACCGGCTCACAGGCCATCCACCCGACGCCGGTCGTCGCCGTCCTCGGCGTGATCTCCAACGTCGGCTCCCGCGTCCCGATGGGCTTCGGCGGCGACAGCGACGTGATCATGCTGCTCGGCGAGACCCAGGAGGAGCTGTCCGGCTCCGAGTGGGCCTGGGTGACGCACAACCACCTCGGCGGCCAGCCGCCCAGGGTCAACCTGGTCCGTGAGCGCATCCTCGCCTCCGTCCTCACCGAGGCGGGCGAGCGCGGCCACCTCTCCTCCGCGCACGACCTCTCCGACGGCGGCCTGGCCCAGGCCCTCGTCGAGACGACGCTGCGCTACGACAAGGGCGCCAACATCACGCTGCCGGAGGGACTCAACCCGTTCGTCGCGCTGTTCTCCGAGTCGACCGCCCGCGCGCTGGTCTCGGTGCCCCGCGGCCACGAGATGGCGTTCACCGCGCTGTGCGCCCAGCACGGCCTGCCGGCCGCCGTCATCGGGAGCGTCGACGGCCGCAGCCGGGCCCTGGACGTGCGGGGGCAGTTCACGATCTCGCTCGACGAGCTGCGTTCGGCCTGGAAGGGCACGCTGCCGGCGCTGTTCGGCGACCTCTCCACCGAGCCGCCGTCCTACGCGTCGACCTCCTCGCCTTCGCCGTCGTCCCCCGATGACGATCACGAGGACCACAGCGGCGTCGACGGTGAGGCCGCCGTGGCGGAGGAGGCACCGGTCTCCGGTGGCGGGATCTTCGACGCGGTCGACGCACCGGAGGTGCCCGAGGTGCCGTCGTCGGCATCGGTCTCCGGGCCGCCCGCCGTGGACATCTCCAAGGACGACGCAGCCTCCACGGATGCGCCGCCCCGCGATCCCGACGCCTGACGATGACCGAAGGCGTCTTCAGCCAGCCCGGCTCCGGCGCCCGCTTCGACTGGGGGCCGGCGGGCGCCGCTGAGCTGGCGCGCGTCTGCTCGGTCCTGGTCGTCGTCGACGTCCTGTCGTTCTCCACCGCGGTCGACATCGCCGTCGGCCGCGGCATGCGGGTCCACCCGTTCCCCTGGAGCGACCAGGCCCGCGCCTACGCCGACCGGATCGGTGCCGCCGTCGCCGTCGGCCGCCAGCAGATCTCCGACGCGTCGCCGTGGTCACTCTCCCCGGCGGCGCTGCAGAGCGCACCCGTCGTCGCGGAGCTGGTCCTGCCCTCACCCAACGGCGCGTCGATCTGTTCCGCCGCCGCTTCCACCGGTGTACCGGTCGTCGCGGCCTGCCTGCGCAACGCCCCGGCGGTCGCCCGCTGGCTGCACGGCCAGGGCCACGGCACCGCGACCCGCCCGATCGGGGTGGTCGCCGCCGGCGAACTGTGGCCCGACGGCGCCCTGCGCCCGTGCGTCGAAGACCTGCTGGGTGCCGCGGCCGTCCTGGACGGACTGTCGATGCTGGGGGTGCCGCTGTCGGTCGAGGCCGCGGTCAGCCTGGCCGCGCTCGCCTCGGTCCGTAACGTGCCGGCCGCCGTCCGGCGGTGTGTCAGCGGCCAGGAGCTGATCCTGCGCGGCTTCGCCGACGACGTCCGGCTCGCCGTCCAGACCGGCGTCTCGCACACCGTCCCGGTGCTGACCGGCCAGTCCTTCGCCCCCGCCTAGCCCTTTCCACGCTTCGCGGGCCCGCTCCCGGCGGCCGTGACGTGGCTGCCCCCGATCTCAAGGACCCACACCGGCCGCTTCCGGAGCGGATCTTTCCGGATGATCGGAGTCGCGGGCCTGGTCGTCCGTGCGGCCCCAGGCCATCCTTCCTTGCCGGCCCGGACACGAAAACGGCGCCCCGTGGGGCGCCGTTTTCGTCGTGTGTCGGTGGATCAGTCGTCGAGCCAGTCCAGCGACCGGCGGTTGTTGCCGGCCTGGCCGCGGGAACCGCCCTGCGGCTCGCCGTAGCCACCGCGCTGCTCGTAGTTGTTGTTGCCGCCCTCGTAGCCGTTGCCGGCCCTCGGCGGCTCCGGCACCCGCTCGTAGCCGTCGCGCTCGTAGCCGGCGGCCGGTTCGTAGCCGCCACGCTGCCCGCCGGCGGCGGGTTCGTAGCCACCGCGCTGCTCGTAGCCACCGCGGCCGGCGTACGGGCCGTCGTAGTCGCCCTGGCCGCCGTTGCCGCCCTGGCCACCGTTGTAGCCGTTGCCGGCGCTCGGGCCGTAGCCGCCACCACCGGCACTCGGGTAGCCGTCGCCGGCGCTCGGGTAACCGTCGCCCGCGCCGCCGCCGTAGCCACCCTGGCCGGCCTGCGGGCCGTAGCCACCGGCGCCACCGCCCTGGTAGCCGCCCTGGTCGGCGCCGTACCCGTTGCCGCCGCCGCCGCCGTTGTAGCCACCCTGGCCGCCGCCGTAGCCGTTCTGGCCGGACTCGGCGCCGTATCCGTTGGCACCGCCGCCGTTGTAGCCGCCGCCGTTGTTCTGGCCGCCGTTGTTCTGGCCACCGGCGTAGCCGTTGCCGGCCTCCGGCTCCCAGCGCTGGGTGGAGTCGGCGTACGCGCCGCCGCCCTGAGCGCCACCCGCCGCGCTGTAGCCGCCGGCCTGGTCGCCGTAGCCGTTGCCACCGCCGGCGCCGTAGTCCGGGCCGTAGGGGTCGACCGCCGGCCGCGACGACGGGCCGTAGCCCGCCCCGGCCGACGGGGCACCCTGGGCGAAGCCGGCCTGGTCGTTGTAGCCGCCGCCGTTCGCGGCACCGTAGCCCGCACCCGCACTGGCGGCGCCGTAGCCCGAGCCGGCCCGCGGCAGCGGCGCGCCGTACGGGTCCGGCGGCACGTCGTAGTCGTTGGCCCGGCCCGGCCGCACGATCGCGGTCGCGTCGTTGGCGGCACCCCGGTTGATCATCGTGGGAGAACCGCCCATCGCGCCGACCATCGTCGGGTCGGCCTGCGGCTGCCGGTAGCCGGGGCGCTGGCCCCCGCCGCCACCGCGCCGCGGCGCCGGCTCCTCCTCGAGCTCCTCGTCGTCATCGTCGCCGCGACGGCGCAGGAGCAGCACGATCGCCACGATGCCGAAGATCACCAGGAGCGCGCCGAGCGCGATCAGGATGTACGACGAGAGGCCGCTGCCGCTGTCGTTCGAGGCGTTGGTGGTGTTGTTCGCACCGGGCGCCGCGGACTGCGAGTCAGCGCCGGCCGGCGTGCTCGCCTCGTCCGCCGGCGGCGCCACCGGCGTGGCGGTCGAACCGATCGGCACGACCGGGATGTTGACCTTGGTGTTCGCCTTGCCGGCCTGGCCACCGATGTCCTTCGACGCGGCGTCGTAGCCGTTCGTCGTCACGGACAGCTGCATGTTGCCGGGCGCGATCGGGCTGGTCTCGGTGCCGAGGAAGCGATACGAGCCGGCGTCGTTGGTGGTCGCCTGCCGGCTCTTGCCCGCGCCGTCCTCCAGGACGACCGTGGCGCCCTTGACGCCCTTACCGGTTGTCGAGTCGGTCACCGTGCCTGAGACCTCGGTCACCGTCTGCGACGCCGGCGCCGTCTGCGCGGCGGGACCCTTCGCCGTGATGGTGACCTTGCTGTTGCCCTGGGCGCTCGGCGACGTGACGCTGACCTCGGCCTGCTGGCTGGAGCCGGCCGGGATGTTGCCGGGGCTCTTCGCCGACACCTGGAACGAGACGTCCTTGGTGCCGTTGCCGGGCACCACCACGGCCGCGCACTCGGCCGTCGCGCCGCCGGAGTCGCAGCCGGTGACACCGGTGGCGGCGACTCCCTTGACGGACAGGTTGCCGTTGTTGACGCTGACGCCCACCTTGACCGTGTCGGGCTGCCCGTCACTGTTGGTCAGGGTGATGGTGACGTTCTTCGTCTCACCTGGGTTGATTTCGAACGAGCCGGTGGACACGCTCGAGGTGACCGCCGCGAACGCCGGCGTCGCCACCGTTGCGATCAGCGTTCCCGTCACCAGTACGGCCGCCGCCCCTGCGCGGAGCAGCAAGGCTCGTCGGTGGGTAGTCACGTCCACACCCCTCCGGATCTTGACTTTCACCCGAGCGTCTCTGCCGAGCATGTCTGTCTATGGTCCAACATGCGAGCGGGGCTCGCTTTGCATGGTGCGCCGCAGCAAACTATGCCTTGTCCACAGGGGTCGGCGAAAGGCGCAGGGTGTTGCGACCGGCCCACAGAGGGTCGTATTGTCCCGGCATGTCCACTCCGCACCGATATTCCGACACGGCGCAAACCGTCCTTTCTGCGCTGGATGACGGACTCGAACCGGACCGGCTAGCGCTGCGTGACGCGGTGCGCGACCTCCTGGCTGACCTGCGGGCCCGAGTTCCCGGCCGTTCGGTGGAGGTGCGGGTTCCTCCGTACGGTGCGATTCAATGTGTCGAGGGACCGCGCCATACGAGAGGTACGCCACCCAACGTCGTCGAGACCGACCCCGTCACGTGGCTCGAGATCGCCACGGGTCGGAAATCGTGGCACGAAGCAGTCAGCACCGGGAAGATCCGCGCGAGCGGGGTTCGGGCTGATTTATCGCCGTATCTACCCTTGTGACTCCACATTCCGTGCGCAACACTGATTACGAACTGCGCGCGAACTGTGGCTGTGCGTCATGGCCAATTCCTCGCGTACACTTTGCCTCGCGAAGGCGACCGAATACCGGCGCCTATCAGGTCGGACTCCCCTCGACCCACACCGCCGACGAATCCCGGCAACTGCGACGACAGGAGCGGCAACGTGCCCCGAGGCGATGGCCGGTTGAGCCACGAGCTCGACCCCCAGCGTCCAGGTCCCCAGGACAAGTGCGGTGTGTTCGGCGTATGGGCGCCGGGCGAAGAGGTCGCGAAGATGACCTACTACGGGCTGTATGCGTTGCAGCACCGTGGTCAGGAAGCGGCCGGCATCGCGGTGTCCGATGGTTCCGGCGTGGTGGTGTACAAGGACCTGGGCCTCGTCTCGCAGGTCTTCGACGAGCCGACCCTGGCGAGCCTGCGCGGCCACATCGCGATCGGCCACGCGCGGTATTCGACCACCGGTGGCTCCAACTGGGAGAACGCGCAGCCCACGCTGCGGTCGACCGCCGCCGGTGAGGACCGGGGCGGCACCACGATCGCCCTGGCGCACAACGGCAACCTGGTCAACACGGCCGAGCTGGCCCGCCGCGTCGCCGAGCTCGGCGAGCGCGACCAGATGAACTCCACCAACGACACCGCGCTGGTGACCGCGCTGCTCGCGGCCCGCCCCGACCTGTCCGTCGAGGCCGCCGCCCTGGACGTGCTGCCGACCCTGCGGGGCGCGTTCAGCTTCGTCTTCATGGACGAGGACACCCTGTATGCGGCCCGGGACGTCAACGGCGTCCGCCCGCTGGTCCTCGGCCGGCTCGAGCGTGGCTGGGTGGTGGCGAGCGAGACCGCCGCGCTCGACATCGTCGGCGCCAGCGTCGTGCGCGAGATCGAGCCCGGCGAGCTGATCGCCATCGACGAGCACGGCCTGCGCTCCAGCCGCTTCGGCACCCCGGACCCCAAGGGCTGCCTGTTCGAGTACGTCTACCTGGCCCGCCCCGACACCACCATCGTCGGGCGCAACGTCCACGCCGCGCGTGTGGCGATCGGCCGGACCCTGGCCAAGGAACACCCGGTCGAGGCCGACATGGTCATCCCCGTGCCGGAGTCCGGCACGCCGGCCGCGATCGGCTACGCGACCGAGTCCGGCATCCCGTTCGGCCACGGCCTGGTCAAGAACGCCTACGTCGGGCGCACCTTCATCCAGCCGTCCCAGACGATCCGTCAGCTGGGCATCCGGCTCAAGCTCAACCCGCTGCGCGACAACGTGCGGGGCAAACGCCTCGTGGTTGTCGACGATTCCGTCGTGCGCGGCAACACTCAACGTGCGATCGTGCGTATGTTGCGCGAAGCTGGTGCCGTCGAGGTGCACGTCCGCATCTCGTCGCCGCCGGTCAAGTGGCCGTGCTTCTACGGCATCGACTTCGCTACCCGGGCGGAGCTGCTCGCCAACGGGCTCGACCTGGAGGGTATCCGCCGGTCGATCGGCGCCGACTCGCTCGGCTACGTGTCGCTGCCCGGCCTGATCGCGGCAACGGAGCAGCCGGCCAACCGGCTGTGCAGCGCGTGCTTCGACGGTCAGTATCCGATCGAGCTGCCGACCGACAACGTGATCGGCAAGCACGTCCTGGAAGGTGTGGCGCGTGCGGCGGGGGCCGCTCCCACCACGACGGACGGTGGCGCGGTCAGCGTCGCCGCCAGTCCGGGCGGTTCGGGCGCACTGCTGCGCCCGTGACCCGCCCACCCATAGCAACATGCGGTGGCCGCCGCCGAGGCAATCAAAGGGGAGAAAGTGACGCACGTGGATGAGCGCGCCGACAAGGCCGGTGAGACCGGCCAGGGCAGCACCCCCGAGCGGCAGTTGTGGACCGCCGGCAACGGCAGGAGCCGCAGGCGCACCGTGACGTATGCGGACGCGGGCGTGTCGATCCACGCCGGCGAGAAGGCCGTCGAGCTGCTCCGCACCAAGGTGCACCGGACCCACCGGCCCGAGGTCATGGGTGACATCGGCGGGTTCGCCGGGCTGTTCCGGCTCGATCTGAAGAAGTACAAGAGCCCGATTCTCGCCTCGTCGACCGACGGCGTCGGCACGAAGCTCGCCATCGCCCAGGCCATGGGCATCCACGACACGGTCGGCATCGACCTCGTCGCGATGGTCGTCGACGACCTGGTGGCCTGCGGCGCCGAGCCGCTGTTCCTGCTCGACTACATCGCCTGCGGCGAGGTCGTGCCGGACCGGGTCGCGGAGATCGGCGCGGGCATCGCCGACGGCTGCCGCTACGCGGGCTGTGCCCTGCTCGGCGGCGAGACCGCGGAGCACCCGGGTGTGATGCGCCCCGATGAGTACGACATCTCCGGCACCGGCGTCGGTGTGGTGGAAGAGGACAAGATCCTCGGCCGCGACCGGGTCGAGGTCGGCGACGTCGTCATCGCCCTGCGCTCCACCGGGCTGCACTCCAACGGCTACTCGCTGGTCCGGCACGTGCTGCTCGGCGCCGGCCGGATGCGGCTGGACAGCGTGATCGACGAGTTCGGCTCGCAGCGCACCCTCGGTGAGGAGCTGCTCACGCCGACCCGGATCTACGCGAAGGACTGCCTCGACCTCATCACCGAGAGCGAGGTCCACGCGTATGCCCACGTGACCGGTGGCGGCATCCCCGGCAACCTGGTCCGGGTCCTGCCGGAGCACGTCGACGCGGTCGTCGACCGCTCGACCTGGCGCCCGCAGCCCATCTTCGAGCTCGTGCGCACCAAGGGGCGCATCGACGACATGGAGATGGAGAGCACCTTCAACATGGGCGTCGGCATGCTGACCGTCGTGTCCGCCGAGGACGCGGACCGCACCCTGGCGTTCCTCGCCGGCCGCGGTCTCGACGCCTGGCAGGTCGGCGAGGTCATCGAGGGCACCGGCCAGGTGCAGATGGTCGGCTCGCACACGCGGGGCTGACCAGAGATTCAGTGACAGGGCGCCGTCGGAAGTCGCTGCGACGGCGCCCTGAACCGTTCTGCTGTCGGAATGTGCGGGATTGAGCAAATCGCACGTATCTGATCCGCCGGGTCTTACCGCAACGGGGCAAGAGACCTAGGCTGAAGCGACACGTCCCTACGCCCAAAAGGAGGACGGGGCGGTGTCGTGGAACGGCATGCGGGGCATCTCGCCGATCCCAGGCTATGTCGTGCTGCAGCCCACGACGTTGTGCAACCTGGACTGCACGTACTGTTACCTGCCGTTCCGGTCCCGCAACGACCGGATGAGCCCGGCGACGGCGGCAGCGGTCGCGGCCTCCGTCAACGAGTGGGCCGCCCGCAATGACCGTTTCTCTGTGGTCTGGCACGGTGGCGAGCCCCTGGCCGCGGGCCGCCCGGCGCTCGCCGAGCTGATGGCCCCCTTCGAGGGCGTCGAGCACCACGTGCAGACCAACGCCACGCTCATCGACGACGCCTGGTGCGAGTTCTTCACCGAGCACCAGATGCATGTCAGTGTCAGCGTCGACGGGCCACCGGACCTCAACGGTGAGCGGATCGACCGTGGGGGGTCTCCCGCGTATCAGCGGATCCTCCGCGGCATCGAGACGCTGCGCCGGCACGAGATCCCGTTCTCGGCGCTGTGCGTCGTCGGTCGCCCGGCACCAGGCCTCGCCACCCGGCTCTACGACTACTTCCTCGACCTCGGCTGCGACGTCCTCGGGATCAACATCGAGGAGCAGGAGGGCGTCAACGCCCGCGCCAACGACTTCGGCGCCGCCCCGGTCCGCGCCTTCTGGGCCGAGCTCGTGGCGGCGTGGCGGCGCGACCCGCGCATCCACGTGCGGGAGATCGAGTGGACCCTCCGCTACGCCGGCGCGGTCCTGTCCGGCGGTGCCGACGACGTCCTGCCGGCCGCGCTCGACCCGATCCCGACGATCGCGGCCGACGGCCGGGTCTTCCTGCTCTCACCCGAGCTGGCGGGGTTCACCGACGCCCACTACGGCGACTTCTCGTCCGGCAACGTCCTGGAGACGTCCCTGGCCACCATCCTGGCCGGTGCTGCCGGTTCCGCAGGATGGGTGCCGGAGTACCTGCGCGGCGTCGAGGCGTGCCGCTCGACGTGCCCGTACTTCGGCTTCTGCGGCGGCGCCCACGCGGCGAACCGCTACTTCGAGCACGGCAGGTTCGACGGCACCGAGACGAATCACTGCCGCAACAGCAAGATTTGCCTTCTGGAGGGAGTGCTGGACCATGCCGGAGCACGCTGACCCGGTCACCGAGCGAGTCCACGGGGCCGCTGACGGCCTTCGTGTGCTGCTCGACGAGGCCGCTGTGGCAAGGGCCGCCCGAGCGGAGGCGAGTGGTGAGGACGGCGCGAACGCCGTCTGCGCCTGGAACCACTTCGAGAACATCCCGACCTTCTACAACTGGAACAACCGTCCCCGTTGAGGGTCGCTCCAGAAGCATCAAGATGTGCCTGGACGCCCACGCGGTGCGCCGTCGAGAGAACGGCCACCGCGCGGGCGCCTCGGACACGACGCGGGCACGTGGGGTCTCCACGTGCCCGTCAGCCGGGTTGACCGATGATCAACGACTCCGTGAGCGCCAATCGCTGTCGCTGGAGGAGTCGTCGTAGTTACCGTCGTCCTCGTCGTCGGCCTCATCGTCGACTTGCTCGCCGGAACCGGCGTAGTCGTCGTAAGACTTCGGGCTGCCCGCGAGCTCGCGCTGCAACGCGTCGAGGTCGGTGTTGGGGGAGTGGTACTTCAACTCCCTGGCCACCCTAGTCTGCTTGGCCTTCGCACGGCCGCGCCCCATGGCTCGACCCCCTCGCACAGAATTACGGGGCAGCCATTACCGGCAGGCCCCGACAACGTCAGGCATCTCTCGTGGCTCTTACGGTACATGTCGAGGGCACCTTTCGGCATCTCGCCCCTGCTGACCAATTCGGTGGCGTTGCTTACCCGACCGGACCAGTTGGGTAAGCACCACCGTCGGACCGTGGTCGTCACGCTTACAACAGGATCGTACGGAGCCTTCCGACGTCGGCCATCCGCCGTTCGGCGAGACGGTCCGCGGCAACCGCCGGTGGGACCCCCTCAGCGGCCGCGAGCTGCAGGATCTCCCGTGTGGTGTCGAAGATCCGGCCGGCCCGCTGCTGTGCCCTGGCGAAGTTGAAGCCCTCGATCTCATCGGCCACCTGGATGACCCCGCCCGAGTTGACGACATAGTCCGGCGCGTAGAGCACGTCGCGCTCGGCGAGCAGCTTCTCCACCCCCGGGTGAGCCAGCTGGTTGTTCGCCGCACCCGCGACGATCTTGGCGCGCAGCACCGCCACCGTCTCGTCGTTGAGCGCCCCGCCGAGCGCGCACGGCGCATACACATCGAGGTCCGCGGCGACCAGCTCGTCGGCGCCATCGAGCAGGTCGACCTGCGGATATGTGAACTGGGCCCACTCGACCGCACGCTCCGAGACGTCGGTCGCGACGACCGCCGCGCCGTCGTCGATCAGGTGTTTGGTGAGGTGCTTGCCGACCTTGCCGAGACCGGCGATGCCGACCCGCCGACCGGCCAGTGTCGGGCTGCCCCAGCGGTGCTCGGCGGCCGCTCGCATGCCCTGGAAGACCCCATAGGCGGTAAGGACCGACGAATCACCCGCGCCACCGTGCGACTCGGAGCGTCCGGTGACGAACCGGGTCTCCTTCGCCACCATGTCCATGTCCTGCACATACGTGCCCACATCGCACGCCGTGTAATACCGGCCACCGAGCGACTGGACGAACCGGCCATAGGCGCGCAGCAGCGCCTCGCTCTTGTCCTTGTCCGGGTCACCCCAGATCACGGCCTTGCCGCCGCCGAGGTCGAGCCCCGCCAGGGCGTTCTTGTAGGCCATCCCGCGCGACAGGTCGAGCACGTCGTGCAGGGCGTCATCCTCCGACGCATACGGATAGAAACGGGTCCCGCCCAACGCCGGTCCGAGCGCCGTCGAGTAGATGGCGATGATCGCGCGCAGGCCGGACGGCCGGTCGTGACAGTAGACGACCTGCTCGTGGCTGGTGGTGAAGACACCCATGGATGCTCCTGTGTCGGTGGGGCCGATCCTCGTGAGACGGCGCCTGTGTACCCGACCCTAATACCGATGGACGACAGTTTCGTGCGACGATCGGGCCGTGCCGTCGCTCTTCGCGTCATACCTGCGGGTATACGAGCCGCTGGCCGCCTTCGACCGCGACCACCAGTTGTACTGGCGTCGCTACGTGAAGGAGGGCCGGGCCGTTGCGCTGTCCGACGGGCCCGGCCGCCAGCGGACCGCGGTCATCGAGGCGCTCGGCGCCGGATGGACGCGCCTGCCCGACCTTCCCGACGAGGCCTACGTCCTGGAGGCCGACGACACCCTGCTCGTCTGCCCCTGGAACCTGCGCATCCGCGTCGCCGAGGCCGCGCTCACCGCCCGCGACGGCGTGCCGAGCGTGATCGCCGACGCCTTCGTCCCGCCGGTCCTCGCTGGCCTGGCCCAGACCATCGTCGACGACTGGCGCAGCGGCGACCACGTCCTGGAGCGCGGTCTGCCCCGCGTCCACGAGCAGGTCGCCACCTGGGGCGTGCCGCTGCGCTGGTTTGTCTTCGTCGACCTGGAGGAGCGGGAGCTCTCGCTGCGCCCCGGGCGCCGGGTCCTGCGCTATCGCACCGAGATCTCCAAGGCCCGCCGGCGGGCGCACCGGGCATACGCGGTGCTGCGCCGCGCCATCGGCGACGCGCCGATCACCGTCGCGGTCGAGGAGACCGCCCGGTGGCTGGAGGAGTTCCACTCCCGGTCGATCGTGGAGCTGGACTAC
This sequence comes from Dactylosporangium siamense, assembly GCF_016862795.1. Taxonomy (GTDB): domain Bacteria; phylum Actinomycetota; class Actinomycetes; order Mycobacteriales; family Micromonosporaceae; genus Dactylosporangium; species Dactylosporangium siamense. The sequence continues at coordinate 274,220 of NZ_BONQ01000083.1, read as the reverse complement.
GGCGGCCTGGTCGGTCTGCTCTCCGACGAGACCCTCGTCGAGGACGACTCGCCGGGCCTGGTGTCGGCGGGGCTGTCGAGCGTGGCGCGCGGCGACGCCGACGAGGCGACCGAGGTGTACGAGAAGCTGGTCGAGCGCTGGCGTGCCGTGCAGCTGCTGGAGCGCTGCAACTGACCGCTCCCGCCGGTCCGCGGCCGGGGGCGCGGCACAGGGTGCGGGTGCCGCGGTCCTCGCCCGGCGCCGACCCTGGGCGGTCCGGGCATTCCGCCACCCGCCGCCGCTGACCCCACCGCCCAGCGCCGCGCTATTAGGCCCGGAATTTCGGATTCGCACCACCGCGCAAGTGGAAGGCCGGTGCCTGGCGCACCGTCGCCCGGGCGATCACTGGCGGTGATTGACGGCGGAACGCGGCCTGTCAGTGGATCGGTCGGGGTCCGGGTAACCCCTTCGGGTGACATCGGCCGGAGGTCTGGATCTTGGCATCGGCGGTGATAAATGTCCGGATCCCTACTGCCACGAACGGGTGTCACCCTTAGCAACCGAATCGCTCCTCAGGGGTGTCCGTTATGGGTTATTGGGAGGACTTTGTGGGCTACCGCTCACCCGGTCGGGTGAGCTAGATTCGTATCGACTCACCCACACAGCGTCACATCCGGTCCCGCTTTATCCCATTTCGTGTCATCAAAATGGGAAAATTCACTTATTCATCATCCGTCCATACAGGGACCTTCAGCCGTTCGGCCCATGTCGGACATCGGGGACTAGCCGGACCATAGGAAACGCGTCGGCCGGCGGGACCCCGTCCGACGTTCCTGGGTACCTGTGGAGGAGTGACCGATGCCATCTCGCACGCATGAGCCTGAGCCGTTGCTAACGCCGGCTGAGGTCGCGTCGATGTTCCGCGTCGACCCGAAGACCGTCACCCGATGGGCGAAGGCGGGCAAGCTGAGCGCTATCCGCACCCTCGGTGGGCACCGCCGCTATCGCGAATCCGAGGTGCGCGCCCTGCTCCAGGGACAGATCCCGCAGCAGCGCCAGGGCGACTGAGGCGCAACCCTACCTCGCGCCTCCCTCAGGTGCCAAAACAACACGCTTGTTCCCGCAACGCGCTCGGATCGTCACCCCCCGGTGATCCGAGCGCGTTGCTTTGTGCGACGCCGGCCGTTCAGTCCAGCGTGATCCGCACGCCGACCGTCGCGTCCGCGCCGCGCCGCCTGATGCTCATCCAGACGAACAGGCGGCCGCGCAGGCCGTACTTCCGCTTGATGAGCTCCCGCGCGGTCCGGCCGCCGTCGGCGCCGAGGACCGTCGCGTGTCCCGGCACCGCTTCGCCGGTCGGCACGCCGCGCACCGTGCACGGGGCGACCGTCACCCTGCCGTCCCTGCGGATCCGTTTGACCTTGCCGGACTCGCCGACGGTCCAGATCACCAACGCCTCGCCGTCCCCCGCGACCCACACCGGGGTGGACACCGGCGTCCCGTCGCGGCGGAACGTCGTCACCGCGATGTACGCTTCGTCGCCCAACTGCTTCGCTGCGCTCGTCATAGGCCACACCGTACGAGGTGTGCAACCCCAGGCGGGGACATCACACGCAAGGGTGATGGGAGGCTAGTCTGATGTTCCCAGGCCCGAACCTTCGGAGATCGTGATGAAACTGTCGATCCTGATGCCGGTCTACAACGAGGAAGTCCGGGTCGCCGACGCCATCAAGCAGGCGCTCGACGTGGACTACCCGACTGAGACCGAGCTTGTCATCGTCGACGACGGAAGTCGGGACCGCACCGCCGAGATCCTGAACGCACTGCACGACGAGCGCATCCGCGTCGTGCTGCACCCCAGGAACAAGGGCAAGGGCGCAGCCATCCGCACTGCGGTCGAGCACGCCACCGGTGACTACATGGTCATCCTGGACGCCGACCTCGAATACGACCCGCAGGACATCCCGAAGCTGCTCGAGCCGGTGCTCGACGGCCGCGCGACCGTGGTCTACGGCAATCGGACCTTCGGCAGCCACAGCTCGTTCTCCTTCTGGTATGTCATGGGCAACAAGGCGGTCACCACTGCCGCGAACATGCTGTACAACTGCTATCTCGGCGACCTCGAGACCTGTTTCAAGCTCATGCCCGTCGAGCTCTACCGGTCGCTGCAGATCCGCTCCGCCGGCTTCGGCATGGAGGCGGAGGTGACGGGCAAGCTGCTGCGCAACCGGCACCGGCCCTACGAGGTGCCGATCAGCTACCGCGCGCGCACCCGCGAAGAGGGCAAGAAGATCACCTGGAAGGACGGCGTCGAGGCGCTGTGGATCCTCTCCCGTGAGCGGGTCCGTAAGCCGTCGCGCAAGCGCTGACCCGCATGGCTGAGCTCCTCACGATCGGCGAACTCTCGGCGCGCAGCGGAGTCGCCCCATCCGCGCTGCGGTTCTACGAGAAGCTCGGCCTGATCCACTCGACCCGCACCGGCGGCAACCAGCGCCGCTACGAGCGCACCGAGCTGCGCCGCGTCTCGTTCATCAGGATCTCCGCGCAGGTCGGCATCCCCCTGGAGACGATCAAGGAAGCGCTGGCCTCCCTGCCCGCCAACCGCACGCCGACCCGGGCCGACTGGGCGCGGCTGTCCCGGAACTGGCGTGGCCACCTCGACGCGCAGATCGCGCTGCTGGAGCGGCTCCGGGACACGCTGACCGGCTGCATCGGATGCGGCTGCCTGTCCCTGAGCAACTGCCAGCTCGCCAACGCGGCCGACCGGCTCGCCACCCGCGGCCCCGGCCCGGTGATCCTGTCCACGGCCTCGTCAGATTGATCCACGGCCTCGTCGGACTGATCCACGGCCTCGTCAGAATGAACTACGGCCTCGTCAGAATGATCTTGCCGAAGTGCTCGCTGGACTCCATCAGCCGGTGAGCCTCGGTGGCGTCCGGCAGCGGCACCCTGCTGTGCACGACCGGCCCGATGAGGCCCTCGTCGATCAGGGGCCAGACTTCCTCCCGTACACCACGGATGATTGAAGCTTTTTGCGCCAGCGAACGCGAGCGCAACGCCGTCGCGAACACGCTGCCGCGCTTGGCCAGCAGCGCACCCAGGTCGAGCTCCGCCTTCCGGCCGCCCTGCATCCCGATCACGACGAGCCGGCCACCCTCGTTGAGCGCCTTCACGTTGCCCGCCAGATACGCGCCGCCGATGATGTCGAGGATGACGTCCGCCTTGACCGTCGCGCTGAAGTCCTCAACCGTGTAGTCGATCACCCGGTCCGCACCGAGCCGCGTCAACGCCTCGTGCTTGCCCTGCCGCGCCGTCGTCACCACGTGCGCGCCGAGCGCCTTGCCGAGCTGCACCGCGAACGTGCCGATCCCGCTGCCGCCACCGTGCACCAGCAGCGTCTCGCCCGGCCTGATCCCCGCCACGTCCACGACGTTGGAAAAGACCGTAGCCGCCACCTCGGGCAGCGCGGCCGCGTCTTCCACCGGCACATTCCGCGGCACGGGCAGCAGCTGCCCGACCGGAGCCACCGCCAACTCGGCATACCCACCGCCCGAGATCAGCGCACACACGTCCTGACCGACCTGCCAGTGGTGCGACCCACCCCCGACCGCCACGATCCGCCCCGACACCTCCATGCCCGGATACGGCGGCGCTCCTGCTGGCGGCGGGTAATGCCCCTGCCGCTGCAGCAGATCGGCCCGGTTGACCCCGGCCGCGCACACCTCGATCAGCACCTCGTCCGGTGCCGGCACCGGATCGGGGACCTCCGTCCACCGCAGTGCCTCAGGACCGCCCGGCTGCTCGATCGTGATCGCGCGCATGCCGACCATTTTGCGCTACGGCTGCCTGGCGTCCGGCGTCGCGGCCTGACTCTGCTCCCACGGCCAGTGACCATGGTTCTGCGGCCATTCGTGTTGTACGCCCGGGTGCCAGCGGGTCGGTGCCGCCGTTGGCTCTGCCGTCGGTGCTGCCGTTGGCTCCTGGGTCGGCTCTGCGGTGGGTTCGTTGGTGGGTTCCACGGTTGGTTCGGGGATCACCGGTGGCTGGGTTGTGGGCGCTGTTGTGGCCGCTCTGGTCTTCTCGGCCGTCTTCGCCTTGGCCTTGGCCTTCGCGTTCGCCGGCTGCTGCGGCTTTGCCGGTGCCGCCAGCGACCGCGGCGGCGCACCGAGGTCCAGGACCGGCTGCGGCGCGGCGGGCACCCCGTACAGGTTGACGTCCTGCACCGGATCGGGCATCGCCATCCCCTGATGCGCCGCCTGCGGTGCGGGCCTGCCCTGCTGTGGCGGCTCCCACCCCGCCGCACCGATCACCACACCCAGCGCCGCCACCCCGACCCCACCCGCCACCAGCGCCATCAACGGATGCCGCACGATCCGCCGATGCCTGGTGACGTACGCGACCCGTGGATCGTTGAAGAACAGATGCATGCCGTAGGCCCCCCGCCTGTGGTTTTTCACTTGCGCCCTGAGTCTGCGCAGGTCAGGCTGATGTCACGCGGCATTTGAGGCGGAGTGTCACGATGTCATCTGGTCGCGGTCGCCCAGTCCGCCACCACCCCCCGAACGTCCGGCGTCCCTCACACGGGTGACCGCCAACGCTCGGAGGCGATCTGGCAGACTGGTCGACGTTCCGCTGGAGGGCTCGCCTAGTGGCCGATGGCGCCGGTCTTGAAAACCGGTGAGGCGTTCCGCGTCTCCGTGGGTTCGAATCCCACGCCCTCCGCAAGCACCAGGCCGAAACGCCCGCTGAGCAGCAGCAACGCCGCTCGGCGGGCGTCATCGTCGGCCCGTCCTCGGTCTCACTCGAGGAACTCCTACAGGACCTGGTTCATCTCCCGCCCACGCTCTTCATCGAAGAGCGCCGCGCCGGAACGTTGCGGGAGGCGGCTCCGTCGCACCGGGGCCGCCTCCGCGGGTATAGGCGTTTCTATTGGTGGTGGGTGTGGAGCACGACCGTCGGTGTCGGTCTGGTCGGGCCGGTCCTACGGCGCGACCGCCGCGGAGGACAGCGCGGCAGTGCGGCAGGCGGGATCCAGGTCCAGGGTGATCGTTGTTGACGGGCGTGGGTGCGTCACCCGGAGCCAGCGCACCTTGCGCAGCATCTTGGCGGTGTGGCCGGGCTCCCGGTGGCGGGGCGTGTGGCCGATCATGCTGCTTCCTCAATGAACCGTGTCACGACACAGAGTGTGCGCGGTCGGGCGCTGGGTCGTCAGCACACGAATGGTCGTGCTCCTGCGCTGGTCAGCAGGGGTGTGGGGCCGTCCGGGTTCCCCCGTTCGGAGGCGAGTAGGTAGTGACGGAGCGTTGAGTAACGCTAGAGGTAGCGGTGGCCCATCTCGGCGTGGATCGGGGTGCCGGTGGTGAGTGCTGTCAATGCCAACGACAGGCGGCGGTGCAGGGATGCGCGGATCTGGGCGGCGTCCAGGGGGAGCCACTGGATGCCGGTGAGTTCGTCGGCGGCGGGGCGCAGAACAGTGGCCGGGTCGAGGATGCCGCCGTCGAAGACGAACTGGACCTGGTCGCTCCAGGGGCCGCGGCCCGGGGTCCAGTCGACGACCAGGAGGCGGCCGGTCGGGCGGTCGAGCCCTACTTCTTCGAGTACTTCACGGCGGCAGGCGGCGGACGGGGGTTCGCCGGGCTCGACGATGCCGCCGGGCAGGTCCAGGTAGGGCTTGTAGTTGGGCACCACGAACAGGATCCGGTCGGACGGATCCCTGATCAGGGCACCTGCGGCGACCGTCTTGTGGGCCATGCGCCGGGCGATGCCGGGGTGGAACTCCGCCTCGGGCGGGCCTTCGGCTTCGAAGAAGGAGGCGGTCACGTGTCCATCCAATGGGGTACGCCGGTCTGCTGATGGTGAACGCATCTTGCGTAATGCAAAGGTAACTGGGCGTCAACCGAGGGGGGAGGTGGTGGCCGATCAACACGGTCCCACGCCGCAGGAATCCCGTGCGCTGGGGGTAGTCCACGGGACGCACGTCAGGGGCGGTGCCCGCGCGGGGCACCGCCCCACAAAGAAGAGCCCCACAAAGAAAAGCCTGACAAAGAAAAGCCCGACATAGAAGAACGAAGAAACTAGAACGACCGCCGCATGTGCAACCGCACCGTCGTCCCCGAGGAGCCGGTACGCATCTCCATCAGGTCGCAGATCTGCCGCGCGATCCACAGCCCGTGCCCCCGCTCCGAGTGCGGGCCGGCGCGCAGGAAGCCCAGGAAGTTGCCGGTGGCGGTGCCGGTGTCGGTGACCTCGCAGACGACCCTGCGGTCCGTGGCCCAGATGCGGACCTCACCCTTGCCGCCGCCGTGACGCAGGACGTTGGTGGCGATCTCGTTGACGGCCAGGATGTAGTCGTCGATCCGGTCGGCGACGACGCCCAGCCGCGTGGCGTGGTCGGCGATGAACTGCCGGAGCGGGGCCAGGTCGGGGTGGACGGGGATCCATTCGACGCCGGTGGTCGGGTACGGCGTCAACGGCGTGTCGCGCGAGGCGTAGTAGGACGAGGGATCGGTGAAGTCGGCGCTGATCTCGCTGGCGGTGCCGACGGCGAGCCGGGGGTGGGTGCGGCGGGCGTCCTCGACGATGGCGCTGGCCAGGCTGCTGCGGTCGTAGCCGCAGACGACCCAGGCACGGGAGTCGGCGAGCGCGATGTTCACCACGGACTCGTACCGGCCCCATTCGGAGGTCTCGAGGTCGTCGCGGCCGGCCCAGACGGGCTCGCCGATGACCCGGAGGAAGGCGCTCTCGGTGGCGAGGGCGTCGATGCGGCGGTGGTGGGCGTCGAGGGTGCGGCCGGGCGAGTCGAACCAGCCGGCCGGCTCGAGGAAGGTGACCTCGTCGGCGGCGCCGCTGAGCTGCTCGCGCAGGAGGCGGGTGTTGTCGGTGGAGGTGACCGCCAGGACGGTGTCGCCGCGGTCGACGCCTTCGACGATGAAGGGCAGGGCGGCGGCGAGGAACTGCTCAGGCGATTCGAACAGCAGCGCCTGGTGGATCAGTGTCACGAAGCACCCCCCGAGACGATGAGCAGACCCGGGGTGTTGTCCCAGCCGACGATCCGCAGCACGTTGCGCAGGGTCGGGGCGAGGTGGCGCACCTGCAGCGTCCGGTCCGGTGGGAGGGCCTCGGCGGCGCGGACGAGGGTGCGGATGCCGGCGACGTCGATGAACTGCAGGTCGGCGAAGTCGATGACGACGACCCGTTCCGGCCAGTCCGCCGTGTGGGCGAGCGCCTCGGCGAAGGGGGCGGCGGTCAGCTCGTCGACGGTGCCGTGGACGCGCAGGCCGCGCGGCGAGTAGGTGGGCACGACCCGCAACCGCCGGTCGTCGTGCAGCGGGTCGACGCTCACCAGGCCGGGGTGGAGGGAGACGAGACCACTGAAGTCCGCCTTGTCGAAGAGGCGCTCGTCGTACTGGCAGATCGCGGCGAGACCGTCCGAGCCGGTGACGGTCGAGGCCACCCCGGACTCGTATTCGTGCAGGCGGACGGTGTCGGGCAGGGCCCAGCTCATCTCGCCGGTGAGGCGCAGGCCCTGGAAGCCGGCGGCGCGGGCGTCGCGGACCGCGTGCCGGATGCCGTCGACGAGGACGTCGGGGTCGAACTCGTCGTCCGCGGCCGGGCGCACCTCCAGCTGGCCGCGGGCCATCGCGAGGGCACCGTCGACCCCGCGCGGGTCGAGCCACGCGTCGATGGCGCCGGGCGCGGTCCGGTCGGAGTAGTAGAGCACCCGCTCGCCGCGGACGAGGCCGTCGGCGATGTAGGCGGAGACCACCTCGCGCTGCTCGAGATCGCTCGCGAACGGCAGGCACAGGTGGTCGCCCAGGCGGACGTGCCCGGTGTGCTTGGTCGAGACGCTGTCGTTGATGTTCCTCAACTTACCCAGCGGCCCCGGAAAAGAATCTACTGGCGGATGCAGCAGCCGGAGCAGACCTTCGGGGTGGGCAGGGTGAACGCCAGGCAGCAGGTGCGCCGCTTGATGTCCAGGCCGCCCTGCTCCCGCACGGCCAGGTCGACGAGGTCGTCGGCGTCGAGCGCGTCGAGCACCCGGTGGGTGGTGTCCAGGACAATGTCGGGCGGCGCGACGAACCCGCGGGACATCGCGTAGGAGATCCCGGAGGCGACCGAGCCCCACAGCGTCCGCCGGCTGAGGCGGGCCTGTTTGCGCACCTCGTCGAGCATCGGGTCCAGGTGCGCGTCGACCAGCGAGCGGCGCAGGACGCCCAGCAGCTCGTCCTCGTCCTCGACGATGAGCAGGCCGGGGGTCTCGGTTGCGACGATCGGGTCGGTCGCGAGGACCGCGGTGACCGGACCGCGCAGCGCGAGGGTGAGGAAGGGCTGCCGCTCGCTGAAGCGGACCAGCACGTGGTCCGGCGTCATCAGCGGCACGCGGCGCGAGGTCGCGAAGCCGATCACGGCCGGCAGGGCCAGCCAGTAGGAGTAGCACTTCCAGGCCAGGGCGGCGGCCGCGTGCGGCTGGGCGCTCCAGCGCCCCGCGGCGGCGTCGAGCCAGTCGCGGACGCCATCGGCGGTCAGCAGCTCGCCGGCGTTGCGCCAGCCGGGCGTCCGGCCGGTGTCGAACCGCGCCGTGCCAGTGGGGAGGTCAGCGGTGACCAGTCCGGTCGACAGCCCCTGGAGTGATGCTTTTCCGTGCCGGATACCCATCCGCGCGAGCGATGCGATCACCGGCGCGAGCGGGTCAGCGGTCGTGCGGCTGATGAGCGCGGTCACGTTGGGTCGCCGATTCGGCCGGGGGACACGCGGCGGGGGCGCCGCGGCGCGGCGCTCGTCGACTGCGTGTGTGCGGTGCTCACCACCGGCCGATACCCCCAGACGTGCATGCCAAGCGCTCACGATACAGCGATTAGGTAAGCCTAACCACTCTAGGATTGTCTGTCATCCGTCGTAACTTTGTGTGACTTTGCACAAGCGTGTTGCTGAACTCGGAAGGTTGATCAACGCCGATGAGGTGGTGTTGTCAACCCTTTTGTCGGCAAATTGTCCGCTTGACCTGTTCGGCTGCGTCCCCCAGGGACACTGATCGAGCAGGGGCCGTCTCCCTGCGGGCTGGGCCGGACATGACAACGAGCGACTCTCCCGTGCAGCGGGCGTCAGAGGCGTTCGTCGCGGAGTTCGCGCGGTGGCGCATCGAGCGCGGCATGTCCAAGAAGCAGCTGGCCGCCGCGATGGGGTTCGACGCCTCCTACGTGAGCCATGTCGAGGCCCGCCGGCACCGCCCCACCGAGGACTTCGCCCGGCGCGCCGAGGCCATCCTGCAGAGCGGTGGCGCCGTTTGGCAGCGGTACAAGGAATACGACGAACTGCGCGCAACCGCCCGGAGCCGGGTCGGGCTGCCCGGCCGTGACCCGCCGGTGCCGGATCAGTGGCTGCCGCCTGGCACGGGACTGGTCGTCGAGCGGGAGACCGCCCGGCTGTCCTACGTCGACGGCAAATACCGGTGCACGGTCCGCCGTGCGCTGTACAACGCCGGCACCGAGCCGGTCACGCGCTACCTGGTGCGGATCTCCGTGGACCGCTACCCGGACGATCCCGCGCGCTCCAACCGCCATCACCGCGACCACCCCATGTCGTGGGACGAGCTGGCGATGGTCGCGTCGTGCGCGGGTGAGCCCATGGACTGGCGGTCCAAGACCGACCGGGACGCGCTCAAGGAGGCGTGGCTGCTGTTCGAGAACGCGCAGGGGCGCTTCCCGCTGTACCCGGGGCAGCGCACCACCATCGCGTACTCGTGGCACATCAGCGTCGAGAAGTGGGGCCACTGGTTCCAGCGCACCGTCCGCCTGCCCACCCGGCAGCTCACCATCGAGGTCGAGTTCCCGGCGCGGATGCGGCCGGTCGTCTGGGGCGTGCAGACCTCACTGTCGGCGGAGGAGGTGCCGCTGCGCACCCCCATCACCCAGGAGCTGTCCGCCGACGGGCGGGCGGTCTTCTCGTGGCACACCGAGCAGGCGACCCTGCACGACCGCTACCGCCTCGAGTGGCGCTTCCGGGGCACCCGGCCCGAGGGGGCGGTGGAGCAGCCGGACGACTGGGAGGAGCCCCCTTTCGTGCAGCCGGCCTCGAGTGACGCGATGCGCGCGGCCGGCGTGATCCAGCGCGGCGACGCCGGCCTCGACCGGCCGGTCCGCCGGCTGGACCTGCCCGGGGAGTCGGCGCGGGCCGAGGATGTCATCGACCAGCTGTCCACGGCGCTGGACCGGATCGAGGCGCTGCACCCTTTCGTGAAGGGCGTGGGGCTCGCCGCCCCGCAACTCGGTCCGGGGCTGGCGGTGGCGGTCATCCGCCCGGCGGAGCCTGACGCGGAGCAGATCGTGCTGATCAACCCGAAGGTCGTGGCCGAGTCCGGCGACGCCGACGAGCAGTTCGAGGGCTGCCTGTCGTTCTTCGACGTCCGGGGGCTGGTGCGGCGCCCGCTGAAGATCACCGTGCAGAGCGAGAGCCTCGACGGCACGACGATCACGACGGTGTTCGAGCGCGCCCTGGCCCGCCTGGTGGCCCACGAGATCGACCACCTCGACGGGCGCCTCTACCTGGACCGGATGGAGCACGACGCGCCACTGGTACCGACGACGGAGTACCGTCAAACCGGCAAACCGTGGCACTACGCCTAAAACCCGAAAAGCGTCACAACAAACGCGAAAAGCGTCGCAGCAAACGCGAAAGCGTCACAACTCGCCCGCAGCCGAAATGTAGGCGGACTCCACGTAGACGGTGATCCAGCGGGACGGGCGGCGGTCCGAGACCAGATCGAGGGTCGGGTCGAGGTTGAGCGCCCGGTACGCCCGCCGCATGGCGTCGTCGTCGAGGATCTTCGCCTTGCCGTTGACGTGCAGGCCGATCGCGCCCCGGGCGAAGTCGACGAAGAGCAGGCTGACCCGCGGGTCGCGCTCGATGTCGGAGATCGCGTCGGACAGGCTGGCGTCGTCGAACTCGGGCCACGCCAGCCGGTTCACCGACAGGACCCGCACGAAGCCGGCGCCGCCGGTCACGAAGGTGCAGTCGTGCCCGTCCTCCGGCTCGCCGGTCGCCACGAACAGCATCTCCTGACGGCGGACGAAGTTCTGCATCCGGTCATCGAGCTCGGAACGGACCTCGTGGTCGGACAGTGTCGGCACGGTGCACCTCCGGGAGAACGAACGCCTGCGGTCAGCCAAACACCGGGTCCGTGAGACGACCGGACAGTCAGTGCGACACAGCCGAACGGCCCCCTGGACACCCCCGTGTCCAGTGCCCACTAGCGGCGCGTCGAGGGGAAAACAAGCGACCGACACGAGACGTCGCACAGTCAGTGCGATGCGTGGTCTTCCCTGGTGGCGACGCTGGCTCTCCTACGGCACCTACGTTTGACCGCGAAGGGCACCGATGAGCAATCTGTCGCGTTTACTGAAGGAGAGTTGGACCCTCGTCGAGGAGCAGCAGGACAAGCTCGCCAGCTACTTCTACGCGCGGATGTTCCTGAACAATCCACAGCTCAGGGACCTTTTCCCAGTCCAGATGGACGTGCAGCGCTCCCGCCTCCTCGGCGCGATCGTCACCGCCGTGCAGACCGTCGACGACCCCGACGTGTTCGCCGAATACCTGCAGTCGCTCGGCCGGGACCACCGCAAGTTCCACGTCCAGCCCGAGCACTACGACGCCGTCGGCGGCGCGCTGATGGAGGCCCTGCGCACGTTCGCCGGCGACGAGTGGACGGTCGAGTTCGACCAGGCCTGGCGCGACGCCTACGCGGTGATCGCGGCCAAGATGATCGCCGGCGCCGAGGCCGACTCGACCAACCCGCCGTACTGGCACGCCGAGGTGCTGTATCACGAGCGGCGCAGCCAGGACATCGCCGTCCTGACGTGCCGGCCGCTCCAACCGCTCGAGTATCGCGCCGGGCAGTACATCAGCGTCGAATGCAAGTATCAGCCCCGGCTGTGGCGCGTGTACTCGGCGGCGAACGCCCCGCGCAAGGACGGCTCGATCGACTTCCACGTGCGGGCCCTCGGCGCCGGTTGGGTGTCCTCGGCCCTGGTCCGGCGGGTCCAGCCGGGCGACATGATCCGCCTCGGCGCCCCGATGGGCTCCATGGTGATGGACCGGCGCTCGACCCGCGACATCGTCTGCGTCGCCGGCGGCACCGGGCTCGCCCCGATCAAGGCCCTGATCGAGGAGATGACCCGGGCCAACCGGACCCGCTGGGTGCACGTCTTCTTCGGCGCCCGGGACCGCGACGACCTGTACGACCTGGCCTGCCTCAACCGGCTCGCGGCCCGGTACCCGTGGCTGTCGGTGGTGGCCGCCACCAGCGACGACCCCGAGTTCCCCGGCGAGCACGGCAAGATCTCCGACGTGGTCGCCGGCTACGGCCCGTGGAACGACCACGACTTCTTCGTCTCCGGCTCGCCGCAGATGGTGCGTTCGACCCTGCGCACCCTCGCGGAGATGCAGGTCCCCGCAATCCGCATCAAATACGACGCCTTCGGGGACTCGTAGGACGGTGGGGGCGCCGTTCGTGCGGGCGGCGCCCCCACCGCATTACAGTTTCGGCGTGATCGACAGACGCGTCGTCAGTATCGAGGTGCTGCTGCTGCTCGGCGTGTCGCTCGGCAGGTCTGCGATCTATTCGATCCTCGAGATCATTGACAAGCTCACCTACGTCAAGCCGCTGTCGGAGCAGACCGCCACGCTCAACCCGTCGATCGCGCCCGACCGGCCGTGGCTCGACTTGGCATACCAACTGGTCAAAATAGGGCTGGGCTTCGTCGCTCCATTGTTGGCGGTGTACCTCCTGCGCCGCGACCACGAGAACTGGCGGCTGGACGTGCACCCGGCCTCCGACCTCGGCTATGGCGTCGGCCTGGCCGCCCTGATCGGCCTGCCCGGTCTCGCGCTCGTCTGGGCCGCCACCCAACTGGGCATCAGCGCGCAGATCGTGCCCGCGGCACTCGGCGATAACTGGTGGTCGGTGCCGGTGCTGATCCTCTCCGCGCTGCAGAACGGCGTGCTCGAAGAGATCGTCATGATCGCCTACCTGCTGACCCGCCTGCGTGACCTGGGCTGGCACCCGTGGACGGCGATCGTGACCAGTGCGGCCATTCGCGGGTCGTACCACCTCTACCAGGGCTTCGGCGGGTTCATCGGCAACTTCGTCATGGGCCTGATCTTCGGCTGGTTCTACCAGCGCACCAAGCGGGTCATGCCGCTGATCGTCGCCCACACGATCCTCGACATCGTCGCCTTCGTGGGGTACGCCCTGTTCAAGAAGTATTTGACGTTCCTGACATAGGGCAAATCGCCACAATTAGGCTTCGTGTGTGGGCCGAATCCTTCTTGCCGTCACCCTTGTCGCCTCGTCCGCCTTCGCGGTGCCGGTCCCGGCCCGAGCGCAGACCGACACCTCGCTGTACATCGTCCAGCTGGCGGGTGATCCGGCCGGCCGGCAGGAGGCCGCCCGCGGGCGGATCCGCGCCGACCGCGCGACGATCATGCGGCGGGCCGGCGTCAGCAAGGCCGTCGCCGAGTACGAGTCGGCCTTCAACGGCTTCGCGGCCGCCCTGACCCCGGCGCAGAAGGCCCGCGTCGAGCAGACCCCGGGCGTGCGCCGGGTCTGGAAGAACGAACGGCGCACCCTCGACACCATCTCCACCCCCGACTTCCTGGGCCTCGCCGGCGACGGCGGCGCCTGGGCCAAGCAGTTCGGCGACCCGGCCCACGCCGGCGAGGGCATCATCGTCGGCGTCATCGACACGGGCTTCTGGCCCGAGAGCCCCAGCCTCGCCCCGCTCCCCGAGCCCCGCCCCGACCAGGCCGTCATCGACAAGAAGTGGGCCGCCGGCGGGGTCGACAAGTGCGACGAGGGCACCGGCACCGCCCAGCAGAAGATCACCTGCAACAACAAGGTCATCGGCGCGCGGTACTACGACGGCAGCGGCTTCGGCGGCTGGGAGTCCGAGTTCCGCTCCCCCCGCGACTACGACGGCCACGGCACCCACACCGCCACCACCGCCGCCGGCCTGCACGACATCCCGGCCACCATCAACGGCGACCCGGTCGGCAAGGTCTCCGGCATGGCACCCGCCGCCCGGATCGCGGTCTACAAGGCGCTGTGGCGGCAGTCCGACGGCGAGGGATCCGGCGGCACCGTCGACCTGCTCGACGCCGTCGACGACGCGGTCAGCGACGGCGTGGACGTCATCAACTACTCCGTGTCCGGCTCCGAGGACCTCATCGTCGACCCGATCGACCTCGCCTTCTACAACGCGGCCGCGGCCGGCGTCTTCATCGCCACGTCCGCCGGCAACAGCGGCCCCGACCCGTCGACCGTCGCGCACAACGCGCCCTGGGTGACGACCGTCGCCGCCAGCTCCCACGACCGCGGCGCCGAGAAGTCAGTGACCCTCGGCAACGGCACCACCTACCTCGGCGCCGGCCAGGGCCCGGCCGTGCCGTCCGCCCCGCTCGTCGACTCGGTCGCCGCCGGCCTCCCCACCGCCGAGGCCGACAAGGTCGAGCTCTGCTACCCCGGCGCCCTCAACCCCGCTGTTGTGAAAGGCAAGATCGTGCTGTGCAAGCGCGGGGTCAACCCGCGCACCGACAAGAGCATCGCGGTCCGCGACGCGGGCGGCGTCGGCATGGTCCTCTACAACCCGAGCGAGAACTCCCTCAACGCCGACTACCACATCATCCCGACGGTGCACGTCGACCACGTCGCCGGCGCCGCGATCAAGGCGTACCTGAAGACCGCCGCGCCGACCGCGTCCCTGTCCGCCGTGTCGAAGGTCGTGCCCCGCGCCCCCGCGATGGCCGCGTTCTCCTCCGCGGGACCCGCCGTCGCCGGCGGCGGCGACCTGATCAAGCCCGACATCACCGCCCCGGGCGTCGACATCGTCGCCGGCGTCTCCCCGGCCGGCCACCACGGCAACCTGTTCGACGGCGAGTCCGGCACCTCCATGTCCAGCCCGCACATCGCCGGCATCGCCGCTCTCATCCGGGCCGCGCACCCCGGCTGGTCACCGTCCGCCGTCCAGTCGGCGCTCATGACCACGGCCAGCGTCTTCGACAACACCGACGGCATGATCCAGCGCGCCGGGAAGATCGCCAGCCCGTTCGACTACGGCGCCGGCCACGTCACCCCCGCCCGCGCCTTCGACCCCGGCCTCGTCTACGAGTCCGGCGCCCAGGACTGGGCCCGCTACGCCTGCGGCCTGGGCCAGCTCCAGCGGGTCAGCGACTGGTGCCCCACCGTCGGCAGCATCGACCCGAGCGACCTCAACTACCCGTCGATCGCCGTGGCCGCGCTGCCGGGGACGCAGACGGTCACCCGCACCGTCACCAACGTGTCCAACCAGCCGAGCGTCTACGTCGCCTCCGTCACCAACCCCCAGGGCATCGCCGTCACCGTCAACCCCAGCACCCTGACCGTCGCGCCCGGCAAGAGCGCTACGTTCGAGGTCACCATCACGCGCACCGACGCCGCGTACCGGACCTGGACCTTCGGCTCCCTCACCTGGGCGGACCTGCGCGGACACACCGTGCGCAGCCCCATCGGCGCCCGGCCCGTCGCGCTGGCCGGCCCGGGCGAGGTCACCGGCTCCGGCGCGGTCGGCGCCACCACGATCGACCTCACCGGCGGCTACGCCGGCGCCATCACCACCAGGGTCTACGGCCTCGCCCCGTCCGTCGTCAACGAGCAGAAGCTCACCGGGAGCACCGCCGGCTTCGTGCCCACCGCCCCGGCCACCGGCCCCGCCGCCTTCAAGTTCACCGTGACCGTGCCGTCCGGCACCGAGGTCGCCCGGCTGGCCACCTACGCCGCCGACCAGGCCCCCGGCACCGACGTCGACCTCTACGTCTACCAGGACGGCGAGCTCGTGGACCGCAGCGACGGCACCAGCGCGGACGAGGAGATCGCGCTCACTTCCACCGGGGTGTTCGAGGTGTACGTCGTACGCTTCGCGTCCCCGCCCGGAGCGGACACCACACCCGTCCGGGCGCACACGTTCCTCGTCGGTGACACAGCCGCCGGCAACCTCACCGTCACGCCCGGCACCGCCCAGGTGCGCCCCGGCCAGGTGGTCAGTTTCGACGTCGCGTGGAAGGGCCTCGACCCGCTGCGTCGCTACCTCGGCATGGTCGAGTTCAGCGACGGCACCACGGCACGCGCCTGGACCACGGTCGCCGTCGGCCCGTGAGTCCTTGCACACCCAGGGGTGCACAAGGTCTTCCGGATCACGGGTTGGGCTTGCGGCGGTAGTAGCGGGTGGCGCGCATCGCGATCGCCTCGGTCGACCTGACCGCGGCGACCGCGCCGATCACCGGTCCGACGCCGGGCACCGCCCGCCGGGCGAGCCTGAGGCCGGCGGCCTGCAGCAGACCACCGCCGAGCGTCCGGCCCAGCGGACCGGCCAGCCTGGACACCCCCACCCCGGGACCGGCCCGGCGGGAGCGCTGCGCCTGCTCGGCCGCCATGATGGCTGCCTCGGCGGTGGCGACCTCGGCGTACACCCGCTGCAGGACGAGCAACTCGGCGGCCCGCTGCCGGTCCAGCGGGTCGTGCCCGTGCGCCGCGGCGAGGTGCAGGACCAGTTTCGCGTGCAACCAGTTGACCCCGGCCGCCTCCACCACCAGCCCCAGCGATCCGGCCGCCCCGGCGGCGAACCCCAGCCGCCTGGCCCGCCGCACGAACTCACGGGTGATCGCCCTGGACACCGCGTCGCCGCCGGCGCCCGGGTAGTTGACGGCGTACCACTCGACCCGCTGCCGGGCGCTCTCCCCGAGCCCGGCGACGGCGGCGAGGGCCAGCAGCTCCGGCAGGTAGGCGGGATTGATCCGCCCGTCCCGCGCCGGCACCACCGCTTCCTCCGCCGCTGGTTCCTCCTCCGCCGCCGCCGTTTCCACGGTGCCCAGGTCGGTCGGGTCGGCCTCGTCGACCTCGACCCGCACCTCGACCACGTGCGGCTCGACCAACTGCGCATCGACCGGCTGCGCATCGACCGGCTGCGGCTTGGCCGGCTGCGGCTCGGCCGGCTGCGGCTCGGCCGCTTCGACGACCGGCTGCGGCGCGGGTTCCGGCTGCGGCGCGGGTTCCGGCTGAGGCTGCGCCGGCTGCGGCGCGGGTTCCGGCTGAGGCTGGGGTTCCGGCTGGGGTTCCGGCTCGAGTTTCGGTTGTGCGGTGGATGCCGGGAAGAGGACCTCCTGGGTCGAGGTCGCCTTGACGGCGGCCTTCTTCACCGCCTTCTTCGCCGGTGCCGGTGCCTTCGCGGCGGCGTTCTTGGCGGCGGCCTTCTTCGTGGGCGCGGCGGTCTCGGTGGCGGTCGGCTCCGGGACCGGCTGCGTCTCCGCCGGCGGTTCGACGACCGGCTCGGCCGCCTGCTTCACCGGCGCCTTCTTCGCGACGGCCTTCTTGGGCGCCTTCTTCGGCGCGGTTGCCGCCTTCGCGGGCGCCACAGGACCGGGCTCGACGGCGACCACCGGCTCGACGACGGGTGGCTCGGGTTGCCTCACCGCGGGAATCTTCGTCGGGGGAGCCGTCACCGTCGTCGGCGCGGTTGCCGCAGCCTGCGTTTCGGGCGCCGTCTTCGCCACCGGTGCGGCCGCGGCCTTCGCCGGCACCACCTGTGCGGGCGCGGCCGTCGCAGGTGCGGGCGCGGCCTTCGCAGGCGCGGCCTTGGCGGGAACGGCCTTCGCCGGCACCACCTGTGCGGGCGCGGCTTTGGCGGGAACGGCCTTCGCAGGCACCACCTGTGCGGGCGTGGCTTTGGCGGGGGCGGCCTTTGCCGGCACCGTCGGTGCGGCCGCGGCCTTTGCCGGCACCGTCGGTGCGGCCGCGGCCTTTGCCGGCACCGCCGGTGCGGCCTTGGCTGGGGCGCCCTTCGCAGGCACCGCCGGTGCGGGTGCGGCCTTCGCGGGCGCGGCTTTGGCTGGGGCGGCCTTCGCAGGCACCACTTGTGCGGGCGCGGCTTTGGCCGGGGCGGCAGGTGCGGGCGCGGCCTTCGCCGGGGGCGGCGGGGCGAACGGGGTCACCGGCGCCGTCGACGGGCGAGGGGTCCGTGGCTGCGGCGGCACCTGGCGGGGCGGCTCCACCGGGGCCGGCGGCGCACCGAACGGCGTGGTCGCCGGGCGCGGCGAAGCGGCAGGTGGGGGCGGCGCGTCCGGGGCGGCTTCCAGCGGCGGCGGTTCGAAGCGCAGGGACGTGTCGCCGAGCACCCTCGGGCGGGAGGGTGACTCGTCGGAGCCAGTGGGCTCAGTGGATTTCGGATCCTCTCCCATCCGCAAGAGCGTAATGCGCCTGCGGGTTCAGCACCCGTCGTGCGGCCCGGGGACCTGGCACGAGTCCCCCGGGCCGCACGGTCAGGCGACCGGGATGGTGACGGTGATCGTCGTCGGCACACCATTCTTGATCTTGTACGTCCGCGCGGTGGCCAGGTTGGTGCCACCGAGCCAGCCCGCGCGGCCGTCGCTCACGACGTAGTAGACCTTGACCTGCTGCGGCGGGACGTTCGCGATCGTGTACGTGGCGTCCATCCCGGTGTCGGCGGCGAACGCGACCGGTTCGCCGGTCAGCGCGTCGACGACCCTCAGGTGCGCCAGGACCGGGGCGCCGGTGCTGTCGCGGATGGTGCCCACGACGGTCCCACCGCCGGCACGCGCCTTCAGGTTGGCCGTCACCGTCCTGCCCGCGACGACCGTGACCGTGCTCGCCTCGTGGCGGTTGACCGCGTTGCCCGTCCAGCGCCACTGGTAGGACGACTTCGCGGAGCCGACCGCCCACGTGTAGGGCCCGATGCCGGCCAGCGTGTAGGTGCCGTCCGGCTGGGTGGCCCGGCCGCAGCCGTCGCCGCCGACCGCGTTGCGGGTCGGGGTGATGACGGAGACGCAGGCACCGCCGACCGGCGCGCCGGTGACGGCGTCGGTGTACCGGCCGCGGATGGTGCCGGCCCGGTCGAAGAGGACCGCCGGTCCGGCCGCGACGGTGCCGGCGGCGACCGTGATGCGCTGGGCCGCCTCCCGGCTGCCGGTGCCGCCGGTCGCGCCGACCCACTGCAGTCCGAGCGCGTCCGGGCCGGGGTCGGCGATCAGCTGGTACGTGCCGGGTGCGAGCGGACCGATCCGCAGCGTGTTGCCGCCCTCCTCGGTGCACCACTGGCGGAAGCCGGTGTCGACCAGCGCCGCGTCGACGTCGACCGGCTGCACGCAGCCCTGCGCCGGGCCGCCGGTGGCACGCTCGGTGAGCGTGGTGGTGATCGTGGCGCCCGCGGTGAGGGCGACGTCGACCTGCGCTGTCTGCCCGCCGGTGACGACCGCCCCGGCGACCCGGTCCAGGTGTACACCGTCGTCGAGGCTCACGTTCAGGTGCCAGGCGCCGGCGTACACCTCGTCGATGAGGACCTCACCGCTCCCGGCGCAGCCCTGGTAGGTCGAGGGCGCCACGGTCCACACGCAGAACCGCTGGATCGGCGCGCCGGTGGTCGCGTCGTGTGCCACGACCCGGACGGCGCCGGTCGGCGGGAGGCTCTCGTCCACCGTGACCGTCTGACCCTCGGTCACCACGAACCGCTGCGCGCCGACCTCCGTCAGTGACCCGTGCGCCCACACGGTGACCGCGTGCGCCGCGCCGAACCCCACGGTGAACCGGCCGGCGGTGGGCAGGCCGTCGACGCGGTACCGCCCGTCGGCGTCCGTCGTGCCGTTGGTGGCGTTGCCCAGTTCGTCGGTGACCGTCACCCACGAGCCGGCGACGGGAGCGCCGTCCGCCGCGGTGAGCCGGCCGCCGATGGACCCGGCGGGCAGCGCGTGCTCCTCGACCGTGACCGCCTGGCCGTCGGCGACCGTGACGGTGTCGGCGGTCGCGAAGGTCCGCTTGCCGCCGGACCACTGCGTGGACTGGCCGTTCACGACGTACGAGACCTTGTAGCCACCGGCCGGCACCAGCACCTCGAAGTGCCCGTCGGCCGCCGAGGAGGCCGTCGCCGCGGTGTTCTGCGTGGCCGCGTCGTGGAAGGTCACCGCCACGCTCGCCGGCGTGCCGTCCGAGTTGAGCAGCCGGCCGCTGACGGTGCCGGTGGGCAGCAACCGCTCGTCGACAGCCACCGTGGCTCCCGCGTCCACGGTGAACGCCGGTGCGCTCCACCATTCCGTCTGCTGGTGCGCCCACTGCGTGTAACTCGCCTGGCCGCTGGGTGCGGTGACGGTGAAGCCGACCTGGTACTGCCCCGGCGGCAGGTCCGCGAAGTTGTACCCGCCGGCACCGTCGGTGGTCGCGGTGCTGAACGGCCAGCCGTCGACCTGGGCGGTGACCCGCGCCCCGGCGACCGCCGCCCCGTGCGAATCGGTGAGATGCCCGACCAGATTGCCCTTCGTCGGGTCGGCCGCGGAGGCCGGTGTGATGGGAACCACCGCGGCGGCGATGGTGGTCGCCGTCGCCACTGCCAGCAGCAGGGGACGGCGGAGGACACGCGTGAGCATGGCGCTCCTGGGTAGCGAAAGGGGGTGGCGCGCCACGCCGACACTCTGAGCAGCGGAAACCGCGCTCCCGCCAGTGATGGCGGTCGCCGCGACGCGCCGGGAGCGTACCCGCTTTGCCCGGTCCTCTGCTGTCCCTGTATCCTCGGACGGCGGCTCCTGGCGACAGGCGCTGTTGGAGGCTTCGCCTAGTTCGGTCTATGGCGCCGCACTGCTAATGCGGTTTGGGTCTTAAAGCCCATCCCGGGTTCGAATCCCGGAGCCTCCGCGCAAAACCAGCAAAACCTGGTGTGTACACTAGGCGAGCACCGAGCGCCCGTAGCTCAACGGATAGAGCATCTGACTACGGATCAGAAGGTTAGGGGTTCGAGTCCCTTCGGGCGCGCAAGATCAAGAGGCGGTTGGCCTGCGGAAACGCGGGGCAGCCGCTTTTTTGTGTCTGTCCGCTGTGGACGGTGGGCGTCACGCGGGTGCCGCGGTGGTGTCGTGACGGTCCGTGATGCCGTTCGAGCGCTCCACCGTCCACGCGACCGAGCGGTGCGGTCCTCACCAGGACTGGTGATCTACCGGGTGTGGGGACCGGCCATGTCCGAGTGGCGCTCTTGAGAGGTGCCCGTCTGCTCGCCGGTGGGCCACGGGTCGGTGACGGCGTGCAGCAGCCGGCCGATGACCGACAGATCTCCGACGACGGCGGCGCTGCCGTCGTCGCATGCGGTTGCGAGTGTGGCTGGATCGGCCAGCATGGCGCTGAGCGTCTTGGGCTCCGCGCGGAGCGAGGCGGCCGCCGTCGCGGGTTCACCGGGCTGCACCTGAACCCGGCCGGACGCCAGGCGGACCGTCCAGACCCGGCCGTCGAGTTCGAGACGGCAATTCGTTGGCGGCGCCGCGGGGTCGGGGCGAGCGGCATGTTGCAGGAAGATCAGCACTGAGGTGGCGCTGAGCGCGGTCGGCGGCGGGGGTTGCGGGGCGTCGACACCCCAGTCGCCCAGAGCCAGCAGGATCGGTTCCAGCGCCCGGCCCCGTTCGGTCAGCTCGTAGACCCGGGGGTCTTCCGCCGGTGCGAGTCCACGGCGGATCACCCCGTTGTGTTCGAGCTCTCGGAGTCGGTCCGCGAGCAGGTTCGAGCTGACGTGGGGCAGAGCGTGCCGCAGCTCTGAGAACCGTTGCGGCGCCAAGAGCAGCTCGCGGACGACCAGCAGCGCCCATCGCTCCCCGACGACATCGAGGGCTCGGGCAATCCCGCATGAGTCCCGATAGCTCCGGCTGGTTGGCATGGCCGCTCTCCTCCCAATCTGATCTGAAACTACCACAGTATCTAGTTGTCTTTCACCATCAATCATGGTTGCTTTTAACAACCTACCGTGTTTACTGTTGGTTCGCGCGGCAGTACTGGACCCAGGGCGGCCGCGACAGCGATGGACGCGATCGTGATCACACAACGAGGAGATTCGACATGACGACGCTGAAGCCCGGAAGCATGCTGCTCGGCACGACCCGTCCCGCCGAGCTACGGGCCTGGTACATCAAGGCGCTGGCGCCGGAGTTCACCGGCGAGGGCGCGATCGACCTGGGCGGCTTCCTGCTGGTCATCGACGGGCGCGACGACGTCGAGGCGAAGAACAACGAACCGGGTCGCACGATCATCAACTTCCACGTCGACGACTTCGACGCTGTGGAGGCCCAGCTGAATGCGGCCGGCGTGGAGTGGATCTCGGTCGAGGACCGGGCGAAGGGCAAGTTCGGCACGTTCGCCGACCCCGACGGGAACTACCTCCAGATCATCGAGTGGAAGAAGTGAGCGCCCGGCAAGCGGCGCTGAGCCCGGCCAGGGCCAACCTGGCCCTGGCCACGCTGTTCCTGGGAATGTTCGTCCTGGGCAGTGGCGAACTGCTCGTGGTCGGCGTGCTGGACCGGATCGCCGCAGACCTCCACGTGACCATCCCCGCGGCCGGCACCCTGGTGACCGCCTACGCCCTGGGCCTTGCCATCGGTGGTCCGATCCTGACCGCGCTGACGATCAAGCTGGAAAAGAAGATCGTCCTCATCGGCACGCTCGCGCTGTTCATCGTGTGCAACCTGGTCGCGGTGCTGACCGCCGACTACGGTGTGTTCCTCGGGCTGCGCTTCCTCATCGGCGCGTTGGGCGGCCTGTTCATCGCGAGTGCGTTCAATGCGGGCATGTCGGTCGTCCCGCCGGAGCGCATGGGCCTGGCGATCGGGATCGTCGTCTCCGGTGTCTCGGTGGCGACCGCGCTCGGCGTGCCGCTGGGCACGTTGGTCGGTCAGACCCTCGGCTGGCGCGGCTCGTTCATGGCGATCGTGGCGATCGCTGTGGTCACACTGGTCGCCACGGTGGCGCTGATCCCGTCCGTGCCGCTCGCCGGCGCCAATGCCGGCCACCAGGCCAGGTACGCGTTCGCCCCCAGGGTGCTCGCCGTGCTGTTCCTGAACTTCATCGTGTTCGCGACGACGTTCGCGGCGCTGACCTACATCGTGCCGTTCCTGCAAAGCGTCACCGGCATCTCCGGAGCCCTGCTGAGTGTGTTCCTCCTGGCCTACGGTGTGGCCACGGCGGTCGGCTCGTTCAGCGGCGGCAGGTTCGCCGACCGGAACGCCGCGCGCACCCTGATCATCGGGTCCATCGGCATCGCGGTCTCCCTGCTGGTGCTCTACTTCGTCGGCTCGATCGCGTGGCTCGTGGCGCTCGTGCTGCTCGCCTGGGGCCTGTCCCACTACAGCATCGTGCCCTCGCTCCAGGTTCGGGTGATCACCCTGGCCGGCCCCGGTGGCCAACTCGCGCAGTCGTTGCCTGTCTCCGCAGCCAACGTCGGTATCGCGTTCGGCGCGTTCGTCGGCGGATTCGCGATCGACGACTCCGGCGCTTCCGCCACCGTGATCACCGGTCTGATCTTCTCCGTGGTCACCATCGCGGTCGCCTGGGGGACCAGCTTCCTGAAGCCACCGGTGGTCGAGGAGTCGTCGCCGGCAACCGCCCAAGCCGTACCTGAACCCGCATAGCTCCTCAGGGGTTCGAGCCCTTCGGGCACGCACGATCGGCAAGGGCCTGAACTGCGCAGATACGGCTCAGGCCCTTCGCCGTGTCCGTCATTGTGGGACGATGCGTGTCGTGAGCCTGTCGCCGCTGTTCGGAGTTTGACGGTCTGGGCGGCGGTAGCGACGACGGCTCGTGACCCGGGCCGCGCCTGACGTCGAACGATAACCGGCGGCTTATGCGGCGGGTCGGTCTTTCGCGTTGTTCCGCCGCGACGGTGGGGCGATGGTGGGCTCCTGCTCTCCCATCCGCAGCCCGCATATGTTGCCGACAACCACCGACGAAGGACCACTGACTGTGCTGACGATCCGCCCCGCCCGGCCCGAAGAACTGCCCGCCCTGACGGCGCACCCGAACGACGACGAACGCAACAGCGCGACCGCGGCCTACCTGTCCGGGCTGCTCGACAGCGGCTGCACGCAGCCGGCCTGGTGCCTGGTGGCCGAGCGGGACGACGAGCTCGTCGGCAACGTCGTGCTGTGGACGATCTCCGGCCGCTCGGTGCCCATGGACCTCGTGCTGCTGGAGCCGGGCGACGACCAGACCGCCGCCGCCCTGCTGACGCACGCCGCCGAGCTGGCCCGCTCGCTCGGTGCGCAGACGCAGGGGCACGTGCTCGACTCGCCGGCCCAGGCCCCGCAGTTCCAGCGTGACCCGCAGCGCCGCGAGCACCTGCTCGCGGCGCACGGTTTCTCCGTCACCCGCGACGGATGCCGGTTCCTCTGGCAGGCCGGCGATCCGCTTCCCGCCCAGGACGACCGGCTGCGCTGGCGGTCACTCGCCGAGCTGGGCGAGGAGCCGTTCGTCGAGCTGCTCGCCGACACCTTCACCGACACGAAGGACGCGATCTTCCTCGCCGAGATCGACGAACACGGCCTGCGTGGCGCCGCCGAGCGCAACCTCGCCGACATGCTGGAGCTGCACCACGAGCAGGATTGGTTCGAGATCGGCTACGACCAGCAGGACCGGCCGGTCGCGATCAGCCTGCCCGCCCGGACGGCGAGTTCCGCGGTGATCGGCCTGGTCGCCGTCGCCACGGCCGGACGCGGTCACGGCTACGCCACCGCCACCGTGGCCCGCGGGACGAAGGTCCTTGTCGCCGCCGGGGCGACGGAGATCCGCGGTGACTGCGACGCCGGCAACGTCGCCATGTTCAAGGCCTTCCAGCGCGCCGGCTACCACAACTTCGCCAACCGCAAGATGTTCAGCCGCCCGCTGTAGACCCGGCGTTGCCCAGCAGCACGAGCGGCATCACGACGACTGAGGAGCCGGCACGGGTCTTCAGTCGACCGGCGTCGAAGCATCCCGGCAGCAGGGGGCTTCACCAGCCGAAACGGCAGGTGGCGCCCCGGCTTGTGCGGTCCGCGCGGGCGAGGGTGAGTTTTGCAAACGCGCCGGCCGAAAACTTGAACTGTTCCAGACAAGTGGCCTAGTGTTGATCGCGTGACGTCCGACCTCGAGGCGCGGTTGCGGGCGGCCTCGTTGCATGTGACGCGGCCCCGGCTGGCGGTGCTCGCCGCCCTGCGGGACCACGCGCACGTCGACACGGACACGGTGATCTCGCTGGTTCGGGCCGAACATCCCACGGTCTCCCACCAGGCGGTGTACGACGTACTGAGAGCACTGACCGTCGCGGGTCTGGTGCGCCGGATCGAGCCCGCCGGGGCGACCGCCCGCTACGAGGCCCGGGTCGGGGACAACCACCACCACCTCGTGTGCCGCTCCTGCGGCGCCATCGCCGACGTCGACTGCACCCCTGGTCATGCTCCCTGTCTCACCGCCTCGGACGACCACGACTTCGTGATCGACGAGGCGGAAGTTGTGTACTGGGGCGTCTGCCCCGATTGTGCCGCGAAACCATCACGCCGCTAGGTTCGAAAGGAAGCAGATGAGCGACTCTCAGGACAAGGCAGCCGGCTGCCCCGTCGCGCACGACTCGGTCGCCGCACATGGCAGCGAGAGCGAAAACCCGGCGATCGACTCGCCGAAGCCGAAGACCGGCGGCCGCCCGCGCACCAACCGGGACTGGTGGCCCAACCAGCTCGACCTGTCGGTGCTGCACGCCCACTCGTCCAAGGGCAACCCGCTGGGCGCGGACTTCAGCTACGCCAAGGAGTTCGCCAAACTCGACGTCGAGGCGCTCAAGCGCGACATCACCACGGTCCTCACCACCTCGCAGGACTGGTGGCCGGCCGACTTCGGGCACTACGGCGGCCTGATGATCCGGCTGAGCTGGCACGCCGCGGGCACGTACCGCATCCACGACGGCCGCGGCGGCGCCGGCGACGGCGGGCAGCGCTTCGCCCCGCTCAACAGCTGGCCCGACAACGCCAACCTGGACAAGGCCCGCCGCCTGCTGTGGCCGGTGAAGGCCAAGTACGGCCAGAAGGTCTCGTGGGCCGACCTGCTCGTGCTCGCCGGCAACGTCGCGCTGGAGTCGATGGGCTTCAAGACCTTCGGCTTCGGCTTCGGTCGCGAGGACGTCTGGGAGCCCGAGGAGATCTTCTGGGGCCCGGAGGACACCTGGCTCGGCGACGAGCGCTACACCGGCGAGGCCGAGATGGCCAGCGACGTCGGCGCGGCCGAGATGGGCCTCATCTACGTCAACCCGCAGG
Organism: Dactylosporangium siamense; assembly: GCF_016862795.1. Classification (GTDB taxonomy): domain Bacteria; phylum Actinomycetota; class Actinomycetes; order Mycobacteriales; family Micromonosporaceae; genus Dactylosporangium; species Dactylosporangium siamense. The sequence goes on along the minus strand of NZ_BONQ01000083.1, from coordinate 248,120 downwards.
GTCCCCGGGGCAACGCCGACCCGCTGTCGGCGGCGTACTTCATCCGGGAGACGTTCGCCCGGATGGCCATGAACGACGAGGAGACCGTCGCCCTCATCGCCGGCGGCCACACCTTCGGCAAGGCGCACGGCGCCGGCGACGCCGACCAGCACGTCGGCCCGGAGCCCGAGGGTGCCTCGCTGGAGTCGCAGGGCCTCGGCTGGCTCAGCACGCACGGCAGCGGCAAGGGCGCCGACGCCATCACCAGTGGCCTCGAGGTGACCTGGACCGACAAGCCCACGCAGTGGAGCAACCGGTTCTTCGAGATCCTCTTCGGCTACGAGTGGGAGCTGACCACCAGCCCCGCCGGCGCCAAGCAGTGGGTGGCCAAGGACGCCGAGGCGATCATCCCGGACGCGCACGACCCGGCGAAGAAGCACCGGCCGACGATGCTCACGACCGACCTGTCGCTGCGCGTCGACCCGGCGTACGAGCAGATCTCGCGCCGGTTCCTGGCGAACCCCGACGAGTTCGCGCTCGCGTTCGCCAAGGCCTGGTACAAGCTGCTGCACCGCGACATGGGCCCGGTCGACCGCTTCCTCGGGCCGTGGGTCGCCGAGCCGCAGTTGTGGCAGGACCCGGTGCCGGCCGCCGAGGGTGGCCTGGTCGGTGACGCCGACGTCGCCGCCCTGAAGGCGAAGGTGCTGGAGTCCGGGCTCACCACCGCCCAGCTGGTCTCCACCGCCTGGGCCTCCGCCGCGAGCTTCCGGTCCACCGACAAGCGCGGCGGCGCCAACGGCGCCCGGATCCGGCTCGAGCCGCAGCGCAGCTGGGAGGTCAACCAGCCCGAGCAGCTGGCGACCGTCCTGACCGCGCTCGAGGGCATCCAGGCGGAGTTCAACGCGGCCGGCGGCGCGAAGATCTCGCTCGCCGACCTGATCGTGCTGGCCGGTTCGGCCGCCGTGGAGAAGGCGGCGCGCGACGCCGGCGTCGAGGTGACGGTGCCGTTCCACCCGGGCCGCACCGACGCCACGCAGGAGCAGACCGACGTCGAGTCGTTCCGGGTCCTCGAGCCGCGCGCCGACGGGTTCCGCAACTACCTGCGTCCCGGCGAGAAGACCCAGCCGGAGGTGCTGCTCATCGACCGCGCCTACATGCTGGACCTGACCGCGCCCGAGGCGACCGTCCTCATCGGCGGCCTGCGCTCCCTCGGGGCCAACGTCGGCGGCACCCAGCACGGCGTGCTCACCGACCGGCCGGGCGTGCTCACCAACGACTTCTTCACCAACCTGCTGTCCCCCGGCACCCGGTGGAAGGCGTCGGAGTCCGAGGAGCACGTGTACGAGATCCGCGACCTGGCCAGCGACAAGGTGCTGTTCACCGCGACCGCGGTCGACCTCATCTTCGGCTCGAACTCGCAGCTGCGGGCCCTCGCGGAGGTCTACGCCAGCAGCGACGCCCGGGACAAGTTCGTCGCGGACTTCGTCGCGGCCTGGACGAAGGTCATGGACAACGACCGGTTCGACCTGTCCTGATCTGCTCCTGATCTGCCCTGACGGCCGGTCGACCCGTGGTGGTCGGCCGGCCGTCGCGCCTCAGTGCCGCATCGCGATGTCCGTGCGGACGGTCGGGCTGTGCCCGTGGGCGGCCGCGAAGGCGCGCTCCTCCGAGTCGTCGCCGACCTCCATCGCGAACCGCTCGCTGTGCCACGTGCACTCGCAGATCGCCTGGTAGTACTCCGGGTCGTCGCCGGTCTCGCCCTCGAGCAGCCAGACCCGGACGCGGTGGCCGACCTCCAGGCGGTAGTTACCGTGCAGCCACAGCGCGAGCACCACCTCGCAGACCAGGAGCCCTCCCGCCAGCAGCCCCTCGGCGAACCCGATCGCGTCCGCCGGCCCGTCCTTGCGGATCAGCTCGCCGATGAACTCGACGACGAACCCCGTGGCCACCAGCGACGCGGAGACGCTGGTCCGTATTCGCCGGGCCCAGACCGCCGCGGTCGCGACCCCGATGAGGACGCCACCGCCGATGATGACCCAGCCGTACCCGTGGCCGGCCAAGTGTTCCGAAGCCCGCCAGACGAGAAGACCGGCGGCCGGGGGGATGAGCGCGAGCAGCGCGTAATGGCCGATGTTCGGCTGCTGCTGCAGACGTCCGGACATGCTGTTCATCGTGACAGCCATGCGTGACACCCGTCTATGACGCGGCGTACGGCTGTGCGCCGGCACCGGTTCAATCGCAGCGCGTCGTGTTCGTGACGGCACGGATGGTGAGGTGCGCGGTACCGTCGCCGCACCAATCCACCGGGGAGCCGCCATGACCGCCATCAGTGCAGCCGACATCGACACCGCCGTCCGGGCGCTCCGGCCACGGCTCGGCGAACGCCTCCTGCTGCCGGACGACGGCGGGTTCGACGGCGCCCGGAAGGTCTGGAACGCGGCCGTGACGCGCCGGCCGGCCCTGATCGCCCGGTGCCGCGACACGGCCGAGGTCGCCGCCGCCGTCCTGGCCGCCCGCGACGCCGGGCTGCCGCTGTCCGTGCGGGCCGGCGGTCACGACTGGGCCGGCCGGGCCCTGCGCGACGGCGGGCTCGTCATCGACCTCACCGGGATGCGGGATGCGACCGCCGACCCGGCCGGGCGCACCGTCACCGTGCAGGGCGGCGCGACGACCGACGACCTGCTCGCCGCCACGGCACCGCACGGCCTGGTCACCGCCACCGGCGTCGTGCGTTCCGTCGGGGTGGCCGGGCTCACCACCGCCGGTGGGTACGGGCCGCTGATCGGCCGCTTCGGGCTGGCCCTGGACAACCTGCTCGGCGCCGATGTCGTCCTCGCCGACGGCAGCACCGTGACCGCCGGGCCGGACGGTGACCCCGAGCTGTGGTGGGCGCTGCGCGGCGGCGGCGGCAACTTCGGCGTCGTCACCGACCTGCGGTTCCGGCTGCACGACCTGCCCACCGTGCTCGCCGGCATGCTGCTGTTCCCGTTCGCCGAGGCCGGCGCGGTCCTCGCCGGCTACGCCGAGATCGTCGCCGGCGCGCCCGACGAGCTGACCGTCATGACCGGGTTCCTGCCCGGCCCGGACGGGCCGATGACGTTCCTGTGCCCGTTCTGGTCCGGCGCCGACCTGGCCGCCGGCGAGCGGGCGATCGCCAAGCTGCGCGCCCTCGGCCACCCGTTCGTCGACCAGGTCGGCGTGATGCCGTACGTCGCCGCGCTCGGCATGTTCGACGCCAACATCGTCGAGGGCAACCACTACCTGCTGCGCAGCCGCTGGCTCCCCTCGGTGTCGCCGGTCGCCGCCGACGCGCTGATCGCCGCGGCCGCGGAGATCTCCTCGCCGTTCTCGACGCTGATCGTCAACCGGTTCCACGGCGCCGCGGCGCGGGTCGACCCGGCCGCGACCGCGTTCGCGAACCGGGTGCCGCACCAGGTCGTCGAGGTGATCGCGGTGTACCCGCCCACCGACGCCGCCGACCGGCACCGGGCCTGGGCCGACTCGGTGGTGGCCGGGCTGGACCCGGTCTCGCTGCCGGGCGCCTACCCCAACCTGCTCGGCCCCGACGACGACGCGCGGGCCCGCGACTCGTTCGCCGGCAACCTCGACCGGCTCCTGGCCGCCAAGCGCCGATACGACCCGGACAACGCCTTCTCGGCCATCCCGGCCCTGGTGGACTGAACCGATCAGCTCGGCCACGTCGCGGCACCAGACCTGGCCGCGCGGTGAACGGCGGGCTCGTGCTCTAGATCTTCTGCCGGGCCGCCCGGGCGAGCTGTTCGTCGTGCGGGCGGCCCAGCTCACGCGCCAGCGCGACGATCCGGTCGAGGAGCGCCAGGGCCTCGTCGGGGCGGCCCGCCATTCGGCACGTCTCGGCGTACTCGTGCCGGCAGTCGATCTCCAGCTGGACCTCGGCGAGGGGCTCCAGCAGCGCGACCGCCCGCCGGTGGTGCTCGAGCGCCTCGTCGAGCGAGCCCATGCCGCGCAGCGCGACCCCGAGCGCGTTGTGGCACCACGCCTGGTTGTGCTGCAGGTTGTGCTCCTCGGACAGCCGCAGCGCCTCGTGGAGCGTCCGCAGCGACTCCGCCGGATCCTCCACCGCGAGGCCGAGCGTGACCAACCCGGTGACCCGGCCCGGCCCGGCCGCCAGGGCGACGGACGCCCGGGCCAGGTCGACGGCCTCGGCGCGCCGCCCCAGGCGCAGCGTCACCCAGCCTTCGAAGGCGAGGGCCTGCGACTGCCCGGCTGGGCGGCCGAGCTTCTCGAACAGCTCGCGGGCCCGCCGCAGCTGCTCCTGGGCCGCTTCGAGGTCACCGAGGTCCCGGCGCGCCAGGCCGGTCCGCAGCGCCAGGCCGGCCGCGAACTCGTCGTCCGGTCCTTCGCCCTCGGCGACCTCATAGGCGGCAAGCGCCTCGGCCAGGCGCCCGGCGGCGGCGAGCGCGAAGCCGAGGTCCGACAGCAGCGCCGCCCGCTCCTGGTGGCGGCCGAGCCGGGCGGCGGCGTCGGCGGCCGCCTGGAGCAGCCGGGTCTGATCGTCGGTGCCGCGGTGCCGGAAGAACCAGACCCGCATGGCCTGCGGCAGCTCCGCGACCACCTCGTCGACGCCGAGCCGCACCGCGGCGTCGAAGCCGGCGACCAGGTTGACGTATTCGAGGTCGAACCAGGCCAGCGCCTCCGCCGGGTTGCCCGCCGCCGGCTGCGGGCGCTGCGGCGAGGGCAGCATCCGATCGTGGGCCACGGCCTGCGCCAGGTAGTGGTGCACGACCCGGCGCAGCGCGGCGTCGGCCTGCGGTTCCTCGTCGTCGGCGAGGTCGGCCGCATACTGCCGGATCAGGTCGTGCATCCGGAACCGCCCGGGCGCCAGCTCCTGCAGCAGGTGGGCGTCGACCAGCTCGTCGAGGACCGCGCCGAGCCGCCCGGCGGGCACATCGGCCAGCGCGCCCGCCACCGCCGCGTCGAAGTCGGCGCCGGGCAGGACGCCGAGCAGCCGGAACATGCGGCGCTGCGCCGGGTCGAGCTGATGCAGGGACATGCCGAACACCGCGTCGAAGCGGCCGGCGGTGTCGCGCAGCCGCTCCGCGAGGACCGCCACGGTCCAGCCGGGCCGGTGACGCAGGCGGGCACCGGCCATCCGCAGCGCCAGGGGGAGCCCGCCGCACTGCTGGAGCACCTGACCGACCGCTTGGTCGTCGGTGGCCCCGAGGCCCGCCGCCCGGCCGAACAGGTCGGCCGCGTCGCCGGTCGTGAAGGGCTCCACCGACACCGGTGGCACGCCGTCCAGGCTGACCAGGCGGTTCCGGCTGGTGACCAGGAGCGCGGACCTGCCCGCGCCGGGCAGCAGCGGGCGCACCTGCTCCGCGTCGACGGCGTTGTCGAGCACGACGAGCGCCCGCCGGCGGGACAGCTCCGAGCGCCACAGCGCCGCACGTTCGACGGCGCCGGCCGGCGGATGCGTGATCTCCAGCGCGGCCAGCAGCCGGCCCAGCGCCGCGAGCGGTTCGAGCGGCTCCTGGCCCGGGGTGAAGCCGTGCAGGTCCAGGTAGAGCCCGCCGTCCGGATACGCGGCGGCGAGCCGGTGCGCGACGTGCACGGCCAGGCTGGTCTTGCCCACGCCCGCCATGCCGTCGATCGCGACCGCGCCGGCGGTGCGGAGCAGCTCCTCGACCTGCGCTGACTCCGCCTCCCGGCCGGTGAAGTCGAACAGGTCGGCCGGCAGGTCGTTGCGCCGCGGCGCGGGCGCCGCGCCGGCCTTGGTCGCCTCGGCCCACACCGGGCGCAGCGGGCGGGGGTCCCGGCCGACGGCCTTGCACAGGGCCACGACCGCCTCCCACGGCGGCACCAGCCTGCCGGTCAGGTATCGGGACAGCGACGAGCTGCTCAGGCCCGCCTGGGTGGCGAGCGCCCGGAGGCTGAGTCCACTCAGGTCTTTGATCCTGGCGAGCTGGGCCACCAGCTGTTCTTGCGGGCCGGACACGTGCAACACCGTACCCGTCCCGCCCTACGGCAACGGATCGGCGGCCTGTTTGTGCAGGTCAGGCGGATCTCCACTGTCCCACGGTGTCCCACGGCCCACGCGGTGCGGGGCGCCCCGGTGATCCGATGGGTCCTGTCAGCGAGCGCCACCGCACCACCGCCACCGCACAGAGGAGCACGAGATGCCGACCGAACGGATGCCGAACCCGGCGATGCTGATCCCCGAGGCCATGGAGGCCCTGATGGCCGTCAGCCGGGCCGTCGCCGGTGCCGGGGTCGACGGCAAGCTGCTGGCGCTGAGCCACCTGCGGGCCAGCCAGATCAACGGCTGCGGGCCGTGCGTGGCGGGCGGCGCCGGTCAGGCCCGCCGCAACGGCGCGACCGTGGAACAGGTGGACGCCGTCGCCGCGTGGCGGGAGACGCCCTGGTTCAGCGACGAGGAGCGCGCCGCGCTCGCCCTGACCGAGGCCGTGACGAGGCTCGCCGACCGGGCCGACCCGGTGCCGGACCAGGTGTGGGACATGGCGGCCAAGCACTTCGACCAGAAGGAACTGGCCGCGCTGCTGCTCAACATCGCGATCACGAACACGTTCAACCGGCTCAACGTGCCGACCCGCCAGCAGGCCGGTGCCTGGTAGTCCCGCCCTCCTCCAACCCGTCTTTTCCGATCCGAAAGGAACGTCATCATGGCGACCACGAAGAACACCACCACCGCCACCACGAAGCACGAGGGTTTCACCGAGGACGAGCGCGGTGCCATGAAGGAACGCGCCAAGGAGCTCAAGTCGACCGCCCGCCGCGGCGCCAAGGCCGACACCGAGCCGGAGGTCCTCGCCAAGATCGCCGAGATGTCCGACGCCGACCGCGTGACCGCCGAGCGCATCCACGCCATCGTCAAGGCGAACGCGCCGGTCCTCACCCCGAAGCTCTGGTACGGCATGCCCGCCTACGCCCGTGACGGCAAGGTCGTCCTGTTCTTCCAGAGCGCGGCGAAGTTCAAGACCCGCTACGCGACGCTCGGCTTCAGCGACGAGGCCAACCTGGACGAGGGCAGCATGTGGGCCGCGTACTTCGCGCTGACCACGCTGACCAAGGCGGACGAGACCCGCATCGCCGCCCTCGTGAAGCAGGCAGTGAGCTGACGGTCGACGGCACAGGCAAGGGCCCGTCGCGATGCACGCGACGGGCCCCTTTTGGTGCTGTGGTGTTACGCGGCCGGGTAGTCCGCGAGGTAGACCGGCACGCCGATCTTGGTGGTGTCGGCCGGGTCGCCCACGCCGTTGACGACGTGGTCGATGATGCCGGCGCTGAGGTTGACGGTCATGATGTGGTGCAGCTTGACGCCGGGCGTCGAGGGGACCTCGAAGCCGTTCTCGGTGTGGATCGTCGGGTTGTTCTGGTTGAAGACGTAGACACCGGCGCCGTAGAGGTTGTGGAACTTCACCTTGTTGTTGACCTTGTAGCCGGCGTAGCCCTCGACGGTGCCGTTCATCCAGTCGGCCTGCGTCGGCGGGTCGTACGGCAGCTCGTTCTGGTACAGGACCGTGGTGCCGTGCTCGCCGTTCCAGACGGTGTTGTACTTCTGGAAGTGCTCGACGAAGAGGCCGGTCGCGGTCACGTTGTCGCCGTTGATGACGGCGCCGTAGCGGCCGGTGTTGGTGACCCAGCGCTGGTTGTCGCCGTTGACGCCGCCCGTGAAGCCCTCGACGCCGTGGTCACCGCGCCACACCCAGGTGTGGTCGATGAGCACGTTGTCGCTGTTGACCTGGAGCGCGGTGTCGGTCTTGCCGATGTGCGGGCCGCCGACGCGGAAGTAAACGTCCGACAGCGTGGTCGGGTTCTTCGGGTCGCTGAAGCGCAGCCAGTTGTGCTCCTTGCCGACGCGCAGCAGGACGTCGGACTCCTTGGTGCCCGCGTCGATCGTGACGCCGGCGACGATGATGCCGGGGACGTCCGCGATCTCGAGCGGGGTGGAGCCGTTGACCGCGGTCAGCGTGGCGTGACCGATGCCGAGGACCACCTGGTTGGGCCAGCGGACCTCGATGCTGCGGGCGATGTCGTACGTGCCGGGGGTGAGCAGCAGGTTCTTGCCGGCGAGCAGCGCCAGGTTGATCTTGCTGACCGAGTCGCCCGGCTTGGCGACGTAGAAGTCCGACAGCGGGATGGTGCGGCCCGCGGTCTGACCGGCCGACCAGGTGGTGCCGCTGGTGTTCTTCGCGGCCGACGGCACGCGGACGTTGTACTTGCCGTTGGCGTCGACGAAGAGGTACGGCTTCTCGCGGCTGATCGGGGTGGTCGCGAGCGTGGTGTACGGCGGGTTCGGGAAGGCCGAGTCGTCAGGGGCGCCGACGACGCCCGCGAAGACCTGGTTCCACACGCCGTTGGACCAGGTGCCGACCTCGCTGTTGCGGGTCAGCCACTGCTGCTGGGAGCCGTTGACGATCGTGCCGGCCTTCGAGTCGGCGATGAAGCCGCCACTGGCGTACTGCGGGCCCGCGGTGCAGTAGTCCATCAGCGACAGGTTGCCGCCGGTGACGTTGATGCGCCGCAGCGAGACGGCCTGCGACACGGCCCAGAAGTTGGCCGAGCCGCGGCAGCCGTCCTGGCCCTTGCCGTTGACGTTGATCGACAGGTTGGACAGCGTGCGCCAGAAGTTGACCAGCGCGAGGCAGTTGCTGGTGCCGCCGTTCTCGAGGCAGCGGTTGTACACCTCGACCTTGCCGTTGATGACGACGTCGCCGGGGTTCGCGCCCAGGCCGGCGATCTCGGTGTAGTAGCCGACCTTGAACTGCAGCGGCTGGTCGGCGGTGCCGTACGTGCCGGGCTTGAAGTAGTAGGCGTACCGCGCGGTGCCCATCTCGTTGTCGACCTGCTTGGCGTAGGTCGCGTCGAGCTTCGCCTGGATCTCGCTGACCGGCGTGCTCGGGTCGAAGACGGTGACGTTCGGGCCCAGGTCCTGCGACCCGCCGTGCGTCGACGGGGCCGCGACGGCCGCCGTCCCCATCGTGGCGGTGGCAGTCGTCGCGACCAGGCTGAGCGCGAACACTCGGCCGATGGTGCTACGGCTGACCCACCGCCTCACGGAATGCTCGGACTGGATCGTCATACGGGTGCGTCCTCTCGATCGTGCGGGCGGGTGTGAGGTACACGGATATGAAGGGGTGTAGGAGATGCATCGCGGAATGCGTCGGCGCAGGCGTGAGAGCGCTCTCTCCAGAGTGTTGTTTCTACCGTGTAAATCGGCCGTGCGCTACGTCCCGGCACCCCCGATTTTCTGCGAACCGATCGATCTTCCAGTGGAAATACGGACGTTCCGTGCGATCCATCCGTGGTGCCGGGCAAGGGTTTCGAGAATGCGTGCCGGACTGATCTTCCGGACCACCCGTGAAAGCGCTCCAACGGCCGGGTGAGACGCAGGGTGATTCTGCGGGTTCACCCGGTCCGGACCGCATCGGTGCGCACTGATGGCCGATAGCGTCGCGGCATGCCTCCCGTCCTGGTCCGCCCGTACGTAAGAGTCATCGCACACCACGAGATCCCGCCGGCCGCGCACCCCAACAGCGCGCCCGCCGCGAACCGACCCGTGCCGCCGCTCTACCACCCGCGGCACTCCTCCTGGACCACCCTGCTGCCGCCGCCCGTGGCCGAGCCGAACACCCACCGCATCGACGGCGTCCACCAGGCGCGCCCCGGCCGCGGACCGGGGCACTACCCGGCGGTGGCCTGGACCGTGCTGGTCCTGACCCTCGCCACGACCGGACTCGCCCTGAAGGCCGGCGCCCGGCCCGCCACCTCCGCGCCGGGCGCCGAGCCGGTCGCGGCGGAGGTCACCGCCGCGCCGGCCGGCCAGCTGCAGGTCGCGGTCGTGCCCGCGCCGGGCGCCGCGGCACTGGGGCTCGCGCCCGGGCCTGCGCCGGTCGCGGCCGGCCCGCTCGTCGGCCCGGCCGGCCTCTGCCTGGAGGCCCGCACCGGCGCGGTCCAGCTGCACGGTTGCACCGGCGCCACCACCCAGACCTGGACCGCCCCCGCCGACAGCACGCTGCGCACGGCCGGCCAGTGCCTGCAGCCGACCGCGCTGCGCCTCGTCCTGGCCCGCTGCACCGGCGGCGCGGCACAGCAGTGGGACACCGCCCGGGGCACGCTGGTCGCCCGCTCGTCCCAGCAGTGCCTGACCGGCAAGGGCGGCACACAGCCGTTCCTCGCCCGGTGCACCGGCGGCACGAGCCAGCGCTGGCAACTGCCGTGACCGGGGACTTACGCGACGGTGTCGCCCTCCGCCGGCGCCGGATCGTCCACCGGGCCCGGACCAGTCGCCGCCCAGGATTCCCGATCCTGATGGGCGGGCCCGCGCCGCGGCTGCGGGAACTGCTCGCCGCGGAGCCCGCCGAGCCCGCGGAGCCCGCCGAGCCCGCGGAGCCCGCCGAGCCCGCCGAGCCCGCCGAGCCCGCCGAGCCCGCCGAGCCCCAACCCGGCCGCCGCCGCGTCGCCGCCGTTCACGCCGCGGACCATGACGACGGCCACGGCGACGGCGCCGGAACTCAGCCCGGCACCCGACCCGAACCGTGAGGCGGCCGCCCGCACCGGGCACCGTGAGGACCAGCGCGACGTCCGGGACATCCGCGCGGGACGCGACCCGCGAAGATGGACGTCATGCGGTGGAGCTGGCGGCGCGGCGCGGTGCCGGCGGGGCTGGCCGGGCTCGCCGCCTTCCTGCTCGCCGCGCCCGCCGCGGTGCCCGGCGGCGGCGGTCACCTGGGCAGCCTGCTCGAGACGTTCCTGCCCTGGCTCTGCCTGGTGATCCCGGTGGTGCTGGAGGCGGCGCTGCTGCGCCGGTCGTTCGTCGCGCTGCTCGCCGTGCTGCTGCCCGTCGTGGCATGGCTCGGCCTCTTCGGCGGTGCCCTGCCCGGACCCGGCGCCGCCTACGACCTCACCGTCGTGCAGCACAACGCGAGCGACGAGAACCCCGACCCGGCGGGCACCGCACGCGCCCTGGCGAAGGTCGGGCCGGACCTCATCGCCCTGGAGGAGCTCCTTCCGGAGGCGGTCGACACCTACGCCGCGACGCTCGCGCCGCAGTTTCCGCATCACGTGGTGCACGGCACCGTCGGCCTCTGGTCGAAGCACCCGATCCTGGCCGCCCGGGCGATCGACATCAGGCCCACCGGCGTCGGCGAGGACTGGAACCGGGGCCTGCGCGCCGTGGTCCGGCTGCCGGCGCGAGACGTCGCCGTCTACGTGGCGCACCTGCCGTCGGTGCGCCTCGGCCTGCGCGCCGGGTTCAACGTCACCAGGCGCGACGAGAGCGCCGTGCGGCTCGGCCGGGCGCTGAGCGCCGAACCCCTCGGCACGGTCGTCCTGCTCGGCGACCTCAACAGCACCGTGGACGACCGCGGCCTGCGCCCGGTCACGGCGGTGCTGACCCCGGCCCGGTCGGACCTCGCGTTCAGCTGGCCGGCGGCGCTGCCCGTGGCCCGCATCGACCAGGTCATGACCCGCTCGGCGACGGTCACGAAGCTGTGGCCGCTGCCCGCGACGGGCAGCGACCACCTCCCACTGGCCGCGCGGATCCGGCTGGCTGCAGCTTGATCTCGTAGACGAGGTTGGGCGGGGTCTGGGCGGCGCGGCGGAAGCGGCGGCGATCGAGCCCGCGCTCGCCGCCGCGGCCGCCCGCGTGAGCCGGAGCCACGAGGCGCTCGCAGCGGCCTACGCCGGGGACCCCGACCGGTCCCGGGCGCCGCACGGCCGGGACGCCGCCGGCGCGGTGAGCCTCACCATGCTGGCCTGGATCGCCTACGTCAGCGGGGCGCGGCGAGGCGGCCGAGGCGCACTACTCCCGCGCGATCGACCTGGCCCGCACGTCGGGCGCGACCTTCCTGGTCGGGGTGGCGACCGTGGGGCTGCTGACGGTCCGCGGCCGCGCGGGCCGGGTCCACGAGGCGCTCGAAGGTTATCGCGAGGTCGTCGGCTCCTTCGCGCGAACCGGGAACTGGACCCACCAGTGGGCGACCCTGCGCGACCTCGCCGACCTGCCGCACCGCCCCGGCGACCACGAGCCGGCCGCGCTGCTGCACGCCGCCGCGGACCAGGCACCGGACGCACCCGCCGGTGCGGGCTCCCGCACCCGCACGGACGTGCCGGTCCCGAGCCGCGAGGCGGTCATCGACGCGGCCCGCGATGCGATCGCGCGGAATCCGGCGGGCGCGGACCGGTCCTGACCGCGGCGCCGAAGGTCGCGCGCGGGTCGCGCGCGGGGTGCAGACGGTCGCGCGGATTGCCGCCCAACCGCGCCAACTGGGCGTCTCACACCGGGTCTGGCCTGCCCAGGGCCGATCGTCACTAGCACGGCGGGAGTCCTCGCCACCTGTCAAAAAGCCTTATTACCCAATTTGCTCCGAAAAGTACAGCACCGCCATACATTGCTAGGAGATGGCGCGTCGGCACCGGTGCTGGCGCCTCGCAACGGGGGGTTGGACGCAATGATTCAAGTGAGCAAACCGCGCGACCGCCGGGCAGGGCCCAGACGCGGCCTGCTCGGCTCGGCGGCTGTTTTGACAATGACGGCGGGCTCCCTGTTGGTGGCCTCGCCGGCCTCGGCAGCCGGCAACCTCACCACCTACTCCGCGGACGTCACGGCCGCTCCGCTGTCGCTGAAGGTGGTCTTCACCAACACCGACACCGACGCCACCGGCGCTGTCGTCCCAGCGGCAGCGGACGACCTCAGCAGCTTCACCGCATACGCGGACGGCACCGACGCCGACTCGACCCCGGACTCGAGCTGCACCGTCGCCACGCCCGGCGGAAACGCGACAACGGTGCAGTGCTACATCCCGAATCTGGTTGCCGGCCAGCAGTACACGGTCACCACCAAGGCGCGGAATCTCGCCAACACCGCGGATCTGTCCGCCACGCCGACCGTGACGGCGGCCGGCGCCGCCACGACGCCTACCGCGCTGGCGGCACCGAGCGGCGTGGTGGCGACCGCCACCGGCGTCAGCGGCAAGGTGGACGTCTCCTGGCTCCCCGGTAACAACACCGGGGCCACCGTCAACAACTTCACCGTGACGGCCCTGGCCGCCGGCGTTGCCACGGACAAGACCTGCACCAGCACGAACGGTTCGGTCTACACCTGCACGGTGACCGGACTGACCGACGGCACCGCCTACACCTTCACCGCGGTCGCCAACGGCCCGAGCTCGACGGTCTCGGCGGCCAGCACCGCCAGCGGACCGGCGACGCCCGGTGTGGCGCCCGACGCGCCGACCGACGTGGTCGCCAGCACGACGGTCGCGGGCACCGCAACCGTGTCCTGGACCCCCTCGGCGACCGCCGGGGTCACCGGCTACGCGGTCACGGCGTGGAAGAACGACGTCGCCGACGCGCCCACCACCACATGCACGCCGGTCGTCACCGGTTCCACGGCGATCACCTGCACCGCCACGTCCCTGGTGGCCGGCGCGGTGTACAAGTTCAAGGTCACCGCGGCCAAGGGCGCGCTGACCTCGGCGGCCGCCGATTCGAACGAGATCAACATCCTGGGCAGTGTGGGCGTGCCCACCAGCATCGTGGCGACCGGTGGCGACACCGAGGCCACCGTGTCCTGGGCCGCGCCGGCGTCGGGCACCGCCGCCAAGTACCGGGTGACCGCCACGTCGGCCGGTGTGATCAAGACGTGCGTCACCACCGGCATGACCTGCACCGTCACCGGCCTGACCAACGGGGCCACCTACACCCTGGCGGTCGCGGCCATCAACAGCAGCGGCACGCAGTCCGCCGCCACCGCCTCGGTGCCGCCCACGGTCATGCCCGCCGTGGTGCCGAAGCCCTCGGCGCCGGCCGTCACGCCGCCCGCCGCCGATGACGTCACCTCCACCTCGGCGACGATCGCCTGGACCCCTGCCGCTCCCGTCGGTGGTGCCGCCGTCGTGTACTACGTCGCGACCGCGACTCCCACCGCACCGGCCGCGGCCAGCGCCGGGGCCCTGAGCTGCACGGCCGTCGCGCCGGCTGTCACCTGCTCGATCAACGGACTGACGCCCGGCACGGCATACGACGTCACCGTCGTCGCCTACGCCAGCCCGACCGTGTACAGCACCGCCGCGTCGACCCCCATCACCACCGATGGTGCGGCTCCCGGCTCCGCCGGTGCGATGCACGGGCCGATCATCACCAACCACGACGGGCTGTCGCAGATGTTCGCCCGTGGCGGCGACAACAACCTGTACACGAGCGTCCAGGCCGCCAACGGCACCTGGGGCGCGTGGACCAACCTGAGCGGCCTCATCTTCAGCGACCCGACCGCCGTGCTCAACGCCAACGGCCGGATCACGGTCTTCGCGATCGGCGGCGACCACTCGATCTGGTACCGGCTGCAGAACGGCGACGGCTCCTTCGCCTGGTGGACCCGCCTCGGCGCGGAGAAGTACGCCATCGACATCGAGGTCGCGCAGAACGCCGACGGCACCGTCGCGGTCTTCACCCGCGGTCAGGACAGCAACCTGTACTCGCAGGTCCAGACCGACCCGGCCGACCCGTCGCAGTGGTCCGGCTGGACCAACATGAGCGGCCTCATCTACAGCAACCCGACGGCGTTCACCCGCGCCGACGGTGTGATGGAGGTCTTCGCGGTCGGTGCGGACGGATCGGTCTGGCACCGCGTCCAGTCCGCGCCGAACTCCGGCACCTGGGGCTGGTGGACCCACGTCGCCTAAGAGCGCGACCGAACACAAGTAGCGGCGAACGCCCCGGGGCCCTCCCCCGGGGCGTTCGTCTGTCCGGACCCGGCATGATCGGACCCATGCGCGTCACGACGCTGGGGGAGCTGACCGTCGACGGGCGGCCGGTGAAGGGCGCGCGGCTGGCGGCGGTGGTCCGGGCGCTCATCGACGCGCGTGGGCGGGCGGTGTCCGTCGGCGCGCTCGTCGACGCCGTCTGGGACGCCGATCCGCCCGACGACGCACCCGGCGCGGTGCAGGCGCTGGTGTCGCGGGCCCGCCGGCTCGGACTGGCGGTGACCGCCGCTCCCGGTGGCTACCTGGTGCCCGTCGAGGCCGTCGAGGTCGACGTCGTCGTGGGCCGGGCGCTGCTGGACCACGGGCGGCGCGCCCTGGACCGCGGTGACCCCGACGCGGCGGCGGCCGCGGCGCGGGAGGCCCGAGCGCTCTTCCCGGAGGCGCCCGACCTCGACGACGCCGCCGGCCCGGCCCCGCTGTTCGCAGAGACCGCGGGCCTGGCCGCGGAGGCGGCGCTCGCCGCCGGCCGGCCCGGGGACGACGCCGACCTGCGCCGGCTCGTCGCGCACCGGCCGCCGCACGAACCGTCGGCGGTCCTGCTGGTGCGGATCCTCGCCGCGCAGGGTCGCGACGCCGAGGCCCTGGAAGTGGTCGAACGCCTGCGGGCCGACCTCGCCGACGGCTACGGCGCCGACCCGTCGCCGGCGGTCGCGGCCGCGCACGTGGCGCTGCTGCGGGGCGAGCTCACGCCGCGGGTCGCGCCGAAGACGGCGCTGCCGGCCGGGTGGCGGCGGGCGATGACCCCGCTCGTCGGGCGGGAGCGGGACGTGGCCGCGGTCCTCGCGGCCCTGGAAACGGCGCCGCTGGTGACGGTCGTGGCCGCCGGCGGGGCCGGGAAGACCAGGCTCGCCGCCGAGGTCGCCCGGCGGGTCGTGGCCCGCGGGCGGGCCGTGCACGTGGTGGAGCTGGCCGGCGTGCGCACCTCGGCCGAGGTGCTGCCGGCGGTGCTCGCCGCGGTCAGTGGGCCGGACTCCGGGGTGGGCCGGGCGGAGTGGCGGTCGGCCGGTTCCGGCGAGCGGCTGGCGCTGGTCGTACCGGAGCTGCACGGGCTTCTGGTTCTTGACAATTGCGAACACGTCCTGGAAGCGGCGGCCGCAGCGGCCGCGGAACTGCTCGCCGCGCCGGACCTCGCGGTGCTCGCGACCAGCCGGGCGCCGCTGAGCCTGCCCGGCGAGGTGGTCCACCGGCTCGGGACGCTGCCCGACGCCGCCGCGCTGGACCTTCTCGACGCGCGGGTCCGGGCCGGTGGGGCGACGCCCGGCGATCCGGACGCCGCCCTGGAGCTGTGCCACCGGCTCGACAACCTGCCGCTCGCGCTCGAGCTCGCCGCGGCCCGGCTCCGGCACATGCCGATCGACGACGTCCTGGCCGGGCTCGCCGACCGGTTCGGGCTGCTCGACGACGCGCTGCGCGGGCTGCCGGACCGGCACGCGAGCCTGTGGGCGATGGTCGACTGGAGCCGCGAGCTGCTCGGCGCCGGCGACCGGGAGCTGCTGGAGCGGCTCGCGGTGATCCCGGCGCCGTTCACCGCCGCGCTCGCCGGCGCTGTCGCCGCTGTGGAGGATCGGGACGTCCGGCGCGGGCTGGCGATGCTGGTCGAGCAGTCGCTGCTGTCGCTGGAGGCCGGCGAGGACGGCGTGCCGCGGTATCGGATGCTGGAGACCGTCCGGGAATACGGCGAGGTCCGCCTCGACGCGGCCGGCACCCGCGACGCCGCGATGGGCGGCCTGGTCCGGTGGGCGGCGCGGCTGGGCGCGCGGGTCGCCGCGGCCTTCCTCACGCCGGACCAGCTGCCGGCGTTCCGGGAGTGCGGGCTCGAACAGGACAACCTGATCGCCGCGCTGCGGTGGGCCCTGGCCCACGAGGACGACGCGGCGGCGGTCGACGTGATGACGGCGCTCGCGCACCTGTGGACGGTGCGCGGCCTGCACCCGGAGGTCATCACGTGGACGCTGCGGGTGCTCCGGGTCGACGACCCGGCGGCCCAGCACCGCTCGGCGCTGCTGCGCGGGGATCCGGTCGTCAACGCCGAACGGGCCACCTGGCTGTGCCTGTTCACCGGGCTCAACGCGTTCGTCGTGGACACGCCGCGGCTGTTCGCGCTCGTGCTGAAGGTCCTGCGGGCGTTCGGCCCGCGCAGCCACGAGGTGTCGACCCGGGCCTGGACCCTCGCGTCGTCGCTGCGCGCGCTGAGCTCGTCGGACCTCGACGCGGCCGTGCTCGCCGCCGGTGACCTGGTCGGCAACCCCGACCGGTACGTGCAGGGCTTCGGGCTCTACTTCCGGGCCCTCATGCACGAGAACCGGGGGGACCTCGCCCGGTCCGTCGCCGACGCGACCCTGGCCTACCAGCGCTTCGAGGAGGTCGGCGACCACTGGGGGATGGGCACGACCGCGCAGACCATCGGCGGGCGCGGCGGGCCGGACGCGCAGGAGTGGCTGCGGCGCAGCGAGCGGCACATGGACCTGCTCGGCGCCGCCCAGGACCTCGGCTCGATCCGGGTCCAGCTCGACGCGCGGGCAGCGTTCGCCGGCGACACCGCCGCGGCCGACCGGCTCAGGGCCGTGGCCCGGGCGCCCGGCACGCAGGAGATGGACGCCGGGCTGGCGGACCTGGTGCTCGGCCAGCTCGCCCTGGCGCACGGCGACCACGCCGAGGCCGAGGCGCGGGCCGGCCGGGTCCTCGCCGTCCTTGAAGGCATCGAGATCAACGTGCCGCAGGTGCGGGTGTTGTACCGCAGCTGCGTCGCCGTGCTGTTGCTGCGCCTGTCGGCGCCTTCCCGGGCCGGTGGGTTGCTCCGGCAGGCGTTGGATGAGGCGCTGACCACCTACGACATCCCGGTGTTCGGGGTGCTGACGCTGGCCGGTGCGACCTTCGCGGCGCACCGCGGCGCACCCTCGGCGGCGGAGCTGTGGGCGCTCGGGCTGCGGCTCGGCGGCAACGTCGAGCTGCTGTTCCCGGACGGTGCCGGGGTGCCGCCGGCCGGCGAGGACGGCTGGAACTGGCACGAGCGGCCGGTGACCGAAGCCACCGACCGCGTCCGTGCCCTCATGTCAGACCTTCTTACGGTAGGCCGCCAGGGCTAGCGGCATGAACACGATCACGAAGGCCGCGCACCAGCCGAGGGTCCACCACACGTGGTTGCCGACCGGCGTGCCGAGGAACAGCCCGCGCATCGACTGGACCAGGTGCGTCAGCGGGTTGACCTTCACGAACCCCTGCATCCAGCCGGGCAGCGTGAACGTGCCGACGAACACGTTGGACGCGAACGTCAGCGGCATGATCACCAGGAACCCGATGCCCTGCACCGCGCCGGACGTCCGCACGAGCATCCCGACGAACACCAGCGCCCAGCTCAGGCAGACCCCGAACAGGACCGCGAGCAGGCAGCCGGCGATCGCGTGCAGCGGGCTGGCATGGATGCGGAAGCCCATCAGGTAGGCGAACGCGAACGTCGAGATGGTGACGATGACGTATCGGACGACGTCGCCGAGGACCGCGCCGATGAGCGGGGCCGACCGGGCGATCGGCAGCGACCGGAACCGGTCGAAGATGCCCTTCTCCAGGTCGTTGTTGAGGTTGACGCCGATGGAGATGGCGCCCATCGCGACCGTCTGGGCGAGGATGCCCGGCATCAGGAACTGCAGGTATTCGTGCGTGCCGCCGGCGATCGCGCCGCCGAAGATGTAGACGAAGATGACCAGGAACAGGGCCGGCTGGACCGTGACGTCGATCAACGCCTCCGGGGTCCGCCAGGTCTTGATCAGGCTGCGTTTTGTCAGTTCGAGCGAATGGCGTACCAGTCGCAGGGGTTTGAACTGGCTCTTCAAGGGTTGTACGGCGATGGCGGTCACTTGTGGTTCCCTTCGGTGTCTTTGCGGCCGGTCAGGGTGAAGAAGACCTCGTCGAGGCTGGGCAGGTGCATGGAGAGCTCGGTGACGACGATCCCGGCCGTGGCGAGCCGGGCGACGGACTCGGTGAGCGCCTCGTCGCCGCTGACCGGGACCGCCAGGACGCCCTTGCGGGTCATTTCCGCCGGCTTCTGGTTGGTCGCGACCGAGGCCAGGATCAGCCCGGTCTTCTCCAGGTCCGCCGGGTCGGCGGGACGCACCTCGAGGGTCTGCCCGCCGACGATCCGCTTCAGCTGCTCCGGGGTGTCGTTGGCGATGACCCGGCCGTGGTCGATGACGGTGATCTCGTCGGCGAGGGCCTCCGCCTCCTCCAGGTACTGCGTGGTCAGCAGCACCGTCGAACCGTCGCGGACCAGCGTGCGCACCACCTGCCACATGTCCTCGCGCTTGGACGGGTCCAGGCCGGTCGTCGGCTCGTCCAGGAAGATCACGTCCGGGCGGCCGACGAGGCTCGCGGCCAGGTCGAGCCGGCGGCGCATGCCACCGGAGTAGGTCTTGGCCGGCCGGTCCGCGGCCTCGGTCAGGTCGAACCACTCGAGAAGCTCTTTGGCGCGGTGCTTCGCGGCGCTCTTGCGCAGGTCGAGCAGGGTGCCGAAGAGCACCAGGTTCTGCCGGCCGGTCAGGTCCTCGTCGACACTCGCGTACTGGCCGGTCAGCCCGATGCGGGACCGGACCTTCTCGGCGTCGCGGACCACGTCGAAGCCGGCGATACGGGCCTGCCCGGCGTCCGGCCGCAGCAGCGTGGACAGGATGCGCACGGCGGTGGTCTTGCCGGCACCGTTGGGTCCGAGCACGCCGTGCACGGTGCCGCGGGGGACGGCGAGGTCGACGCCCTGCAGCGCCCTCGTCTCCCCGAATCGCTTGACGAGGCCCTCGGCCTCGACCATCACGTCTGTCATGGACCCACCGTGCGCGGGGCCGCTGACACGGGGCCGACACGGCACC
Source organism: Dactylosporangium siamense (assembly GCF_016862795.1). Classification (GTDB taxonomy): domain Bacteria; phylum Actinomycetota; class Actinomycetes; order Mycobacteriales; family Micromonosporaceae; genus Dactylosporangium; species Dactylosporangium siamense. The sequence goes on along the minus strand of NZ_BONQ01000083.1, from coordinate 228,523 downwards.
GACACGGGTTTTGAACCCCGTGTCGGGTGCCGTGCATCGTCTTGGTGTTCCCGTCTCCGTCGGTACCCACGGCAGGCTGGAGGACCGGCGGGCCGCCATTCTCCGCGACGGCGCCGTGGCCGACCTTCCCATGCCGGACGGGGCGGTCATCAGCGACGCGGTCGCGGTCAACGACCGGGGCGAGATCGCCGGGATCGTCTACTACCCGGACTCCAGCGCCAAGGCCGTCGTCTGGCCGGCCACCCACGACCGGGCGCGGCTGCTCCAGGCCGGGGGCAAGGACACGATGGCGGCCGGGATCGGGGAGGACGGCACCGTCGGCACCGTCGGCACACGGGAGCGGGCATACCGCTGGACACCCGACGGCACCGGCCGTGCGTTGGCGCTGCCGGAGGGGTACCTCAGCAGCGAGGGCCAGGCGATCAGCGGCGACTGGGCGATCGGGGTCGCGTCCACCGGCCGGGCGGCGAGGACGGCAAGGAGGAGCTGGTCGCCCGCAGCACGCCGGTCCGCTGGAACCTGGCCACCGGGGCCGTCGAGCACAGGGTTACCCGTCGTGCCGGTCGCGGTGGACGGCACCGGCGCGATCGCCGGGCGGGGACCCGGGGAGCAGGCGACGGTCTGGCGCGACGGCGCCCTCTTCACGCTGCCGTCGCTGGACGGGCGGCGGGCCATCGTCAGCGGCTTCGCCGGCGACGGCCACACGCTGGTCGGTCACAGCGACGGGCCCGGTGGGCTCTCGCCGGTGGTCTGGCGCGGCTGCTGACACCGTTTACGCTTGGTGTTCATGTATGTGCCCAAGCACTTCGCCGCGCCGTCCGATGCCGCCGTCCACGAGTTGCTGTCGCGGGCGGCGGCCTGTGACCTGGTCACCTGGGACGGCCAGGGCATGGTCGCGACCACGCTGCCGCTGCTGTTCGACCCGGCGGCGGGGGTGCTGTCCGGGCACGTCGCCCGGAACAACACCCAGTGGCAGCACACCGGCAGCGAGGCGCTGACGATCGTGCGGGGTCCCGACGCGTACGTGTCACCGTCGGCGTACGCGTCCAAACGCGAACACGGCCGCGTCGTGCCGACCTGGAACTACATCACCGCGCACGTCTACGGCACGCTCGTCGCCCACGACGACCCCGCGTGGACCGAGGACCTGGTGCGCCGGCTCACCGAGCGCCACGAGGCCGGTCGCCCGTCGCCCTGGTCCGTGGCCGACGCGCCACGCGCCTTCATCGAGGGGCAACTGCGCGCGATCGTCGGCATCGAGCTCGTGATCACCAGGGTCGAGGCAAAGTGGAAACTGAGCCAGAACCGCAGCGCCGAGGACATCGCCGGGGTCCGCGACGACCTGCGCGCCGACCACCGCGGCAGCGAGACCGAGCGGCAGGTGGCCGCGGCGATGGACGTCTTCTGACCGTCACCGTGCGGGCACGCTCCGGGAGCGGTAGCGTAACGGCCTGGTGGTGCTGCGCTTTCCGCCTTCACGCCTCCCACGGTCGGGGACATCATGAGCGCGTTCGTCCAGCCTTCGCAGTACGCCCAACTCTCCCGCCACGTGAAACAGGCCGGCCTCCTCGAGCGCCGCGGCGGCTACTACGCGACCCGGATTGCGGCGGTCGGCGGGCTGCTGGTCGCCACCTGGACGGCGTTCGTGCTCATCGGCCAGTCCTGGTGGCAACTGCTCACCGCGGTGCTCCTGGCCGCCCTGTTCACGCAGGTCGGGTTCATCGGTCACGACGCCGGCCACCGCCAGATCTTCCGGTCCCGCCGCGCCAACGACCTCCTCGGCATCCTCCACGCCAACCTCGCCATCGGGCTGAGCTACGGCTGGTGGGTCGACAAGCACAGCCGGCACCACGCCAACCCCAACACCGAGGGCGCCGACCCCGACATCGTGGTCGTCCCGCTGGCCTTCAGCGCCCGCCAGGCCGCCGGCCTGCGCGGCCTGCGGGCCGCCTTCATCCGCGTGCAGGGCTACCTGTTCCTGCCGTTGCTGACCCTCGAGGCGATGAGCCTGCACCTCAGCAGTGTCCAGGCCGTGTTCCGGGCCAAACTGCGCCGCCGCCCGACCGAGATCACGCTGCTGGCCGCCCACGCCGTGCTGTACCTGACGGCGGTCTTCGTCGTCCTCAACCCCCTGCAGGGCCTGGTGTTCATCGCCGTGCACCAGGGCCTCTTCGGCATCTACCTGGGCAGCGCCTTCGCCCCGAACCACAAGGGCATGCCGATCCTCTCCGCCGACAACAACCTGGACTACCTGCGCCGACAGGTGCTCACGTCCCGCAACGTCCGCGGCGGCTGGCTCGTCGACACCGCGCTGGGCGGCCTGAACTACCAGATCGAGCACCACCTCTTCCCGAGCATGCCGCGCCCCAACCTGCGCCGGGCCCAGGTCCTCGTCCGGCGTTTCTGCGCCGAGAACGGCGTCGACTACTGCGAAACCAGCCTGTGGCGCTCGTGGCGCGAGGTGCTACGCCACCTGGACGGCGTAGGCGCGGCCCTCACCCCATCCCGGCGCTGACGTTCGCTCCGTGGCTTCCGTGGCTTCCGTGGCTTCCGTGGCTTCCTGGCGCCTGGCTTCCCTGGCGCCTGGCCTCCCTGGCTCGCCGCTAGCCTGCTTGGCGGTCCGGCTCGTCGGTCAGGTCGGCGGCGTCGAGCTTCAGCAGGCTGAGCAGGCCCGAGTTCTTCGCGGTGTCGATCTCGTCCGGCATTGTCCGGTCGACCCAGTCCGCTCGGTCGTTCTGCCCGCGGCTGCGTAGGACTTCGAGGATCTTGGATTTCGCTACGTTCATGGCTGCTCCCGAAGTGGTGACTGCTGGACGGTGGTCATCAGTCAGCCGGGAATCACCATCGCCTGCCCATCGAACGGGTTTGCCCATCGAATGGGCAGCGCGCCGGTAGAACGGACACGCCGACGGTGCGGCCAAAGGAAACGTCGCCCGGGGCCGGGCGGTACGCCAACTCTACCGCCTGTCCGACGACGAGGTCCCCGCCGGACAACGGCAGGCGTCACCGTCGGTTGCGCCCAGGCGTGGTGATTGACGTCGACCGGTCCGTGGCGGCATCCGATTGCGGTGTCGTGGTGGAACCGGCCGCCCGTGGTCACGGCGCCGCCCTGCCCCCCGACCGCGCCGACGTTTTGCCCGGCAATGTTCCGCGGGGAATTTCATGATGAGCCCGACCCGGGGCGTCGTCGAGCCCGCTGCCGCCGACGTGTTCGCGGTGGTGGCGGCGGGTGGTGCTGGCTACGGGGCGGGTAAGTGGCAGACGGCTTCGACGTTGTTGCCGTCGGGGTCGCGGAGGAAGGCGCCGAAGTAGTCGGGGTGATATTCGGGGAAGAGTCGTGGGGCGTGGAGGACCTCTGCGCCGAATGCGACGCCTGCCTCGTGGAAGGCGATGACCGTCGCGCGGTCGGCGGCGGAGAACGCGACGTGCACTTCGCGCTGGACGACGTCGATGGTGACCGGGCCGAGCCAGAAGTCGGGCTTGGTGACGCCGTAACCGGCGACGCCGGGGAACTCCATCATGCGTTTCGCGCCGAGCGGTGCGAGGACCGCGTCGTAGAACGCCTTGCTGGCGGTCAGGTCGGCTACCTGGATCCCGAGGTGGTCAAGCATGCTTCCAGTCTATGGAGACGACCGACAATTTCTTCCGGAATCGGCGGGTCAGCCGATGCGTTCGACCACGTTGCCGTCGCCGTCGCGGATGAGGGTTGGGCGGACGTCGACGATGAGGCCGGGGGCTTCCGGCACGGGGGAGACGCCGGCCAGGGGGACGAGCACGCCGGTCAGGTGATCCAGGGCCTCGTCCGTCAGAACGATCTTAAGTAGGACGGGGTCGCTGTTGGTACCGAGGCCGAAACTGCCGGACGAGAACTCGACGCTGCTGTCGGGGCCGTCGACGACCAGGCTTCGTCCGAAGCGGAGGCGACCACGCAGGACCGCGGCGATGCGCTCGACCGCGTGGGCGCCGACGATCAGGCGGTAGCCGTCGCCGTCCGGGAGCCAGGCGAACTCGGCGACGGCCAGGCTGCTGGTGGACGAACCGTCGCGACGGCGGCCAGCGGCGACCTTCTCTGCGAAGGCGGGGATGTCGGTGAGCGACTTGCGGCGCAGGTCGGTGACGAACAGTGGGGCGTGCCCGGCGACGAGGTTGAGCACCGCCTCCACGCTCCACGTCTGGGTGGCCGCGTATTCGTCCAGGGTCATGCCGAAGACCTGCAGGAACCGGACCTTGCCGAACGGGGCATCGATGACGCCGAGCTCCGGGTCCTCGACGAAGGCGATGGCGCGGATCAGGGTTTGGTACTCCAGCGCGATCGGCCCATTGAGATCCATCTGATGGTTGGGCGCGAAGCCGTTGCCACTGCTGAAGTTGTAGCGGGCCAGGTTCTGCAGGAAGTTGGCGGCCCAGACCGGCGGCTGGGTCTCGCCCGGCTGGCGGCGCACCCGGAACGTGAATTCGTATCCCCAGCCGGACCACTCCGCGTCCGGATTGGGCGCCGAATACAGCTCGCTCATGCCGTAACTGACGATGTGCCAGTGCGGCACCGGCGTTTCACGGGCGTAGAAGCTGATGCCATCCAGTGGATCCGGCCCGCCGAGCGACCATTTCAGCAGCGTGGCGTAGTGCTTGGGCTCGATGCCGGGGTAAAGGCGGTCGAGCGCGGCGTCGATGGCGTCCCAGCCAGGTGCGTCGGAGGTCACCAGCCGACCTAACCATAGTTCAGAAATCCTTCAACCCTTGCTGCGATTAGGGTTGAGGCATGGGTCGTACCATCGCGACAAACACTGACGTGGGCCGCTCCGAGCTGATCGAGTTCCTTTCGAGCCGGCACCGGGCGCTGGTCATCACCACCCGAGCCGACGGCCGCCCGCAGGCCTCACCCGTCACCAGCGGGGTCGACGCGCAGGGGCGGATCGTCATCTCGACGTATCCGGAGCGCGCCAAGATCCGCAACGCCCGCCGCGACAGCCGCGTCTCGGTCGTCGTGCTCTCCGACGAGTGGAACGGTCCCTGGGTCCAGGTCGACGGGGTCGCCGAGGTGCTGGACCTGCCGGAGGCGTTGGAGCCGCTGGTCGAGTACTTCCGCTGCATCTCCGGCGAGCATCCCGACTGGGACGAGTACCGCGAAGCGATGCGCCAGCAGGGCAAGTCGCTGCTGCGCGTCACGATCGAGTCGTGGGGTCCGATCGCCACGGGTGGGTTTCCGGCCCGGCTCGCGGACTGACCCCGCAGCGCACGGCTGCCTCCCTCGCCGGCACGGCTGCCCGCCGCACCGCGACCATGTGCCGGACCCGCGGCCTTGTGCCACGCCGCGTCACGGCCGTGCCGCGCCGCAACACCCGCGGCCTTGTGCCGCGCCGCAACACTCGCGGCCTTGTGCCGCGACGTGTCGCGGCCGTGGCGTGTGCGACGCATCGCGGTCGTGCCGCGCCGCGACCGTGTGCAACACCAGCGGCCTTGTGCCACGACGTGTCGCGGCCGTGGCGTGCGTGACGCGTCGCGGTCGTGCCGTGGCGTGACTGTGTGCCGCACCGTCGTGGGAGGCAGTCGCGGCGTGGCTATCCGGCGTGGCCGTCGACGGCGGTGAGGCCGTCGGCGAGGACGGACAGGGCGTCGTCCGGGCGGCGCATCGCGGTCAGCAGGTCGGCCAGGTCGAGGGAGAGCTGGGCGAGCTCGCGCCGGGGGCCGGTGCGGCGATGGATGGTGATCGCGGCGCGGAGGTGCCGCTCGGCCGCGTCGAGATCGCCGGCGTCCTGACTGAGCAGCGCCCGCACGCGATGAGCACGCGCCCGCCGCACATCAACCGCGGAGCCGCCGGCCGGCCCGTCCACGCCGCCCGGCCCGTCCACGCCGGCTGTCCCGTCCACGCCGCCCGGGTCGTCAGCTCCGCCCGGGTCGTCAACGCCAGCCGGCCCGTCAACGCCAGCCGGCCCGTCAACGTCGGCCAGTTCGTCAACGCCGCCCAGTCCGTTCGGGTCGACCAGCCGGTCGGCTGCCGACAGCAGGGCGCGCGCCGTCGCCGGGTCGCCCAGCGCACGATGCACCTCCGCCAGATCGACCATCGCGTCCAGCGCCGCCGGCCCCGTCGAACGCCGCCGCGCCGCGGTCAGATCCGTCAGCGCACCGGCCAGGTCGCCCGCCGAAAGCCGCCCCCGGGCCCGGATCCGCTGCGCCCCGGCGATCTCGTCCGCGAGCCACGACTCCAGGCTCGCGCCACCCGCCGCGACGAGCGCCGCCCGCGCCTCGGGCAGATGGTTCGACGCGGCAAGCGTCCGGGCCGTCGCCAGCTGCGCCTCGACCACGCCCGCTCCCGGTCCGGCCAGCGCCAGCGCGGTCTCCGCGGCCGCGGCGGCGTCCTCACCCAGGTCCGACTGGCACAACGCCAGCACGGCGTGGATCGCCAGCACCGACACGGGATCCGGCAGCCCGGCGCGGTGCAGCTCGTCGCGGAGGTCGGTCAGCAGGTACGCGGCATACCCCGGGTCGCCCTGCAGTCGCGCGCACAGGGCGAGCCCGACGACCGCCGACGTCCGCAGGTGGGCAAGGGTCGGTGGGATGAGACGTCGGGCCCGCTCGAAGTGAGCTGCGGCGTCGTCGGGAGTGGCGATCTTCAGGGCTCGGCGGCCCAGCACGACCTCGGCCGTGGCCCGGCGAACCGGGGGTTCGACCGGATCGGCGGCGCGGTGCTCGTACCAGAGCTGCGGTTGTCGCTCTTCAATCAGCTGGATCTCGATGGACAGTGCGTCGCCAGGGTGGCGGCCGGTGGTGAGCTGCGTGACGTCGACGGACAGGCGGTTGGCGAAGTGGGCGAGGGCGTCGTTGGACGGGACGCGATGACCGTTTTCGACGGATGAGACATAGGCGGCCGTGTAGTTGGGCTCGGCGAGGTCACGTTGGGTCAGCCCTTTGCCGGTGCGCAGGGCCAGGATCCGTCCGCCGATGCCGTCATTCATGTGGCGTCACCAACGGGCGGGCGGCGGCGAGAAGCCCCCGCCGGAAGCTCTCTGCCGCACCCTCGACGTTACCGGCAGCACGCCGCTGCTCGCCCAACAACCTGCTCGTCGTCACAAGTTCGGCGGTGAGTCCTGACTCCGCGTAACGATCGGCGGCCCTGCTGAGGAGTTGATCGGCGAATGGGTCGCCGGGAGAGCGGGCGCCGGCGATCCGGCCGAGGATGCGGTCCGCCTCGGCCATGCACTCCTGGTGCTGGGTGCGGTGGCAGATGCCGGCCGCCTCGGTGGCGAGCCGCTCCGCCCCGTCCAGGTCGCCGTCGAGGCGGCGCGCCTCGGCCAGCTCGAGGGTGGCGCCGGCCAGGTCCTGCACGGCGCCCACCTCGCGCAGGATGGCCCGGGCCTGCTCGAACCTCGCGGCGGCCTCGCCGACCCGGCCGACGCGGCGCAGGACGTACCCGTGTGCCCATTGGCAAATGCCGATCTCCCGGGTGAGGCCGAGATCGGTGTAGATGGCGAGGGCCTCACCGAGGAGCCGTTCGGTGTCGGCGAGGTCGTGATCACGCCGCAGCTGGGCGACGGTGACGCTGAACTGTGCCAGCCACTCGCGATTGCGCACCCTCGGCAGCAGCGGCAGCGCCTCGCGTTCGAGCCGGCGGGCGCGCTCGCGCCAGTCCAGCTCCAGAAACGTGTACACCAGCGCGCTGGTCAACCGGATCTGCGCGTCGGGATCGGGGTCGGCGTCGGCGCGGACGCTCCGCAACTCGGTCTCGAGCAACGTGATCGCCTCGCTGGTCGCGCCGGTGATCTGCAGGCAGTAGGCCTCGCGGGCGACCACCGCGGCGCGCAGGGTGACGTGCTGCGGCTCGAGCAACGTTTTCGCGGTGGTGTACAGCTGGATCGCCGCACCCACGTCACCCCTGTGCAGCTCGACGTCCCCGGCCAGGTGGACGGCCCGGCACCGCAGCTCGGGCAGCGCGTATCGGCGGGCCCGGCGCTCGACGTCAGCGGCCTTGGCGGCCGCGTCGCGCGTCCTGCCGCGGGACAGCTCGCGGCGCGCCTCGGCGAGCACGTCCGCCAGCACGTCGGCCGCGTCCGCGGGGCGCCCGTGGCGCAGGTCGTCGGCGTCGACCCCAAGCGTGCCCGCTATGTGGGCGAGCGTCTCGGCAGTCGGGACGCGGACGCCAGCCTCGATCGCGGCCAGGAACGCGCGGGTGTACCGCGGCTCGGCCAGCTCCCGTTGCGTCAGCCCACGCTCCAGGCGCAGCCGCCTGATCCGCGCGCCGAGCGACTCCTCCTCCGTCACCGCGCCACCTTCCCACATCAACTGCGTATTGACAGCCGCCTGTACGAGTCCTAGCGTTCACGCAACAACGACGGTAACTGGAGTTAATCAGCCAGTTGCGCACCCCCACAGTCTCCGGCATCGGGGTGCCGGGAGCCTCCCCCGCCCCGATGCCGGCCACCACCCTCCCTCCGGGAAGGAACTGCGATGCGCAGAACTGCCCTGGTGCTGTCCGTCACCGTGACCGCCGCCCTGGTCACGACCGGCGTACTCACCCACAACGCCCTCGCCGGCACCAACACCGCCGCCGCACCACCGCCCGGTGTGGCACCCGCCGTCTTCAACGCCCTGCAACGCGACCTGCACCTCACCCCGGCACAGGCCCGCGACCGGCTGACCCTCGACAGCCGCGCCGCGACCACCCAGCAGGTGCTGCGCAAGACCCTCGGCGCCGGCTACGGCGGCACCTGGGTCAGCACCGACGGCCGGTCGGTCGCCGTCGGCGTCACCGACCTCGCGCAGTCGAAGGCCGTGCACAACCTCGGCGCCACCCCGGTCCTGGTCGGCCGCAGCGAGGCGCAGCTCAACGACATCGTCGCCCGGCTCGACCAACACGCCGCCGCCGCGCCGCGAACCGTCAAGGGTTGGTACGCCGACCTGCGCGCCAACGCCGTCGTCGTCCTCGGATCCGCGGCGACGGGCTTCCTGGCCGCGGCCGCCGTCGACCCGTCGGCGGTCAGGGTCGAGGCGACGAGCGAGGACCCGAAGCCGTACATCGACGTGGTCGGCGGCAACGCGTACTACATCGGCAGCGGCACCAGGTGCTCGATCGGGTTCTCCGTCACCGGCGGCTTCGTCTCCGCCGGCCACTGCGGCACCACCGGCGCCCGCACCACCCAGCCGAGCGGCACGTTCCGCGGTTCGAGCTTCCCCGGCAACGACTACTCGTGGGTGCAGGTCGACGCTGGCAACACCCCACGCGGCCTGGTGAACAACTACAGCGGCGGCACCGTCGCCGTGGCCGGCTCGACCGAGGCGGCCGTCGGCGCGTCCGTCTGCCGCTCCGGCTCCACGACGGGCTGGCGCTGCGGCACGATCCAGCAGAAGAACGCCTCCGTCACGTACTCCCAGGGCACCGTGACCGGCCTCGTGCGCTCCAACGCCTGCGCCGAACCCGGCGACTCCGGCGGTTCATGGCTGTCCGGCACCCAGGCGCAGGGTGTGACCTCCGGCGGCTCCGGCAACTGCACCTCCGGAGGCACCATGTACTACCAGCCGGTCAACGAGATCCTGCAGGCCTACGGACTGACCCTCATCACCTCGGGTGGCGGCCCGAGCCCCACCGCAACGGCCACGACGACCCCGCCGCAGGGCGGAACGTGGGCACCGAACACCGCATACGCGACCGGCGCGACCGTCACCTACGGCGGCCGGTCCTACCGCTGCCTGCAAGGACACACCTCGCAGGTCGGCTGGGAGCCGCCGAACGTCCCGGCTTTGTGGTCGTAGTTCGCTTGGTCTGAGTTCGCGGGAATGGGGAGGAGCGGGCCCGACAGCGTCGTCGGGCCCGCTCCGTGTTTCGCTGTCCAACGCTGTTTTGCTGTCCAACGCTGTCCAGGATCGCGAGGGCGGCCCGGCCCGATCGGGCACGATCGCGCTCCTGGGTGTTCTGGTTGGGCGGGCTTGCCTTGGGGCGGCCCGCGTCGGTGGTCCGTCGCCGTCGGCAGTGCGTTTGCGGTGATCGTCGTCCCCGGCGGTTTCAGCGCTGTCAGGTGGCGACGGGCCACCGCAGGCCGTCGACCGTCGGTGTGTCGAGGTCCTTCAGCCTGGTCCGGACCTCGGCCGCCTTCGGGTGGGCCAGGCGGTCGAGTGTCTCGACGGCGCGCTGCCACGCCAGCCGGGCCGCGTCCCACCGCCCGGCGGCGGCCCAGGTGTCGCCGAGCCGGATCGAGGTGTCGGCCTCGTTGAAGCGGTCACCCTGCTCCGCGTACAGCAGTAATGCGTCCTGATAGCGCTCGATCGCCTGGTCGTGCTCGCCGAGCCGGTGATGGATGTAGCCGAGGCTGTCGAGGGTCGCCGCGACCCCGGCCGCGTCCCGGAGCCCCCGCTGCAGCTCCAGGGCCTCCTCACAGCATTCCAGCGCCAGGTCGTGGTCGCCGAGCCGGGCGTGGTGCCAGCCGGCCGAGTTGAGCGCCCTCGCCTGGCCGACCGGGTCGTCGGCCAGCCGGAACAGGTCCAGCGCCCGCTCGTCGTGCGCAACGGCCTCCGCGAACCGGTCCTGCGTCTCCAGCAGCCAGGCGAGGGCGTGCTGGCACCTGGCCGCCCCGGCGTGGTCCGCATGCTCGACGAACAGGTCGAACGCCACCTGAAGGTGCCGCCGCGCCTCGACGTGCCGTCCACTGCGGATGTACCCGCTGGACAGGCTCCGGTGCGCCAGCGCAAGGGCCGCCGTGTCACCCAGCCGCTCGGCGGCGCCGACCGCGGCCCGTTGCGTCGCGATCCAGTCGCCCCAGTGCCCACCCCGGTCGAGGTGGTCAGCCATCGCCCAGGCCAGCCGCCACGCCTCCCGGTCGAACCCGCACGCAACCGCCACCTGCACCGATGCGATGAGCGCCCGCCGCTGCGCCGCGAACCACTCCGCAGCCGCCGCCTCGTCGGCAGGCTCGTCCACGGAGGTGGGCGCGTTGACGGAGGCGTGCCCGTTCACGGAGGCGAGCCCGCCGTCCACGGGAGCGTGCTTGCCCACGGGGGTGAGCCCGTTCACGGGGGTGAGCCCGTCCACGGAGGCCGCCCCGCCGTCCACGGAGGCGAGGTCCGGCACCACCATGTCGCGATCGCCATGCGCCGGTGACCGGTCCGTCCGCACGGCCGTTCGCCCGGGCCGATGGGGCTCGCCTGCGTCGGCCTCGCCGGAACCGGTGAAGGGCGCCAGCCGCGGCCGGGTGGCCTGCGGCGCGGAAGAAGGCGGCGCAGAAGAAGACGGGGCGGAGGACGGCGACGCGGAAGAAGGCGGCGCAGAAGAAGACGGGGCGGAGGACGGCGACGCGGAAGAAGGCGGCGCGGAAGGAAACGGGGCGGAGGACGGCGTCGCGGAGGAAGGCGGCGCGGAAGAAGATGGGGCGGAAGGCGGCGGCGGGGAAGGCGGCGGTGGGGAGGGAAACGGCGTGGCGGGATCGTGGGGTGGGGTGGGGACGGTGGGGTTGAGGCCGGCTGGGTGGCGGGACGGGTTGAGGACCATGGCGGCCGTGGTGGCGGCGCGGGTGTAGTGCTCGATGAGACGGCGGCGGGCGGCGGCGCGCTCCTGAGCGGGCTCGTCCTGGTGGGCCAGGCCTGACGCATAGGCGCACAGCAGGTCGTGCATGCCGAAGCGGCCGGGGCGGGGTTCGGTGATGAGCTGGGCGCGGATGAGCTCGGCCAGCAGAGGACGGACGGCGGCGACGGACAGGCCGGCGAGCGCCGCGGCGGCGGGGATGCCCAGCTCGGGGCTCGGGTGCAGGCCGCCCAGGCGGAACAGGCGCTGGGCCGGCGGGGTGAGTCGCTGATAGGACCAGGAGAAGACGGTCTCGACGTCGGCCTTCGGGTCGTCGGAGCGCAGGGCGTCGAGGCGGCCATGGGCGCTGGACAGCTCGGCGGCGATCGCCGCGAGGCTGAAGTCGGGGTGCAGGGCGGCGCGGGCGGCGACGACGGACAGGGCGAGGGGCAGCCGGGCGCAGGCGGCGACGATGCTGTCGACCGCCTCGGGCTCGCGGGCGGTGCGGGCGGCGCCGATGCGGCCGGCGAGCAGCGTGCGGGCGTCGGCGGCGTCGAGCAGGTCGAGGGTCACCGGTCGGGCGCCGTCGATCGTGACCAGGGCGGGAAGATCGATGCGACTGGTGATCAGGACGAGGCTGCCCCCGCCACCAGCGACGCCACCGATGATCCCACCGGCACTGCCGCCGCCGATCCCACCGGCACCGGCACCGCCACTCCCACCGCCATCAGCACCGCCACCGCCACCACCACCACGGCCGCCACCGCCACCGCCATCAGCACCGCCACCGCCACCGCCGCCATCAGCACCGTCACCGCCACCACCGCCATCAGCATCGCCACCGCCGCCATCAGCACCGCTACCACCGCCGCCGCCATCGCCAGCGGCGCCGTCGCCGGCGGGGAGCAGAGGGCGGACCTGCTCGGCGGTCGCGGCGTTGTCGAGCACGATCAGCATCTGCTTGTCGCGCAGCAGGCCGCGATACATGCCGGCGCGGGACTGCGGCTCGGCCGGAACCTGGGCGGGCGGGACCCCGAGCAGGCCGAGGGCGACGCTCAGCGCATCGGCCGGAGCGACCGGGTCGCGGCTGCTCGGCCCGAAGCCGCGCAGATCCAGGAACAGCTGTCCGTCGGGGAAGAGCCCGGCGACCCGGTGCGCCCAATGCACCGCGAGCGCGGTCTTGCCGACGCCGGCCGTGCCGGACAGCACGATTGGCCGCCGGTCGGCGGTGAGCCGGTCGAGCAGGGCCAGCTGCCAGGTCCGGCCGGCGAACGTCACCAGGTCGGCGGGCAGCTGCCGGGGCGCGACCCCGGACCGGTCGCGAGGGGCCTGCACGGTGTGGTCCGCGGCGCGCTGCTCCTCGACCCGGTCGCGGGCCGAGGCCAGGGCGGCCTGCTCCGACGGGGTGGCGCCGAGCAACCGCACGAGATCGTCGAAGCGGTCCGTCGGCGGCAGGACCCTTCCGGCCAGGTATTCGCCGATGATCCCGTGTGACCAGCCGGTGCGGGCGGCGAGCTGCCGGTAGGTCAGCGGGGGACGGCCGGTGGCGCGGGCCTGCCGGCGGCGCAGGTCGCGCAGGAGGTTCGCCAACGCCGGCCTGGTTGTCACCGTCGCGGGGCTGTCCTGCATGTCGTCCACTGCCGCGATCCTCGTCTACCGCTCGTCCCGCAAAACCTACCGTTCGACTTGCGAAATCAACCGCTCGTCTCGCAGCACCCAGTGTCGCCGGTCATTGCAACCTGCGCACCTCGCGGGGCAGGCTGCGCATCCAGGACCGCAGCAGGGGCGCGACGGTGCGGGTCAGCGGGCTCGCCGGCGCGTCGTCGATCGGCGACGCCCCGGTGAGCGACAGGTGCTCGCCGGCGAAGACGAACGGGTCGATCAGCGGCGTCGGCCGGTGCCGGTCGTGGGCGTCGCTGCGCTCGAGCGCGTCCTCGACCAGGGCCCGGAAGTCGGCCGGCGGCACGTCCTCACGGACGGCGCGGATCGCCTCGTGCAGGTGGCGGCGCACGCCGAGCTGCTGCTCGTGGGCCGGGGAGCCGACGCCGACGAGGAACGTCAGGTAGGTGCGGACGAGTCTGCCGTCGGTGCGGTCCAGGTAGCACTCGACGGACTTGGTCCAGCCGGCGCGGGCGACGGAGAAGCCGAGCCCGACGTGGGTGCCGTCGGCGGCGACGAGGCGGTGGCAGCCGCCGGCGCGCAGCGGGCCGGCCAGCTCCGGCGACCAGACGGGCCGGTGGGCGCCGGCCGCGACCATCCGCTCGACGGTGGCGGCGGCCGCGGCGGCGACCCGGCCGCCCGCGACGCTGCCGAGGCCGAGCACGACCGCGGGGGCCATGGGCGTGACCGCTCGCTCGAAGCTGGGGATCACGTCGGAGAGCAGGACCGCCTCGAGGGTGCCGCCGGCGGTGACGGAGGCCATCGGGTCGCCGATGGTGAGCGCGGCCATCGACACGAACGCCGCGCCGGCGAACTCGGCGTCGGTCGGGTCGTCGTCGGGGACGAGCGCCGCGGGGCCGCCGAGGATGCGCCGCAGGAGGGGGTCGACGTCACCGACGACCGCCGCGAACAGGCCCGGTGGGCCGGCCGCGGTCGAAGGAGCCCGCCGGTGCGGCGTGCGGCGGTGGACGGACTGCTGGCGATGTCTGCGTTTGTGGCTACGACCACGACTCCCCGGACCCATGCCTGCAGTCTGCACCCACCCACCGACAAAAAATCGGATCACGCACCCCGGAACGCCCGCCGATATGCGTGCGGACCAGTACCGATGATGCGTTTGAACCTGTCCCGGAATGCGGTCGGCGAGCCGAACCCGACCTGGGCCGCGATCCGCTCCACGGGGTCGGTGGTCGCTTCGAGGAGGTGCTGCGCCCTGCGGATCCGCGCCCGGTGCAGCCACTGCAACGGGGTCGTGCCGGTCTGGTCGCGGAAGCGCCGGTTGAGGGTGCGCACGCTCATGCCCGCCCGCGCGGCCAGCCGGTCCAGGGTGAGCTCGCGGGCCAGGTTGTCCTGCATCCAGCGCAACAACGGCTCGAGCTCGGCGCCCTGCGGCGTCGGCGGTTGGTCGCGCACGATGAACTGCGCCTGCCCGCCCTCCCGTTCCAGCGGCATCACCGACAGCCGGGCCGCGTCGGCGGCGACCGCGGAGCCGTGGTCCCGGCGGATCAGGTGCAGGCACAGGTCCAGGCCGGCCGCCGCGCCCGCCGACGTGAGGATCTGGCCGTTGTCGATGTACAGGACATCGGGATCGACCGTGACGGCCGGATACGCCCGAGCGAGCTCAGCGGCGGCGACCCAGTGCGTGGTCGCCCGGAGCCCGTCGAGCAGGCCGGCCGCGGCGAGGATGAACGCCCCGGAGCAGATCGAGGCGATCCGGGTCCCCGCCGCGGCGGCCGAACGCAACGCGTCCACCACATCCGGCCGGACCGCGGCCGAAGGGTCGGCGCAACCAGGCACGATGACCAGCGCCGCAGAAGACATAACCGATAAATCCGATAAATCGGTGAGCCGGAACCCACCCGCCGACACCGACCGAAGCGGCGAGCACACCACGACCCGATACGCCCCAGCACCCGACGGCAGCCGGGTCCGCCCGAACACCTCGAGCGGCGTCGACAGGTCGAACGGAATCACCCCGTCAAGGGCCAGCACCGCGACCGTCCGCATGGCCAGAACCTACCCCCGGCCCCCGAAACTGCCACGACGATGGCAGGAACCGGCGGTCAGCTGGCCGGAACCGTCACCAACGATGACAGCAGCGCAGCCAGGTCGTCCGGCCGGCTGAACATGGCCCAATGCCCGGTGGGCAGCTCGTGGACGCGGTAGTCCCGGCGGTCGAGCCCGCTGAAGAACGGATGTCCCGCGTCGATCATCTGATGCACGACCTCGGCCGCGAACGTCGTGCACAGCAGGTCCGTCGGCGGCTGCGAGGCGCTGTCCAGCCGCAACGGCTGCCGGGCGCTCGCCAGCGGGTGCGGGACCGCCCGCGCGAGGATCGAGTCCGTCAGGCCGTCGAGGCCGGCGAACTGCACCGGGTCGTCGGCCGGGTCGAACGACGGCGGCGGGATGAACTCGCCGTCCACTGTGGCCGGTCCGCCCATGTCGGCCTGCGAGACGCCGTCGGGCAGCGGCCCGCTGTCCACATAGATCACCCGGGCGACCTGGCCGGGAATCCGGTCGGCCGCGCCACGAACGGGCAGCCCGCCATAGCTGTGCCCGACCAGCACCACGTCCTCCGCGCCGGCAACGGCGGATGTCACCTGCCCGATGTGGGTGTCGAGGGTCGCCCCGGCGGTCATGTCGAGGTCCAGTGCGGTCACGTCGTGGCCGGCCGCCCGCAGTCGCGCGGAGACCGCGTCCCACGCCCAACCACCGAGCCACATGCCCGGCACCAGGATGAATTTCGTCATGGCATGACCGTAGAACTGAATCCGGGCCGATTCCGCCCTGATATAAAGACCGGGTGGCGCAGTCCACCGAAAAGGTCCTCGCGATGCTGGAGCTGCTGCAGGCGCAGCCCGGCCTGACCGGCCCTGAGCTGGCCCGTCGTCTCGAGGTCGACGGTCGCACCGTCCGCAGGTATGTGGGCACCCTCGTCGACCTGGGCGTGCCGGTCCAGGCGGACCGTGGCAGGTATGGCGGTTACCGGTTGCTACCCGGCTACAAGCTGCCGCCGCTGATGTTCACCGACGACGAGGCCGTCGCCGTCGTGTTCGGCCTGCTCGTCGCCGCCCGGCAGGGAGTGACGACGCCCCTGGCGCTCGCGAAGATCGAGCGGGTCCTGCCGGCGAAGCTGCGGGAGCGGGTCCAGGCGGTCCGCGAGACGCTCGGCTTCACCGCGCCCGCCCGCGACTCGGCGCCACCGCCGGCCGGCCACCTCCTGGTGCTGGGTGAGGCGACCCGCGCGCACCGCCGGATCCGGGTGACCTACCGGTCCTGGCGCGGAGACGACACCGAACGCGACTTCGACCCCTATGGCGTCGTCGTCCACAACGGACGGTGGTACACCGCCGGCCATGACCACCGCAGCGGTGAGGTCCGCACGCTGCGGCTGGACCGGATCCGTTCGATCAAGAGCCTGGAGGTGTACTTCCAGCCGCTGGCCGGATTCGACCCGGTCGCGCACGTGGTGGCCGGGCTGGCCGCGGTGCCGTACCAGCACGACGTCGAGGTGCTGCTCCACACGGGACTGGTCGAGGCGGCCCGGCGCATCCCGGCCACGGTCGGCACGCTCGCCGAGCACCCGGACGGCGTCCTGCTGACGTGCCGGGCCGAGCACCTGGACGGGATGGCGCAGATGCTGGCCGGCCTCGGCTGGGGGTTCACCATCCACCGCCCCGACGAACTGCGCCACGAGGTCATGGCGCTGGCCCGCCGCCTGGAAAGGGCCGGGTCAGTCGTGCGCGAGGGTCGTGCTGAGGACGACGGCCGCGACCAGTGAACCGACCATGATCCAGACCAGTCGCCAGGTCCACTTGTGGGCGAAGTTGAGCGTCCAGCCGGCGCCCTGGCGTTTCGGCACGAACAGCGCCGGATCGTCGGGGTTGACGTAGAAGTTGCCGCGCCACGCGCGCGGGTCGGCGCTCATCCCGCGGGCGTTGCCGCCGTCGCGACGCTTCGGTGCGGGGACCGCGACGATCGCGAGGGCGAGGACGGCGACCATGAAGGCGATCGCGAGAAGCTCGGCCAAGGCTGCGTGGTTCACCATTCGAGCGTGCCACCGCTTGTCACGGTTCGGAAGAGCAACGTGTCAGAAGGTATGACCGCTGCACGTCGTTGCCGGCGAGTTCGGCCGCCCGGCGGAACGCCTCCCTGGCCTCCGGCTCGCGGTCGAGCCGCCGCAGCAGATCCCCTCGCACGGTGTGAAAGACGTGGTAGCGGGCCAGGTCAAGGGCGTCCACGAGATCCAGCGCCGCGGCCGGTCCGGTCACCTCCGCGACGGCGACGGCACGGTTCAGCGCCACAACCGGCGTCGGTGACAGGTGCAGGAGCTGGTCGTACAACTGCAACACCTGCTGCCAATCGGTGCCGGGCCCGTCCGTGTGGACGGCGTTGATCGCCGCCTGCAGCTGATAGACGCCCGGGCGGTCGCGGGCCAGGCACTGCCTGACGAGCAGGTGGCCTTCGGCGATCAGGCGTTGATCCCAGCGGCTGCGGTCCTGGTCGCGCAGGAGGACGAGCTCGCCGCCGGGATTCGTGCGTGCGGGCCGGCGCGCCTCCGTGAGCAGCATCAGCGCGAGCAGGCCGGTGACCTCGGGCTCGTCCGGCATCAGCTCGTGCAGCAGCCGGCCGAGCCGGATCGCCTCCGCGCACAGGTCGTCGCGGATCAGCCGGTCGCCGGAGCTGGCCGCATATCCCTCGTTGAAGATCAGGTAGATGACGGCGAGGACGGGTCGCAGCCGCTCGGGCAGTCGCTCCGCCGGGGGCACGCGGAACGGGATCCCGGCGTCGCGGATCTTCTGCTTCGCCCGGACGATCCGCTGCGCGACGGTCGACTCCGGCACCAGTAGCGCGTGCGCGATCTCCGTGGTGGTGAGCCCGCCGAGCAGGCGGAGGGTGAGGGGCACCTGTGCGCTCGTCGGCAGCGCCGGGTGGCAGCAGATGAAGATCAGGCGGAGGCGGTCGAGCGGCTCCGGGGTGTCACCTGCCTGCAGCAGAGCGGCCTCGCGGTGCCGGTCCTCGCGTTTCGCCTCACGGCGCAGCCGGTCGACGGCCCGGTTGCGGGCGGTGGTGATGATCCAGCCGGCCGGGCTCGGCGGCGGGCCCGACTGCGCCCAGTGCTGGACCGCCGCGGCGAAGGCCTCCTGGACCGCCTCCTCGGCGAGGTCGAGGTCGCCGAGGAGGCGGACCAGGACGGCGACCGCTCGGCCGTACTGCTCCCGGAAGGCCTGCTCGACCGGGTCCGCCGTCACCGGAACGGCCGCACCTCGATCGGCAGGCGCGTGGCACGCATCGCCTTGCCGGCCCATTCGAGCGCCTCGTCGAGGTCCTCGACGGCGATCACACAGAAGCCGCCGAGGTGTTCCTTGCCCTCGATGAACGGCCCGTCGCTCAGCAGCACGCCGTCGTCCTTCGGCCGCAGCACGGTGGCGGTGCCGGGTGGGAGCAGGCCACCCGAGAACACCCACACGCCCGCGTCGCGGAGACCCTGGTCGAACGCGTCCACGTCGGCCTCGATCTCCGCCATCTCCTGCGGCGTCGGGGGATTGCCCTCACTGGGTTCGATCACGCTGAGCAGATACCGCCTCATGGGCACCTTTGTACCGCAGGTCCCACGTATTCTTTTCTGCGGCATCTTCACGGAAGGGGTTTCACGTGAGCAGCGAAACGCTGGAGTTCCAGGCCGAGACGCGGCAGCTCCTGCAATTGATGGTCCACTCGATCTACTCGAACAAGGACATCTTCCTGCGGGAGCTGATCTCCAATGCATCGGATGCCCTGGACAAGCTCCGGCTCGAGTCGCTCATCGACAAGGATCTTGTCGCGGACACCGACGACCTGCACATCACCCTCGCGGTTGACGCCGAGGAGCGGACGCTGACCGTCCGGGACAACGGGATCGGCATGTCCCGCGACGACGTCATCCAGCTCATCGGCACGATCGCGAAGTCGGGCACGGCCGAGATGCTGCGCAAGCTGCGCGAGTCGAAGGACGCCACCGCCAAACAGGAGCTCATCGGGCAGTTCGGCGTCGGGTTCTACTCGACGTTCATGGTCGCCGACAAGGTCACGCTGGTGACCCGGCGGGCCGGCCACACCGGCGGCACCCGATGGGAGTCCACCGGCGAGGGCACGTATGAGATCGAGGCCGCCGACGACGCGCCGCAGGGCACCTCCGTCACGCTGCACCTCAAGCCCGAGGACACCGACGACCAGCTGCACGACTACGCCGTGGACCGCAAGGTCCGCGAGATCGTCAAGCGCTACTCGGACTTCATCGCCTGGCCCATCCGCATGGAGGGCTCCACCGAGGCGCTGAACTCGATGAAGGCGCTCTGGGCCCGCCCCCGTAGCGAGGTCAGCGACGAGGAATACCACGAGTTCTACAAGCACGTCTCGCACGACTGGACCGACCCGCTCGAGACGATCCACATGAAGGCGGAGGGCACCTTCGAATACGAGGCCCTGCTGTTCATCCCGTCGCGGGCACCGTTCGACCTGTTCAGCCGCGACGGCAAGCACGGCGTGCAGCTCTACGTGAAGCGCGTCTTCATCATGGACGACTGCGAGGCGCTGACCCCGCAATACCTGCGGTTCGTGAAGGGCGTCGTCGACGCGCACGACCTGTCGCTCAACATCTCCCGCGAGATCCTGCAGCAGGACCGGCAGATCCAGGTCGTGCGGCGGCGCCTCGTCAAAAAGGTGCTGTCGACACTGACCGAGCTGCGCGGGAAGGACTCGGATCGATATGGGACCTTCTGGGGGGAGTTCGGCCGGGCGCTCAAGGAAGGCCTGCTCGACGACGCCGACAACCGCGACACCCTGCTCGACCTGCTCCTCCTGCCGTCCACCGCGTCCGGCGAGCTGACCACGCTGCGCGACTACGTGTCGCGGATGAAGGAGGACCAGAAGGACATCTACTTCATGACCGGCGAGTCGCGGGCGATGGTCGAGCACTCGCCGCACATGGAGGCGTTCCTCGCCAAGGGCTACGAGGTGCTGATCCTCACCGACCCGGTCGACGAGGTGTGGGTCGAGCGGGTCAACGAGTTCGACGGCAAACCGCTGCAGTCGATCGCGAAGGGGCAGGTCGACCTCGGTGCCTCGGAGACGCCCGCCGAGCAGCAGGAGGAGTTCGCGCCGCTGCTGACCTGGCTCGGCGAGACGCTCCAGGACGACGTCAAGGAGGTCCGGCTCTCCTCGCGGCTCACCACCTCGGCGGCGTGCATCGTCGGCGACGCGCACGACATCACGCCGACGCTGGAGAAGATGTACCGGGCGATGGGGCAGGAAATGCCGCACACCAAACGGATCCTGGAGCTGAACCCGGCGCATCCGCTGGTCACGGGTCTGCGTTCGGCGCTTTCCGGCGACGATCGCGACGGTCTCGAGGAGACGGCGGAGCTGCTCTACGGGGTTGCGCTGCTCGCCGAGGGCGGGGAGCTCACCGACCCGTCCCGGTTCACCCGGCTGGTGGCCGACCGCCTGGCGCGCACGCTGTGACCGCGTCGGCTTCCGTGGAGACCCTGCTGGCCGCCGAGCGGCGCCTGCAGGCCGCGCAGCTGGCCGGTGACGCGGCGGTCCTCGACGAGCTGATCGACGAGCGGCTCGTCTTCACCGGCCCTGACGGCGTGCTGTACCGCAAGGAGGACGACCTCCTCCTGCACCGCACCGGTGCGCAGAAGATGACGGCGGTGCAGGAGGAGGACCTGCTCTCGCTGGTCGACGGGCGGACCGGGGTGACCTGGTTCGTGGGCCGGCTGGCGGGCACGTTCAAGGGCAACGATTTCGACGGGCGGCTGCGGTACACCCGCACGTGGCTGCACGACGACGCCTCCGGCTGGAGAGTGATCGCGGGGCACGCCAGCGCGATCTGACCCGCGGGTCGTCACGCTCGTGCTCATCTCGTCCGGCGGCGACGTGCTCGGCGCGTTGCCGCCGTTCGAGGTCGAGGTGCCGTGGGGTACGCCGGCTTCCTCGAGAACATCGAGCCAGATGAGTGGCTGTGTCACCTCGAAGGCGTCCCGAGCTGCCTGAACGAAGCCGTCGAAAATTTTGTCGTACCGATGCTGTAAAACTACCGGCGTCAAGGATCGTCCGACGCTGGAGGTCGATGGCTGTGGACGTGGAGAGGCGCTCAGTGGCGCCCATCATCCCGCCGGTGAAGCCCCGCAAGCTGGCCAAGGTGCCGTTCGTCGAGCTGGCCGACGGGCGGTTGCAGGGAGTCGTGTCGAGCGGCTCCGACGTGGAGCGGGTCTATGTCTCCTCGATCGGGGCCGGCAGCCACGGGTTGAGCTGCAGCACCAACAACAACCGGCCCTGCGGCGGGCTGCGCGGCTCCTATCCGTGCAAGCACCTGCAGGCGCTGCTCGACGAGGCGGTGCTGCAGTATGGCGCCGACCGGGTCGCCCGCTACCTGCGCATCGACGTCGAGGAGGGCAGGAGCCTCACCGCCGGCTTGCGCGCGCACCATGAGCCGTCCCCGGCGGCGACCGTGTTCAGCAGCTTCCTGCGCCACCTGGCCTATCTGGAGTTGCCCGACACCACGGCACCGGTGCCCGAGCTGCACTGGTTCCCGTCGGTCGGGGCGGCGCACTGATGCTTCCCACCCAGCTCAGCGCCCTGCTCGCCGATCCTGCCCCGGGTGTGCCCGAGGCGCTGGATCTCGTTTCATCCTTCGACCAGGGTCTCGTCGACGGCCTGGCCCGGGTGTCGCCGTCGGCGTTCGGCGGCCTCGTCGACGCGTTCGCCGGCAGCCCGCTGCGGGACCGGGTCGCCGAGGCCGCCGACAAGATCGCCGCCGGGTCGATCTCCGACGAGCACCTGTTCGTCCTCGCCGGCGCCCGGTCGGCGCTGTTCGGGGCCGTGCACGACGCGCTGCTCGGCCAGGCCGACGCCGCGCTCGGCCGGACCCGCGCGTCGTGGCCGGGCGGCTCCGGCGACGCCGCCACCGCGGCCAACCTGCTCGCCGGGAGCCGGTCGTGGCTGCGGGAGCTCGCCATCACCGGCTGGCGCGGTGTCGACCACGACCTGGTCACCGCCGCGGGACAGACCATCGAGGCGGCGCTGGCCGAGCCCCGGCTGCGGCGGCTCGCGACGCTGCTCGACGGGCTCGCGGCCGAGCTGCGCGCGTGCAGCCCGATCGCGACCATGGACCGGCTGCCGGTCCGGCGGTGGGGCGACCTGTGGAGCCGCGCGATGCTGCTCGCGCAGGACGGCGGCCGGCTCACCCCGTCCGAGCCGGTCACCGGGCGGCTGCTGGTCCTCGGCGCCGACGTGCACGAGCACGCCACCGCGGTGCAGATCCAGGTGCACGGCATCCTGGAGACGCCGGGCACCGCGCCGCGGCTGGTGCGCACCAGCGTGGCCGCGCCGAAGGTCGACACCATCGTCGGCCCGGCCGTGTGGCGGCTGTTCGCGGCGCATCCGGTGCTGCTGGGCGCGCTCGCGGAGCGGCTGACGCTCGACGTCACCGACCTGCCGCTGCTCGACAGCGGCGACCTGCTGTGGAGCGACGCGCGGGCCAAGGCCGGACCGCCGGCGGACCCGTTCGCCACCGCCCGGGTGCTGCTCGCCGGCGCGGCCGCCCCGGCGGTGCCGCCGCTGGAGCGCCACCCGGCCCGCATCAGCGAGCCGGTGTTCGTCGAGGGCTACACGGCCGTCGACGGGGCGTTCACGCTCGGGGACCGGACGATCGCGGTCGACACGACCCGGCTGCCGTCCTGCGGGCCGCTGACCCCGCAGCTCGTCGCCGCCTCGCACGCCTGCATCGGGCTGCTGCGGTGGGACGACGGCGGGTGGTCGCTGCAGCCGATCGCGGTGCTCACCATGGTCAAGCGCCAGCCCGTCGGGGTGCACACCACCGACTGGGCGCTCGGCCCGACCGACCCGAAGGTGGTCAAGGCGGCCGCCGCGGCCGGCGACGCGGTCGCGGTGCTGCGCGAGCGGGCCGGAAGGTTGCTGCGCAAATGAGTGATGAGAACCGTCGCCAGGTTCTGTACTGGCGGATGCTGGCCCGTGTCTTCGACGCCGACGAGCAGCATGCCCTCGAGTCGGCGAGCGTCGCCATCGTCGAGGACATCGGCCTGCCCGCGGCGCTGCTCGACCCGGGCGTCTCCGTGGACAACCTGGTGCAGCGCCACCCCGACCTGGCGGGTGCGTTCGACGGGCTGATGGCACCCGCTGACGACACCCCGCAGGGCGACGAGGTCCGGCGCGCGGCGCTCGTGTCGAAGCTGCTCATCAACGTGTTCGCGACCGGCAGCGGCAACGTGAGCGCCACCCAGCTGGCCAACTGGCAGGCCGACGCCGGCTGGTTCGAGCGGGCCCTCGGCATGGACCCGGGCGAGCTGCGCGGCCGGCCCAACGCCGGTGGTCTCGCCGGTGTTCTCGGCGGGCTCGAAGGCGACCTGGTCAAGCGGATGCACCTGCGGGAGGTCCTCGCCAACCCGGCCCTGGCCAAGCAGCTGACGCCGAGCATGTCGCTCATCGAGCAGCTGCTGCGCGACAAGAGCAACCTGTCGGGCGTGGCCCTCGCCAACGCGAAGGCGCTGATCCGCCGGTTCGTCGACGAGGTCGCCGAGGTGCTGCGCACCCAGGTGCAGCAGAGCAGCGCCGGCGTGATCGACCGGTCGGTGCCACCGAAACGGGTCTACCGCAACCTCGACCTCGAGCGCACCATCTGGAAGAACCTGACCAACTGGAGCCCCGAGGACGAGCGGCTCTACGTGGACCGGCTCTTCTACAAGCAGACCGCGAAGCGCACCACGCCGGCCCGGCTCATCGTGGTCGTCGACCAGTCCGGTTCGATGGTCGACTCGATGGTCAACTGCACCATCCTCGCTTCGATCTTCGCCGGGCTGCCGAAGGTCGACGTGCACCTCATCGCCTATGACACGCGGGCGCTGGATCTGACCCCATGGGTGCACGACCCGTTCGAGGTGCTGCTGCGCACCTCGCTCGGCGGCGGCAACGACGGCCCGGTCGCGATGGCGATGGCCCGGCCGAAGATCGCCGACCCGGCCAACACAGTGATGGTCTGGATCTCCGACTTCTACGAGTTCGACCGCTCCCAGCCGCTGCTGGAAGGCATCCAGGCGGTGCACCGGTCCGGCGTCAGGTTCATCCCGATCGGCTCCGTCAGCAGCGGCGGCCAGCAGAGCGTCAACCCGTGGTTCCGCCAGCGGTTCAAGGACATGGGCACGCCCGTGATCTCCGGCCACATCCGCAAGCTCATCACCGAACTCAAGAACTTCCTCGCATAGGAGACCGACATGACCGACGACATGCTGCGCGCCCCCGCCGAGGTCAAATATGCCGATGAGCTCGACTGGCTCGAGTCGATCGACGACGGGCCGAAGCCGTTCTCGTGGCGGCTCAGCCCCAAGATGGTCCGCCTGTTCGTGCTCGGCTCGGAACGCGCCGACGGCCTCGACCGTGAGGTGTCGCAGAAATGGTTCGGCGACCGGAGTTTCGTCGAGCGCAGCATCGTGACGCTCGCCTCCGACCGCGGCCTGCTGCTCATCGGCGACCCCGGCACCGGCAAGAGCTGGCTCGCCGAGCTGCTGTCCGCGGCCATCTCCCGCAACTCGACACTCGTCGTGCAGGGCACCGCCGGCACCACCGAGGACCACATCAAGTATTCGTGGAACGTCTCGATGGTCATCGCCAAGGGCCAGTCGCGGGCCTCGATGATCCCGTCGCCGATCATGACGGCGATGGAGCGGGGCGTCATCGGCCGGTTCGAGGAGCTGACCCGCTCCACCAGTGACGTGCAGGACGCGCTCATCTCGATCCTGTCCGAGAAGTACGTGTCGATCCCCGAGCTCGACGACGACAACATCGTCTTCGCGCAGCCCGGCTTCTCGATCATCGCGACCGCCAACAGCCGCGACCGCGGGGTCAACGACCTGTCCTCCGCGCTCAAGCGCCGGTTCAACTTCGTGCGCATCCCCGTGGTGACGAACAAGCGCAGCGAGGCCGAGATCGTCCGGTTCCGCACCGCGGAGCTGCTGCGCCGGCACCGCATCGAGCTCGACGTGCCGCCCAACCTGCTGGACATCCTGCTGCAGAGCTTCGCCGACCTGCGCACCGCGGCCGCGTCGGCGACCAGCGACGACGAGAAGCTCGAGTCGGCGCTGTCGACCGCCGAGCAGATCGGCGTGCTGGAGGACGCGATCCTGCACAGCACCTTCTTCGGCGACCGCACGCTGCGCGCGCAGACCCTGGCGGGTTCGCTCGTCGGCTCGCTCGCCCGGCGCAGCCCCGAGGATCTCGCGATCCTCAACAAGTACTGGCACGGCGTCGTCGAGCCGCGCAGCAAGCAGGACGGCGGGGACTGGTCGGCCTTCCTCGAGGGCGGCCGCGAGGCGATCGCCACCCTGTCATGAGCGAGCCTTTCGGGGCGCTGCGGCAACAGCTCGTCGAGGCGGCGACCGCGTTCGCCGCCTCGCCGGGCGCCGTGCCCGACATCCTGGCGGGGATCGTCGACGACGTCGACCGGGCGCTGCGCGAGGAGCTGGAGATCTTCCCGGTCTGCCACCACTCGCCGGCGTCCGCCCTCGCCATGGTCCGCAGGCTGCGCGAGAAGCAGCCCAAGGTGATCTATCTGGAGCTGTGCGAGGACCTCACGCCGTTGCTGACGGAGCTGCGCAACTGCCGGCTGCCGGTGGCCCTGCAGGCGTTCGCGTCCGAGCTGGACACGTTCCCGAAGGACTGGGGCCCGCTCAGCGTCATCGCGCCCATCACCGAGGCCTCGGCCGAATACCAGGCCATCGCCTACGCGCTGGACACCCCAGGCGTCGAGCTGGTGCTGGTCGACCGCTCCACCGACCACGTCTTCCAATGGCAGCCGCGCACCCCCGCCACACCGGCGCACGCCGACTCCCCGGATTCCGACTCCTCGGACGAGGACGACGCCGGTGAACTGCACGGCGACGCGGTCGGCATCGAGATCGGCGACCTGCGGCCGCGCTTCGCCGAGCTGGAGACGCACCTGCTGCACCACGGCAAGGTGCGCCACTGGTCGGAGTGGTGGGACCAGTATGTCGAGCAGCCGCTCGTCGACGCCGACTACGCCACCTACCGGCAGGTCATGGTGCTCATCGGCAGCCTCTTCAGGCGGCTGGCGCCCAGCGGCGCCGAGCGGGTCACCGTCGACGAGGACCGCGAGCGCTACATGTGGACGCGCATGCGGGAGCACCTCGCCACGTCCGGCGTCGACCGGTCCGACTGCCTGTACGTGTGCGGCGCCTTCCACGCCGCCAGCCGGGTCGAGCAGTTCGGCACCGGGCCCGACGCGGCCCCGTTCGACATCACCCCGCGCACCGCGACGAAGTGGCTCTACGGGCTGATCCCCTCCAGCCACTCCGCGATCGAAGGCCAGTTCGGGCTCGCCTCGGGCTCCGTGTCGATCGCGGCGGCGACCTGGGCCAAGGCGGTCAGCCGTTCGAAGCTCGCCACGTTCCAACTCGAAGGCCAGCGTGGCAGCCGCAAACGGGCGGCCCGCCCGGCGGCCGGGGCGGTCGAGGCCGGCCCGGTCGCCGACCAGCTGACCCAGTTCCTGGCCAGCCCGCCCGACCTGCACGGGTTCGACGAGGAGGAGCTGCTCGGCTGGTGCGTCGACATCGTCCGGCTGGCCCGCCGCAACGGCTACCTGGCCAGCACCGCGGACGCCATCGCCGTGTTCGAGACGTCGATCCTGCTGGCCGGCATGCGCAACCGGGCCCGTCCCACGCCGTATGACTTCCAGGACGCGGCGGTCACCTGCATCGAGAAGGACGTCATCCCGGGCCGGCGCGACGTGCGGCGGCTCTGCGAGATCCTGCTCGGTGGCGACCGGGTCGGCCAGGTCGGTTACGACGCCCTGCCACCCCTCGCCCGCGACGTCTACGACCGGCTCACCCCGATCGGCCTCGACCTGCGCAAGAGCACCGTGCAGCGGGCGCTGCTCGACCTCAACGGCCGTCCGGAGCTGACCCCCTGCTCGCACCTGCTGTGGATGCTGCGCTACCTGCTGCCCGACGGCGCCGTCCGCCCCATCATGGGCTCGCGCCGGCTCGGTGAGCGCTCCATCCAGGAGAGCTGGGACCTCTCCATCGGCAAGCACCAGCGGTACATCATCGAGCTGGGCTATGAAGGCGTCACCGTCGAGCAGGTCGTCGAGCGGCGGCTGCGCCGGTCCGTGTACGCACCCGACGCCACCGCGGCCGTGGCCCTGCGCGCCGTCGAGGACTCGATCCTGTTCCTCGGCAGCCGGCGGTTCACCGACGAGCTCGGCGCCCGGGCCGTCGAGCTGCTCGCGGCCGAGCGCACCGTGGACGACGCCCCCGACGTGCTGCGCCGCATCCGTCGGCTCCTCGCGCACTACCGGGCCACCGAGCCGGAGCTGCCCGCGTGGTGCGGGTCGTTCGTCACCGCCGGCTATGCGCACTACTGCACCCTGCTGCCGACCGCCTTCGTCGACGACGAGACCGGCGTCCGGCAGGTCGGCGCGATGCTCGGCTTTCTCTTCACCATGGAGGGCCTCGCGCTGTCCCTCGGCTGCGACCGGGCCCAGCTGGAGCTCGCCGTCCGCCAGTCGCACCCCGAGTCGCCGGCCAAGGTCGCGCTGCTCTGGGCCGCTCACCACCAGCTCGGCCTGCTGCCGCTGGCGGACCTGCGGGCGCGGTGCGCCGACCTGCTCGGCAACCCGCTGGTCGTGCCGACGTTCCCGCAATACCTGAGCGGCTTCGTCCAGGCATTGGAGCCGGTGCCGAAGCTGGCCGCCTTCGTGGTGGAGGTGATGTCGGACGCGTTCGCCCACCTGCCCGACCCGGTCCTCCTGCCCTGGCTGCCAACGCTCATCACCACCCTGCGCGACCAGGCCGGCGAGCTGGTGCCGGTCCTGATCCGCGAGGCGGGCCGCACCTTCCCCGCCACGCTCCCCGCCGTCGATGCCTGGGTCCCACCGTGGACCGCCACCACCGGCACACCGACCCAGGGCCCGGGATCACCAGGAATCGCTGGACCGCGCCCAGGCGGTGCCGCCGGCGGGCCTGGCGGACCGGCGGGCGGGCTTGTCGGCGGAGGTGGGGGCTCCGCGGGCTGGGCAGGGCGCGGTGCCGCGGGTGGACCGGGCGATGGGTCCGGTCCGGGCTCGGCGCGCTGGGACGCGGCCATGCCGGTGCTCCGCCTGCTGGCAGAGCACCCTTCGACCTGCGACGACGTTGCCGGACTGGTCGGCATTCCGGGCGACGGCGGGGACGGCCCCGGCTGGCTCG
Organism: Dactylosporangium siamense; assembly: GCF_016862795.1. Taxonomy (GTDB): domain Bacteria; phylum Actinomycetota; class Actinomycetes; order Mycobacteriales; family Micromonosporaceae; genus Dactylosporangium; species Dactylosporangium siamense. The sequence continues at coordinate 200,119 of NZ_BONQ01000083.1, read as the reverse complement.
ACCTCGACCTGCTCAACACGCCCGCCACACCCGGCAGGTCCACGGTCCAGGCCCTGCTCGAATCCCACCCCGGCGCCATGGACGCTTTGGAGGCGCTCCTGATCGCAGGTTAGGCGACGAAACGCAGGTGGCCTCGGGCGAGACGTCCAGCGGGAACGTTCCAAGGTGCGACGCCCGGGGCCACCGAACCGGCAACGTGGGCCGCGCCAGGTCCGGCACCACCCCATTGAGACGGATCGGACCGGGGGTTGTCGTGGCGTACGTGCGGCCGGGTGGCGCCTGAGGTCACGGACAGCCGCATCCGCCGCCGCGTCTCGGTGCAAGCGTGAAGCGTGGGAGGCGTCCACACGCCCCCGCCTTTCACGCTTTTCGGCGAACATCTGCGCGACGTCGCGGCCCAGGACCCGTCTGCCGACGCCGGCATGGTGGGGGTCCTTCCGCCGGGCGGGAGTGGTCAGGCGGTTTCGAGGTAGCGGCGGGCGTCGGTGAGGCGGCCGGTGGTCAGGTCGGCCTCGGGGAGCCAGAAGGAGACGTTGACGACCTCGCCCCAGGAGGTGCCCGGTTCGGCCTCCAACTGGAGCAGGGGGCGCAGGCCGGGCAGGTGCAGGAAGGCGTCCCGTTGCCAGCCGAGCACCTGGTGCCGGGGCGGCCGGCCGGCGGTGTCCTCGGCCAGGTCGCGGGCGTTCATCGCGGCGACCGGATCGGTGGTGAAGGCGTCGCGGAGGGCGGGGGCGTCGTACGGCGGGACGGACCCGATCCGGTTCGCGGCGAGCGGCAGCGGCGGGATGACCTGGACGCCGGTGGGGGCGGGTCGCGGGGGAAGGCCGGCGGGCACGTGCAGCACCAGGCAACCGTCGTCGTGCCCCGGATCGCCGTGCCATGCGGACCCGGCGGTGAAGGCGTCCTCGTGGAAGAACAGCAGGGCGCCGGTGGCCGGGAGGGTCCAGGTCTCCGGTAGCAGGGCGGCGAGGTCGGCGCAGTCGAGGTGGGCGAGGAGGGTCATGGGGGCGCCGCCGTACGTGGGCCAGTCCGTCCCGTCAGGCAGGCCGGGCAGCCCGCCGTAGGAGTGCCGGGCCGCGGCCGCCGGGGTCACGGTGAGGGCGGCGGCCGGCTCGATCAGGGACTCGAACAGGTGCATGCGGGTCCTCGAGAGGCGATGGAGGCGGAACTGGCACGGGGACTTTAGCGTGGGTTTCATGGAGCCTTCGGCGATCGTGGTGAGTGTCGTCGCCTGCTTCGGGGTGGCCGTCGTGCTGATCGTCGTCGCGGCGGTGGTGGCGGCGCGGCGGGAGCGGCAGCGACGGGAGGCGTTGCGGCTCTGGGCGAAGCGGCACGGCTGGCAGGTGGTGGACCGGCCGCAGGTCGAATGGGGGCGGCGGATGCCCGGCCGGAACCGGCGGGGTGTGTCGCTGGCGCTGTTCGGGACGCTGGGTGGTCGGCCGGTGGGTATCGGTGACTACTCGCACACGACGACGTCGACGTCGACCGATGCCAACGGGGCCAGCCAGACGACGAGCACCACCCATCATCATGTCGCGGTGGTGGTGCGGTTGCGGATGCCGCGGCCGACCGTGGCCGTGCACCGGCGCGGCGGCGGGTCGAAGCTGTGGCGCACGTTGTTCGGGGACAAGGCGACCGCGGTCGGATACGAGGCGTTCGACCGTGCGTACCGGGTGAATGCCCCGGACCCGCGCCTGGTCCGGACCGTGCTCGGCGGGCCGCTGGTCGCGGAGCACGTCGCGGGGCGGTTGCCGGACTGGAGCGTCGAGGGCGACGAGCTGATGACCTTCGTGCCGGGGCGGATCGGGGTGCCCGACGGCATCCCGGCACAGTTCGGCCCCCTGCTGCGGGTCGCGGAGCTGATCGAGGCGCACGCAAACACCACGCAGAGCTGATCGAGGCACACGCAAACACCACGCAGAGCTGATCGAGGCGCACGCAACAGCAATCTAGCGGGCTTCGTCGTAGCGGGCCTGTGCGACGGAGATGTCCGGCATGGAGGCCTCGAGCAGCTCGATCAGCTCCGTGAGCTTGGTCGCGATGCGGCGGCCGGCGTCGGTCAGGCTGTATTCCACGCGGGGCGGGATCGTGCTCTGCACCGTCCGCAGGACCAGACCGTCCCGCTCGAGGGCGTGCAGCGTCTGCGACAGCATCTTCTCGCTCACGCCGTCGACGCGGCGGCGCAGCTCGTTGAACCGGTGCGTGCCGTCCTGCAGCGCGACCAGCGACAGGATGCCCCACCGGCTGGCGACCGTGTCCATGACGGGTCGCGACGTGCAGTTTCGCGCGAAGACGTCGAACACCAGCTCCTCGAAGGACATGAGACAACGGTAACTCACGGTTTGCACTTTCTAGAAGTTAGTGCTTACTGTGGGAGAGTAACCAGGACGAGGGAGTTCTCATGACCATCACCGTTACCGGTGCCACCGGCCAGCTCGGCCGTCTCGTTGTCGCCGCGCTGAAGAGCCAGAACGTGCCGGTGACGGCCGCGGTCCGCAACCCGGCCGCGGCCGGCGGCGACAACGTCCGGCTGGCCGACTACGACCGGCCGGAGACGCTGGTGCCGGCGTTCGAGGGGACCGACCGGCTGCTGCTCATCTCCGGCAACGAGGCCGGCCGGCGGGTCGAGCAGCACCGGGCGGTCGTCGACGCCGCCGTGCGGGCCGGGGTCGGCCACATCGTGTATACGAGCATCACCAGGGCGGACACCTCGACCAACCCGCTCGCACCCGAGCACAAGGCGACGGAGGAGCTGATCGTCGCGTCGGGCCTGCCGTACACCTTCCTGCGCAACAACTGGTACTTCGAGAACTACACGGCCAGCCTGGCCACGGCGCTGGAGCACGGCGTGATCCTCGGTGCCGCGGGTGCGGGCCGGGTGGCCGCCGCGACCCGGGCGGACTTCGCCGCCGGCGCGGCCGCGGTCCTCGCGGCAACGGGGAACGCGCACGCCGGGAAGGTCTACGAGACCGGCGGCGACACGACCATGTCCCTGGCCGACCTGGCCGACGAGGTCACCGCGCAGTCGGGCACCAAGGTTGCCTACCAGGACCTCCCGGCCGACGACTACGCGCAGGCGCTGGTCGGGTTCGGGCTGCCCGAGGGGTTCGCGCGCGTGCTCGCCGCCGCCGACGTGTCGATCGCGCAGGGTAGCCTCGACGTGGCGACCGGTGACCTGTCGGCGCTCATCGGGCGCCCGACGACGACGCTCGCCCAAGCGGTGGCAACGGCCCTGAAAAAGTAGGGAACGCGGCGGTGTCCTCACGCGTGTGTGTGCTGTGGGGACGCCAGTGATGACAGCGATGTCCAGGGCACCGGTCGACGACTTCGAGTCGTTCTACCGGGCCGAAGCCGATCGGCTCTACCGCGCGCTCGCCGTCACGCTCGGCGATCCGCATCTCGCCCGCGACGCCGCGGACGAGGCGCTGGCACGCGCCTACGCCCACTGGGGCAAGGTCCGTGACCACGACAACCCGGGTGGATGGGCGTTCCGCGTCGGACTCAACTGGGCCACCTCCTGGTGGCGCAAGGTCCGGCGGGAGCGCCCGCTGCCGTCCACGGAGACGGGCGCCCGCGTCGACGGGCCGGACACGCATGCGGGCGCGCTCGTCGCCCTGCGCCGGCTGCCGCTGCCACAGCGCGCCGTGATCGTCTGCCGGGTCCTGCTGGACCTGTCCACCGTTGAGACCGCCGCGGTCCTCGGCGTCGCCGAGGGGACCGTCAAGAGCCGGATGGCGCGCGGCCTCGCGGAGCTGCGCCGGGCGCTGAGTGAGGAGCAGTCATGACGATCGATGACATCGCCGCCACGGTACGCCGGGCGGCCGACGCGGTCCCCGACAGCCGCTCCGACCTCTCCACGGTGCTGCGGCGCCACCGGATCAACAAGCGACGCCGCACCGCCGTGGCGGTGGCGGCGATGGTGGCCGTCGTCGCGGCGACCGGCGCGACGGTGACGCTCACCCAACGGCACGAACAACCACAACCGCCGGCCCAGGTCCAACAGACGCCGGCAACCCCGGCACCCGAAACGCCGGCACCGGACGCCCAGCCGCAGCGGCTCCCACTCGACGTCGGCTGGGCGCTGGGGCAGGACAAGAACGGCGGCAAGGTCACGGTCTACGACGTGCGGACCATGCTGGAGCTGCGACCCGACAAGCGGCTCGTCGCCACCCCGTTCCCGGCGGTCGTGGACGACGTCCGCTCGTGGGTCGCGCTCGACGACGGCCGGTTCGTGGTGCTCGGCGGCAAGGACCTGAAGCCCGGCATCCAGCGGCAGGACGGCCCCGACGTCACCGACTTCGCGATCAGGCTGCTGGTCCTCACCCCCGACGGACGGATCACCCAGCAGCGTGAGGTGCGTGTCCAGGGCCAGGACGTCGAGCTGATCGGGGCGACCGCGACGACCGCGTACCTGTACCGGACCCCGGGCCGCATCATGGCGCACGATCTCCAGACCGGGGCCGAGCAGCCGCTCTCCGCGCTGAAGTCGGTGCCCGACTGGGCGACCACCAGGCTGTCGGTCCAGGGCGGGCTGCTGCTCTCGGTGCCGGAGCAGTCCTGCGACCTGACGGCCACCGACCTGGCCACGGGCCGCAAGCTGTTCACCGTGCACCTGCCGGGCCTGCCCGAGTGGTCCTGCCGGACGGCGTGGCCGGCCAGGCTGTCCCCGGACGGCCGGACCCTCGCGATGGCGGTGAAGGGCGGAGACGACGAACAAGCGACCGTGAGCTTGCTGAAGATCGACATCGCGACGGGCAAGGTGACCCCGTTCCCGGTGAGCGGCGGCCCCGTCGGCAAGGAGCTGCGCCCCGGCCCGCTGGGCGTCGGTTGGGTCGGCGGCACGGTCCGGGTCGCGTGGGTGCGGATGCCGTCGCCCGGCGTACACCCGCTGAGCGAGTCGATCCAGGTCACCGACGTCGGCTAGTACGACACCGCGACGGTCGCGACGCCCGCGCCGACCAGTGCCACCGCCCAGACGGTGTCCAGGTCGACGCGGGCCAGCCGCTCCAGCCGCGAGCCCACCACCTGGTAGGCGACCAGCGCGATCACGCCGGCGACGGTGACCATGGCGGCGGTGTGCACGCCGGTGGCCAGGAAGCCCATCCACAGCGGGTCGCCGCCGGCGCCATGGGTGTGACCGAGACCGGCGGGCGGGTTCGCGACCAGCACCGGCACGAGCATGAGGCCGGCGCCGTGGACGCTCGACATGAGAAACGACCACCCGGCGAGCTGGGCCGCGGACAGGTGCAGCCCGGGTGCGCCGACGTGGCGGCGCGACACCGCCCGCCACAGGCCGAAGCCGACCAGGACGATCCCGCCGCCGATCGCCACGAACCTGGTCGCGACCACCGACTGCAGGGCGCTGACGAGGCCCGCGACGACGAAGATCGAGGCGGCGTGCCCGGCGGCGATCGGGACCAGCGCCCGGAGCACCGCGGCCCGGCTGCGCTCCTGCACCCCGTTGGCGACCGCCAGCAACCAGCCCATGCCGGGGTTGAGGCCGTGGAAGGCCCCCATCGCCGCGAGCAGCACGATCACCGGCATGGTCCCGCAGCCTAGTGCGGATGTCCTCCGGCCGGTGGACACCGGCCGGGTGGTCTTCGCGGCAACGCCTCAGGCCGCCTCCCGCGGAGTCGATGGCAGGCACGACGCGGTCAGCGACTTTGAGGAGCACGGATGCGCCCTGGAGCACGAATCATCGTCCGCACCGCCTTCGGCCTGTTGATGGCGGCCGGCGGCACCCTCGTGGCGGTGCCCCTGGCTGCCGCCGCCACCCAGCCGAACGCCGGCCTGCCGCACGCCGTCGGCGGGTTCACCGCTCCGACGACCCGCACGGACGCGAAGAACACGATCGGCGTCTCCGCCGCGCTGCCGGACAGCGCGAGCGTCAAGGCCAACCTGCCGGCCGTCGGCGACCAGGGCCAGATCGCCTCGTGCGTGGCCTGGACCATCGCCCACTCCCTGATGGGCTACTACGCGAAGAAGGACGCCGCGGCCGGCGCCCCGTACGCGCCGCTGTACCTGTACATGCGCTCGGTGCAGAAGGGCGGCGCGCCGAACACGGGCCTGCAGCCGGAGAAGGCGCTGACCGAGGCCACCACGAACGGCGTCGACACCCAGGACGACTACGTCCAGGGCACCAGCAACTACACGATCCAGCCCACCGCCGCGGAGATCGCCAACGCCCGCAACTACAAGGTCGCCAAGTGGACCACCCTGTTCGCCGGGGCCGGCCAGGGCACCGCCGGGCAGGTCGCGCTGGAGACGGCGATCGCCGCCGGTTCGCCGGTCGCCATCGGCATGCCGGTCTTCAAGGACTTCATGTACCTCACCGGCAACACCCTCTACAAGACGACGACCGGGGCCAACCTCGGCGGCCACATGGTGACCGCCTACGGGTACGACGCCGAGGGCCTGTGGATCCGCAACCAGTGGGGCACCTCGTGGGGCGCCGCCGGCGACGCGCACCTCGGGTGGGACTTCGTCAACAAGAACGTGCAGGCCGCGTACACGATCAGCGGGGTGAACACACCGTCCTCCGTCACCGCGCCGCGGCCGTCGGTGTCGACGCTGTCGCAGGTGCGTGGCTCGGTCACGGGTGGCACCGAGGTCATCATCGCCGGTGGCAACCTGAGCAGCGCCACGGCGGTGAAGTTCGGCGAGACCGCCGCGCAGTTCCGCAAGGTCGAGACCAACGGGGTCACCACCCTGGTCGCCACGACGCCGCCGCACGCCAGGGGCGCCGTCGACGTGACCGTCATCAACGCCGCCGGAGCGAGCGCGCTGAACTCGCAGGCGCGCTTCCTGTACCAGCCGCCGCTGCCCGTCGTGACCAGCCTCAGCGCCGCGACCGCGTCCGTGGTCGGCGGCAACGTCCTGACGGTCACCGGTGCGAACCTGGACGGCGCGACCGCGGTCCGGATCGGCGCCAACGCCGCCGCCAACGTGAAGGTGATGTCGTCGACGACGGTCGCGTTCACCGTGCCGGCGAAGCTCGTCACCGGCATCTACGACGTCACGGTGGTGACGCCGTCCGGCGTCAGCGCGACGGTCGCCGCCGGCAAACTGGCGATCGTCAACCCGCCCGCGCCGACGATCACGGCCCTGAGCGTGACCAGCGGACCGACGTACACCACCACGCCCGTCGTCGTGACCGGCACCAACCTCAGCGGCGTCACCGCCGTCCGGGTCGACAACGTGAGCGCCATGTATCAGCGCATCTCCGACACCCAGCTCAAGGTCACGATGCCGGTCCACCCGGCCGGGCCGGCGAAGATCAGGGTCACCACCATCGGCGGCGTCGTCGAGGGCACCGCCACGCCGTTCACCTACGTCGCGCCGCCGGCCCCGTCCGTGGCCGCGGTGACCCCCGCGACCGGCGGGACCAAGTCGTGGACGACCGTCGAGGTCTCCGGCAGCAACTTCGGCACGGTCGACCGGGTCACCTCGAACGGTGCCGTGGTCTCCTTCGCGAAGCTGTCGGAGACGAGGCTCAAGGTGTACCTGCCGCCGCGCTCGCCCGGCACGGTGCAGATCCAGGTCATCACCAAGGGTGGCACCAGCGTCGCTGCCCCCGCGTCGATCTTCACCTACAAGGTCTGACGCACCCGCAGGCGACCGCCCCGCACCGGCAACGGCGCGGGGCGGTCGCCTGCGTCTCTAAAGAAGGTCCAGGAAAAGGGAGGGGTTGCTTCGGAACGCTGTCATCTTCAGTACATTTCCTCACCCGAATCAGATGCATGACGGGGCATCACCTCACCCTGACGACCGCTACCCTTTGCCGGACTTCGATCCTTGCTGGGGGTGAACCCGGGTGCGACGAATCCTTTTCGCGGTGGCCGCCGCCGGTGCGCTGAGTGCACTGGGTGCTTGCACGGCGTCAGGCGGGGAGGAGGTGAACACGCCCGGCCTCGCCGACCGGGGCGTCACGATGACGACGGTGAAGCCGACCCGCCAGGACCTGACCAACAAGGTGAGCCTGACCGGCAAGGTGCAGCTGAGCCCCACGTTCGGCCTGGTCGCCCCGATCGACGGCGAGATCCGCTACCTCGACGTGAAGGCGTCGACGAGCACGCCGACCAAGCCCACCAAGGTCGCCAACATCTGGGTCAGCGGTAAGGCCACGCCCATCGAGGTGCCGGCCGGGGCCATCTTCAGCGGCCGGCTCGTCGACGACCGGTCCAAGGTGACCGCCGGCATGCCGATCGTCTCGGCGAAGCAGGTCGGCTACGGCGTCGTCGCGGACATCGACGGGTCGCAGGCGTACCAGATCTCCGACAAGCTCGAGTCGGTGCAGGCCCAGATCAAGAGCGGCCCGGGGCCGTTCCCGTGCACGGTGCTCGGCACGCTCGCGGCGCTGCCGGCCGGCACGATCCCCGAGCCGGTGACCCCGACGCCCAACCCGACCGCCAGCGCGGCCCCGCCGAGGGTGATCGGCCAGCAGCAGCAACAACAGCCGTCGGAGCCTACGGGCATGCGGCTCGTCTGCATTCCGCCGGCCGACGTCAAGGCGATCAACGGCGCCGCCGCCACGGTCGAGGTGATCACCGCCCGGGCCGCGAACGCCCTCGTCCTGCCGGTCGAGGCGGTCGCCGGATCGCAGGGCAAGGGCAAGGTCGACGTGGTCAAGGCGGACCAGACCCGGGAGACCCGCGAGGTCACGCTCGGCCTCAGCGACGGCAAGGTCATCGAGATCAAGAGCGGCCTCACCGGCGACGAGACCGTGGCGGTGCCGGGACCGAACCTGCCCGCCGCCAAGAACCAAGAGCCCATGCCCGGGTTCACCAAGTGAGTCCGCTCATCGAGATGGTGGGCATCACCAAGACCCTCAAGGGCCAGCAGGAGCCGCGGGTGATCCTCGACGGCGTCGACCTCACCGTCGACCGCGGCGAGAGCGTGGCGATCCTCGGCCGGTCGGGATCGGGCAAGAGCACCCTGCTGAGCCTCATCGGGCTGTTCGACCGGCCGGATGACGGGCACTACTTCATGAACGGCCGCGACCTGGCCCGCATCCCCGAGCGCAAGGCCGCCGCCCTGCGCAGCGCCGAGTTCGGCTTCGTCTTCCAGCGCTTCTTCCTGCTCAAACACCTCACCGCCGCGCAGAACGTGGCGATGGCCCTGGTCAACGGGCAGGGCTGGCTGCCACGCCGGCACCGCCGCGCCCGCGTGCTCGAGGCGCTCGACCAGGTCGGCATCGCACACCTGGCCAAGCAGCGGCCCGCGAAGCTCTCCGGCGGTGAGCAACAGCGGGTCGCGGTCGCCCGGGCCCTCGTGCGCAGCCCGAGCCTGCTGCTCGCCGACGAGCCCACCGGCGCTCTGGACACGGAGACCGGCAATCTCGTCATCGAGGTCATGCGCGCCGCCACCGACCGCGGCTGCGGCCTGATCCTCGTCACGCACGATCACGCCCACGCGGCCAAGATGCAACGCGTGCTGTCCCTGAGCGACGGGGTGCTGACATGATCCGACTCTCCGGGCGGTTCCGCTCCGCGCTCATCATCGGCGGGCAGGGCATCCGGTCGCGCAAGCTGCGCACGTTCCTGTCCATGATCAGCCTGTTCCTGGGCGTGCTGGCGGTCGTCACCGTCCAGGCCGGCGCGGAGACCGCCAAGACCCTGCGCCTGGCCGACCTGGAGCTGCACATCGGCAAGGACGGCACCCGGCAGATGTACATCCCGTCGATGCCCGACGCGATGGACGCCGCGCTCACCACGGTCGCCGGCAAGGCGGACGCCGTCGGCGTCATGGGGTATCAGGCGATCATCGGCGAGCCGAACGTGGTGCCGATCAACCAGGGCGCGGCGCCGTTCGACAACACCGACGGCGGCTACTACGGGCCGCCCATGCAGATGGACTGCAACCCGATGACCGGCGAGTGCCGCCCCATCAAGGACGAGCAGGCGGCGCAGCCGACCCGCGGGCAGGCGGTCGAGCTGGTCCTGCAGGGGCTCACCGGCGACATCCGGCAGTTCCGCCCGTTCCGCCCGGTGGCCGGCAACTGGCTCGACTTCAGCGGCGACCCGTCGTATTCGCCGCGGCTGGTGCTGAACAAGGAGGCCGCGAAGGGCTTCACCCGCTACCAGATCCCGGCCGAGATGCGGGTCGAGGGCGCCACCGCGAACCCGACCCCGCGCATCGTCGGGGTGGTGGACGACGGCAACAGCCAGCCGACCGCCTACGTCCGGGTCGACGAGATGCGCAACTGGATGCCGAAGACCACCGCGAACCAGATGTACGGCCCCGGCATGCAGCTGCTGTTCGCCCCCACGGCGGGAGAGACCGAGGCCCTGGTGGTCCGCAAGATCACCGCGCTCGGCGTGTCCCGGGACATGCTGCACGTCGAGACCATCAACGCCCGCAAGGACATCGCCGAAGAACTGGCGATCATCCGCTGGATCTTCCTCGGCATGGCCGGTCTGGTACTGCTCATCGGCGTCGCCGGCATCCTCAACGTCGGCCTGGCCACGGTCGGCGAGCGGGTCGAGGAGTTCGCGCTGCGCCGGGCGGTCGGCACGCCACGCTCGCTGCTGGCCGGCATCGTGCTGGCCGAGACGCTGCTGACCGGGCTGCTCACCGCGGCCGCCGCGATCGGTCTCGGCGTGGTGGCGATCGACGTGGGGGCGGGGCTGTTCGGCTCACGCGTGCCGCAGCTGCAGGACCTCACGTTCCCCTGGCAGGCGGGCGTCGCCGGGGTCATCGCCGGTCTCGTGGCAGGGCTGCTCGGCGGCCTGATCCCGGCGATCCGCGCCGCGCGGATCCCGATTGCCACCGTGATGCGCGCCTAAGGCCCTCGCGGAACCGCCTGCGAAGCCGACGGAGCCAGAAACAGAAACGGGGGGACGCCGGTCGGCGTCCCCCCGTTTCGATCCACCCTTTACTACGGGGCCCAGGGGTTCTCCACGGACCACGTCGTGTCTTCGGTGAAGCTGGTGGGGTTGTCCCACGCGTTCGGGCCGCCGGGAGTCGCCAGCCACAGCTCCGACGCCCGGTGGCGCAGGAACTGGCCCGGGAAGTTCCAGGCGGTCAGCCGGACCCCGCCGGTGCCCTGCTGGGCGCACCAGGTGGCGTCGGCCTTGAACAGCGCCGAGTTGTCATTGGCGTCCTTGCGGATCCGGAACGCCTGGTGCCGCAGGTACTGGCCGGGGTAGTTGCGTGACTCGAACGAGTAGCACGTCGAGTCGGCCAGGCCCGGCACGATCCGCCAGGTCGCGTCCTGCTTCAGCAGCGCGCTGCTGTTGGCGTCGACGACCTCGGTGTAGCCGAGGCTGTTCTGGTGCCGGATGTACCTGGTGGTGCAGCACGGCGTCACGACCCGGAACGAGTGGTATCCGCTGGGCAGCGTGGCCGGCGGCGGCGGGTTGGTGGAGGCGTTGATGAGCGCCTGGTTCGCGGCCCGGACCCGGGCCGCGTCGACCTTCACCACCTGCCGGTCGTAGGTGAGGAAGCCGTTGCTCTCGTTCTCCACGTCGGTGATCTCGGTGTAGACCGACGCGGACAGGCCCGCGGGCATGCCGCCGGTGCGGATCTGGTCATACAGGCCGACGACGCGGTTGTTGAGCGCCGCGGCGTTGGCCTGGTCCTCATAGCTGAAGCCGTTGCCCGGCGACCATTCATGGCCGGACACGCGAAGGCCGAGGCCGCCGAACTCGCCCAGGACCGCGGCCCGGGTCGCGGTCGGCAGGGTGGAGCCGGGACCGACGTAGATGTGGTTGTCGATCACGTCGCCGTTGCCGCCGTCGACGGAGCCGCAGCAGTTGACCCCGCTCATGTTGTTGACCAGGCGCGACGGGTCGTAGGCCTTGACCTCGTTGGCGATGCGGGCCTGGTCGTACTGGCCCCAGCCCTCGTTCTGGTCGACCCACATGACCAGCGCCGGCGAGCTGCGGTGCTGGTCGATGATGCGGTCGAACTCCAGTTCCCACTGGGTGCGGGCGGCCGTCGTCGGGTTCTTGCCGGTCGGCATGGCGGGCATGTCCTGCCACACCAGCAGGCCGAGCTGGTCCGCGGCGTAGAACCAGCGCTGCGGCTCCACCTTGATGTGCTTGCGGACCATGTTGAAGCCCAGGTCCTTGTGCGCCTGCAGGTCGGAGCGCAGGGCCGCGTCGGTGGGCGCGGTGTAGATGCCGTCGGGCCAGTAGCCCTGGTCCAGGGTGCCGGACTGGAAGACGAACTGACCGTTGAGCAGGATGCGCAGCTTGCCGTTGATGTTGCCGATCGAGATCGAGCGCATCCCGGCGTAGCTGCCGACCGAGTCCACCACGGTCGAGCCGCTCTTGAGGTCGACGCGGACGGTGTACAGGAAGGGATCGCTGGGCGACCAGCGGTGCGCGTTGGGCACCGGGACGCTGAACGCGGAGCCCACCCCACCGTTGGCGGTGCCGACCTGGGTGGTGCCGGACAGGACGGTGGCGGTCACGGTCTGCCCGGACAGCCCGGCGCCCTGGACGTTCACCGACAGGGTGTTGTTGGAGATGTTCGGCACCAGGTCCACCCGGGTGATCCGGGCGGTCGGGGTCGGCTCCAGCCAGACGGTCTGCCAGATGCCCGAGGAGCCGGTGTAGAAGATGCCGCCGCCCGCGTGCGGGAGCACGTCGTTGCGGCGCTGCTTGCCGACGGCCTGCGTGCCGGCGTCGGTCGGGTCGTACACGCCGACGATGATCGTGTTGGTGCCGCCGTTGAGCAGGCCGGTGATGTCGTAGGTGAAGGCGTCGTAGCCGCCGCTGTGGACGGCGCCCGCCTGGGTGCCGTTGACCCACACGGTGCTCTGCCAGTCGACCGCGCCGAAGTTGAGCTGGACCCGGCGGCCGGCCCAGCCCGACGGGATCGTGAAGGTGCGCTTGTACCAGAGCTTGTCGTTTTCGGTGACCTTGCGCTGGATGCCCGACAGGGCGGACTCGACGGGGTACGGCACCCGGATCTGCTCGCCGAACGTGGCGGGCGGGCTGGTCTGGCCGCTGCCGGTGACCGCGAAGTCCCAGATGCCGTTGAGGTTCTGCCAGTCGGTCCTGGTCAGCTGCGGGCGGGGGTACTCGGGCAGCGGGTTGGTCGTGGACACCGAGTTGGTCCACGGGGTGGTCATCGGTGGTGTCTTGGGGGTCCATGCGCTCGCCGGACTCGCCATGGCGATCACGGTGCCCGCCGTGGCCAGCACAGGGGCCAGGGAGAGCGCGAACCATCTGGAGAGCTTCATCAGGCTCCTCGAGGTATGCGTCAGCCCCGGTGGCGGCCGAGGCTGGTCCGTGGAGACGACGGACGTCCCCACGGACCAACACATACACTCACGATCCAACGAAGAGTGTCAAGAGGCACTCATCAATGTCCCGCACACGCGGGACAATGGACCGCACATTTTCCAACATCAGGCGCCGATGAGTTCGAACTTCTCCCAGGGCCCGATCGCCGCCCGGTTCGCGATGAGCGAGCCGGCGCCGTTGTTCTCCGCGGTGACGTACTGGCTGTTCACCGTCGCCTGCAGGCTCTCGCTGCCGTCGGCGTTGCGGATCAGGTTGAACGTCTCCCACGAGCCGGCCGTCGCCCGGTTGGCGAGCAGCGGGTTCGCGCCGGCGTTCTCCGCGCAGACGAACTGGCCATTGGCCTTCGACTTCAGCGCCACCTTGCCGCCGCCGAGGTCGACGAGCTCGAACTGCTGCGCGGTGCCGATCGTCGCCGAGTTGGCGATCAGTGCGGTGGTCGCGTTCGCCGCGGTCACGTACTGGTTGTTCGTCAGCGAACGGAGGCTCACCGTCGGGCCGGCACTGACCGTCCCGGTCGTGAACGTGAACGCGTCCACGTCGAACAGGTAGCCGGTGCCGCCCTTGAACACCAGGTACAGCGTGGTCGCCGAAGAAGGCGCCCCGGAGAGGTTCGCCGTGACGTTGGCGAACGTCTCCCAGCCGCCGGTCGGGGCGACCGTGGCGGTGCCGAGCAGGGTGCCCGTCGCCGAGCCGGCGCGGACCTCGATCGTGCCGCCGGCGCCCGCCGAGGAGACCCGGGCGGTGAACTGGGTGGCGTTGTTCAGCAGGTACGGCGTGTAGGAGATCCAGTCGCCGTTCTCGATGAAGCCGGCCGTGTTGCCGCCCTCGGCCGCCGCGTGCGGGGCGACCTGGACGCCCGACTGGGCGCCGAAGTGCTCGCCCTGGCGGTGCTTGGGCTGCAGCGTGCGGATCACGTGCGTGGTGAGCCCGCCGTTGTCGGTGTACGCCGCGTCGAAGACGCCGAAGATGTTCGCGGCCGCGTCGTGCTCACCGTCGACCGGCACGGCGATCGAGCCGGTGCAGCCGGTCTTCGAGGTGATCTGGTGCGCGTGGCTGTCGTGACCCAGCGAGTAGGTCATGCTCACCCGCGAGCAGTTGATCGTGCCGTCCTCGGGGTCGGTGACGCTGATCGTGAACGGCACGGTGTCGCCGAAGTTGAACAGCTGGCCGTTGGCCGGCAGCGACAGCGTCACGCTCGGCGCGCTGTTGCCGACGGTGATGACGGTGCTCGCGGAGCCGGTGAGGCCCTGCGGGTCCTTGACGGTCAGCGTCGGGGTCTTCGTGCCGTTGGTGGTGTAGGTGAAGGACGGGTTCGCGGCCGTCGAGTCGGTGGTGCCGTTGCCGTCGAAGTCCCAGGCGTAGGTGAGCGCGCCACCCTCGGGGTCGGAGCTGCCGGACGAGGAGAAGCTCACCGTCAGCGGGTTGGGGCCGGACGTCACCGACGGAGTGATCTTCGCCGTCGGCGCGCGGTTGCCGCCGCCGATGTACTCCACCCGGTACAGGGCCTGGTTGTTGCTGCCGGTGCCGTAGTCCAGCACGTACAGCGCGCCGTCGGGACCGAAGGCCATGTCCATGACCTGCGTGCCGGCCCACGGGAAGGTCGAGATCTCGCCCGGGGATCCGTCCGCGTTGATCTTCACCGGCTTGATCCACCGGCGGCCGTACTCACCGGCGAAGAAGTTGCCGTCCAGGCTCTGGGGGAACTTCACCGCCGAGTTGAGCCCGGCGTTGTAGCGGTACACCGGACCACCCATCGGCGACTCGGAGCCGCCGCCGAACTCCGGCGGGGTCGAGTCGAACCCGTAGCGGATCCAGCTGGACTTCGCCGCGGGCAGCGTGGCGAGACCGGTGTTGCGGAAGGAGTTGTTCGTGGGCCCGCCGCCGCAGTTGTACTTGGGGCCGGTCGAGTTGGTGGCGAAGTTCCACTCGTTGTAGGTCTCGTTGGTCGAGTTGGTGCCGGTGCAGTACGGCCAGCCGTAGTTGCCCGCGGCCGTGATCCGGTTGAACTCGACCTGCCCGCCCGGGCCCCGGTTGGCGTCGGCGGCGCCGGCGTCCGGGCCGTAGTCGCCCAGGTAGACGACGCCGGTCGGCTTGTCCACGCTCATCCGGAACGGGTTGCGCAGGCCCATCGCATAGATCTCGGGACGGGTCTTCGCGGTGCCCGGCGCGAACAGGTTGCCGGACGGGATGGCATACGTGCCGTCCGTGTTCGGCTTGATCCGCAGGACCTTGCCCCGCAGGTCGTTGGTGTTCGCCGAAGAGCGCTGCGCGTCGTACTGCGGGTTGCGGTCGGTCCGCTCGTCGATCGGCGCGTAGGATCCTGACTCGAACGGGTTCGTGTCGTCACCCGTGGTCAGGTACAGGTTGCCCGACGCGTCGAAGTCGATGTCGCCGCCCACGTGGCAGCAGCTGCCCCGGTCGTTGTCGACGGTCAGCACGACCTTCTCGCTGGCGAAGTCGAGCGTGTTGTCGGCCTTCAGCGTGAAGCGGGAAAGGTTGAGGTGCCCCTTCCAGGGCGCGAAGTCGGCGGCGGTGCCGGAGGCCGGCGAGTCGCCCGCGGGGGTCGACAGCGTCGGCGAGTAATACAGCCAGACCCACCGGTTGGAGGCGAAGCCGGGGTCGACGGCGACGCCCTGCAGGCCCTCCTCGTCGTGCGTGTAGACGGAGAGCTTGCCGGCGACCTTGGTGTTACCGGCGGCGTCGGTGACGCGGACTGTGCCGTCGCGGGCCGTGTGGATCACGGTGCGGTCCGGCATCACGGCCAGGGACATCGCCTCGCCGAGCTCGGCGCTGCCGAGGGCCAGCTGGACGTGCTGGTAGTCGGTGGCCGGGAGGGGGATCGCGGCGGCGGCGGGTGCGTGGGCCACCGCGGCCACGACGGAACTGCCGGCGGCGAGGGTGGCTGCGGTGAGCAGCCGTCTCCACCGGCGCGGGGATGGTGCCATTGCGGGGGGTCCTTCCTGGGCTGATGGGGGTTCCAGCCAGGCAAGACGCGCGCCGATCGCGCTTCCTGAATCGCGTGCGGTGCGGGGCGCCGACCCTTCGCGCGCGCGGGCGGTGACAACTGTGGCGGTGGATGGCGGCCACCGTGTTAGTTATCAGAGCTAACTAACCACCGCAGGAAGCAAACGGCAATGCTGAGTTTTTCAAGATGTGGCATTTCGTCCATTGCGCGAAGAACTCATGACAGTCGATGTGCACATTGAGAACCTCCGGGGTTTGTCGTTATAGAACCGTTACCTCTTGCAAGATTGCTCACATGTGGTAACCGTCACAACGGTCCTTTGTCCGTCTTTGCGCTCTTTGAAGGCCGGTCACACCCCGGAAACGCTCCGGTAACCGACTACGCAGCGTGTGATTTCTGGACTTCAGCCGTTACCGGTCAGTAACTACGGGCCTTGTCCGCGCACGAGGGAGGCGGCAACATCGTCCGCACGCCCCACCCCCCGGTTCCACCCCCTGCTTGCGCAGGGCCGGCCGGGGCGTCGAGACACCAACACCGGTGCGAGCGCCCGTTGTGACAGGGAGCGCCGCACCGTCTGCACCCCCGCGACCCAAGAGGAGCTTCACGTGTCCGTAGCTCAGGGCAGCGCGGTGAAGGGCCGCACGCGATGGAAGCGTTTCGCAACCGTCGTCGTGCCTGCCACCTTCATCGCCGGCGCCATCGTCTTCGGCCAGGCGACCGGCGCGATCGCCGCGTCGTTCAGCGTCTCCGGCCAGCAGTTCAAGGTCTCCGCCGACAAGCTTGAGGGCACCGGCTTCGTCCAGTACGGCGGCCTCGCGACCGAGAAGGGCGGCAACCCCGCCAACCCGGCCGACCCGAAGAACCACTTCGTCGCCGTCTCGGGCATCAAGTCCGCCAAGCTCTACAACCTGTGCCAGTCGGTCAAGGTCCCCGGGCTGCCCGTCAGCATGGTGATCCACGCCGGCCAGGCCGCTGGTGCCCCGGCCGAGGCGACCGACCTGCTGATCGACCTGACGTCGCTCAAGGGTGACGCCACGTTCGAGAACATCCAGATCGGCATCGACGCGTCCGACCTCACCAAGGGCGGCGCCAACGCCAAGGGCCTGCAGGGCAGCTTCGCCCAGCAGGCGGACAGCGTGGTCATCACCAACCTCAAGCAGGTTGCCTGGTCGACCACCGCCGGCACGTTCAAGCTCACGGGTCTCGACCTGAGCCTCTCCACCGGTGGCACCCCCTTCGAGTGCTTCTAGTTCCACTGCCTGGGCCCGCGGCGTCATACCCGCGGGCCCAGTTGCTTGCTGTCAGACCTTTCAGCTGGAGGATCCCGTGACCACTCCCACCCCCTCGCACGCCAGACGACGTGCGACCTCAGGTGGCTTCAGTGGGTGGCGTGCCCAGCGTCCGTTCTGGGGCGGCTGGTACCTGATCCTGTCCGGGGTGGAACTCTTCCTCAGCGCCAACCTGAAACTGGCTCTGGAGGTCCACTTCGGGCCGACGGGGTTCCTGTCCTACGTCATCCCCGCGATGCTGGTGCTCTGCGGTGTGCTGACCTGGCTGTCGCCGGGCCAGCGGCTGTTCTACGGCATTCTGGGCACGCTCACCGCGCTGTACTCGATCATCGGGCTCAACCTCGGTGGCTTCTTCCTCGGCATGATCCTCGGCGTCGTCGGTGGTGGCCTGGCCGCCGCCTGGTCGCCCGGGACCGCACCCGCCACGGATGAGGATGAGGACGGCGCGCAGACCTATGAGCGCGCTCCCCTGAACGACCTGCTCGCCGAGGACCCGGACGACACGACGTATGGGCGGCCGTCGCTGCGCAAGGCGACCGACGCCCCCTACGACGAGCCGACCCGGGAGCAGCCGGCGTTCGACGAGCCCACCCCCCGGCCCACCTCGGGCGTGCTGACGGACTCGCTGCCGATCGCGCAGCGCAGCCCGCTGCACGACGACTACGACGCACCCACCGGCAGCGGGGCGGGCAGCGCCGACGACGAGCGTCCGCCGAACGGCCACGACGGCCTGCCCCGGCGGCGCGGGCTCGGCATCCCGCTGTTCGCGCTGCTGCTCACCGGCGCCGTCGCCGGTGCCTCGCTGTTCGGGGCCACCAACGGGGCCGCGCCGGCGTTCGCCGCGCCGGCCGCCTGTGCCAGCCCTTCGGTGAAGGCCAGCACCGGCACCCAGCCGGCGCCAAGCGGCGGCGCGACCTCCGCGTCGCCGAGCCCCAGCCCGTCGCCGGCGAAGACCGAGGAGGAGAAGCCGGGCCTGCTCGACTGGCTCGGCGGCATCTTCGGCGGCGGCAAGCAGGCCGACCCGGTGCCGTCGGCGTCGGCCACCACCGCACCGGCGTTGGCCGCGTCGCCGGCCACCTCGGCGCCGGTGCCGGGCACGGCGAATACACCGGCGAAGGCGACGGCCTGCCCGAGCGCCTCGGCCTCGATCAACGACAAGAAGGCGAAGATCGCGGAGGGGCAGCCGCACGTGGCTGCCGCGCCGTCGATCCTCCTCGCCGAGACGATGACCATGGACAGCCTCGTCTACGACGGGGTTGCGGAGCTGACGAAGAAGGACGGCAGCAAGGTCAAGGTGCTGGCGTTCAGCATGAAGAACTCGGTGTCGACGCCGTTCGAGCTGCGGACCCCCGGTGCGCCGAAGCCGCTGCTGACGAAGAGCAAGAAGCTGACCGTCGAGGGCAACGTGAAGTTCTACACGTCGAAGTTCTCCGCCAACGTGCTGGGCATCATCCCGTTGACCTTCACCCCGTCGTTCCCGCCGCCGCCGATTCCGCTGCCGGGGTACTACACCGACTGCAACATCGAGCTCGTGTACGTGCAGTCCAACGTCCTGACCGCAGACGAACTGAGCATCGCCTACGCGACCTGAGCCCGCTTCAGCCAGGGGGTGGAAGTCGATAGGTCACCGGGGTCTCCGACAGTCTGATCGGGGACGCCACCGACCTGGCACCGTCGACTTCCACCACCGGCGCCAGCCCCAGTCGCTCAGCCAGCGCGATCCCCTCCGCCACCGTGTTCACCGGCCCGCACGGCACCCCGTTGGCAGCGAGCAGCTCGATCAATCGCGCTTTCGGCAGGTGTACGGTCACCGCCTCGATCTGTGCGATCAGCGCTTCGCGCGCGGCGACCCGCCCCGCGTTCGTCGTGAAGCGCTCGTCCTCCGGCAGGCCCAGGGCCTCGACCAGGCGCCGGAACTGGCGGTCGTTGCCCACCGCCACCGCGAACTCGCCGTCGCTCGCCCGCAACGTCTCGTAGGGGGCGATGCTCGGGTGCCGGTTGCCCATCCGCTGCGGCACCACCCCGGCGTTGACGTAGGCGGAGGCCTGGTTGACCAGGCCGGCGAGCAGGCTGCTGAGCAGGTCGACCTCGACCCGCTGGCCTCGGCCGGTGCGCTCCCGGGCATACAGGGCGGCCAGGATCCCCGCCGTCAGTTGCTGGCCGGCGAGGACGTCCACGAGCGCGACGCCCACCTTCGTCGGTGCGCCGCCGGGGTCGCCGGTGATCGACATCAGGCCGCCGACCGCCTGCACCAGGAAGTCGTAGCCGGGGGCGTGCTGGTGCCGCCCGAAGCCGGTGACGCTGGCGTAGACGAGCCTCGGGTTGGCGATCTGCTCATAGCCCAGGCCGAAGCGTTCCATGGTGCCGGGGGCGAAGTTCTCCACCAGTACATCGGCCGACTCCGCCAGTCGCAACGCCTCACGCTGCCCGTCCTCGGTGCTCAGGTCGAGCGCCAGTCCGCGCTTGTTGCGGTTGACGGACAGGAAGTAGGTCGAGCGGCCGTCGGCGGCGAACGGCGGACCCCAGGAGCGGGTGTCGTCGCCCACGCCGGGCCGCTCCACCTTGACCACGTCGGCGCCGAGGTCGCCGAGCGTCATCGTGGCGATCGGCCCGGCGAGGACTCTGGAGAAGTCCGCGACGAGGATCCCGTCGAGTGCGCCCACGGTCAGATGCGTTGCAGCGCGGCCCGCAGCGGGTCGAGGCCCAGCGAGCCGAGGTTGAGCGCGTCGCGGTGGAACGCCTTGAGGTCGAAGTCGGCACCCTTGCGGGCCCGGGCGTCGTCGCGGGCCGTCAGCCACGCCCGCTCGCCGAGCTTGTAGGACGGCGCCTGGCCGGGCCAGCCCAGGTAGCGGTTGAGCTCGAAGCGGAGGCTCTTCTCCTCGACCCGGCAGTGCGCCCGCAGGAACTCCCAGCCCAGCTCCGGCGTCCACCGCTCGCCCGGCGCGAAGCCGAACGGGTTGTCCCGCGGGATCTCCAGCTCCAGGTGCATGCCGATGTCGATGATCACGCGGACCGCGCGGAACGCCTGCCCGTCGAGCATGCCGAGCTTGTCGCCCGGGTCGGCGAGGTAGCCCAGCTCGTCCATGAGCCGCTCCGCGTAGAGCGCCCAGCCCTCGCCGTGCCCACTCGACCAGGCCAGGATGCGGCGCCACCGGTTGAGCAGCTCGGCCCGCACGTAGGTCTGGCCGATCTGCAGGTGATGGCCGGGGACACCCTCGTGGTAGACCGTGGTGACCTCGCGCCAGGTGGAGAACTCCTCGACGCCCTGCGGCACCGCCCACCACATCCGGCCCGGGCGGGAGAAGTCCTCGCTCGGCCCGGTGTAGTAGATGCCGCCGTCGGACGTCGGCGCCAGCATGCACTCGATCTGCTGCACCTGGGCGGGGATGTCGAAGTGCCGCCCGTTGAGCTCCTGCACCGTCGCGTCGGCGAGCGACTGCATCCAGTCGCGGAACGCCTCCTTGCCGCGGATCGTGCGGGCCGGGTCGGCGTCCAGGGCGGCGACCGCGTCGTCGACCGAGCCACCGGGCACGATCTTGTCGGCGACGGTGCGCATCTCGCTCTCGAGGCGGGCGAGCTCCTCGAAGCCCCACGCGTAGGCCTCGTCGAGGTCGACGGTGGCGCCGAGGAAGTAGCGGGAGGCGAGCTGATACCGCTCGCGGCCGGCGGCCTCCTTCTCCCGGCCCAGCGGCGCCAGCTCGCGGCGCAGGAACTCGCCGTGCGCGACCGTCGCGGCGCGGGCCGCCTCGGCGTTGCGGGCGAGCTCGGCGGCAAGCGTCGCGCTGGTGCCGCCGCCGACCTTCGCGGCCAGGTCAGGGTAGAAGTTGTCGCCGTCGGGGTCGGCCCACACCTCGCACTGCTTGGCGACCTCGATGATCTGCCGGGCCGGCGCCACGTGCCCCTGCTGGGCGGCGTGCAGCAGTGAGCGCTGCCACTGCTCCAGCGCCGCCGGCACCGCGGCGAGGCGGGCCTTGACGTTGGCCACCGCCTCCTCGCCCTCGGTCGCCATGAGGTCGAACGAGCTCCGGACCCCGTGCAGCGGGCTGGAGATCACGTTGACGTCGCTGGTCATGTCACCCGCCTCGAACCGCTCCAGGGCGAGCCCCAGGCGCTCCTGCATGGCCTCCTTGGCCACCCGCTCCGTCTCGGTGGCGGGCGTCTCGGCGGCGAGCGCGGCGAGGGTGCGCCGGTCGAGGTCGGCGAGGGCGGCGAAACCGTCGGGCGAGAGGTCGGTCAACGTGTCGTCATGCCCGGCCACTCCGACGAAGGTCGCCCCGATCGGGTCGAGGGGCGCCCATTGCTCGACATAGCGGTCGGCGATGTCATCGATAGATCCCACGGGCCGACCCTACGCGACCGCATTCTCGGTTGTCGCCCGTGTCCAGGCCAATTCGCAACCAGTGGCCTGACCTGCGCTCAGAGGTCCGAAATCCGCGCGACGGGAGCCGGTCGGCAGGCGCAGAGTAAGGCCCATGACTGCTCCCGCCCCTAACGCGGCCCGATGGCTCCCGGCGTTTCTCGCCATCGCTCTGATCTGGGGCACGAGCTTCATGTTCATCAAGGACGCCCTCGTGGAGCTCGAGCCGGTCTACATCGCCGGCTACCGGATCCTCCTGGGCGCGCTCACCCTGCTGATCTTCCTGTACGCCCGGGGCCTGCGCCCGCCGCGCGGGACGCGGCTGTGGATCCACCTGTTCGTCTACGCGATCGTCGCCACCTCGGTGCCGTTCACGCTCTTCGGCTACGCCGAGCAGCGGGTCCCGTCGGTCCTCGCCGGCATCTGGAACGGCACCGCCCCGCTCACCACGCTCGTCGTCACCCTGATCGCGATGCGCTCCGAGCGGCCGTCCCGCCGGCAGATCGCCGGCCTGCTCGCCGGGTTCGCGGGGGTGCTGGTCGTCCTCGGCGTCTGGAACGGGGTCGGCGGCAGCTCCCTCGCCGGGCAGCTGATGCTCCTCGGCGCGGTCACCTGCTACGGCATCGCCTTCAACTACACCCGCTGGCTGATGAAGCGCTTCGAGCTGTCGCCGCTGCAGCTGTCCGTCGGCCAGCTGACCATGTCGACGCTGCAGCTGCTGATCGCGGCGCCGCTGATCGCCGGTGCCCCGCCGTCGCCGCTGTCGCACTCGCCCCGGGTGTATCTGGCGGTCGTCGCGCTCGGCGTGTTCGGCACCGGGATCGCGTTCGCGTTGAACAACCACGTGGTGCGGACCGCCGGCATCACCACCGGCTCGATGGTGACCTACCTGCCGCCCTTCGTCGGTGCCGTCGCCGGGGTCGTCGTCCTGCACGAGCACCTGACCTGGAACCAGCCCGTCGGCGGTCTCGTCGTCCTGCTGGGTGTCGGCATTTCGCAGGGGCTATTTGTGCGTCTTCGTCCACGCCAGGAGGTCGGCGGCGGGCAGCGTGTTGACGATCCGGTCCAGCGGGACCCCGCAGGCGACGGCGCGCGCGCAGCCGTTTGACAGCCAGTCGAGCTGGCCGGGGGCGTGCGCGTCGGTGTCGATCGAGAACCTGCAACCTGTTTCGAGAGCGACGCGCAGCAGCCGCTTCGGCGGGTCGAGCCGCTCCGGCCGTGAGTTGATCTCGATCGCCTTGTCGTGCTCGACCGCCGCCGCGAACACCCGCTCCGGATCGAACCGGCTCTCCGCCCGGGTGCCGCGCCCGCCGGTGATCAACCGGCCGGTGCAGTGGCCGAGAATGTCCAGGTGCGGATTCGCGAGGGCGGTGACCATCCGGCGGGTCATCACGTCCGGCTCGTCCTTGAGGTTGCTGTGCACCGACCCGACCACCACGTCCAGCCGCTCCAGGAGCGCATCGGTCTGGTCGAGCGAGCCGTCGGCGAGGATGTCGACCTCGATGCCCGTCAGGATCCGGAACGACATGCCGAGGCCGGCGAAGCCCGCGTTGAGGTCGGCGACCACGTCGAGCTGCTCGGTGAGGCGCTCCGCCGACAGCCCCCTGGCCACGGTCAGCCGCGGCGAGTGGTCGGTGAGCACCAGGTATTCGTGGCCGATGGCGGCCGCCGCCAGGGCCATCTCGTCGATCGGCGACCCGCCGTCGGACCAGTCCGAGTGCGCGTGACAGTCCCCGCGCAGCGCCGCCAGCATCGCGGCGGTCGCCTCGTCGAGGTCCTGCCCCGCGGTCGACTCGAGGCGGCGCAGGTAGACCGGCTCCTCACCGGCGAGCGACTCGACCACGCACCGCGCGGTCACCTCGCCGACACCCTGCAGGTCCTTCAGCGTGCCGGCGTTCGCTCTGGCGGCCAGCTCGCCCTCCGGCAGCTTCGCCAGCGTCGCCGCCGCGCCGCGGAACGCGCGCACCCGGTAGGTCTTCTCACCGGCGCGCTCCAGCAGGAACGCGATGCGCCGCAGATCGGCGAGCGGATCCCTCATGCCCTAGAAGGTAGTGCTCCTCGAGGCGCTGTGCGCAACGACCGTCCGCGTGCGGGTCAGCGTGGCGAACGGGTTGGCGAACTGCAGGACCAGGGCCTTGAACTGGGTTTCGGGCCGGCAGGTGATCATCAGCAGCTGGTCGCCGTTGCGCACGTCCCAGAACGTGCCGTCGTGCACCCCCGCCGTGATCTTCCCGGCCAGGTGCAGCGCCCCCGGGCGCAGCTTGTGCCGGTGCGGCACGGCCGGCGCCTCCGAGCGCGGCACGATCCGGATCGAGGCGATCGCCGCGAGCGGCACCTCGACCCTGCCCGTGCCCGCCCACCAGCTGTCCAATCCTTGCGGCTCGATGACCAGGGCCGTGTCGGTGACGGTCAGCTGCAGATGGGTCGGAATCCTCATCAACGCGATCGGACCGGCCACGATGAGGCCCAGAACCGTCGCGAGCGCCAATCCGGTGCTCATAACCGCGAATGTACGCCCGTCAACGTTCGTTGTTGGGGATTTGCCGAAAATCATGACCATTGGGAGTTGACATGCGAACGATCGACTGGGTCGACGGTGCCGTCGTCATCGTCGACCAGACCCGCCTGCCGCACGAGGTGGTCTGGCTCCGACTGTCCACTGTGGATGCCCTCATCGACGCCATCCAGCGCCTGGCCGTGCGGGGTGCGCCGGCCCTCGGCGTGGCCGGCGCCATGGGCGTGGCCCTGGCCGCGCGGTCCAGCGCCGACCCGTCGGTAGTCGCCGGCCTGGTGCACCGGATCGAGACCGCCCGCCCGACCGCCGTCAATCTCGCCCGCGGCGCCGGCCGGGCCGCCGCGGTCCTGCCCTCCGCCGCCGCGGCGCTGGAGGTGGCCCTGCGGATCCGCGACGAGGAGATCCACTCCTCCACCGAGATGGCCCGCCTCGGCGCCGACCTGGTCACCTCCCTGTGCGGAGCTTCGGTCCGGCTGCTGACCCACTGCAACACCGGCGCCCTCGCCACCGTGGTCGGCGGCACCGCCCTGGCCGTCGCCTTCGAGCTGCACCGCCGCGGCACCCTCGGCGGCGTCATCGCCAGCGAGACCCGCCCCCTGCTGCAGGGCGCCCGCCTCACCACCTGGGAGCTGGCCCGCGCCGGCGTCCCGCACCGCCTCGCCGTCGACTCCGCCGGCCCGTTCCTCATGGCCCGCGGCGAGGTCGACGCCGTCATCCTCGGCGCCGACCGGATCTGCGCCAACGGTGACGTGGTCAACAAGGTCGGCAGCTACGCCCACGCCCTCGGCGCCCGGGCCGCGGGCATCCCGTTCATCTGCGTCGCCCCCGAGTCCACCGTGGACCTCTCCACCCCTTCCGGGGCCGAGGTCGAGATCGAGGACCGCGGCGCCGCGGAGATCGTCGGCTCCACCGCTCCTCCCGGGACCGCGGCGGTCAACCCGGCCTTCGACGTGACCCCGGCGTCCCTGGTCACCGCGATCGTCACGGACACCCGCGTCTGGCACCCCTGACTTCCCCATGATCCGGTAGAGGTTGAACACCCAGGGGCGCTCAACCTCTACCGGATCATGAGAAGCAGGCCGTCAGGCGGGCCGGACGGCGCGGACGGTCCTGCCGTCGTCGGCCACCGACGTGATCCACCCGCCGACGCGTCCGAGCCGCAGCAGGACATCGGCCCGCGCCGGGAGGTCGGCCGTCTCGCCGGGCGTCGGCGGCCACTCGTGCCGCGCCGTGTGTCCCGGCGTCAGCCACGGCACCAGGGTCGTGATCGGGTCGGCGCCGTCGAGGGCGGCCCGCGCCGCGGCCAGGTCGGCGAGCACGGCGTCGAGGGCGTCGAGGACCGCCTCGGCGTTCCCGCCGCACATCGCCGCGGTCAGCTCGGGACGGGCGGCGGCGACCCGGGTGCCGTCGCGGAAGGAGCCCGCGCCGAGGGTGCCGGCCAGCGGGTCGCTGCCGATGCGGGCCGCGACCGCGGCGGCGACCAGGTGCGGCACGTGGGAGATCGTGGCGACCGCCTGGTCGTGCTCCTCGGCGGTGGCGGGCACGACGCGGGCGCCGAGGCCGGTGATGAGGGCGGCGAGCTCGATCCAGTCCCGCAGGCCGGCGCCGTCCTCCTCCAGGCAGAGCACCCAGGCACAGTCGTCGAAGAGGCGCGGGTCGGCGGCGGTGAAACCAGAGGTCTCGCGGCCCGCCATCGGGTGGCCGCCGATGAACGTGGCCAGGGACTGCCCGCCGGTGCGGAGCCGGTCGAGGGCGATGTCCCGCACGGGTCCCTTGACGGAGGTGACGTCGGTGACGACGCCGACGTACGCGAGCGACGCCAGCTCGTCGAAGACGCCGCCGACGGCCGGGAGGGGCACGGCGACGACGGCCAGGTCCGCGTCGCGGACGGCGTCGGCGACGGTGGCGGTGACGTGCCAGCGGGCGTTGGCGGGCGCCTGGGCAGCGGCGGTGCGGGCGGTGGCCCTGGTGGCGGGGTCGGCGTCGTAGCCGCTGACATGATGCCCGCGCGCCGCGAGTGCACGCAGGACCGATCCGCCGATCAGTCCGAGTCCGATCACCGCCACGTTCAAGGTCGCATCACGCACTGCGGAACTCTCGCACACCACCCGATCACCCGTTCGGCTCGGGACGGCCGCCGAACGCCTTAAGCGTGACCATTCGAGCACGTTTGGGCGGTTACAACCCGTTAGCGTGAGCCTCATGCGACTTTTCCGGCAAATAGTAAGAACGGCGCTCGCGGCGGCGGCCGCCACCGTGGTGTGCGGCCTCTTCGGTGGCGCCGAGGCCGGCGCCGCGGTGGTCGAGAAGACGCCGCTGCTGTCGCCGTCGTTCGACGGCACCGTGTGGGCCGTGGCCTACTCCTCCGACGGTGGAACCGTTTACGTCGGTGGATCGTTCGGCAAGGCCATCGTCAATGGCAAGAGCATCACGCGCAGCCGGCTCGCGGCGATCAACACCCACACCGGAGCGCTGCTCGACTGGGCGCCGGCGGCCGACAGCACGGTCCGGGCGCTCGCCGTGAACGGTAACTCTGTGTATGCGGCCGGTGACTTCACGAAGGTCGCGGGGGCTAAGCGGGACTCGCTCGCGGAGCTCGACGCGACCACCGGCGCCGTCAATGCGTTCAACCATGCGGTGTCCGGCTCGCCGGTCACCCTCGGGGTGGGTGGCGGACGGCTGTACGTCGGCGGCAAGTTCACCACGATCGACACCGCCAAGCGGACCAACCTCGCCGCGTTCAGCCTCACCACCGGCGAACTCGACGCGGGCTGGGCCCCCACCACCGACGACCGGGTGGAGGCCCTGGCGGTGACGAGCAGCCGGGTGTATCTCGGTGGCTCCTTCCACAAGACCAACGGGGTCAGCAACGCGCTGCGGCTCACCGCGGTCGACGCGGAAGACGGCAAGCTGGACAAGAACTTCATGCCACGGCCGTCGGCGATCGTCCTCGCCGTGGCGGTCGGGCCGGACGGGATCTACGCGGGCATGGGCGGGCAGGGCGGACGTGCGGTCGCCTACACCCCCGCCGGCAAGGTCCAGTGGACCCGGGTCTTCGACGGCGACGTGCAGGCGCTCACCGTGCTCGACGGCGTCGCCTACGTCGGCGGGCACTACGACAAGGCCTGCACGACGAGCAACAACGGCTCCCAGGGCGCCTGCACGGACGGGTCGGTGTCGCGGGTCAAGCTCGCCGCGATCGACGCCCGCGGCAAGCTGCTGGACTGGGCGCCGCAGGGCAACGGGGTCGCCGGCGTGCGCGCCATGGCCGCCAACCCGGCGCTCGACCAGGTGGTCGCCGGTGGCGAGTTCACCACCATCGGCGGCGTGACGCAGAAGCGGATCGCTCTGTTCGGATAGTCCTTCGTCCTTCGGTAGGTCGCGTGGCTCAGCCCGGTCGTCCCTGTGGGGAGGCCGGGCTAAGCTCTTTTTCGTGGCAGTGAACGAGTCGCAGTGGAGCTCGCCGGACGCTTCGCGCCCCGCGAAGCACCCCGTGACGCCGGCGCCGCCGTTGCCCAGCAGCGCACATCCGGTGGCCCCGCCCCCGCACGGGGCGGCCGGGGTGACCGCCGCGATGCCCGCCGGCCGGCCGGTCTGGCCAGGCGCCAACGGGTCACCGGTCATCGGGCCGCCGCCGCGACTGAGCACCACCCGGCCGCTCACCCCCGCCGCGTCCTACGGGGCCTGGCAGGGCGTCCTGCGGCCGCCGCCGTTCGTGGTCAGCCAGGGGCCACCGCGGCCCACCTATCGCGAGCCGCTGCCGGTGCGCAGCCAGATGATCACCGCTGGCGCCGCCGCCGGGGCCGCCTGGATGCTGCTGTTCGGGCTGCTCGCCACGTCCGCCCGCGGCTACATCTGGCTCACGCTGATCGCCGGGCTGGTCTCGTGGGCCGCGGCGTTCATCCTTGCGAGGTTCGGCGACCGCGGCGTCGCCGTCGGGGTCGCGGCGTCCAGCGGCATCGCCCTGGCGATCGCCGGGATCGTCGTGGCCTACCGGTTGGCCGGTGGCGACTGGCTGCTCTGGTAGCCGCGGATCGGCGTCGGAGGTGGCAGCGGAGCCGCATCGAAAAGCTACGTTCAGTAGCTGGCACAAGGACTTTGCCGCGTGGTCTTGACGTGGATTGCGACGAGTATCACTCTCAGCAACATGGCTTTGAGGCTGCAGCGGCTCGATCCCGAGCGGCGTCGTCGACGGCTCGCGCTGCTGGTCGAGCTCGCGGACGCGAAAGCGCTTCGCGAGCGGCTCCATCCACGCCGTCTCCGCGCCGATCGTCTCCGCGAGCTCATCGCGACTCGCCGACGACTCGCCGACTAGCCCTGCGCCAACCGCCGATCTGCTCGAATAGTGTTCTCGGGTAACGACGAGCACCGACCGGGGGGACCGTGTCGCACTTCGCTGCCGCTGTCACACGCGGCTCCAAGAGCTGGGCCGCGGCCGAGCTCGACCTCAGTGGCGTCGCCGACGTCGAGGAGATCACCGAACGCCTGCGCGACACCGACCCGGACGCGACGGTGTCACTGCTGTTCGTCGAGTCCGACGACGCGTATCTGGTGATCCTGCGCCTCGACGACGGTGAGGATCTGCGGATCTTCGGCTCCGACTCGATCTTCGCCGCGGAGTCGCGTCTCGGCGCCATCCTCCTCGGCGACATCGAGGAGCAGGTGCCGGAGATCGCCGACGAGGAGGTCGACGACGCCGACGACGACGATGACGAGGAGGAGGGACCCTCGGTCGAGCCCGACATCGAGCCGGTCGGGGATCCGGAGCTCCTCGCCGACCTGGGCCTGCCCGGCGGGCGGCTGCTGGAGCTGTGCGCCCAGGAGGGCATGCTCCCGGCCGACCTGACGGCCGAGATCTGCCAGGCGATCGGTGCCGGCGACGAGATCGAAGAGCTGCGCGAGGCCTGACGCCTGTGCGCGAGCGCTGGGAGCCGGCGATGCGGCGGGCCCTGCTGGTCGCCGCGTCCGCCGGCGCCGACGTGCCGATCGGGGCGGTCGTCCTCGGCCCCGACGGCACGGAGCTCGGCGCCGCCCACAACGAGCGGGAGGCCACCGGCGACCCGACGGCGCACGCCGAGATCCTGGCCCTGCGCCGGGCCGCCACGCGGCTCGGCGCCTGGCGGCTGGAGGACTGCGCCCTGGTGGTCACCGTCGAGCCGTGCACGATGTGCGCCGGCGCGCTGGTGCTCGCCCGGATCGGCACCGTGGTCTTCGGTGCGTGGGAGCCGAAGACCGGCGCTGCGGGCTCCCTGTGGGACGTCCTGCGCGACCGCCGGCTCACCCACCGCCCCGAGGTGCTCGCCGGCGTCCTGGCGGAGGAGTCCGCCGTGCTGCTACGCGGCTTCTTCGGCGACCGGCGCTAGCAAGCTGCGTGCGTGCGTGCGGGCGTCGTCGCTCCACGGCGCGGGCCGCAGGGTGCGGGGGTCGAGCTTCACGTTGACCCGCCGGCCCTCGGCGTGCACGGTCTGCCCGTCCGCGGACAGGATGCGGAAGCGGTAGACGGCGCTCGTCTCACCCAGCGTCTCGACCCAGAAGTGGACGCCGATCTCGCCGGTGCCGCGGACCGGGGCCTTGTAGGAGATCGAGTATTCGGCGACGGCGTGCATCACGTCGGACGTGGTCGGCCGGCCGCCGGCGTAGGAGTGGCCGCGCTCGCTCCACCACTGGGACAGGGCCCGTTCCAGGAACACCGCGTAGCGGGCGTTGTGCACGATGCCCATCGCGTCGAGGTCGTCGAAGTGCACGACGAACGGGGACACGTGACCGGGCAGCACGACAGTGGTCATGGCAGATCCTCCAGATACGGAACCAGGGCAAGGCCGCGGAGCCGCTGCAGGGCGGCCGTTCGCGCGTACGTGTAGATCTCGTCCGCCCGCAACAGGCGCGACTCGTAGACCGCTGCGGTGCCCAGCGCGTTGAGCTCGAACGCCAGCTGCGCCGCGGGCACGTCGGCGCGCAGCTCGCCCAGCTCGACCGCCTCGGCGATCAGCCGCTCCAGCAGGGTGTGCCAGTCGGCGAGGGCGGCGCTCAGCGCGTCGCGGACGCTGCCGGGGCGCACGGTGAACTCGAACTGCGCGTTGGTGAAGAAGCAGCCACCGGGCAGGGCGCCGCTGGCCATGTCGGCGAGGCGGCTCTCCTGCAGCGCCCACAGCCGGCGGATGCCGCGCGGCGCCCGCAGGGCCGGCCGCACCACCACCTCGGTGAAGCGCTGCTCGGCGTGCGCGACCGCGGCGAGCTGCAGCTCCTCCTTGGTGGCCCAGTGCGCGAACAGGCCCGACTTGCTGACCCCGGCCCGCTCGGCGAGCTGGCTGAACGAGAGCCCGTCAAGGCCCGACTCCGTCGCCAGGCCCACGGCGACGTCGAGGGTCGCGGTGCGGGCACGCTCGCCGCGCAGCAGGCGGCCGTCCACGGTGGGCATGCGCTGACCGTACCAACTAAAAAACCGATCGGTCGGTTAGTTTTGTGTGGGGAGCGTCACCGTCACCACCAGGCCGCCGCCGTCGCGCGGCCGCGCGTCGACCCGCCCGCCGTGCGCCACCGCGACCGAGCGCACGATCGACAGACCCAGCCCCGTCCCGGTGGCGGAGCCGGTCCGCGACCGGAGCCGGCGGAACGGCTCGAACAGCCGCGGCACCTCGTACGCCGGGATCGCCGGACCGGTGTTCTCCACGACCAGCTCGGCCCGCGACCCGGTGGTGTGGGTCCGGACCCAGACCGTGCCGTCGGGCACGTTGTAGGCGACGGCGTTGTCGACGAGGTTCTGCACCACCCGCTCCAGCAGGACCGGGTCGCCGACCGTGACCGCGGCCTCCAGGGACACCTCGGCGACCTTGTCGGCCGTGACGTGCCGGGCGATCTGCGCGACGTCCACCGTCTCGTGCACGGTCAGCGCCTGTTCGGAGGCGACGAGCGTCAGCAGCCCGTCGATCAGCCGTTCGTGTCGCGCGTTGACCGCGAGCAGGGTCTCGCCGAGGTGCACCAGCTCCGGAGGCGGCGCGGCACGGCCCAACGCGACCTCGATCAGCGTCCGGTTGATCGTCAGCGGCGTGCGCAGCTCGTGCGACGCGTTGGCCACGAACCGGCGCTGCCCGTCGAACGCGGCGTCGAGGCG
Source organism: Dactylosporangium siamense (assembly GCF_016862795.1). Classification (GTDB taxonomy): domain Bacteria; phylum Actinomycetota; class Actinomycetes; order Mycobacteriales; family Micromonosporaceae; genus Dactylosporangium; species Dactylosporangium siamense. Next base: position 168,629 of record NZ_BONQ01000083.1, on the reverse strand, counting down.
CTCCAGCATCGAGTCGAACGTGTCCGCGAGCTCCTTGATCTCGTCGGCCGGCCCCTTGAGCGCGATCCGCTCGTGCAGGTTGCCGCCGGCGACCCGCCGCGCCGTCTCCGTGATCCGCCCGACCGGGCGCAGCGCCCGCTCCGCCATCAGCCAGCCGAACCCGACCCCGATCACCGTCACCAGCCCGAGCGCGATCCCACCCTGGGTGAGCAGCGCGTCGAGGGTGTTGTTCTCGATCTCGGCCTGGCGCTTCTGCAGCTGCCGGACGAACGCGTTGACGTCCACGTCCCCGAACTTGATCTCCGCCGGGAGCGACCCGACCGAGGTGGTGTTGCGCTGGTGGATGTTCTGCTTGACCAGGAAGTACGTGACGCCGAGCAGGGTCGCGCCGCCGAGCAGGAACAGCACGCCGTACAGGACGGTCAGCCTGGTCCTGATGCCGAGCCGGCTCATCGGATCTGGTAGCCGACGCCGGCCACCGTCTCGATCACCGGCGGGTCGCCGAGCTTGCGCCGCAGCGTCATCACCGTCACCCGCAGCACGTTGGTGAACGGGTCGATGTGCTCGTCCCAGGCCCGCTCCAGCAGCTGCTCGGCGCTGAGCACCCCGCCGCCGGCCCGCAGCAGCTCCTCGAGGACCGCGAACTCCTTGCGCGTCAGCGCCACGTAGTGACCGGCCCGGAACACCTCCCGCCGGTTCGGGTCCAGGCGCAGGTCCCCCCGCTCCAGCACCGGCGGCGTCGCGGCCCTGGCCCGCCGGCCGAGGGCCCGGACCCGCGCGACCAGCTCCGCGAACGCGAACGGCTTGCCCAGGTAGTCGTCGGCACCGAGCGACAGCCCATCGACCCGGTCGAGGACCGCCGACGCGGCCGTCAGCATCAGGATCCGGGTCTCGGGCAGCTCGGCGCTCACCCACCGGCACACGTCGTCGCCGCCGACCTCCGGCAGGTCCCGGTCCAGGACCAGGACGTCGTACTCGTTGACCCCGAGCCGCTGCAGCGCGCCGTCGCCGTCGTAGGCCACGTCGACCGCGAACGACTCCCGTCGCAGCCCCTCGGCGACCGCGTCGGCCAGCAGCTGCTCATCCTCGACCACCAGAACCCGCACAGGTCCATGGTGCCCGTACGCCGCGTAAGCCAGGGATAAGCGGTTTCCCTCATGTCCGTTTTATCGCCGCGCGGGTCTCCTGCTGGCATGAGACGCGTTCTGTTGACGACGGCGGCCGTGCTGCTGCTGGCCGCCTGCTCGCCCACCACCGGCCCCCCGGTCGCCACGGCCGGCGGCGGCGCCACCGTGTCGGCGTCCCCTTCGGCCGACAGGGCGGAGGCCAACCGGCGCTTCGCCAAGTGCATGCGCGAGCACGGTGTCGAGATGGCCGACCCCGGACCCGACGGCGAGCTGCAGATCAGCGGCGACGTCGACCGCGGCAAGGCGGCCGAGGCGATGTCCGCCTGCCGGCAGCTGCTGCCCAACGGCGGCACCCTGAGCAACCTCACCCCGGAGCAGCTCGAGCAGGCCCGGGCGTTCGCCAGGTGCATGCGCGAGCACGGCGTCGACATGGCCGACCCCGACCCGGCCAGCGGCGTCGCCGACATGCTCGGCAACGGCGCCATCGACATCAACAGCCCCGCGTTCCGGGACGCGGCCAACGCGTGCAAGAGCGTGGTGGTGGGCCGGTGAAGCGCACCCTCCTGTTCGTGCTGCCGGCCGCGCTGCTCGCCGGCGCCGGTGGGTGGCTGCTGCTGGACCGCGACCCGGCCGTGGTCGCCGCCCCGGCCCCGCCGGCCGCCACGAAGATCGTCCGCGGGACCATCACGCAGACCGAGGACGTCGACGGCACCCTCGACTTCGGCGCCGCGACCACCGTCGTCGGCCGGTTGCCCGGCATGATCACGGGGTTGCCCGGCGAGGGGCGCACCGTCGAGCGCGGCCAGCCGCTCTATCAGGTCGACGGCACACCGGTGCTGCTCATGTACGGGACCGCGCCGCTGTTTCGTCCACTGCGCTCCGGCGACTCCGGTGCCGACGTCGCGGCGTTCGAGAGCAACCTGTCGGCGCTCGGCTTCAAGGGGTTCACCGTCGACGACGCGTTCACGTCGGCGACGGCGTCGGCGGTGCGGGACTGGCAGGAACGGCTCGGCCTATCCGAGACCGGCGTCGTCGACCTCGGCCGGGTCGTCATGGCCCCCGCCGCGATCCGGGTCGGCGCCGTCAAGGGCCACCTCGGCGACAACGCCACCGGCCCTGTCCTGGACTGGACCGGCCCGACCCGCCAGGTCACCGTCAAGCTCGACGTCACCAAGCAGGACCTCGCCACCGTCGGCGACCAGGCGACCGTGAAACTCCCCGACGGCGCCACCGTGCCGGGCACCATCACGGCCATCGGCGCCGTCGCCACCGTGCAACCGGGCCCGCCGTCGATCGTCACGGTCGACGTGACCGTTTCGCTCGTGAAGCAGGAACAGCTCGGCCGGTACTCCTCGGCGCCCGTCGACGTCACCCTCGTCGCCGAGCGCCGCGACAACGTGCTCATCGTGCCCGTTTCGGCGCTGGTCGCGCTCGCGGAGGGCGGCTACGGGCTGCAGCTGCTCGACGGGAGCACGGTCCGGACCGTCGCCGTCACGACCGGCCTGTTCGCCGGCGGCCGGGTCGAGGTCTCGGGCCCGGACCTCCGCGAGGGCCTCACCGTCGGGACGGCGGCATGAACCTCGGACCGCCGCATGATCGTCGGGGCAGCGGCGTGGCCTTCGGAGCGGCGGCATGATCTTCGGACCGCGGCATGATCTTCGGGGCAGCGGCATGATCGAACTCAGGGACGTGCGGAAGTCGTACCCCGGCGGCGTCCAGGCACTCGACGGCGTCTCGCTGTCGGTCGCGGCCGGCGAGATGCTGGCGATCGTCGGGCCTTCCGGTTCCGGCAAGTCGACGATGCTCAACGTCATCGGCACGCTCGACCGCGCCACCGAGGGCACCGTCGAGATCGCCGGCCTCGACGTGGGCGCCCTCGACGACGACCGGCTCTCCGGCCTGCGCGCCCGGACGATCGGGTTCGTCTTCCAGCAGTTCCACCTGGCGGCCGGGGTCAGCGCCCTGGACAACGTCGCCGACGGGCTGCTCTATTCGGGGGTGCCGCTGGCTTCGCGGCGGCGCCGGGCCCGCGCCGCCCTCGAGCGGGTCGGGCTCGGCCACCGCCTCACCCACCGGCCCCACCAGCTGTCCGGCGGCGAACGCCAGCGCGTCGCCGTCGCCCGTGCCATCGTCGGGTCGCCACCCCTCGTGCTCGCCGACGAGCCGACCGGCAACCTCGACACCGCCGCCGGCGCCGCCGTCCTGTCGCTCCTGCGGGACCTGCACGCGGACGGCACCACAGTGATCGTCATCACACACGACCGGGACATTGCCGCGGCCTTGCCCCGCCGCGTCCAGATGCGCGACGGGAGAATCCTGTGAAGCTCTCCTTCTTGGATGTGGTCCGGGTGGGCGGCGCCGGCCTGCGCACGCGGCCGCTGCGGGTCGTCCTGTCGGCCCTGGGCATCGCGATCGGGATCGCCGCCATGGTCGCCGTCGTCGGCATCTCCACGTCCAGCCGGGCCCAGGTCGACCGGCAGCTCTCCGCGCTGGGCACCAACCTGTTGTCGGTCGGCCCCGGCAAGACGTTCTTCGGCGACGCGGCCCATCTGCCTGCTGACGCTTCCGCGATGGTTGCCAGGGTCGGCCCGGTGACCTCGGTGTCCTCCACCGGCCGCGTCCCGTCGGCCCGGGTGTACCGGACGGACCGCATCCCCGCCACAGAGACGGGCGGCATCGCGGTGCTCGCCGCGTCGCCGCAGCTGCTGTCCACGGTCGGCGCGACCGTGTCGGCCGGTGCGTTTCTGGGCGTCGGCACGGTCCCGACGGTGGTGCTCGGGTCGCGGGCCGCCGCGTTGCTGGGGGTGCCGCCGGGCCTGACGGTGTGGCTGGGCGGGAACTGGTTCACCGTCGTGGGGGTCCTCGCACCGGTGCCGCTCGCGCCCGAGCTCGACTCCGCGGCCCTGATCGGCTGGTCCACGGCGACCGAGGTGCTCGGCTTCGACGGCTACCCGACCACCATCTACGCCCGGGCCCGCCCGGACGCCGTCACCGCCGTCGCGGGGGTCCTCGCCGCCACCGCCAACCCGTCGGCGCCCAACGAGGTGCAGGTCTCCCGCCCCTCCGACGCCCTGGCCGCCCGCGCCGCGTTCGACGCGGCCTTCACCGGCCTGCTGCTCGGCCTCGGCGCGGTGGCACTCCTGGTCGGCGGCGTCGGCGTGGCCAACACCATGGTCATCTCCGTGCTGGAGCGCCGCGCCGAGATCGGCCTGCGCCGGGCCCTGGGCGCCCGCCGGGCCCAGATCCGGCTGCAGTTCCTGACCGAGTCGCTGCTGCTGTCCCTGCTCGGCGGCGCCGGCGGCCTGGTGCTGGGCTTCTTGATCACTTTTGCTTACGCGGTGTCGCAGTCATGGCCCGTGGTGGTGCCGTTGTGGGTGCTCGGCGGCGGGCTGCTCGCGACGCTGCTGATCGGCGGGCTGGCCGGGCTGTATCCCGCGGTGCGGGCCGCCCGGCTCTCGCCGACCGTTGCTCTGGGCAGTTGATGTCTTCTTCTGCTCAGCTCGTGATCGTCTTCAGGGCGATCTCCACCATCTGGCTGAACGTCTGCTCGCGCTCCTGGGCCGTCGTCCGTTCGCCGGTCTTGATGTGGTCGCTGACCGTCAGCAGCGTCAACGCCTTCGCCTGGAACCGGGCCGCGATCGTGTACAACGCCGCCGACTCCATCTCCACGGCCAGCACGCCGTAGTCGGCCAGCCGGTCGTACAGGTCGGGCCGATCCGTGTAGAACGCGTCAGCGGCCAGGATCGGCCCGACCCGCATCTCGATGCCCCGCGCCGCGGCCACGTCCACCGCCGTGCGCAACAACCCGAAGTCCGCCACCGGCGCGTAGTCGATCAGCCCGTCAAACCTGGCCCGGTTCATGTTCGAGTCCGTGCTGGACCCGATCGCCGCCACCACGTCCCGCAACTTGAGCGACTCGACCAGCGCTCCGCAACTCCCCACCCGAATGAGCGACCTCACCCCGTAGTCGTTGATCAGCTCATGCGCGTAGATGCTGGCCGACGGCATCCCCATCCCCGACCCCTGGACACTGACCCGGGTGCCCTCGAACGTCCCCGTGAAGCCGAACATGTTCCGCACCGTCGAGTAACAGCGGGCGTCCTCCAGGAACGTCTCAGCGATCCACTTGGCCCGCAGCGGGTCTCCCGGCATGAGGACAAGTTCAGCGATGTCGCCCGGCTCAGCGCCGATGTGCGTGCTCATGCCCCCGATCCTGCCAAACGGCGATCCCCCGCGCGGACGCGGCCAGGCATCCGGTAGCCTTCTCGGCGGTGGCGTGTCCGAGTGGCCTAAGGAGCACGCCTCGAAAGCGTGTGAAGGTGCAAGCCTTCCCGGGGTTCGAATCCCCGCGCCACCGCACCTCGGCCAGCACGAACGCCCGGCTCGTCCATCATGACGAGGCCGGGCGTCCGGCTTTCTGGTCTCATTTGTGGGCGACGCTTGGGCCGGGCGGTGGCTTTACTTGGCCTACGCCGCTTCTCCCTGGTGCCGCTCGAGATATTCCTCCACTGCGGCCCGGATGATTCCAGACCGGCCGGCCCGATCGCGGCCTGCTGCGCTGTCCAGCCTCGCAACCATGTCGCCTGGCATCTTCACCGTTACGACGCGTTCGACCGCCTCGCCTGTTGGATCAACTTGGACGAAGGTTCCAGACGGGCTCGACGGCTTCGCCCACTCACGCCAGGCGGTGATGTCGTCGGCCTCCAGCAGCCAGTTTGCAATCTCTTCTTTGGTCATCCGGTCGAAGTCCGGCGCTGTCCCGGTCATCGCTCATCCTTCCTGTGTATCCAATGCTCCCGATCGGTCACGCTGGCAGCGCGAGCGCTGTGCACCCGCCAGACGAACGAGTCGTCATTGCGCACCAGCAGCACCCGAACCAGCACTCGGGCGTCCGTCTCGGCAGCCACGAGCAGCAGCAGGTCGTTGTGGGCCCGAAGCTGTAGCCGCTCGTCACGGTCCAGGACCTCGGCGACGTCCGCCACGGTCAGCCCATCGCGCAAGGTCGCCTGCGGACTCTCATCCGGCTGCGGCATCCGCCATAGCAACCCACTCATGAGATCAGTGTAATACCGGTAATACCGCAGGTTGGTCCGGCAATCAGCAGGATTGGCACACTGCTCGGTCGTTAAGACTGAACTCGGTCTTGCCGAGGATCTGCGAGACGTACCCAGGCAGCACAGCCTACGGATGCCGCATCTGGGTGCTTACGTCGTCTCAGTTGTCGTCTCGTTCGTTCACGTCCGCCGTCGGTCACGTCCGTCCGCCGCGCACGGTCCGCCCTGTTCATGAACCCCGGCAGTGAAGCGCGGACAGGGACGGCAAACCTCGAAAGCGTGTGAAGGTGCAAGCCTTCCTGGGATTTGAATCCCGCGCCACCGCACCTCGGCCAGCACGAACGCCCGGCTCGTCCCACAGACGAACCGGGCGTTCTGCGTCTCCCTACGGCGCGACTCAGAAGAACTGTAGATGCGGCAACAGCTTCGAGGCGGCGTCGATGATTGCGGCGGCACTGTCATGCGCCTCCGCGGCCTCTGCCGTCTCCAGCCGATGTTGTTCGCGGTTGGGTACTCCAGCTCATTGCGGCGACGCCTTAACGTCCGAAGGTGCGGAAATGCGTCTGGAACTGGGCGCGCACGGCCTGTTCGACGGCGTAATGCCCGCCCTTGGTAGTAGGCCTGAGGCCCTGCTGCGCCAGAAGCGCGGTACAGGCGAAGCGCGCCGCGTCGTACGCCAGCGTATAGCTGCTGTCCGCGTCGGCAGACCGGAGCGCCAGCGAGGAAGCGAGGGTCTTTGCCGCTTTGTCCAGCAGCGGTTGCCCGTCCGCATCGCCTCCTTGGACCTTCTGCAGGTCGCCGACGTTGAGCAGTTCCTGGATCTTGTCTGCGCCCGGAGCCCAGCGGGTCACGAGGATTCCTTTCCCTGGTCGGTATCCAGATCGAGGACGGTGACGAGCGGCGACGAACGTATCTCCCTGACCAGGTTGTCGGTCGGCTGCGTCCATTGCTCGACGGTGCGGACGGTCGGGTTGACAGGCAGGCCGAGCGTCTCCTGAGCGACGTCCGATGCGGCATACACGTCGGCACGGGCCGGCGTTCCCACGACGAGGACGTCGACGTCTCCCGGAGGAAGACCCGGCACACCTGTGTAGCGGGCAGCCCAGGAACCGTAGATATGGACGCTGCGGACGCCCTCGACCTCCAGAAAGACCTCCTCAAGGACGGTCTGAGGTCCGAACGTTTACGCCAGGAGCTGCGTCAGGGCGGGAGCGGCCCGATGGTCGACCGCCGCCCTCAGCAGTCGCGAACGACCGACGGTCCGCTCATGGAGGAGGCCGGCCCCCACCAGGCGGTGTGCCTCGCGGAGCACAGTTGTGAGCGCAAGACCGAAGCGCGTCGCCAGTTCGGTCGGGGTGTACTCACGGTCCGGGTGAAGATAGAGCCAGGCCAGCAGATCAGCCTGATGGCGCGACCTGAAGAGCGGCAGAAGGTCCGGCGCTCGACTACGTATAAACGCAATAAAACTTGCGTTTATGCGTAGTCACAATTCGGGCGGCCTCACCCGTGGTCCCGTCTCAGTTGTCGTCTCGTTCATACCCGTCCGCCAGCATCCACCGCGATCCGACACGAACTGGAACAGCAGGTCACAGACATCGGGGAACGCCGTCGACCGGAAGTGGGCAGGCTTCCCGAGCGGTGCGGGGTGGCGTTCGTTGTTGTCCGTGGACGTTCATGGGAGTCTCGACGAGCTCCGCCAGGGGGCACCGAAGCCAAAGCCACCCAGGCCATCGCCAGGATCATCAGCACCTGACGCCCGCCCCGCCCACGGCATCCGCAACTCGAGACGAACGCCCGTACGCCCGGTGGTGCGGTGGTGTTGGATCGGAGCTGGGGTGCACAGGGCCGCGCGACGGTCCGTGAGCGTCGCTACGCGGAGGCTCTCAGGGGCTCGAGGGCGGCCAGGATGAGGTCGAGGCCGAAGATGAACTCCTCCGCCGGGTCGTAGTTGGCAGCGACGAGCGCCGCGGCGGACTCATTGAGGTAGGGGAACTCGTCAGGAGGAAGCTGAGGCAGGAAGACATCCTCGGCCATGTCGGCGAATTCATCGGCGGTGCCGAACGGCAGGCTGGCTTCCTGCAGGGCGAAACCGTAGACGTAGCTGTCGAGCAACCAGTTGGCGTGCGTCGCCATCAGCACCGGGAAGCCAGCCCTCCGAAGGCAGGCGGTGACCGCTTCGCGGTGGCGGAGGTGCGCGGGCCCCGGCGATGTCCGCGACTCCATCAGGCCGATCGCCCATGGGTGGCGTGCGAGAACCTGCCGGGCGGATACCGCCCGCCGTCGCATCGCCGACTGCCAGTCGGTCTCCTCGGGCGGGAACTCGATCTCCTCGAACACGACGTCGATCATTGCGTCCAGCAACTCCTCCTTGCTCGCCACGTAGTGGTAGAGCGACATCGCGCCCGCGCCGAGCGCGTCAGCCAGCCGGCGCATGCTCAGCCCGTTGACCCCCTCGCGGTCGGCGAGCCGGACCGCCTCGACCACCACCTGCTGCTTTCTAAGCCCCGCGTCTGACGTGACCTGGCGTTGCTTCCTCGCAGACACGGGTCTCCTCGCTCCCTCGAACGGCTTGACGATCGTACACCGTACGGGCATAGTACGGCGTACGAAGTACGGTGTACGAGCAAGCGAGGGTCGCAGCTCGGACGTGAGGAGGCTCCTATGGGAAACAAACAGCGATCGAACGCCTCAGCACGCCTGGTGCCAGGGGCCAGTCCGGTCGGAGCGGCGACGATGCGGGCCGCCGTCCAGCACCGCTACGGCCCGCCCTCAGTGCTCGAGTCGTGCAAGGTCGGGCTACCGCGCCCCGGTCGAGGCGATGTGCTCGTCCAGGTGGGCGCGGCCTCGGTGCATCCCGGCGACTACTTCGTCATGACCGGTGAGCCGTACGTGGTGCGTCTGGCGTTCGGGCTCCGCCGGCCGCGCCACGGCATCCCTGGCAGGGATCTCGCCGGCGTGGTGGCAGCCGTCGGGAAGGATGTCACCGCTCTCCGCCCCGGCGACGAGGTGTTCGGCTGGAGCACCGCTGGAACGCTCGCGGAGTACGCCTGCGTCCCGGCGGACAACCTCGTGTCCGTGCCTGCCAATCTGTCGATCGTGGACGCGGCAGCGGTGCCCACGTCGGCCATGGCGGCGTTGCAGGCATTGCGCGAGATCGCGAACGTCCGACCGGGCCAGACGGTGCTGGTCACGGGCGCGTCGGGCGGCGTGGGCTCCTTCGCCGTGCAGATCGCCAAGGCGTTTGGCTCCGAGGTGACGGGTGTGTGCAGCACCCGCAACGTCGACCTGGTCCGGTCGCTCGGTGCCGACCACGTCGTTGACTACACGAGGACCGACTTCACCCGCACCGAGAAGCGCTACGACGTCATCCTCGACAACGTGGAAGCCCAGCCCCTGGCGGCTGTCCGCCGAGCGCTGACGCCCACCGGCACCCTCATCCCCAACAGCGGACGCGGCGGCCGCTGGCTCGGCCCCCTCGGTCGGATCGTCAAGGCGCGCGTGCTGTCCGGGTTCACCCGTCAGCAGCTGAAGCCCTTCCTGTCGGTCGAGAAGCGCCAGGACCTGCTCACCCTGGCCGACCTGCTCACGACCGGGCAGGTCACGCCCGTCATCGACCGCACCTACCCCCTCGACGAAGCAGCCGACGCCCTCCGCTACGTCGCGGCTGGCCACACCCGAGGGAAGGTCGTCGTCACCGTCTGACGACCGGACCGACGAGAACGACCCAACCCGTGCGTGTGCACGCCCAAACCTGCCACCAATCCGGCGGACGGACCGCTCCTCTCGAAGGAAGAACCGATGACCATCCGAACGAACACCCCGAACCTGCTCGACAACCCGCCATCCGACTGAAACGAAGGAGTAAGCGATGAGATCAGCGCAGAACACCGCCACCACGCCAGCCCGCAGTTGGTTCGTTCGAGGCCGGCTCGTCGGCGCTGCGGCGATCGCGTTCGCGCTGTCGGTGGCGATGGAGAACGCGGTGCTGGCGGGAACGGGCGCGCCGACCTACGGTGCTCCGATCGAGGAAGTTCTGGCCTACTACGCGGCCAACCGCAACTCGGTCGCGATCGTGTCCGGTCTGGTGGCCCTGTACCTGCCGCTGCTGCTCGTGTTCGTGACGGGCCTGCACGGCCTCGTGGAGCGGCGCGGCGAAGCGAGCGCCGACTGGTCGCGCCTCGCCGTGGCCGCTGGCGCGACGCTGTCGGCCATCTTCGTGCTTGTCAACGTCCTGCAGATCGGGCTCGCGCTCTCCGCCGGCGGGCTCGCCGAGCCGACGCCCGCGTTCGAGCTGTTCTGGCAGGTTCACGCGGCGGCGTTCGCGCTGGCGCTGCCGACGCTCGGCACCACCTTCATCGGCGCGGCCCTCGCCGCGCACGCGAGCGGGCTGACTCCGGCTTGGCAGCGCCTGCTGGGCCTGGTGGGCGGGAGCCTGCTGCTCGCCGCGGGGGTCGGCAACCTCGCGATCGCCGACGGCTCGGCGCTGATCTTCGTCGGGCTCCTAGGGTTCGCCGCCTGGCTCGTCTGGCTGCTCGTGACCGGCGTGCGCCTCGTCCGGTCGTGACCGAGATGAGCGCGGCGCCGAGGGTCGCGCACGCGGCTGACGGTCAGGGCACCCTGCGGTGGTCGCGGCAACAGGCTTCGCTACGCATAGCCGCAATATGTATCCCAGTTATGTGGAGCATCCCGCGGTCTGGGCGGTCGCCGTTCCAGTTGGGTGATGGCGTCCCCCGCCGGCTAGTCCCAAGCGTCGAGGTTGAGGAAACGGGCGAAGCCGCGCCATGAGTTGGGGCCCATCACGCCGTCCAAGGGGCCGGTGTAGCCGTAGCCGGAGGCGAGGTTCTGCACGGCGCGCCAGGAGTTGGTGCCCATGACGCCGTCGATCGGGCCGGTGTACCCGTAGCCGCGCAGCGCTCGTTGCAGGGCGGCGTACGTGTTGGTGCCGGGGACGCCGTCGATCGGGCCGGTGTAGCCGTTGGTCAGGCGGAGCCAGTTCTGCATCCGGGCGTAGCACGCCGGGCCTGGCTCGCCGGTTGTCTCGGTGGTGGTCTTGGGCAGGGCGCCGGTGGGCGGGTGGGCCGCGACGTACTCCAGCGGATTGATCCTGGTGCCGCTCGGGTTGATCATGTGCCAGTGCAGGTGCGGGCCGGTGGAGGAGCCGGAGCCGGGAGCGCCGACCGCGCCGCCGGACCTGCCGACGGTGGCGCCGCGGGCCACCGACGTGCCGTTGGCGAGCACGAACGCGGACAGGTGCAGATATTGGCTCTTGTACCCGTCGGCGTGGGCGATCGTGACGGTGTTGCCGCCGGTGCCGTTGTTGGGGATGTTCGTGACCGTTCCCGCGCCGCAGGCGGGCAGGCCGGTGCCGACCGGCATGGCGAAGTCGATGCCGCCGAGCGACCCGTTGGCGCGGTGCTGGGCCCAGGTCTGGGTGATGGTGTATCCGGAGAACGGGTTGTAGATCACCGGCGCGGCGTACGCGGTGCCGGGCAGGCCGAAGACCGTGCCGCCCACCGCCAGCCCGCCGGTGAGTGCCGCGCCACGCAGCACACTGCGGCGGCTGAGGCCGCCGGCCGGCTGGTCGTCGGCGCTGCAACACGGTGGAACGTCGGGTCGCGTCATCGGGGGTACTCCTCGCCGGATGGGAACGGTTGCCGTGAGCCCGTCGAAGCTATCCGGATGATCAGACCGAATCAATAGACATACGTAGATTTCATTGCAAGGTCAGCCGGATGCTGTACCCCACTCTCCTTTTTCGGACAATGTCGGGCGTTTCGCCGCCTCGGCGCACTCCCGGGGTCGCTCGTTCGGCCGCCCAAGGTGACCGGCAGGAGAAGTTCGGCTGCGGTGCGGCCATCCGTTGTACGTCAATCTGCGATATGGCAGGTTGTGGTCTGGCGATCTGTGAGGCACCTCATCCATACTGGGATGGCGGATGGACGGCCAGAGTCTCAACCGCTCAAGTGTCCGGTGGGGGCCGGACCCGGATCGACAACCGACTCTGACTGCGTGGTGATTCGCTCGCGGATGGGGACCCGCTGAACCGCCTCGCAGCACGGACGACCGCGATGACTTGCCCGACATGGAGGGGGAGCAATGTCAACGACGGTGTTCTATCGAAGTACCGACCTGATGATCACAGAGGAGATCTTCGCCCTGTGGTCGCCGGAGCCCCGGGTTTTCGTGCTGGACGAGGTGCAGGGGGTGCACGTCGTCCGGGGTTCGATTCACCCGGCTCGGATCGTTCTGATGGTGATGGGGGTTCTGGCCGTCGTCGGAGTGCTCGTCGCGTGGCCGGTGATCAATTCGGCGGGGGAGTACCTGTTCGCTTTCGCCGCGCTCACCGCCCCGCCGATGGTGGGTTCCACATCACGGGCCCTCACGCCCCGGACGCTGCACCTGGTGGGTCACCACCTGGGCGTGAAGGTCGTCTTGTTCAGTTCTTCGGACATGCTCATGTTCGGTCAGGTCAAACGGGCGCTCATGAGGGCGTTCGAGGTCCGTTCCCGCAGCATGGACCGGCGCGACCTGGCCGGCTATGACGAGGCGTATCAGTTGCTCAACCGGGCCCTCTAGCGGCCTGATGGGATCGTGCCGCCTGCGATGTGCATAACGCAGGCGGCACGATCATTGCCTTTTCGCCCTGGTTTGCACGTGAATGAGGCATTCACACATGCCAAAGTCCCATGAATCGATAAATCGCGGTGGCGCGATCCGGAGCGGTCCGTATCCTGGATGCCAGGTCCAAGGTGAGGAGGACCCTGTGGCTGACGGTCGAGACGGGTTGATCTGGCGGAAGAGCGCGGCCTGCGCAAGCCAGGCGTGCATCGAGGTCGCTCGAGGCGAGAGCGCATTTCTGGTGCGCGATTCGACGGATGCGGAAGGCCCGCTGCTGAAGTTCGATGTGGCAGCGTGGGCATCGTTCGTCGCCGTGATTCAGACGGACGGCGGACTTGCCGAGGGCTGAGCGCCAGGACGCAGCGATGCCGCCTAAGCGCTCAGCCGTACCACTCGTTGTTTCAATGGGCCTCAAGGGCATTCGCCCTGATGCCGGCAATGAAGGAGCCCCAGTCCGCTCGCTGGAACTTCAGGACTGAGCCGTCCGTGTCCTTTGAATCGCGAACAAAGAACGCGGACAACTGCTCGGCGATTTCCACGCAAGCAGTGCTTGCGCATGCCTGGCTCCTGCGCCATGCCAATGGCGCCTCGATTACCTGCACTATATTTCTTCTTTCCCGCTTAAGGCCTGACCCCCGGAGTTGGGGGCAGTAGCCCCCTACGGATTCGCGGATCCGCGGGTTTATCAATGCCGAGCAACTCGCTCGCACGAGCCTCGATCATTTCCCTTGAGTATTCTTCATCATGTGATTCCTGCCAGTTCTTGTCCCACTGGCTCAAATGCCGTTGCAATCCTCGGGCATCATCAACGATTTCGTCGGTGGTGCCGTTCTCTCGGTAAAGAATCGCGTGTTCGGGCACTTCCTCGCCCAGGAAGAAGATCTCCCAGTTTCCGATGCCAGGATTTGCCAGGGTGAACGGGGCGATGCGAACCTTGAGCCATCCGTCGTCGATCATGTGGAGCACTTCGAGGAGTTGCTGCCCCAAAATCTCGGGCAGTCCCAGCGTACGCAAAAGGACCGACTCGTCCAGGAGAACCCGTGCATCGGGGCGGCTTCTGCGTTGCTCGATCGCCTGGCGGCGCAGCGTTCGAGTCTCGATCCGGGCGGTGATCTCTTCGGCGGTCAGCACGTCGTCGAAGCGCTCGACAAGGGCGCGTGCAAACTGCGGTGTCTGGAGAAACCCAGGGAAATACGTGGTGCAGAACACCCGCATCGCGCTCGCCTCGACCTCGAAGCTGAACCACTGTTTCATTGCGGTCGTGAGCAGGCCGGCGAACTTCGGCTGGTCCCACCACTGGCGCCGCTGTTTCGACGCCTTCGCGGCCTGGATGAGCTCGTCCACCCTGGACTTCTCACGAATTCCCAAATGCCCGAGAAGTGGCCTTAGGTCGTTTTGTGAAATTGTGACTTCGCCGCTTTCAATACGCATCACCTTGGAGAGTGACCATTCCATGGCGTCGGCGACATTGGACTGTGTCAGTCCTTTGGCCAGCCGTGCGTCGCGGATCGCCAGGCGAACCAAGCGACGGGCCACAGCAGGCGTGTCACCCGATGCCATGACGTCCAGCCCCTCCAAGGGACACATGTCTACCTGAAATATTGCAGGCGGCTAGCCACTTCCAGACCCTACGCGCATGATCGTGAGTGCACGCACTCAATGCCAAAAACCGTAGCAAGCGCGTGCTGTGCCGCGCGTCAGCCTCATGGGAGGACGCATACCAGAACGGGCGCGCGGGTAGCTGCCCACGGGATGGTAACGACTGGCTACCCCGCAGGGTGCGATATTGCAAGTTGCATTTTTGCATCATCTCAATGAACTCAAGATGACCGCGCGCGAGGCTTAGCTCGCGCGCGGTCTTTCGGGACCTAACTACGTGCTGGTTTGCACTGCTCAAGGGCTCTGATCAAGGCACGACGGACCTGACCGAAGGTGCGGGCGTCCGTGGTGCAGAAGAGTCGAACGTCGCTGCTGCCGTAGCGCGCTCTGATCTCCAGCAGTGGGCGGATCGACGGAGATCCGTGCCGGACGATGTACGCGCCACGCAGTTCGGTCATCCGGAAGCGGGCTGGACTAGGCCGGAGGACGGCAACGTGGTCGCTGGTGACCAGGATGTCCGGACTCCGATAGAAGGTGCGCATCTCCTTTCCCCTCTCGGTCTTGCGGAGGGGTTCTGGATGCGCAAGGATTGCTGTGGGTATCACCGCTGACCCTCCGCGTAGTCGTAGAGGTGGAAGCGATCACAAACAGCACCCGGTGGCCGCCGGGTGCTGTTGTGTTTCAACGCCTCCAGAGCCGGTTTGGCCATGCGCTCATCGTCGCATGTGCCGTCACTATCCGCTAGCTCACATTCAGCTATATGGCAGATTGAGCGCGGGGAACCGGACCGGCCGGTTGGGAGTCCAAGCCGCATGAGGGTCGCCTTGCTCGCCGTCCTGCTGCTCGCGCTGGCGGGCTGCAACCGAATGCCGGACATGGCGGCTAAAACGGTCAAATATCAGGTCGATTACCCCCAATATCAGACACTGGCCGAGCTGTTCGCCAAGGCCGACCTCGTCGCCGAGGTGACCCTCGCCGGGAAGGCCGAGGTTCGCGGAGCGACGACGACGGTGCCCGACGTGCACACCGTGTTCGCCGCCACCGTCGGACGGATCTTCAAAGGCGAGGCGCCGCCCGTGCTGGAGATCAAGCAGGGCGGTGGCCGCTACAAGGGCACGGAGTTCATCGAGGCCGGCAGTGTCAGTCTGCGACCGAGCGGTCACTATCTGGTGTTCGTCGAGCTGTACCCCGACGCTCCGGCCTCACTGCTCAACCCCGCGCAGGGGCAGTACCGACTGGAAAATGACGGCACGGTGACCCCGGTCGACGAGGCCGGCCTGCGGTTCACCCTCGCCGACCTGGGACGGCTGGGTGGCTAGAGAAGCCGAAACGCCGGGCGGCCCTGGCGGGCTTCCCGGCGTTCTGCCTGGTCAGGCTGGCGGAGGATACGAGATTCGAACTCGTGAGGGTTTTATCCCAACACGCTTTCCAAGCGTGCGCCCTAGGCCTCTAGGCGAATCCTCCGTGCGCCAGGATACCCATGCCCCGACCGCCGCGCGCTACGGGGTATTGTGTTCCTAAGCCACTCGTGCGGCGTCATCTTACGAACCTCCCCAGGGCCGGAAGGCAGCAAGGATAAGTGAGCTCTGACGGGTGCACGGGTGGCCTCTTCATGTCCGGGCCACGGGCGGGTTGCGGCGGAGCGATTTTGTCGGTGCCTGGAGGTACCGTGGTCCCGGCCCGCCACACCGAGCCGATGACGCGAACGGAGGTCCGCTGGTGGCGCTCGCGCTGTACCGCAAGTACCGGCCTCGCACGTTCGCCGAGGTGATCGGGCAGGAGCACGTCACAGAGCCGCTGTCGCAGGCGTTGCGCTCGGGACGGCTCAACCATGCCTACCTGTTCTCCGGACCGCGCGGCTGCGGCAAGACCAGTAGCGCGCGCATCCTCGCCCGCTCGCTGAACTGTGAGAAGGGCCCCACGCCCGACCCGTGCGGCGACTGTGACTCGTGCCGCGCGCTCGCGCCCGACGGTTCCGGCTCGATCGACGTCATCGAGATCGACGCCGCCAGCCACGGTGGCGTCGACGACGCGCGTGACCTGCGGGAGCGGGCGTTCTTCGCGCCGGTCTCCAGCCGGTTCAAGGTCTACGTCATCGACGAGGCGCACATGGTCTCGTCGGCCGGGTTCAACGCGCTGCTCAAGCTCGTCGAAGAGCCGCCGGAATACGTGAAGTTCGTCTTCGCGACCACTGAGCCCGAGAAGGTGCTCGGGACGATCAAGTCCCGCACCCACCACTACCCGTTCCGGCTGATCCCGCCGGGGGTGCTCCGTCCCTACCTGGAGCAGCTGACCGCCGCTGAGGGCGTCACCGTCGAGCCGGCCGTGTTCCCGCTCGTGGTCAGGGCGGGCGCGGGCAGTGCCCGGGACTCGCTCTCGGTCCTCGACCAGCTGATCTCGGGCGCCGGCCCTGACGGCGTCACCTACCGGCGGGCCGTGGCCCTGCTCGGCGTCACCGACGTTGCCCTCATCGACGAGATGTGCGACTCGCTCGCCGCCGACGACGGGCGCGGCGCCTATGGCGTCATCGACAGGGTCGTCGAGGCGGGGCACGACCCGCGGCGGTTCGCCTCCGACCTGCTCGAGCGGCTCCGCGACCTCATCGTCCTCCAGCAGGTCCCCGACGCGGTCGCGAAAGGCCTGCTGGACGCGCCGCACGACCAGCTCGAGCGGATGGGTGCCCAGGCGACCCAGCTCGGGCAGGCGACCCTCTCGCGGTTCGCCGACATCGTCCACAACGGGCTGACCGAGATGCGCGGGACCACCGCGCCGCGGCTGCTGCTGGAGCTGATCACGGCCCGCATGCTGCTGCCCGGGGCGGACGACTCCAGCAATGCGCTGCTGCAGCGGCTGGAGCGGATGGAGCGTCGGGTGCTGGCGGGCGGCGCTGTTGCGGCGCCGGTCGGTGGCGCGCCTGTGGCCTCCGCGCCTGTGGCCTCCGCGCCTGTGGCCTCTGCGCCCGTGGCCTCTGCGCCCGTGGCCTCTGCGCCCGTGGCCTCTGCGCCTGTGTCCTCTGCGCCAGTGTCCGCCGCGCCTGCGGCCTTCGCGCCTGTTGTCGAGCCGGCTGCGCCCAGTCAGCCGGCCGTGTCACCTGTGCCTACGCCCGCGTCTTCGGCTTCGTCCGTGTCTTCGGCTGCGTCTTTGGCAGAGCGGCCGGCACCGGCTGAGCAGGTGGCCGCGGCGCCGGTTGGGCACGAGCAGCCCGCTTCACCTCCTTCTGGCCCGCCTCAGCCTGTCTCCTCCCAGCCGACTGCCCCTCCCGCAGCCCCTCAGGCGGTGCAGGGTGGGCAGGCGGTCGGTGCGCTCGACGCCGGCGCGGTCCGGCGGGTGTGGGCGGAGGTGCTGTCCCTGGTGAGCGGGAAGTCGAAGAAGGCCGCGGCGATCGTCCGCGAGGCGACCGTGCAGGACGTCGCGGGCACCACGCTGGTGCTCGGGTTCAAGCACACGGCGCACGCCAACATGCTCAATGCCTCACCCGACGTGCTGATCGCCGCGCTGAGCGAGTTGCTCGGCGGCAAGTGGCAGATCAGGTGCGAGGTCGGCGGGCAGCCGGGCGGTGGGGGTGGCGGTAGCCGGCCCAGTCCGCCGCGACCGACGTCACCCTCCGGGCCGGGCAGTCCGCCGGGACCTGCTGACAGCGGTCCTCGTGGCGGCGTGGCGGTGCCTCAGCAGGCCGCCGAGGCCTGGCCGACGCCGGCACGTCCAGCGGGCGACCCCGTGCCGGCCGACGCGCGGACGGCGGACCTCAGCATGGCCTCCGCCAGGTCCGGCGCCACAGCCGGGTCGGTGGGTCCGGGGGACGGCTGGCCCACCCCGGCGGCAGTGCCTGGCGCCGCCGCCGGTACTCCGGGCGGGTGGCCCACGACCGCCGTGCCGGGCGGCACCGCGGCACAGGCCGTGCCGGGCGGCACCGCGGCGCAGACCGCGCCGGGCGGCCGCGCGGGCGGTGGCCAGGCTGACGGGTGGCCGACGCCTGCTGTGCCGGGCGGGATGGCCACGCAGGCAGACGGCTGGCCGACGACGGCGGTCCCCGGCGGGGTGGTCCGCACACCGTCCGGTGGGGCGCTGGCGGATCCGCGCGGGCTGGCCGGCCAGGGCGGCTCAACCGGCGGCGACCAGACCCACGTGGGTGGCGCGCAGGCAAGCGACTGGCCCGTCACCAGCACTCCGGGTGGTTCGGCTCCGGGTGGTCTGAGTTCTGGTGGCCTGGGGTCGGGTGGTTCGGGTTCGGGTGGCTTGGGTTCAAGTGGTTCGGCTCCGGGTGGTTCGGCGCAGGTCACGACCAGGCCGCAGGGTGCCGGGTCGTCGTTCAACGGTGCGGGCACGCAAGTAGGCCCGTCGTCGAACGGCGGGGGTCCGTCCACCGGGACGCACGGCGGCCAGTCCTCCAACGGCGCCCGCACGCAAGGTGGCGCCAAACCGCAGAACGGCACCCGGCCGCGCAGTGCCATCGAGCAGGCCCGGGAGGCCGCCAGCCGGGCGGCCAACGCACCGCGGCGGGGCGGGGCGGCATCCGCGCCGGTGGTCGAGTCGGTGTGGGAGGGCGCGGGGGCGGACGAGCCACCGTTCGACCCGGACTATGACCGACCCGTCGCCGATCCGCGGTTTCCGGGGTTGGACCCGGGGGATGAACTGCTCGACGATGCCAACTCCGTGCGGGAGTCGAGCGAGGAGGCCGCGCTGCGGTTGCTCAGCGAGGCCCTCGGTGCGGAGAAGATCGGCGAGACGACGAGCTGAGCCCACCACGCCAACCATGACCACGAGCTCGGGACCCGGCGGACCACGCGAGCCGAGCACCGGGCCGAACCGCAGGCCGAGCACAAGGCAGAGCGGCAGACCGAACACCAAGCCCGAGCAGCAAGGCGAGCACCGGGCAGAGCGGCAGCCGGAGTGGCAAGGCGAGCACCGGGCAGAGCGGCAGGCAGAGCAGCAGGCAGAACGGCAGTCGGTGCGGCAATGCGAGCAGCAGGCAGAACGGCAGTCGGAGCGGCAAGGCGAGCGCACCATTGGGCCTGGCGGCACGCCGAGCACGACCTGGCGCACCGACCGTGACGCGAGATGGCACGCTGGGCACCACACGAGTGACGCCGAGCACGACGAGGCCTGCCGAGCAGGACCGGCACGCAGGGGGATGGCCCGGCCCGCTGAGCACGACCAACGCACGCTGAGCACGAACAATGCACGCTGAGTACGACCAAGCGCGCTGAGCACGAACAACGCACACGCTGTGAGCAGGACCAAGCACGCTGTGAGTCCGACCAAAAGCAGGCCGAGCACGAGCAAAGAGGGACGCCGCGCCGAGCATGACCCGAAACGGCTCACGAGACGCGCGACGAACCAGGCGGGACGGCGTGCGGCGGGCCTGGGCGGGATGCGGGAAGATGCAGCGTCAGGACAGACCGCCGGCTGGGTAACCAGTTGGACGGGCCAGGTAAGACCAGCTGAGCATTGCCGAGTATCGAAGAGGAGCAGACCGTGCGCCCCGGTGGACAGCCCAACCTGCAGCAGATGATGAAGCAGGCGCAGAAGATGCAGCAGCAGATGGTTGCCGCGCAGGCCGAGTTGGCCGAGGCCGAGCTGACCGGCACTGCCGGTGGTGGCCTGGTCACGGCGGTCGTGCGCGGGTCCGGTGAGGTGGTCAGCATCAAGATCGACCCGAAGGCGGTCGACCCGGAGGACGTGGAGACCCTTGAGGACCTCGTGGTCGCCGCGCTGCACAACGCCGCGAAGGCCGCGAAGGACCTGACGGAGGAGAAGATGGGTCCGCTGACGGCGGGGCTCGGCGGGTTGGGTGGCGGCCTCGGGCTGCCCGGATTCTAACCGCCGCAGATGTACGAAGGTGCCATCCAGGATCTGATCGACGAGTTGGGCAGGCTGCCCGGCGTCGGTCCGAAGAGCGCGCAGCGGATCGCGTTCCATGTGCTGTCGTCCGACCCGTCGGACGTGAAGCGGCTCGCCCAGGCGTTGACCCGGGTGAAGGAGCTCGTGCGGTTCTGCACGCGCTGCTTCAATGTCGCGGAGTCGGATCTGTGCCGGATCTGTCGCGATCCACGCCGCAGCGACGAGGTGTACTGCGTCGTCGAGGAGCCGAAGGACGTCGTCGCGATCGAGCGGACCGGTGAGTTCCGGGGCAGGTACCACGTGCTCGGCGGGGCGATCAACCCGCTCGAGGGTGTCGGGCCGGACAACCTGAAGGTCCGCGAGCTGATGATGCGGCTCGCGGACGGCACCTGCAAGGAGCTGATCCTCGCGACGGACCCCAACACCGAGGGCGAGGCCACCGCGACGTACCTGGCGCTGCTGGTCAAGCCGATGGGCCTCAACGTGACCCGCCTCGCCAGCGGGCTGCCGGTCGGCGGTGACCTCGAATACGCGGACGAGATCACGCTCGGCCGCGCCTTCGAGGGGCGCCGGGCGGTCTAGCGAACGCCGGGCGGCTAGGGCCGCCGGGCGGGCTAGCCTTCGGGACGGTTCAGGATGCCGACCGCCACGGCGTGCACCGCGGCGATGTCGGCTGGGTCGCCGAGGTGGGTCTTGGTGCCGGTCACCACGTACCACTCCTCGGCGTCCTTGTACTGGACCCGCACGAGCGCGGCGCCCGTGGCGTCAACCTCGGAGCGCAGGGTGAGCTCGCCGGTGACCACGCCGACCTCGTCGGTCATCACCCCGCCCGGCCCCGCCATGATGTCGGTCGTCAACGGCGCGGGCACCGCCGGACCGCCAGCTGGTGGGGCCGCGGCAGCATCGGCCGGCACGGAAGCACCGGGAGCGTCCGCAGCGGCCCCAGCCGAAGCCGGGGTCGCATCCGGAGCTGGTGCCGCATTCGCAGCTGGTGCCGCGGCCGCGGCGGCGGCAGTCGCTGCCGCCGGACCCGTCCCCGCAGCCGGACCCGCCGCCACGGCACCCGTGGCCACGGACCCCGCCACAGCGGAAGGAGCGGCCGGTGCCTCCGTAGTAGCCGGTGCCGCGGCCGGCCCCGGTGCTGCGTCTGCCATCTCGGCCGCCCTTCATCACAAAACGAGAGAAAACCTGGCTACTTGCAGGTCGCGAGCATCTCCGTCAGGGCCGACTTCTCGGCGGTGCTGACGGTCAGCTTGTAAAAACTCTTCACCGTTACCCAGTTTTGCGCATACGTGCACCAGTAGGCCTTGTTCGGCGGCTTCCACGTCGACGGGTCCTGGTCACCCTTGGACCGGTTCGACTGGAGGCTGACGGCGAAGAGCTGTGGGCGTGTCAGGTCGTTGGCGAACTGTTTGCGCTGTTCATCGGTCCACTTGCTGGCACCCGAGCGCCAGCCGGCCGCGAGCGGGACCATGTGGTCGATGTCGAGGGCCTTGGGGTCGGTGAGGTTCTTGTCGTCGTACGGGCTGTACCAGGCACCGGAGAGGATCTTGCACTCGGCGTCGGCCTTGACGTCCTTGCCGTCACGCTTGAGCACGACGTCGCGGGTGTCGCAGCCGTCGCCCTGGCCGATCCAGTGGGTGAACTTCTCGCGGGTGTAGCCGGCCATCGAGCCGTTCGCAGCGACGGTGAGCTGTTCGAGCGCTGCCGAGGCGGCGGCGGGGTTCCCGGCCGGCGGCTTGGTCGCGCCGGTGGTGCCACCACCGCTGCCAGCCGTGGACGTCGAACTGGGCGCGGCCGCGCCCGGTGTGGAGGTGACCTCGCAGCTGCCGGCGCCGGTGAGCACCGTGGCGAGCGCGAGGGCGAGGATGACGGCTTTGCCGTTGGAGGGGCGCACGCCACCACTGTGCGGCATCGGCGCACGCGGCGCGCGCAGCGCCACGGTGCGATTCCCGACACGACCCGGGAGAGAACCCCAGGAAGACGGGACCGCAGTCCCTGTCGGCCGGGACGCCGGGACCGGCAGGATCTGCCGTATGCGAACGAAAATCTGGGCAGGACCCACATAAAAGCGAGCGGGCCGGCCCAGAAGGGCCGGCCCATTCGAAAACGGCGAAACGACGATCAGCCGCGGTTGGCGGCGCTCAGTACCGCGTGCAACGATGCGGTCACAATGTTGGCGTCGATGCCGACACCCCAGAAGGTCTGGCCGTCGACGGAGCACTCGACATAGGCTGCGGCCTGCGCACTCTCGCCCGCGGTGAGGGCGTGCTCGGCGTAGTCCAGGACCCGCACGTCGACGCCGAAGTCACCCAGCGCGCGGACGAAGGCGTCGATCGGGCCGTTACCGGTCGCGGAGACCGAGCGGACAACGCCGTCGACCGAGACGTCGGCAGTCAGCGTGACCTTGCCGTCGACGGTCGAGGCCTCGTACCCCTGCAGCGCGAACCGGCGGTCCGAGAAGTACTCGGCGGAGAAGAAGTCCCACATCGCCTGCGGGCTGACCTCGCCGCCCTCGTCGTCGGTGTGCCGCTGCACGACGCCGGAGAACTCGATCTGCAGGCGGCGCGGCAGGTCGAGGTGGTGCTCGGACTTCATCACGTAGGCGACGCCGCCCTTGCCCGACTGCGAGTTGACCCGGATGACGGCCTCGTAGGAGCGGCCGACGTCCTTGGGGTCGATCGGCAGGTAGGGCACGCCCCACGTGTAGCGGTCGATGTCGACGCCGGCGGCGTCGGCGTCACGCTGCAACGCGTCGAAGCCCTTCTTGATCGCGTCCTGGTGCGAGCCGGAGAACGCCGTGTAGACCAGGTCGCCGGCGTACGGGTGCCGCTCGTGCACGGGCAGCTGGTTGCAGTACTCGACGGTGCGCTTGATCTCGTCGATGTTGGAGAAGTCGACCTGCGGGTCGACGCCCTGGGAGAACAGGTTCAGGCCCAGCGTGACCAGGTCGACGTTGCCGGTGCGCTCACCGTTGCCGAACAGGCAGCCCTCGACCCGGTCGGCGCCGGCCATCAGGCCCAGCTCGGCGGCGGCGACGGCGGTGCCACGGTCGTTGTGCGGGTGCAGCGACAGCACGACGGACTCACGCCGGG
The DNA here is from genome assembly GCF_016862795.1 of Dactylosporangium siamense. Taxonomy (GTDB): domain Bacteria; phylum Actinomycetota; class Actinomycetes; order Mycobacteriales; family Micromonosporaceae; genus Dactylosporangium; species Dactylosporangium siamense. Next base: position 145,295 of record NZ_BONQ01000083.1, on the reverse strand, counting down.
GCAGGTTGCGCGACATCCACTCGATGGAGTCGGCGTAGACGTTGGGGGTCGCCATCTCCACCGTGGCCGGCAGATTGACGATCAGCGGGCGATCGGGCGTCGGCTGCAGCACCTCGATGACCGCGCTGCAGACCTCCAGTGCGTAGTCCAGCTCGGTTCCGGTGTACGACTCCGGCGAGTACTCGTAGTAGATCTCCGTGTCGGGGGTGATCGCCTCGGCGTACTTCTGGCACAGCCGCGCGGCGCTCGTCGCGATGTCGGTGATCCCGGCCCGGTCCAGGCCGAACACGACCCGCCGCTGCAGCGTGGAGGTCGAGTTGTAGAAGTGCACGATGGCGCGCTTCGCGCCGCGCAGCGACTCGAACGTGCGCTCGATCAGGGTGTCCCGGCACTGGGTCAGGACCTGGATGGTGACGTCTTCGGGGATCAGGTCCTGCTCGATCAGGGTCCGCACGAAGTCGAAGTCGGTCTGCGACGCGGACGGGAAACCTACCTCGATCTCCTTGTAGCCCATGCGGACCAGTAGCCCGAACATGCGGCGCTTGCGCTCCACGGACATCGGGTCGATCAGTGCCTGGTTGCCGTCGCGCAGGTCGACGGCGCACCAGCGGGGCGCAACGGTGATCTCCCGGGAGGGCCACTGGCGGTCGGTCAGCGGGACCGGGAACTGCTCACTGAAGGGCCGGTAGCGCTCGACGGGCATCCGGCTGGCAGCCTGATTGGCGATTTCGGACATGGCTCAATGCTCCTGAAAAGGTGGTCTGGACCAGGAAGGGTCGACCGGCAGGAGCGCAGACGCGACTCAACCCCGCGACGAGGTGCCGGCCTGTCGGGCCTCGTCGCGGCGACGAAGAAGGAGAACCGTCTGCCACATGTCGAGCGCGAGCCTACCACTCACCGGGAGCGCGAGATCGACGGAGCAACCGATGGTGACGAAGACGACGGCTTCGGTGGTGGCGGCGCGGACGTTCCCAGCGGGGCCGCCGTGATCACCGGCCCGGGCAGCGAGATCGTCTCGGGCGCCGGCGCGGGGTCCCCGGTCAGCGTCAGCTGGCCCATCGGGATCTTCGCGGCGGCGAGGATGCCGCGGTCGTTGTAGCAGAACACGCCGGCGTCGATCGGCGGCTGGACCGCGGTGACGCCCGGCTCGACCGCGAAGCACGGCGCCGAGGTGCCCGCCAGGGGGTCCGCGGGTGCCACCGCCAGCGGCACCTGGCGGTCCAGGAGCACGTCGAGCCAGGCGATGAAGACGTACTGCAGCCGCGGGTCGATCGAGACCGGCAGCTTCTTGTTGCTGGCGGCGACCTTGACGCAGCCGTTGGAGGGGTTGATCGGGCACTGGTAGACGCCCTCGGGCCGGTTGGCGATCGCGACGTCGGCCGTGCCGCCCAGCGCGCCACCCTGGATGTCGACCCGCCAGGTGCGGTCGATGGCGACGGTGACCAGCACCGAGCGGGGCGCCTTGCCCTGCACGACGAGGGTGTACGCGGCGATGTACCGCTGGTCCTTGGCCACCGCGACCCGGGCGGCCAGCATGCCGCGCGGGTCGGGCTGGGCGGGAACGCCGGTCGCCGGGACCGACGGCGGGTCCACCGGCGCGCCCCCGCCGCAGGCGGCCAGCAGCAGCCCGGTGATCACGGCGAGCGCCGTGCCGGTGGTCACAGTGACCGCGGTTACCCCGACCCGACGTGAGCGCACATGCGTATTCTCGCCCGTCGGACGGCCGGATCGTGGGAACGCCACTCCCGAGGGATACCTGCCGCCGGTACGCTCGGCTGCGTCAACATCGCCCGTACGGGTGGAAAGGAGCTCGACGGCGTGGCGCTGATCGTGCAGAAGTACGGCGGGTCTTCCGTCGCCAACGCCGAGCGCATCAAGCGCGTCGCCGAGCGCATCGTCGACACGCGGAAGGCCGGCAACGAGGTCGTCGTGGTCGTCTCGGCCATGGGTGACACGACCGATGAGCTCCTCGACCTCGCGTCGCAGGTCAGCCCGGTCCCGGCCGGCCGCGAACTGGACATGTTGCTGACCGCCGGCGAGCGCATCTCCATGGCGCTGCTCGCGATGGCCATCAACAATCTCGGGTACGAGGCAAGGTCGTACACCGGCAGCCAGGCAGGCGTCATCACCACCTCGACGCACGGCCGGGCCCGGATCATCGACGTGACGCCCGGACGTCTGCGCGGCGCGCTGGACGAGGGTGCGATCGCGATCGTCGCCGGCTTCCAGGGTGTGTCGCAGGACACCAAGGACATCACCACCCTCGGCCGGGGCGGCTCGGACACCACGGCGGTCGCCCTGGCGGCCGCGCTGCACTCCGACGTGTGCGAGATCTACACCGACGTCGACGGGATCTTCACCGCCGACCCGCGGGTCGCGAAGAACGCCCGGCACATCAAGCAGATCACGTACGAGGAGATGCTCGAGCTGGCCGCCTGCGGCGCGAAGGTGCTGCACCTGCGCAGCGTCGAGTATGCGCGGCGGTTCAACCTGCCGATTCACGTCCGCTCGTCGTACTCAACCGCCAACGGCACCATGGTCACCGGATCGATTGAGGACCTTTCTGTGGAGCAAGCGCTTATCACCGGCGTCGCACACGATCGCAGCGAAGCGAAGATCACCATCGTCGGCGTGCCCGACCAGCCCGGTGTCGCCGCGCGGATCTTCCAGACGGTCGCCGCCGCGGAGACCAACATCGACATGATCGTGCAGAACGTGTCGACGGAGGGCACCGGCCGCACGGACATCTCGTTCACGCTGCCGAAGACCGACGGCGCCACCGCCAAGGCGGCCCTCGAGCGCGTCAAGGCCACCGTCGACTTCCGCGAGATCCTCTTCGACGACCACGTCGGCAAGGTCTCGCTCATCGGCGCCGGCATGCGCTCCAACCCGGGCGTCGCGGCCAAGCTCTTCGCCGCCCTCGCGGAGGCCGGGGTCAACATCGAGATGATCTCCACCTCGGAGATCCGGGTGTCCGTCGTGTGCCGCGACACCGACCTTGACGTGGCCGTTCGCGCCATTCACGACGCGTTCGAACTCGGCGGCACCGAGGAAGCCGTGGTTTATGCGGGGACCGGACGGTAGGTTCGCTCGTTATGGGCGCGTTACCAACGCTGGCCGTCGTCGGTGCGACCGGCGCCGTCGGCACAGTCATGTGTGAGCTGCTCTCCTCCCGCAAGAACATGTGGGGGGAGATCCGCCTCGTCGCCTCGAAACGCTCCGCCGGCCGGACTCTGGTCGTGCGGGGCGACGAGGTCGTCGTGCAGGAGCTTGCCGCCGACGTCTTCGACGGCGTCGACGTGGCGATGTTCGACGTTCCGGACGAGGTGTCCGCGGAGTGGGCCCCGATCGCGGTGTCCCGCGGCGCGATCGCCGTCGACAACTCCGGCGCCTTCCGGATGGACCCCGATGTGCCGCTGGTCGTACCGGAGATCAACCCGGAACAGTCGCGCAACCGGCCCAAGGGCATCATCGCCAACGCCAACTGCACCACGCTGACGATGATCGTGGCGCTCGCCCCGCTGCACCGCGAGTACGGGCTCAAGGAGCTGGTCCTCGCCTCCTACCAGGCCGTCTCCGGTGCGGGCAAGGACGGCGTCGACACGCTGCTCGACCAGCTCGAACGGGTCAGCGGCGACCGGAGCCTCGGCTCCCGCTCCGGCAACGTGCGCCAGGCCGTCGGCGACGACCTCGGCCCGTTCCCCGCGCCTCTCGCCCTCAACGTGGTCCCGTGGGCGGGCTCCCTGCGCGACGGGGGCTGGTCGTCGGAGGAGCTCAAGATGCGCAACGAGTCGCGCAAGATCCTCGGCCTGCCCGACCTGAAGGTCTCCGCGACCTGTGTGCGGGTCCCGGTCGTCACCGGCCACTCGGTCGCCGTGCACGCCGTCTTCGGGGTCGAGGTCGACGCCGAAGGCGCCCGCGAGGTGCTGCGCCACGCGCCGGGCGTGATCCTGGTCGACGACCCCGCCGCCGGCGAGTTCCCGATGCCGATCGACGCGGTGGGCACCGACCCGGCGTGGGTCGGCCGGATCCGGCGCTCCATCGACGACCCGCGCGCCCTGGACCTGTTCGTCACGGGCGACAACCTGCGCAAGGGCGCGGCCCTCAACACCGCGCAGATCGCCGAGCTGCTCTCCAAGGAACTCCAGGCGTCCTGACGTTCCCGCATTGACCTCGGGGGCCTTTGCCATGGTCACCGCGGCGACCCGCGGTTGGCATCGATCGTGACGCGGCCAGGATCGGATCCGTGCCGTCGCCGGGTTTTGACCGACTCCGGCCTGTGTGACCTGGGCTGGTTCCGTGCCGTTGTGGGTTTGGACCAGCTCCTGGCCGGTGCGGTCAGGACTGGAACCGTGCCGTCGTCGGGTCTGACCGGCTCCCGGTTCGTGCGGCCAGGACCGGGCCCGCGCCGTCGCCGGGTTTGACCAGCTCCCGGCCTGTGCGGTCAGGACTTGGGCCCGTGCTGTCGTTGGCCCTGACCGGCTCCCGGCCAGGGCCGGGCCCGTGGCGTCGCCGGGTTTGACCAGCTCCCGGTCTGTGCGGTCAGGACTTGGGCCCGTGCTGTCGTTGGGTCTGACCGGCTCCCGGCCAGGGCCGGGCCCGTGCCGTTGTGGGTTTGGCCGGTTCCTGGTCTGTGCGGTCAGGAGCGGGCCGCGACGTCGCCAGCTCCTGGCCGATCCGTGTCGTGGCAGGCCTGGTCACGTTCCTGGCCGGTGCGGCCAGGGTCGGACCCGTGCCGTCGCGGGTTCGGCCAGGTCCCGGTCTGTTCCGGGAGCAGCCCGGGCCAGCGGCGGCTGGGTCCTGGCCGGCTACGCGGGCGGCGCCCAGCTCCGCGTCTGCGGGGCGCCCGCCCGCTGTTCCGCGTGGCCGGGTTGGATCGGGGCCGCGGAGTGGTTGGGTCTCGGTGCTACGGGGCCAGCACGTCGTCGGCGTCCGTGATCGTGTACGCGTAGCCCTGCTCGGCCAGGAACCGTTGCCGATGGGCGGCATACTCGGTGTCGATCGTGTCGCGGGCGACGACCGTGTAGAAGTGGGCCTGGCGCTTGTCGGCCTTCGGGCGCAGGACGCGGCCGAGGCGCTGGGCCTCCTCCTGGCGGGAGCCGAAGCTGCCCGACACCTGAATCGCCACCGCGGCCTCGGGCAGGTCGATCGAGAAGTTGCCGACGCGGGAGATCACGAGGGTCTTGAGCTCGCCGGTGCGGAACGCGTCGAACAGGCGCTCGCGCTCCTTGTTGGTGGTCGCTCCCTGCACGATCGGCGCGTCCAGGAACTCGCCCAACTGATGCAGCTGGTCGATGTAGCCACCGATGACCAGGATCTGGTCGTCCTTGTGCCGCTCGACCAGGGCGCGCACCACGGGCAGCTTCGTGCGGGCCGTCGCGGCGACCCGGTAACGCTCCTCGGGCTCGGCGACCGCATACGCCATGCGCTCCGCGTCGGTCAGCGTGACGCGGACCTCCACGCACTCGGCGGGTGCGATCCAGCCCTGTGCCTCGATGTCCTTCCACGGCGCGTCGTAGCGCTTCGGGCCGATCAGGGAGAACACGTCGCCCTCCCGGCCGTCCTCACGGACGAGGGTCGCGGTCAGGCCGAGCCGGCGCCGGGCCTGCAGGTCGGCGGTGAACCGGAAGATCGGGGCGGGCAGCAGGTGGACCTCGTCATAGACGATGAGACCCCAGTCGCGGGCGCCGAACAGGTCCAGGTGCGGGAACACGCCGCCGCGCCGGGTCGTCAGCACCTGATACGTGGCGATGGTGACCGGACGGATCTCCTTGCGCTCGCCGGAGTATTCGCCGATCTCCTCCTCGGTCAGGCTGGTCCGGGCGATCAGCTCGCGCTTCCACTGCCGACCGGCGACCGTGTTGGTGACCAGAATCAGGGTCGTCGCCTTGGCCTCGGCCATCGCGGCCGCGCCGACGAGCGTCTTGCCGGCGCCGCAGGGCAGGACGACAACGCCGGAGCCGCCGGCCCAGAAGGAGTCGACCGCCTCACGCTGATAGGAGCGCAGGACCCAGCCGTCCTCGGCGAGGTCGATCTGGTGCGCCTCGCCGTCGACATAGCCCGCGAGGTCCTCCGCCGGCCAGCCCAGCTTGAGCAGGGCCTGCTTGAGCCGCCCGCGCTCGGACGCGTGCACGACGAGCGTGTCGGCGTCGACGTTGGCGCCGAGCATCCCGGCGAGCTTCTTGCTCTTCGCGACCTCGACCAGCACCGCCCGGTCCAGTCCGCGCAGGACCAGCCCGTGCACAGGGTCATTGAGCAGCTGGAGCCGCCCATAGCGGTCCATCGTCTCGGCGATGTCGACGAGCAGCGCATGCGGCACCGGATAGCGGGAGAACCGCAGCAGCGCGTCGACGACCCCCTCCGCGTCGTGCCCGGCGGCACGCGCATTCCACAGGCCGAGCGGCGTCAAGCGGTAGGTGTGCACGTGCTCCGGCGAGCGCTCGAGCTCGGCGAACGGCGCGATCGCCATCCTGCACGCCAGTGCGTCGGGATGGTCGACCTCAAGCAGCAGGGTCTTGTCGGACTGGACGATCAGTGGACCTTCGGGCACCGGACCAGTGTCGCACGCACCTGTGACAGTTCCCGAAATGTGGGAGGTTCGGAAACCGTGCAACCTGCGAGGGGTCTCGTTGCGTCTCTCGTAGTGACTGCCTTGCGATGGACGCGATCCGATTCGCCTCCATCGCTTGTCGTGTCGCTGTTGTGCCAGCACGGCGGTGGTGGAGGTCGGACGCGCGCGTTCGGATCGGAAGATGGCGGTGTGGTCGCGGGGGCCGGCTACCGCATGACCGATCGGCGTATCGGGGGCGGGCGCGTCGTCCGCTCCACCTCCGTAGACTGGTCTGCGTGGGTCGGCGGTTGGGCGACAGGGCGGCGTTGACGTTCGGCGCGTTCGCCGCGGTGATGGTGGCCGTCGGCTGGTTCCTGCTGTCCTCCCAGGTGGCACACACCGACGTGCAGACCGCCGTGAGCGAGTCGCTCGGCGCGATCCTCGTGCTCATGCTGATCGTTTCCGTGATCGGATCCATCCGTCGAGGCTGATCGACACCGTGACAGCGGGCGATGAGTCGGTACGCTGTGGAGGATGACCGACCTGGAAGGTGCCTCGGCATCGACCGTGGACGATGAGGCCGCGGCCGGCTTCTCGCCCCTGGCGATGGTCGGCGTCGGTGCCGTCAGCGCCCTCGGTCTGGCCTGGTTCCTGGTGTCGTGGCTCGTGCTCGGCAGCCCGCTCACCGACGCGATCGGCGAGACGGTGGGCAGCCTGGCCGCGATCCTGCTGATCGTCTCGATCATCGGCGCCGCTCGCGCAGCCGACTGACCCGCCCGCTGCCAAGCACCACGCGCACGGCCGGCCCGCGACTTTGATCAACGATTGTGCCCGACCGCGGTGAGCCTGCGCCCAGCCTCCGTGGTCGATGTCGTGCTGTGGCCCGTGTGGATGGCCAGGCTGCGACTTCGATCAGCGGCCGGTCCGCGGCCGGTGTGGTCGGTGTCCCGGTGTCGTGATCGATGTCGTGCCGTGGTCGTGCGGATGGCCGGATTGCGACCTCGATCAAACGATCGGACAAGCCGCGGTGAGCCTGTGCTCGGCCCCCGTGGTCGATGTCGTGCCGTGGTTGTGTGGATGGCTGTGTGGATGGCCAGCCCGTGACTTTGATCAACGATTGTGCCGGACCGCGGTGAGCCTGTGCCCAGCCTCCGTGGTCGATGTCGTGCTGTGGCCCGTGTGGACGGCCAGGTTGCGACTTCGATCAGCGGCCGGTCCGCGGCCGGTGTGGTCGGTGTCCCGGTGTCGTGATCGATGTCGTGCCGTGGTTGTGTGGATGGCCGGCCCGCGACTTTGATCAACGATCGTGCCTGACCGCGGTGAGCCTGCGCCCAGCCTCCGTGGTCGATGTCGTGCTGTAGCCCGTGTGGATGGCCAGGCTGCGACTTTGAGGTTGTGCTGTGGTCGTGAGGATGGCCGGATTGTGATCACGAGCGCCGGTGAACGGTCGCGGCCGGGACGGGCGCGTCGTGGCCGAGGCGGACGGGCCGCGGATGCGGGCCGGCCGGCGGGCCGCGGGGTTTGTCGCGGCCGGCAGGTCGCGGCCGGCGCAACTGTCCGCGGACCTGGCAGGGAAGGCCGTCCACGGCCTGACCGGTGGCTGACGGGAGCGGCGGATCGCGCCCACGACGGACCGGAGCAATGAAAGTGCCGCCTATCCGGACGCGTCCTCCGGGGCGGCGGCCGTGATGCGGTGCAGTGCGAACGTGTGCAGCATCTCGGTCCGCTCGTCCTCGGCGCGCAGGTAGCCGCCGCCCATCGACACGGGCCTGACCAGGCGGGACGCGGTCGCGCCGTGGGAGTCGACGTAGCCGACCCAGACGCGCGTCTTGTCCCGCAGCGCCTGCTGGAGCACCTCCAGGGCCTCGGTGTGGGAGGCCGTTGACGTGCCGTTGGCGCGGACGGTGACCGGGGCGCGGCGGGCGACACGGGCGGCGGCGTCGCCCCGGCGGATCTGCTCGATGACGCCGGCGAGCCGTGGGCTGGACAGCCGGGCCGCCGCGGCGGGGTCCTCGATGCCGCGATGTGCCCAGCTGGGGCGGGGTGGGCCGCGGCGGGCCTTCGGGCGGGTCAGGACGGCGGCGCCGGTCGCGTCTTCCTGGACGGGTGGATAACCGGCGTCGCGGAGCGCCTCCAGGAGCCTCGCGGGGGTGTGGCGGCTGGTGAGGACGGTCGGGGCGAGGCGGCGCAACATCAGCGGCTGGAGGCGGCGGTCGGCGAGGACCTCGGCGATCAGGGTCTCGTCGTCGCTGCGCACGTAGGAGTTGGCCGAGCCGATGCGCATGCCGCCGTGGCGGCGGGCGATGTCGTCGATGAGATACGTGAGGGTCTGCGGCACGGGTGTGCGGGACCGGCGGGCCAGGAGGGCGTGCAGGTCGGCGGCGGTGTAGCCGGCGTCGAGGCTGCGGCGGACCGACTCGGCGGTGATGCGGTGGACGCTGGCGGACTCCTGCACGCCGAGGAGCTCGAGCTCGCCGGCGAGGGTCGGCTCGGGCGGGCCGGGGACGATGACGGACAGGTCCGCCTGCAGCAGGACGTGGTCGACCGGGGCGGGCAGGAGCGTGTCGAGCAGGGCCGCGGAGCCGGTGAGGGCGGCGCCGTCGGGGGCGTGGAGGCCGAGCGGGTCGTCGGTGTCGATGCTGCCGGAGACGACCTCGTCCAGGAGCAGCCGGCCGAAGCCGGTGAGCCCGTCGAAGCCGGTCAGGCCGAGCAGCGCGGCCTCGGCGAGATTGGCCTCGACGACCGCTGCGGCGCCGCGGGAGACCCTGCGTGGGGTCCGCCATGACAACAGGTCGACGACGTCGGACGGGGCGATGGTGGCGCCGGGCGGCAGCTCGGACAGGACCTGCAACGCGGCCCGGCGCTGCGCGGGAGCCCCGGGGCGGGACAGCTCGGGGGCGAGCGCGTTGATCGGGCGGTCCCGGTCGTCGCGCTGGCCGATGAGCGACGGGGCGCGGGTCATCGTCAGCCAGGTCACGGCGACGCGGTGCCAGCGGGCCGCGATGCCGAAGGCCCGCCACACGTCATAGGCGACCGTCGGCAGGAAGACGCTCTCGACCCGCTTGTTGTCGATGATCTCCTCGCCGAGCAGGCCCGCGGCGGCGGCGATCTCGACCAGGAGGGCGGCGGCCGGCTCGTCGACGCCGGTGAGTTTGGCGAAGCGGCGCAGCTCGCGCACGCCCATGCCGCCGGAGCGCAGCACGGTCGGCGGGTCGGCGTTGATCGCCTCGATCAGGGTCTCCAGGTTGCGCACCAGCTCCAGGACCTGGCCGGCGCCGGCGCGGTCGAGCTGCGCGGCGTCGCGGGTCGGGGTCTGCACCTGCGGCGGGTCGGGGTGCAACTGGCCGAGGGGGCCGCCGTCGCGGCGCAGGACGAGGGAGACCTCGACGGGCAGCTCCACCGCGTCGCGGCTGACGGCGACCAGCAGGTGCTGCTCGACCAGCCAGCGGACGGGGGAGTCGGGGTCGGAGCGCAGGCTGGCCGGGGTGACGGTGCCCACGGGTGGGCCGGCCGCGAGCCGGTCGAGCACGGCACGGGCCGCCGGCGGCGCGGCGAGCAGCGTCCGGCGCAGCCTGGCGGCGTCGGCGACCAGGGCACCGGCGAGCGGGTCGAGCTCGGCGGCGGGCCGGCCGAGCCCGGCGGGATAGGGGGAGCAGACCTCGTCGACGGCGCCGACGACGCGCAGGGCGCTGTCGTGTCCGAAGGCGATGCCGTGCTGCACCAGCAGGTCGATCGCGCCCCGGACCCGGGCCGCCTCGACCCCGGAGGCGGCGGTGAGGGTCAGCACGGACTCGGTGGACGTGGTGTGGCCGATGCGCGTGTAGCGCAGCGCGTCGAGGACCTCGAGGGTGAACGTGTCGAGGCCGTCTAACGCTCGGGCCACGGCCACGCGGGACTGCGCGCGATGAGCGAGGGCCGAGAAGTCCGAGGGCGGCGGGATGACCAGATCCGGGCGCAGCCGGATGAGCGCCATCAGCCCGTCGTCGGGCAGGGCGCGGAAATGGTCTGCGAGCGAGGTAGTCATCTCACCTCATACGCTAACCGGCCCGTATGACAAAAGAGGGCGGGGCCGACGGCCCCGCCCTCTTTCGAAGGGGTTGTTACTTCAGACCGTTGCTCACCGCGGTGATCAGTTCACCGTTGGTGGTGTCGCCGGAGAGCTCCCAGAAGAACGCGCCGCCGAGGCTCTGCGTCTTCGCGTAGCTCATCTTGCCGGTGATGGTGGCCGGGGTGTCGTAGCTCCACCAGTTGCTGCCGCACTTGGCGTACGCGGTGCCGCCGATGGTGCCGGTGGACGGGCAGGTGTTCTTGAGGACCTTGTAGTCCTCGTTGCCCGCCTCGTACGTGCCGGGCGCCGCACCGGTGGCGCTACCGCCGGGGGTGGCCTGGGTGACGCCGGTCCAGCCGCGGCCGTAGAAGCCGATGCCGAGCAGCAGCTTGTTGGACGGGACGCCCTTGGCCTTGAGCTTGCTGATCGCGGCCTCGGAGCAGAAGCCGGCCTGCGGGATGCCCGCGTAGCAGCTCAGCGGCGAGTGCGGAGCGGTCGGGCCGGCCGCGTTGAACGAACCGAAGTAGTCGTACGTCATCGGCATCAGCCAGTCGAGGTTGCCCACGGCGCCGGCGTAGTCCGTCGCGTCGATCTTGCCACCGTTGCTGCCGTCGGCCGTGATGGCCGCCGTGACCAGCTTGCTCGAGCCGAACTTGGTGCGCAGGGCGCCGATCAGGTTCTTGAACGCGTTCGGGCCGCTGGTGTCGCACTGCAGGCCACAGGCGTTCGGGTACTCCCAGTCGATGTCGATGCCGTCGAAGACACCGGCCCAGCGGGGGTCGTTGATCAGGTTGTAGCAGGAGTTCGCGAAGGCGGTCGGGTTCGCGGCGGCCTGCGTGAAGCCGGCCGACCAGGTCCAACCACCGAACGACCAGATGACCTTGAGGCCCGGGTGCATCGCCTTGAGCTTCTTCAGCTGGTTGAAGCTGCCCCGCAGCGGCTGGTCCCAGGTGTCGGCGACGCCGTCGACCGAGTCGGCGGCGGTGTAGGCCTTCTCGTAGTCGGCGTAGCTGTCACCGACCGCGCACTGACCGTTGGCCGGGTTGCCGAACGCGTAGAGGATGTGCGTCAGCTTCGCGGCCGACCCACTCGTCTCGATGTTCTTGACGTGGTAGTTGCGGCCGTAGACGCCCCACTCGGCGAAGTAACCGACGACCTTCTTGGAGCCGGTGGCCGGCGGCGTGCTCTGCGTCGGCGACGGGCTCGTCGGCGGCTGCGAGGTCGGCGGCTGCGACGTGGGCGGGTTGGAGGTCGGGGGGTTCGACGTGGGCGGGTTGGTGGTGGGGGTACCACCACTGCACGTCACGCCATTGATCTTGCAGTTGACCGGCGGCTTCGCGCCGCTGCCGTTCATGCCCCAGCTGAAGCTGGCGCCGGCGGCGAGCGTCGAGGCCCACGACTTGTTCTTCGCCACGTAGTGCTGACCGGTGCGCACGACGTCGGCGTCCCAGAAGCTCGTGATCTGACCGCCCGCGGGCAGGTCGAACTCAAGCGTCCACCCGTTGATGGCGCTCGAGGTGCCGTTGGTGATCTTGTAGTTGGCGCCCCAGCCGCTGCCCCAGTCCTGGTCGACCGTGAACGTTGCGCTGAGGTTGCCGGCGGCGTTGGCGGTAGTGGTGACGATGGGGACTACGGCCCCGGCCACTGCCAGCGCGGCGGCGACGATGAGGCCGTTGCGGACGGATCGTTTCATCGCGTCTCCTGGATGATCCTTTAGGAAACTTTCCTAAAAGTGTTGGTGACGCTAGTGGCCAGAGTCTCACCCCGTCAATACATGATCGGCGTGTATTTCGATGGCATACCTATCGTGACCTGGGCATCCTTAAAGGTGTCTCAACAACCGGTTGTCATTGGCTTTGACCTTGACATGACGCTCCTCGACACCAGGCCGGGGATCGCGGCCGCGTACCGGGCGCTCACGGCGCGTACTGGCGTGCACGTCGACGCCGACCTCGCCGTGTCCCGCCTCGGGCCGCCGCTGCGCACGGAGTTGTCCGAGTGGTTCCCGCCCGAGTCCGTCGAGGAGGCGGTGCTGACCTATCGCCTCCTGTACGAGGAACACGCGATAACACCCGCGGTGGCGCTCCCCGGAGCCCTGGCGGCGCTGGCGGCGGTCCGTGCGGCCGGCGGGCGGATCGTGGTGATCACGTCGAAGCTCGGCAGGCTCGCGTCACTGCATCTCGCGCATCTGGACATTCCGGTCGATGAGGTCCATGGCGATGTGTTCGCCGCCGAGAAGGCGTCGGTACTGCGTTCCGTCAGCGCCACCGCCTACGTCGGCGATCACGTCGCCGATATGCAGGCCGGCGTCCTGGCCGGCGTACCCGTCCTCGGCGTCACGACCGGACCGTGCTCCGCCGCTGACCTGCAGGCCGCCGGAGCCTCCCTCGTGAGTCCCGATCTGCACGCGTTCCCGGCGTTTCTCCGGGGCGTGATCTCGGTTGGCCGGGCGGGAAGCGGTGACTAGCCTTGTGGTGTTGTGGGTGGGACGGGTCAAGACACTGGGGAGCAGGGCAGCGTGCCGACGGGTCGAGTGAAGTGGTACGACACGGAGAAGGGTTTCGGGTTCCTCACCAGCGACGACGGTGGAGACGTCTTCGTGCACAAGGCGGCACTGCCGGCCGGCGCGGGTGAGTTGAAGACCGGCCAGCGGGTCGAGTTCGGGGTGGTCGAGAGCCGTAAGGGCAGCCAGGCGATGCACGTCAAGCTCCTGGACGCGCCGCCCTCGGTGACCGAGGCCCGCGCCGTCGCCAGCCGTCGCCAGCCGGACGAGCTGCACGGCCTGATCGAGGACATGATCAGGGTCCTCGAGGCGAAGATCCAACCCGACCTGCAGCGGGGTCGCTTCCCCGACCGCAAGACCGCCAAGACCGTCGCCGAGGCGGTCCACCTGGTGGCCCGCGAGCTGGAGGTCTGACCGCCTCGCTATCTGACCGCTTCGCTAGGCGCCGACGAGGGGTGTGGCTGGGACCAGCCCCTCGGCGGCGGCCCTGGTCAGCAGGGCATCGACCGCGGCGTGACCGTCCGGGCCGAGTGACGACGTGAACTCGTTGACATACAGCCCGATGTGCTGGTCGACGACCGACTGCTCCATCTCCTGGGCGTGTGCCAGGACGTAGCCACGGCTCCGGGCCGGGTCGGCCCATGCCTGCCGCACCGACTCCTTGATCCAGGCGGTCGCCTGCTCGGGGTCGACCCGGTCGCGGTGCGCGATGATCGCACCGAGCGGGATCGGCAGGCCCGTGTCGCCCTCCCACCACTCCCCGAGGTCCGCGAGTGCGTGCAACCCGTGCCGCTGGAACGTGAACCGCGCCTCGTGGATCACCAGCCCGGCGTCGAACTGGCCCCTGGCCACCGCCGGCATGATCTCGGCGAACGGCACGATCTCCACCCGCTTCGGCGGCGCTCCTGCCGACCACAGGCGCATCAGCAGATACGCCGTGGTGCGGTCGCCCGGCACCGCCACCGTCCTGCCCTCAAGGCTGGTGATCGCCTGGTCCTTCACCAGGACCAGCGGCCCGCAGCCCCGGCCGAGCGCCCCGCCGCAGGGCAGCAGCGTGTACTGATCCAGCAGCCACGGCAGCGCCGCGTAGCTCACCTTGACCAGGTCGAACTCGCCCCGCTCGGCAGCGGTGTTGGTGACGTCGACATCGGCATACGTCACGTCGAACGCCGGCGTGCCGGGGACCAGCCCGTGTGCCAGCGCGTGGAAGACGAAGGTGTCGTTGGGGCACGGCGAGAAGGCCAGGGAGAGCGTCACAACCTCGAATCTAACGCCGTCGCGCGGCTCTGCACGACGAGTCGCCAAACGCCCGGTGTGACCCTTACAACGCATTCGACACATATGGATGTGGGGGCTTGCTGGTTCCGTACCTGGGGTGGATCTTCCTGGTGATCGGTTCTGGCCATCGCACGACTTCGATCTGTGCAAGATCTTGTCGACCGGGTGGGTGGCGTTCGGGGAAACCGATCCCGCGACGGGTCGAGCGATCGCCGGGTCAGGTGCCCTGGGGATCCTTCGGGTTGTGGGATTTCCGGCACCGACGCCGCGTGGTCGCCGCCCGGTCCGGCGCTGCTGGTGTCCGGATCAGCCTCTTTGTTCGCCTGTGTCGCGCCGGGAGTGGATGTCCGTGGTGATCAAAGTCACCGGCGGGATGTCCGCGCAGCCGGTGCGCGATTTCGATCAACGATGCGAGGCGCAGGCTGTCTCGTCGATGGTCAGCGGCCGGCCAGGGTGGCGAAGGCTTCGCGGAGGGTTTCCAGGGCCTGCGGGATGCGCCAGGCGGCCCGGTCCCGGGGCCCGACGGCGTTGGAGACGGTGCGGATCTCGCCGAACGCGGTGCCGGGCCAGAGCCGGGCGGCGGTGGCGACGCCGAAGCCCTCCATGCCCTCGGCGACCGCGTCCGGGTGGCGCTTCTGGACGGCTTCCTTGGTCTCGGCGGTGCCGGTGACCGTGGAGACGGTGAGGACGGGGCCGCCGACGGCTTCGGGGAGGGCCAGGCGCAGGGTGCGCAGCAGTGCCGGGTCGGCGTCGTGGCGGGCGGTGCCGAAGCCCAGGTCGTCGACGCTTTCGAAGCCGTCCGGGCCGGCGGCGCCGAGGTCTGCGGCGATGCTCTCGGTGGCGACGACGAGGCCGCCGATCTCGACCCGCCCGGCGAAGCCGCCCGCGATGCCGGCGGACAGCACCACCCCGAACGGGCGGCCGTCGTTGACCGCCGTCGTGGTGAACTGCGCGGTCACGGCGGCCGCGGCGGCCGGGCCGACGCCCGCGGCGACGACCACGACGGGCGCACCGGTCTCGAGGTCGTCGGGTTGCGGGTCGGCGATGCCGAGGCCGGCGAGCACGGTGGCCCGCTCGATCTCCACCGCGGTGACGATCAGCGCGCGGTCGTATCCCAGGAACGGTCTCATCGGTCGTCATCCTCCAGGCGTCGGGTCGAGTCCATGCCAGAGGGGCGGTACAGCGTGTATCCAGGCGGTGCGAGCGGGGCCGTCTCGGTGTCCACGTCGACGGCCGGCATCTGCCGGGTCGCGTCGACCGGCTGCTGCTGCCGAGCGCCGGCCTGGCCGCCGCTGCGGGCCGCCGACGATCCGGAGCCGGTCGGGGCGGTCGCCGGGGCAGCGGAGGGGCGCCGGCGCCAACCGAAGCGGCGCCGCGAGCGGTCGTCCTCGGCGCCCTGACCGGCGGCGGCAGCGGTCGGGGCCTCGTCGCCGGAGCGGGCCTGGAACGGCATCCGCCGGGTCGCGCCGGCATCCGCCCCTGAAGCCGCGCCGGCGGCTGGGCCCGCGGTTGCACCGGCGGCTGGGCCCGCGGTCGAGCCCGAGGTCGTGCTGGCCGGTCGCGGCACGGTCGTCGCGTCAGCTCCACGTCGCCCGTCCGGGCCGCCCGCCGAGCCGCCGGGCTGGGTGGCCGCGACCGGGTCGGTTGGCTGCTCGTCATGGTCGAGCGGGGCGCCACGCAGGCGCTCCTTGCGCAGGGAGATCGCCGACCAGATCGCGCGGACCGTCGCGAACGCCATGAACGTGGCGGCCACGATCAGGCCCCAGTCGCTGCCGAACGGGATGAGGCCGACGGCGCCACCGAGGACCCAGGCGACCATGAGCAGGGTCTCGGAGTGGGCGAACGCGCTGGCCCGGACCTGCTCGTCGGCACGCTCCTGGATCGAGGCGTCGACGGCCAGCTTGGCCAGGCCGCTGGCGATCGCGGTGACGAGGCACAACAGGGCCACCGTGCCCAGAGAGTTCCGGTCGGCGGCGATGACGGCCACGAACGCGGCCACGGTGATGCCGACCGCCTGCAGCAGGGCCGGCCGGTGGATGCGCAGGCGGGTGCCGATGGCGGTGGCCAGGAACGAGCCGATGCCGAGCGCGGCGGCCACCACCACGACCGCCACCTGCTCCGACAGCCGCCACGGGCCGAGGCCGACCGGGAGCACCTTCTCCTTGATCGCGAACGCGAGGAACAGGGTCAGGAACCCATACAGCGCGCGCAGGGTCGCGCTGCCGATCAGGGCGCCGACGACGAGCCGTCCGGAGAGGATCTTGGCGCCGCGGTGGCTGGGGCGCTGCAGCACGCGGGGGACCTGCTCGGGTGGGTCTGAATCGGCGCGGGGCGGCAGCCGCAGCGAGGTGACCATGCCCCAGAAGAAGACGATGATCGACAATCGCAGCGGCCACTGCGGGCCGAACTGGGCCGCGACCAGGCCGATCGGCAGCACGATCGCGCCGGCGAACGTGCCGAACACGGAGGCGCGGGCCCCGGCCTCGGACAGGCCGAGCCCCTTGGGCAGCACGCGGGGCAGGGCGGCGCTGCGGGCCACGCCATAGGCGCGGGAGAGCACCAGCATGCCGAACGCGGCCGGATAGAGCGCCCACCCGGTCAGGTGCTCGGAGATCAGGACCGCCAGGAACGCCCGGCCGAGCATCGTGACGGCGAGCGCATAGCGCCGGCCGTGCCGGAAGCGGTCGAGGACCGGCCCGACGATCGGGGCCAGCAGCGCGAACGGCAGCATCGTCACGATCAGATACAGCGCCACCCGGTCGCGGGCCTCGCCCGCCTCCACCGAGAAGAAGATGGTGCCGGCGAGGCCGAGCGCGACGAGGGTGTCGCCGGCGCAGGACGCCGCGTGCAGGTCGAGCAGGCGGAGCATGCCGGTCTCGCCGCCGGCGCCGCGCTCGCGGACACGCAGCAGGTTGCGACCCACGAAGCGGCCGGCCCGGGCACCGCCGACGGTGGCGACCCGTGCTGCCCGCACAGTGGTCACCACAGACTGCGCAACGCCTCGAATCACCGACATGCCCCCCATCCTGAACCATGGGTGCGACAGTTTCCGGCCACGCCGGGGCCGCCGTGCTCATCGGGCGTGGCGATGAGGAACAATGGAGAGCGTGACAGCCTCGACTGCTCCGACCCGCTCCAGCGGCCGCGCGGGCAAGCCCGACCAGGTCTGCGCGGACGCCGTGGAGATCGCCCGCCTCGGGCTGGACGTCGTCGACCCGGACCATATCGGTGAGCATCTGGGCGTGGTTGCCGAAGGTGAGCGGCTCGTCACCCATTTCTTCGCCTGTGGCCTGCCTGGATACCGGGGCTGGCGCTGGGCGGTGAGCGTCACCAGGATCCCGCGCAGCAAGCAGGTGACGATCTGTGAGTCGACGCTGCTGCCGGGGCCCGAGGCGCTGCGCGCGCCCGAGTGGGTGCCGTGGCAGGAGCGGTTGCAGCCCGGTGACCTGGGCGTCGGCGACCTGCTGCCGACGCCGGCAGACGATGTGCGGCTCGCGCCGGGTTACGTGCAGTCCGATGACCCGGCGGTCGAGGAGACCAACTGGGAGTTCGGTCTCGGCCGGGTCCGGGTGCTGTCCCGCGAGGGCCGGCTCGACGCCGCCCAGCGGTGGTATGACGGCGACCGTGGTCCCAACGCGCCGATCTCCGTCGCGGCGCCGTCGGCGGCCCGGTGCGGTTCGTGCGGGTTCTACCTGCAGCTCGCCGGTTCGATGCGGCAGTCGTTCGGGGTGTGCGGCAACGAGTATGCGCCCGACGACGCCCAGGTCGTCAGCGTCGACCACGGCTGCGGTGCGCACTCCGAGGTGCTGGTCGAGCAGGTCCAGGCGGTCGACGAGCTGCCGACGGTGTTCGACGACAGCGAGGTCGAGTCGGTGTCCGTCAGCCGGGCGCACGGCTCGGTCGACGAGGCCGAGCCCGCCGAACCCTATGGCCACGGCTGAGTTCGGCTATCGGGAGCGACCGTCGCGCATACCCGGCGCGACGGTCTGGCAACGCGGATCGGGCGGGAGTGAGCTGGTCCGCGTCCTGCCGGATGGCTGCATGGACGTGATCCACTACGCCGGTCAGCTGCTCGTCGCCGGTCCGGACACCACCGCGAAGGTGGGTGTCAGTGAAGGCGCCCGCACGTATACGGCGATCCGTTTCGGTCCGGGTACGGCGCCAGGATTGCTCGGCATCCCCGCCGACGAGCTGCGTGACCAGCGGGTGCCGCTGTCGGCGCTGTGGCCGTCGGCGCGCGTCAGGCGGCTCACCGAGCTGCTCGACGAGGCCGCTGATCCGGCCCGGCAGCTCGAGGCGGCATTCGCCAGGAACGACAAACCGGACGAGCCCTGGGTGGGCGCGGTGGTTGAACGGCTCAGGGCGCTGCGCCCGGTGTCGGAGATCGCGGCCGACGTCGGCCTGAGCGAGCGGCAACTGCACCGCCGCGGTCTGCACCTGTTCGGGTACGGCCTGAAAACGCTCTCCCGGATCCTGCGCGTGAACGCGGCGCTGGACCTGGCCCGGGGCGGCATGCCGTTCGGCCTGGTGGCGGTCAGCAGCGGCTACGCCGACCAGGCGCACCTCTCCCGCGAGGTGAAGGCGCTGGCCGGCGCACCCCTGCGCGAGGTCATCCGATAGTGCAGTAGAGGTCGACGCCGTGGCCGTCGGGGTCGTGCAGGACGGCGTACCGCATGCCCCAGAATGCGTCCCAGGGCGCCAGGTGACCTTCGTACCCTGCGGAAACCATCGCGTCGTAGACCTTGTCGACCTCGGCGGGCGTGTCGCACTCGAAGCCGATGGCGGACCGACCGTCGCCGGCCGTGGGTGACCATTCCGGGTCGAACGAACGGATCGTCTCCTCGGTGTCCCAGCAGATTCTCATGCCGCCGGGCAGCGCGTGCTCGGCGTGCGGCGCGGCGTCCTGATCGGCCGGGATGTCCAGGCCGAGCAGCCGGTAGAACGCGAGGGTTCTGGGCATGTCGGCCACCACGAGGCCGACGTAGTTGAGTTTGGGAGCCATGCCCTCGAGGCTAGGCGCCGCCGCGCTCCCCGGTCTTGAACGAATCGGACGTCGCGCGCCGACGCTTCCGGTTGCGGTCGTGCACGACCATGGTCAAACCGCCTGGAATACCCCACAGCACGCCGGCGACGGCGATGCCGAACCAGTTGCCGTGCCCGGCATCGGCCAACTCGTCGCGGAACGGCAGCATCACGAGCACCGCGATGATCCACAGTCCGAGCCCGGCGAGGGCGAACGGCACCATCGGCGGGTCGAGCGGCTTCGGCTGGCTGGTCACGCCGCACACGGTACTCCCCGTGATCACCGACACAGGTCGTTAGCCAAGCTTATTAGATAAGCTAACGACTGTGATGATGGTCCGTGCCCCGAAGATCACTGCAGCGCAGCTCGCGGCGGCGCTGCGGGACAGCATCACCCGACTCAACCGCCGCCTGCGTCAGGCCAGACCGATCGGCGACCTGACGATCACCCAGCTGTCGGCATTGACAAGCCTCGAACTCAACGGTGCGCTGACCCCCCGCGAGCTGGCCGACGCCGAGCGGGTCCAGCCGCCGACCCTCACCAAGATCGTGGCGAAGCTGGAGGAGCGCGGCCTGGTCCAGCGCACCCCGCACCCGACCGACGGCCGGCAGGTCATCCTCGCCGCCACCGAGTCGGGCCGCGCCGTCATCCTCGAGCACCGCCGCGCCCGCGACGAGTGGCTGGCCAAGCAGCTCGCCGCGCTCACCCCGGAGGAGCGCGAGACGCTCGGAAAGGCGGCCGAGATCCTCGGCCGGATAGGCCGCAACGCATGACCGTCTTCGGTTCGCTGAAGGTCCGTAACTACCGGCTGTTCTCGACCGGACAACTGGTCAAGCTTCTCGGCACGTGGATGATGGTCGTCGCGCAGGACTGGCTCGTCCTGCAGCTGTCCGACAACTCGCCGACTGCGCTGGGCATCGTGACGGCCCTGCAGTTCACGCCTGTCCTGCTGCTCACATTGTACGGAGGTCAGCTCGCCGACCGGTTCGACAAACGCCGCCTGCTCCTCATCGCAAACTTCGCATCCGCACTGGTCGCGGCCCTGCTCGGCGCGCTGGTCCTCACCGGGGTCGTGAACCTCTGGTGGGTCTTCGTGACCGCGGCCCTCTTCGGCGTGATCAGCGCGATCGAGACCCCGGTGCGGCAGGCGTTCGTCTCCGAACTGGTCAGCAGGGAGCTGCTGCCCAATGCGCTGTCGCTGTCCTCCGCCACGTTCAACACCGCGCGGGTGGTCGGCCCCGCGATCGCCGGGCTGGTCATCGCGCTGCTGCACGACCGAACCGGCCCGATTTTCATGATCACGGCGGCCTTGTGCATCGCCCCGCTGGTGGGGCTGACCCGCATGCGCACCGAGGAACTGTTCCGGGTCGAGGGGCCGCCGGTTTCGGCGAGCGATGCCCGTACCATCGACGGACTGCGCTACGTCAAACGCCGTTCCGATCTCAGTCTCGCCATCCTGCTGGTCCTGGTGGTCGGGCTGTTCGGCTTCAACTTCCAGCTCACGCTCGCCGTCCTGGCGAAGGTCGAGTTCAACGCCTCCGCCCAGTATTTCGGCCTGCTCACCACCGCGCTCGCGGTCGGTGCGCTGGCCGGCGCCCTGGCCAGCTCGCGCCGCCGGGCACGGCCCACGGCCTACGCGGTGCTCGCCGCCGCCGTGCTGTTCGGTGGGTTCGAGACGCTCGTCGGGTTCGCACCCACGTTCCTCACGGCGGTGCTGCTCCTCCTGCCCACCGGGTTCTTCATGATCTACTTCGCGCAGGCGGCGAACCAGCGCGTCCAGCTCGGCACCGATCCTGAGTTTCGAGGGCGGGTCATGGCGCTGTACGTCCTGGTCTTCCTCGGCAGCACACCCCTGGGCTCGCTGATCATCGGCTGGTGCGCGGAGCGGTACGGGCCACGGTCCGGCATCTGGATCGGCGGCCTCGTGTCCGTCCTGGCCACGTTCGTGGTGGCCGCCATGCAGCTGCGCAAGGTCGGCGGGAAGGTGAGCGTGCACCTGCGCCCCAGCCCCCACCTCCACGTGTTCGAGCCGGCCCGGAAGGACACGCCGGCGTTCGAGCTGCGCGTGCCGCGGGTGCGGCCGGCCGTTCGCTGATTTTTTGTCGTACCCATGTGATTAGGTCGCGGGCATGGAGCGATCGCGATTGCTGGAATGCCTTGCCGACGACTACGCGCGCCTGCGGGAGGTCGCCGCGTCGGACCTGACCGCCACGGTGCCGAGCTGCCCCGGATGGACCGTCGCGGACCTGGTCAGGCACGTTGCCGAGGTCTACCTGCACAAGGTCGCGTGCATGCGGCTCAACGCGTTCCCTGATCCCTGGCCGCCGGCCGGCCTGCAGTCCGAAGGCCCGATCGAGCTGCTCGACCGCGCCTATGCCGAGCTCGCCGCCGAGTTCGCCGCCCGCGACGCCACCGACCCGTCGCGCACCTGGCACGAGCCGGACCAGACGGTCGGCTTCTGGATCCGGCGGATGGCACAGGAGACCGTGATCCACCGCCTCGACGCCGAGCTGGCGCTCGATGTGCCGGTCGCCGCGATCCCCGACGACCTGGCCGTCGACGGGATCGACGAGGTGCTGAAGCTGTTCGTGGGATATGGCTCACACGCGTGGCTGGAGGACTTCCAGCCAGTCCTTGCCGGCGCGACCGGCCGCACGGTGATCGTCGGGGTCAACGACGGGCCTGGCTGGCTGATCCGCACCGAGAAGACCGGCGCCGACGTCAGCGACGCCGACCCGGCGACCGCCGCCTCGACCCCCTTGGACGCCACCGTCAGTGGCGACGCGGCCGGCGTGTTGCGGTGGCTGTGGGCGCGGGAGTCCCCCGGCCGCTCCGACGTCCAGGCCGAGGGCGACGAAGCCACCCTGACCGAGCTGCGCAACTTACTGGTGGCCTCGACGCAGTAGCTGTCTGCACCGCGACCAGCGGGCTGGGTCGGCTGACCGACGGGGGCGGCCGATCCGGGCAACCAGTCGTGGTGTCTTTCGGAAACCGACGACGAGAGCGGGGTGGGCGACGGACGGCAGGGACTGACGACGGTGCTCTGTGCGGGCATGGCTGACGGGCGGGTCCGGGCAGCGTGGACGGCGGCACGACTCGAGTGGACAGGGTCGACCACGGTTGCTCGGCAACGCCAGCGACGGCGATGGGGCGGCGATGGGGCGGCGATGGGGCGGCGATGGGTTTGACGACCGGGCCTGAAAGTTCGGGCCTGAAAGTTCGGGCCTGAGCGTCGGGCCTGGCCAGCTGGTGTTCGGCGAAGGTTGACGCCGGGATCTGGGCGGCGTCGGGCTGACGGCAAGGCCTGGTGGCAACGCTGACAAACACGTGCTCAGGAGGTATGGCGGACTCGGGAGACAGGACGGGGACGGGGACGGGGACGGGTGACAGCCGGTGGTAGGCCGGCTGACAGCGGTGCTCGGGTGCTTCGCTGCCGACGGTCCGGGCCGTCAGAGCCA
Source organism: Dactylosporangium siamense (assembly GCF_016862795.1). Taxonomy (GTDB): domain Bacteria; phylum Actinomycetota; class Actinomycetes; order Mycobacteriales; family Micromonosporaceae; genus Dactylosporangium; species Dactylosporangium siamense. Next base: position 122,435 of record NZ_BONQ01000083.1, on the reverse strand, counting down.
GTCACGGGTGCTCAGCAAGGGCTGAAGACGGGTCAAGGGCAGGGCTGACCGTGGGTGCTCAGGGTTGACGATGGACGGGTAGCAGCGGGCTGACGGGCAAGACCCGGCTGGCAGGGCCGACAGCGGTGCCCTGAGGACGGGATGGGCAGCAGTTGGCGAGTTGGCTGTGGCGATTTGGCAGTCGGGCGATGCGGTAGTGGGCGATCCGGTGGCGACGAGGGGTGCCACCGGCTCGACCCGGCCGGCACCGGTCAGCTCCGGGTTGCCGCAGATCAACGCCGGGACCTCGTCGGTCAGCTCCGGGTTGCCGCGGATCGGTTCCGATGGCCGTGAGGTATGACGGCGACCTCTGCGCCGTTACGGGCGCGACGGTGGCTTGGCTGTTGTGGTGCGGCCGGGGCGGATGCGCCGGGGGAGCTCGGCGGCGATGGACTGAACGCTGCGCTGCCCACGGTGCCAGTGCGCACGCGGCAGGAGTGACCCGTCGACGCAAACGTTGCGTCCTCGCGCCACGCCGGCCAGCACATCGCGCACCCGGCAGCCAGCATGATCGAAGCCCCGGGGAGGCCCCAGGGAGGCCCTGGGACGGCTTTGATCAACCCGGCGTGATCAAAGATGCGGGGCTGGAGGCGGAGAGCGGTGGCAGTGGAGGGCCGGCTGAAAGGCGCAAGTGGCGTGAAGCGGACGCAGCCGCGACGTGGAGGGCGGCTTGATTGCGAGTCGGTGCCGAAGTTGGGTTGATCGGTGGCGATCGTTGTTCGTGCGGGCTTAGCCTCAAGGTGTGGGCGTGTTGCACGGCCTGCTGGTCGTCGGTGCCATAGGGCTGATCGCCGTGGCGCCGTGTCTGGTCTGCCTGCTGCTCATTTCCGCCGATGAGATGTTCGAGCGGGTGGGGCGGGGGATCCGGCGGATCTTCAAGAAGCTGTTCCGGCGCAAGGAGCGCGCGCCGGGGTGGCGGGACGGGCCGGTGCGGCGGCGGTGGCACCTGAGCTGGGCCGGGCGGGTGCTGCACACGGTCGCCGCGCCGCCGGCGCCGGTGCCGGCGGGGCCGCCGATCGAGCAGCTCGCGGGGGACCTGCGCCGGTTGAACCGGTTGCGGATGGGGGTGGCCACCAGGTCGCCGGTGTGGTTCAACGCGGTGCAGCGGGCGTACGACGAAGCGTTGCGGGTCGCGTGCGTGCAGTTGGGGATCGACCAGTACCTTGACGAGGTGAGCGGGGTCGACCTGGAGGTTGAGCGGTTGAGGGTCGAGGGCGAGTTGCAGCGCGCCGGGCTGGCGTTGCGCGACACCAAGACCGAGCAGCGGTGAGGCTGTTCATCGCGGCGTACCTGCCGGAAGAGGCCGAGCGGCACTTCGCGGCGATGGTCGGCACGCTCGCCGTGGCCAGGCCGATGCCGGAGGGGCAGTCGCTGCGGCTCGTGCCGGCCGCGCAGTGGCACATGACGCTGGCGTTCATCGGTGACGTGGAGGACGAGCGGCGGGACGACGCGGTCGAGGTGCTGGAGGCGTTGCCGCAGATCGTGCCCCGGGTGCGGATCAGGGGTGGCGGCCGGTTCGGGCGGGGGAAGTTCACCACGCTGGTCGCGAAGGTCGACGGGGACGTGGCGCCGCTCGGGGACGCGGTGCGGAAGCTGCTCAAGAAGCGCAAGCTGCCGTTCGACCACAGGCCGCTGCAGCCGCACGTGACGATCGCCCGGCCGGGGGACCGGCTTCCGGGCGCCGACCTGGCCGCCGACCTGGAAGTGCTCCGCGCGTATGAGGGCCCGGAATGGCCGGTGGACGACGTGCGGCTGATGAAGAGCGAGCTCGGGCCGCGGCCAACCTACGAGATGCTGGCCACGACCCGAGAACCACGCTGAGGCAGCACCCGAGAACCACGCTGAGGCAGCACCCGAGACCACGCTGAGGCAGCACCCGAGAACCACGCTGAGGCAGCACCCGAGACCACGCTGAGGCAGCACCCGAGAACCGCGCTGAGGCAGAAGCCCTACCAGGCCCAGGCCTCCGGGCCGGGGCCGCCGTTGCCGACCGGCGGGAAGAGCTCGTCGAGCCGCTGCAGGGTGGCCTCGTCCAAGGGCACGTCGAAGGTGCCGAGGGTCGAGTCGAGCTGCTCGATCGTGCGGGGCCCGATGATCGGCGCGGTGACGCCGTCCTGCGCGAGCAGCCACGCGAGCGCCAGGTTGGACGGGTCGGCGTCAAGCGACGCGGCCAGCTTCTCGTACGCCTCGATCGCGGTCCGGTGCTGGAGCAGGCCTTCCGCGGCGCGGCCCTCGGAGGACCGGCCGGCGGAGCCCGCGGCGGCCTTCGCGATGGCGCCGCTGAGCAGGCCGCCGTGCAGGGGTGACCAGGGGATGACGCCCAGCCCGTACTGGCGGGCGGCGGGCAGCACCTCCAGCTCGACCGTGCGCGCCATGAGGTTGTAGATGCACTGCTCGGCGACGAGGCCGAGGAAGTGCCGCCGGGACGCCGACTCCTGGGCCTGCGCGATGTGCCAGCCGGCGAAGTTCGACGAGCCGACGTAGAGGACCTTGCCCTGCGCGACGAGGAGCTCCATCGCCTGCCAGATCTCCTCCCACGGCGTGCTGCGGGAGATGTGGTGCATCTGGTACAGGTCGATGTAATCCGTCTGCAGGCGGCGGAGCGAGGCCTCGGCCTCGGCGATGATGTGGCGCGCGGAGAGGCCCTGGCCGTTGGGCCACTCCTGCATCTTGCCGTAGACCTTGGTGGCGAGCACGACCTTCTCGCGCCGGCCACCGCCCTGGGCGATCCAGCGGCCGATGATCTGCTCGGTGACGCCTTCGCCGAGCTTCCAGCCGTAGACGTTGGCGGTGTCGAAGAAGTTGATGCCGTGGTCCAGTGCCCGGTCCATGATCGCGAAGCTGTCGGGCTCGGTGGTCTTGGGCCCGAAGTTCATGGTCCCGAGGCACAGGCGGCTGACCGAGAGGCCGGTCCGCCCGAGGTTGGTGTACTCCATGCACACCAACCTATCCCCTGGGAAAAGCAGGGATCAGCTGGTTTCCCGGGCAGCGGACGGTGCCCCGCCGAAGAGCACGTCGTCCCAGCTGGGCAGGCGCTTGCGCGGCTTGTCGGGCGTGCTCGGCTGGTCGGCGGACGCGGCGGACGGGGTGTTGCGCCGGGGGCGGAGCACGGCGAGCGACGGCACCGCCGGGATCTCCTTGCTCTGGTCGCTGTCGTCGTCGAACGGCGAGCGGCCGATCAGCGCGGCCGCGCCACGCGCCCGGTTCTCACCCTGGACGATCGGGGCGGGAGCGGGCGCGGGCTCATCAGCGGGGGACGAGCCCAGCGGCCGGTCGAGCGACGCGAGCAGCGCGTCCCGCCCGGCCCGGATCGGGTCGGGGTTCATGGAGCCCAGCCCACGTCCCCGCGTCGAAGGGGCCGACGGCTGGACGTTCGAGGGGCGGATCAGCTCGTGCCCGCCGCTGCCGTGGCGCAGCGGGTCGGGGCGCATGCCGAGGTCGCCGCGGCTGGTCTCGCCGCGGGTGGGCAGCGTGCGGTCCGGCGCCGGCGGCTCCTGGCCCAGCACATGCGGTGCGCGCTCGGTGCACAGGTACTGCGCCATGTCGTCGTGCGGGGCGACCTGCTGGCGGGCCTTGTCGAGCTCCCACACGGCCTGCGCCGTCGCCTTGCCGCTCGGCCAGGTCGCGGTGATCCGCCAGGTGCCGTCCTCGCGCCGGTACGCATCCCACGAGATCTTCTCCGTGTCGATGCCGTGCTGGCCGAGGCGCGCGTCGACGACCTCGGCGAGGGACGAGCCCTTGTCGGAGGTCTTCAGCCGGGTGCGGCGGGCGTGCTGGGCGAGCATGGCCCGCTCCTGCAGGACCGGCCCGGCGTAGCGCAGGACCCGGTCGACCGGGACGCCGGCGACGCGGGCGACCTCTTCGGCGGACTCGCCGGAGCGGATGCGCGCCTGGATGTCGCGCGGCGCGAGCTGCGACGCGGCGGTCTCCATCGTCGTGGTCGGGTGGCTCTGGTCAGGACGCAGCGCGCTGTGCACCCGGTCATCGATCGGGAGCGCGAGCAGTCGGCCGACCTCATCGGCGAGAACGAACGCTTGGCCGTCCTCGGAGAGGGCGACGAATCGCACAGGCCGCATAGCGTGCCTCCGTCCCACCCGCATCGGCACCGACTTTCCCGGCACCACTCGGTCACAGTACGCGTAACCCTAGCTGGAGCGAAGCGTGCCGCGCCGGGAGAAAGCAAAGAGCAATGCCCGCCACCAGAGCAAACGAAGCAAACCGGCGGCGGGCATTCGTACATACAAACTAAAGACGCTCGATGACGTAATCGATGGAAGCCGTCAGCGCCTCGACGTCGGCCGGGTCCACGGTCGGGAACATCGCGATCCGCAGCTGGTTGCGGCCGAGCTTGCGATACGGGTCGGTGTCCACGATCCCGTTGGCGCGCAGCACCTTGGCCAGGGCCGTCGCGTCCACGGAGTCGGCGAAGTCGATGGTGCCCACGACGTTGGACCGCACGGTGATGTCGGTGACGAACGGCGTCGCGACGGGCGAGCGCTCGGCCCAGCCGTACAGGATGGCCGCCGACTCCGCGCTGCGCTTGGTCGCGAAGGACAGGCCGCCGTTGGCGTTCATCCAGTCGACCTGCTCGGCGGTGAGGAAGATCGTCGACAATGCCGGAGTGTTGTAGGTCTGCTCGAGGCGCGAGTTGTCGATCGCCGTCTGCAGGTCGAAGAAGTCGGGGATGTACCGGCCGGACTCCTTGATCTCCGCGACGCGGGCGATCGCGGCCGGCGACATGATCGCGATCCACAGGCCGCCGTCGGAGCCGAAGCACTTCTGCGGGGCGAAGTAGTAGACGTCGGTCTGCGTGAGGTCGACGTCGAGGCCGCCGGCGCCCGAGGTGGCGTCGGTCAGCACGAGACCGGACCCGACCCGCCGGACCGGCACGGAGACACCGGTCGAGGTCTCGTTCTGCGGCGAGCAGTACGTGTCGACGCCCTCCTCGGCCCGCAGGAACGCGGCGGTGCCCGGGTCGGCCTTGATGATCGTGGGGTCGCCGATGAACGGCGCCTTCTTCGCGGCGCTGCCGAACTTCGCGCCGAACTCGCCGAAGCTGGCGAACTGCGCGCGGTCACGGATCAGGCCGAAGACCGCGATCTCCCAGAACGCGGTGCTGCCGCCGTTGCCCAGGACGACCTCGTAGCCGTCGGGGATGCTGAACAGCTCGGCGAAGCCGCGGCGGAGCCGGGCGACCTCGTCGCGGACGGTCTTCTGCCGGTGGCTGGTGCCGAGGTAGGAGGTCGCGACACCGGCGAGGGCCTGCACGGCCTCGGGCCGGACCTTGCTCGGGCCTGAACCGAAGCGGCCGTCGGCGGGCTTCAGCTCATCGGGAATGCGGATGTCGACCATGTGTGAGTACTCCGGGTTGCGGCGGCGGGCGGGCAGGTGCGGGTACTCCGCGAATCCTGCCACTTCCGCCGCCGCGATCCAGGTCGATTCAGCGTCGAGGGCGACGCGCGTCACATCAGAAGCGCGCCGTCACGCGACGTGCGACCAACCCTCGACGTCGGAGGGCTTGCGCGGGCCGGGGCCCACATACGTGGCGGACGGCCGGACCAGGCGGCCCAGCTCCTTCTGCTCGAGGATGTGCGCGCTCCAGCCGGCGACCCGGGCGCAGGTGAACATCGACGTGAACATGTGCGCCGGCACCTCGGCGAAGTCGAGCACGACCGCGGACCAGAACTCGACGTTGGTGGCGAGGACCCGGTCGGGGCGGCGGGCGTGCAGCTCGGCGAGGGCCGCCTTCTCCAGGGCCTCGGCGATCTCGAAGCGCGGCGCGCCGAGCTCCTTGGCGGTGCGGCGCAGCACGCGGGCGCGCGGGTCCTCGGCGCGGTAGACGCGGTGGCCGAAGCCCATGAGGCGCTCGCCGCGGTCCAGGACGCTCTTGACGTAGCCCTCCGCGTCGCCGCTGCGCTCCACGGCCTCGATCATGCCCAGGACACGGGAAGGTGCGCCGCCGTGCAGCGGGCCGGACAGCGCGCCGATGCCGGAGGAGATGCAGGCCGCGGCGTCGGCGCCGGTGGAGGCGACGACCCGGGTGGTGAACGTGGAGGCGTTCATGCCGTGCTCGGCGGCGGAGATGAAGTAGGCGTCGACGGCCTTGACGTGGCGCGGGTCGGGGTCGCCCCGCCAGCGGCGCATGAACCGCTCGACGATCGTGTCGGCCTTGTCGATCTCCTTCTGCGGCACGGCCGGCAGCCCCAGGCCGCGGGCGGCCTGCGCGACGAACGACAGGGCGGTGACGCTGACCCGGGCGAGGTCCTCGCGGGCCTGGGGCGTCTCGATGTCCAGCAGCTGGCCGAGGCCCCAGTAGGGGGCCAGCATGGCTACCGCGGACTGCACGTCGACCCGGATGTCGCCGGAGTGCACCGGCACCGGGAACGGCTCCGCCGGGGGCAGGCCGGGGCCGAACTTGCCGTCGACCAGGAGTGCCCAAACGTTGCCGAAGGACACCTGGCCGATGAGATCCTCGATGTCGACGCCGCGATAGCGCAGCGCGCCGCCTTCCTTGTCGGGCTCCGCAATCTCGGATTCGAAGGCGATGACGCCCTCGAGTCCCGGCTTGAAATCGGACATCTCGCACTCCTGCTGTTTCGGGGGTGTCTGACTAGGTTTGTTACCCGCCGGTGGTCCCTTTGACATCTTCGCCCCGGTGGGGTGCCAGCGCCGACTGAACGGGGGCTCAGATGTGTCCTACGTGACACATCTTCACGCATTTGTGATCGTCGGAGGAAGGATGTGAGCGTGAGACCCAGCACATCACCGCAAGATTTGTCGCGGATGCGGAACGAGTACACCGGGGAGTTGACCGAGCAGGGGCTTGCCGGCACGTGGCTGGAGCAGTTCGCGACCTGGTTCGCGGACGCGGTCGAGGCGGGGCTGACCGAGCCCAACGCGATGCTGCTCGCGACCGCCGACGGCAGCGGACGGCCGAGTGCGCGCACCGTGCTGCTCAAGGGCTACGACCAGCGCGGCTTCACGTTCTTCACGAACTATGAGTCCCGCAAGGGCCGGGACCTCGCGGCGAACCCTCGGGCGAGCCTGGTCTTCCCGTGGTACCCGCTGCACCGCCAGGTGATCGTCTGCGGGACTGTGGAAAAAGTCTCCCGCGAGGAGACCGAGGAGTATTTCGCCGTCCGGCCGCACGGCGCGCAGGTCGGCGCGTGGGCGAGCCCGCAGTCGCGGGTCATCCGGTCGCGCGACGAGCTGCGGGTGCTGGTTGAGGAGGCGGAGGCCCGCGGGGAGCCGGGCGCCCCGCCGTTCTGGGGCGGGTTCCGGGTCAGCCCGGACGAGGTCGAGTTCTGGCAGGGGCGGGAGAGCCGGCTGCACGATCGCCTCCGGTACACCGGCGACACCGTGGAAAGACTCGCGCCTTGAGCGTGCAGGAGCGGCTGCGCAAGCACGTGATCGATGTGCGGCCGTTGCGCCACGTCGCCTACCGGCGGCTCTTCGTCGGCAACGCGGTGTCCTTCTTCGGCGTCCAGTTCACCGCCGTCGCCGTGCCGGTGCAGGTGTACGACATCACGAGATCGGCGCTGTGGGTCGGCATCGCCAGCTTCGTCGGCCTCATCCCGCTGATCGTGTTCTCGATCTGGGGCGGCGCGATCGCGGACGCGTTCGACCGGCGCAAGGTGCTGCTGACCAGCTCCACGCTGATGTGGCTGACGACCCTCGGCCTGCTCGCGCAGGCGGTCCTGCACGTGGACAACCCCTACCTGATGCTCGCACTGATCGCGGCCCAGTCGGCGGCGTTCGGTGTGAACAGCCCGGTCCGGCAGGCGATCATCCCGGCGCTGATCGGGGAGGGCGAGGTCGCGGCGGCCAACACGCTGAGCTTCACCGCCTCCAGCGTCTCCTCGATCTTCGGGCCGGTCGGCGCCGGTCTGGTCATCGCCTCGGCCGACTTCTCCGTCGCGTACGCCGTCGACGCCGTCCTGTTCACGATCGTGTTGTGGGCGGCGCTGCGGCTGCCGTCGCTGCCACCGCCCTCGCTGACCGGGGCTGAGGTGAGGACCACCGGCGGGCTCCGCGACATCCGCGAAGGCCTGCGGTTCCTCGCCGGCTCGAAGGTGATCCTGCTGACCTTCGCGATCGACATCGCCGCGATGGTCCTCGCGATGCCGAAGGCGCTGTTCCCGGTCGTGGCCGACCAGCGCTACGGCGCGGCGTCGCTGGGCTGGTTGTATGCCTCGATCGCCATCGGGTCGACCCTGGCCGGGCTCACGTCCGGCTGGATCGGCCGGGTCCGCCGGCAGGGGATCGCGCTCGTCGGCGCGGTCGTCGGCTGGGGGCTCGCGGTCGCGGCCGCCGGCGCGGTGCCGTGGCTGTGGGCGTGTGTAGCTTTCATGGCCGTCGCCGGCGCCGCCGACATGATCAGTGGCGTGTACCGGCAGACGGTGCTCCTCGGCGCGCCCGACGCGATGCGCGGCCGGCTGCAGGGTGTGTTCTTCGCCGTGGTGGCCGGAGGTCCACGTCTGGGTGACCTTCGAGCCGGCTCGGTGGCCGACGCGACCAGCGCCACCTTCTCCTGGGTCAGCGGCGGGATCGCCTGCGCCGTGGTGGCCGTCCTGCTCGGCCTGACATTTCCCGTCCTGCTTCGGTACACCGACCGGTCGCACTGAGGATATTGTCGCGGCCATGGACACCGCCGCCGCCGCGCAGCTCTCGCACGCCCCTTCAGGTACACAGTGGACGATCACCTCGGGCGGCCATGAGGCCGTCATCGTCGAGGTCGGCGGTGGCGTTCGCAGCTACACCGTCAACGGCGCCGACGTGATCGCCGGCTTCGCCGAGGAGGAGCACGCCGTCGGCTGCGCCGGGCAGGTCCTCGCCCCGTGGCCCAACCGCATCCGCGACGGGCAGTACGCGTTCGGCGGCGATCACCTGCAACTGCCCCTCACCGAGCCCGAGCGGCACAACGCCATCCACGGCCTGGTCAACTGGACCCGCTGGCGGCTGGTCGACGCCGCGCCGGACAGCGTGACCGTCGAGCACGACCTGGTGCCGCAGCCGGGGTACTCGTGGCCGCTGCGCCTGCGCACCACGTGGTCGGTCGGCGAGGGCGGCCTGCGCGTCGAGCACGAGGCGACCAACATCGGCTCGGAGGCGGCCCCGTTCGGCCTGGCCACGCACCCGTACGTGCTGGTCCCGGGCGTCGCGGTGGACGATCTGACGCTGAAGGTCCCGGCCCGCAGCCGGCTGCTCGTCGACGCTCGCCTGCTGCCGATCGGCGCGGCCCGGGTGGCGGGCAGCGAATACGACTTCGTGGAGGGCCGGCGGCTCGGCAGCACCGTCCTCGACACGGCGTTCGGCGAGGTGGAGCCCGACGCCGACGGCGGCTCGCAGGTGACGATCACCGCGCCCGACGGCCGGGGCGTCACGGTCTGGGCCGACTCGTCGTTCGGCTGGTGGCAGGTGTACTCCTCCGACACGCTGCCTGCCGATCGGCTGCGGAAGGCCCTCGCCATCGAGCCGATGACCTGCCCCCCTGACGCGTTCCGGTCCGGTCGTGATGTGGTGACGCTGGAGCCGGGAGCGTCCTGGCACGGTGTATGGGGGATCCGTGGAACTGTCTGAGGCGATCCGCCGGCGGCGGATGGTGCGCAACTACGACCCGTCGCGTCCGGTGGACCCCGCGTTGGTCGACAAGCTGCTGGGGTACGCGGTGCACGCACCGTCGGCCGGCTTCTCACAGGGCTGGGAGTTCCTGGTCCTGACCACCGACGAGGAGCGGGCCAGGTTCTGGGCGGCGACCACGCCGCCCGACTCCGGCCTGACCTCGTGGATGGAGGGCATGAGCCGGGCGCCGGTGATCGTCGTGCCGCACAGTCACCGCGACGCGTACCTGGACCGGTACGCCGAGCCGGACAAGGGCTGGTCCGACCGCGACGAGGCCCGCTGGCCGGTGCCCTACTGGCACATCGACACCGGGATGGCGAGCCTGCTGGTGCTGCTCGGCGCGGTCGACGAGGGGCTGGGCGCCTGCTTCTTCGGCATCCCGCCGGAGTCCGACGCGGCCTACCGGGAGGCGTTCGGGGTGCCCGCGGCGTACACGCCGATCGGCGCGATGACGATCGGCTACCGGGCCACCGACGTCAAGTCGCCATCACTCAAACGTGGCCGCCGCGAGTCACTCACCGTCACCCACCGTGGACGTTGGGGCACAACCGCCGATTTGTGACAACGCTCGGCGTCGGTTCTGTCGCACCGGGTCGGTACCCTGGCAGCGTCAGGGGGGTGAAACGTTCATGATCTTCAAGGCGGTCCGCGACGGTCGGCCTTATCCGGAACATGGGCTGACGCTGAAACAGTGGTCCGAGATCCCGCCGCGCCCGGTGCGGCTCGACCAGCTCATCACCACCAAGCGGGAGCTGGCGCTGGACAAGCTGCTCGCCGAGGACTCGACGTTCTACGGCGACCTGTTCCCGCACGTGGTGCAGTGGGAGAACCGGTTGTATCTGGAGGACGGGCTGCACCGCGCCCTGCGCTGGGCGCTGCAGCAACGCACCTCGATCCACGCGAGGGTCTACCAGGCGTAGGGGCTGTGCCTCGGCACAGCCCCTCGTGGTTTTGACTTACAGTGTTAGTTGTGACGACGACCCGGCCCCTGGACCTGCTCGATGTCGACGCGCTGCACTCCGAGGAGGAGCTGGCGATCCGCGCCGTGGTCCGGCGCGTCGTCGACGACCACGTCCGGCCCAACGTCGCCGACTGGTATGAGCGGGGCCAGGTGCCGGTCCGCGACCTGGCGAAGGAGTTCGCCTCCGTCGGGCTGCTCGGCATGCATCTGACCGGATACGGGTGCGCCGGGGCCGGCGCGGTCGCCTACGGCCTCGCCTGCCTGGAGCTGGAGGCCGGCGACTCCGGCGTCCGCAGCCTGGTCAGCGTCCAGGGCTCCCTGGCGATGTTCGCGATCTGGAAGTACGGCTCCGACGACCACAAGGACCGCTGGCTGCCCGGCATGGCCGCCGGCGACCTCATCGGCTGCTTCGGCCTGACCGAGCCCGACCACGGCTCGGACCCCGGCTCGATGAAGACCCGGGCCCGCCGCGACGGCGACGACTGGGTCCTCGACGGCACCAAGATGTGGATCACCAACGCGCCGCTCGCCGACGTGGCCGTGATCTGGGCCCGCACCGAGGCGGGCGTCAACGGGTTCGTCGTGCCGATGGGCACGCCCGGCGTGACGGCCCGGGAGGTCAAGCACAAGCTGTCGCTGCGTGCCTCCTGCACCGGCGAGATCGTCCTGGACGGCGTCCGGTTGCCGGCGGACGCGCTGCTGCCGGACGCGAAGGGGCTGAAGGCACCGCTGTCGTGTCTCACCGAGGCGCGGTACGGCATCGTGTGGGGCGCGCTCGGCGCCGCCCGCGACAGCCTGCACACCGCACTGGACTACGCGGGCGCGCGCGAGCAGTTCGGCCGGCCGATCGCCGGGTTCCAGCTGACCCAGGCGAAGTTCGCCGACGCCGCCGTCGAGCTGCAGAAGGGCTACCTGCTCGCGCTGCACCTCGGCCGGCGCGCCGACGCCGGGGTCCTGAAGCCGGAGCAGGTCAGCGTCGGCAAGCTCAACAACGTCCGGGAGGCCCTCGCCATCGCCCGGCAGTGCCGCACCATCCTCGGCGCCAACGGCATCAGTGCGGAGTATCCGGTCATGCGGCACGCCGCCAACCTGGAGACGGTGCTCACATACGAGGGCACCTCGGAGATCCATCAGCTGGTCATCGGGCAGAAGCTGACCGGACTCGCCGCGTTCGGCTGAGATCGATTCGCGGCGCTTTACCGACCCCTCTACCGTGAGAGGAAGAAGATCCTCCCGGAGGAGTCAGCATGGCCCGCAACGACGAAACCGTGACCCCCGACGACTCGGACGACGAGCCGACCCAGCGGCGCGAGCCGGACCCGAACACCGCCGAATACCCAGAGATCACGTCCGGGTCCGCTGACACCCCGCCGACCTCGGGCAAGGGTAAGGGCTGGTCGCCGAAGATCGGCGACCCCATCGACCCGCGCGACCGGGAGGACCGCCGGGACGCGCCGGTGATCGTGCCGGTCAAGGCCGGCGGCGGCGCGATGCGTGGCCTGTTCTGGCTGGTCGCCACGATCGGCCTGATCGTCGCGCTGGTGCTGGGCGCCAAGACGATCGGGCTGTTCCCCGACCTGAAGAACCCCTTCGCGAAGGAGCAGACCGACCGCAGCGGACCCGCGCTGCTCAAGTCGGTGCAGGACCTGAGCCAGTACGTGGCGGCCGAGGGCAACTTCGAGGTCATCGTCGACGTGCAGAAGGACCGCAAGTACATCCCGGACTTCCTGCTCAACGAGCGGATCCTGTTCGTCGCCGCCGGGTCGGTGGAGGTCTATGTCGACTTCGCCGGGATCGGTCAGGGCGCGGTGAAGGAGTCCGAGGACCGGCGGACGGTCGAGATCACGCTGCCGGCGCCGCAGCTGCGCCCGGTGCGGATCAACAACGACCGCAGCTACGTGTACCAGGAGGATCGCGGGCTCTTCAACCGGCTCGCGGACGCCTTCAAGTCGGACCCGAACCGGCTGCAGGAGGTCTACAAGCTCGCCGAGGAGAAGATCGGCACGGCGGCCAAGGAGGCCGGTCTGAGCAAGCGGGCCGAGGAGAACACCCGGAAGATGCTGCAGCAGTTCCTCGGGGCACTCGGATACACATCCGTGACCGTAAACTTCCCGGCGTCGTAGCGCGGGGCGAACTGCAAGCTTTCCTAACGGTAGTTGCGCGGTAACACGCTGAACACTGGTCATTTACCCGATGGACCAATAGCGTGCCCCTCGTCACAGTACTTGACTCGGGGTAACTGAGTTATCCGCGAATTGCTTTGCTGACCTGGGGCGGAGGTGACGGTGGCTACCGTCGCACTCAAAGATGTGATGAAGGTTTTCGCCGACGGCACGGTGGCCGTCGACCGAGTGAACCTCGATGTTGGGCAAGGCGAGTTCATGGTGCTTCTCGGGCCCAGTGGCTGCGGGAAGTCGACCTTGCTGCGCATGGTCGCGGGTCTCGAGGACCCCACTTCGGGCGCGATCATGCTCGACGGCGACCTGGCCAACGACCTCCCGCCGCGCGAGCGGGGAGTGGCGATGGTCTTCCAGGACTTCGCGCTCTACCCGCACATGACCGTCGGGGAGAACATCGGCTTCCCGCTGCGGCTGTCCGGGGTCGAGCCGGAGCCGCGGGCCGAGCAGGTCGCCGAGGTCGCCAGCGCGCTGGGCATCGGTGACGTGCTGGCCCGCAAGCCCGGGCAGCTCTCCGGTGGCCAGCGCCAGCGGGTCGCGATGGGCCGCGCCATCGTGCGCCGGCCCAAGCTCTTCCTCATGGACGAGCCCCTGTCCAACCTGGACAGCGGCCTGCGGGCGGAGCTGCGCGCGGAGATCTCCGGCCTGGTCCGCGAGCTCGGCGTCACCACGATCTACGTCACGCACGACCAGGCCGAGGCGCTGACCATGGCGGACCGTGTCGCGATCCTGCGCAAGGGTGTCCTGCAGGACGTCGGCACCCCGACCCAGGTCTACGGGCGTCCCGCGACCCTCTACGTCGCGGCGTTCCTCGGCAGCCCACGGATGAACCTGCTCGAGGCCGAGGTGTACGTGCACCTCGACCGGCACATCGCGCTGCACATGGGCGACCAGGTGCTGCACCTGCCGTGGAACGATCTGCGCTCCCGCCAGGTCGCGCACTTCCACGGCGAGCGGATCGTCATCGGCGTGCGCGCCGAGGCGCTCACGCCCGTGCCCGACACCACCGGCGGCGACGTCCTGCGCGGCAGGATCCGCTACCTGGAGCACCACGGCCACGAGTCGCTCGCGTTCCTCGACATCGGCGCGACCGCCGTGATCGTCGACGAGATCGGCGCGCCGCCGACCGACATCCCGATCAACGGTGGTGGGCTGAAGCGGTTCGTCAGCAAGCTCACCGGCCGCGGTGGTGGTGTCGAGGACCTGGAGCTGGTCGGTGCCGGCAACGGCCGCGGCCGTCGCGCGCCCCAGCGCGACAGCGTCCTGAGCGACCCGGGCCGCCACCACCGCCGCCCGGCGGAGCTCGCGGTGCGACTCGCGCCCTACCCCGCGGTGACGCATGGTCACCCACTGACCGTTGCCGTCCGCATGGAAGCACTGCACTTCTTCGACGAAAGGGGACAGCGCATCGATGTGGGATGGCGCTGAGTAAGCGGCTGCTCTAGCCTGCGGCGATCTGGCCCTCCGACATAGGGGAATGTTCTGATGGCTGCACAAGGCACAACAAGCACCGCTCAACCACCCGGCAGTGGACTGCTCATCATCGAGCGGATTTTGCGTGACCGGGACTCGATCTGGCGACAGATCGGTGAGGAGCGCGATCTCGGCAAGCTCACGTTGCAGATGCTCGCCAGCTCAGTGCTGGCGCTCGCCTGCTACGGAGCGGTCCTCGGCTCGTCGCACAGCCCGGCCCAGGCCGGTCTGTCGGCGCTGAAACTGCCCCTGCTGTTCCTGATGACGCTCGCGATCTGCCTGCCCACGCTATACCTGTTCAACCTGGTGTTCGGCGCCAGGTTGCAGGTCCGGCAGGCGCTCGCGCTGGTCATGGTCACCATCACGGTGACCGCGGTGCTGTCGCTGGCGTTCGCGCCGATCAGCCTGTTCTTCCTGCTGACGGCGTTCAGCTACTCGTTCTACAAGATTCTCAACGTGGCGATCCTGACGATGACCGCGTTCGTCGGGCTGAAGTTCCTCACCAGCGGCATGCACGCGCTGAACGCCCACACGGCCAAGGCCGCTGCGGAGCGGCAGGAGCGGGCCGAGGCCGCCGAGGCTGCCGCGGTGGCCGAGCTGGCAAACCCGTCCGCCGACGCGCCGGTGTCTCCGGCGCCGGCCGGCACGGCGGACGCCGGAGCGGGCACGGACGAAGGCAAGGCGGCTGTCCCGGCCGCGTCGGTGTCGGCCGGGCCTGCGGTGCAACCGCAGCCCAACGGGACGGTCGCGGTGCAGACCCTGCCGGCCCATCCGCCGAAGCCACTGCTGCTGCCCGACGGCCGCTACGCGTATCCGGTGGCGCCGCCGCTGCCCGCGATGCGCACCGGGGCGGTCGCGCTCCCGGCGGGCGAGCGTCCGGCCAGCATGACGCTGCTGCACGTGTGGATCCTGCTCTTCGGGTTCGTCGGCACCCAGCTCGCGTGGACGCTGCGGCCGTTCGTCGGTGAGCCGCACGAGCCGTTCGAGGTGTTCCGGAAGATCGAGGGCAACTTCTACGTCAACATCATCCACACGATCGGCGAGCTCTTCTAGGGCTAGCTACCAGCCGGTAACATCGGCGGCATGACCGTTGACCCCCCAACACTTGCCGCCGGCCTCATCGCTGCAGTCCCGTTCGCCCGCACCGTCGGCATCGAGATCACCGACGTGCGGGTGGACGGTGACGACATCAGTGCCACCGCCACGCTCCCGGACGAGGAGCGGCTGCACAATCACGTCGCCGGCCCGCACGCGGGCGCGATCTTCACGCTCGCCGAGACCGCTTCCGGCGCCGTGGTGATGGCGGCGTTCGGCGAGCACCTCGCGCTCGGCACCCCACTCGCGGTGCGGTCGGAGATCGCGTACCGGAAACTCGCCGTCGGGCCCGTCCAGGCCGTCGCCAGACTCGGCCGTCCCGTGCGCGATGTCATCGCCGAGCTCGCCGCCGGTGAGCGCCCCGAGTTTCCCGTCGCGATCGAGGTCACGCGGGCCGACGGCGCGGTGACCACCGAGATGACGGTCGTCTGGACCATCCGCCCACATCGATGACAGGGCCGTTAACTACTGGAAGGTTTCTTGACTATTACTGAGATGTGATGTGACCATTCTCGCCAGGCGCGAAGGGTGGTTGACGCATGGACGCAAGCACGGGGGACGACCTGGTGGGCATGGCCAACGCCGTGCTGCAACCGGGATTCGTGGGCAAGGAGCCCCCACCGTGGGTCCGCCGCCGCCTGGCCGAAGGGCTCGGCGGCGTCGTCCTCTTCGCACGCAACGTCGTCGACCGTGACCAGGTGGCCGAGCTGACCGCGGCGCTGCGCGCCGAGCGTCCCGACGTCATCGTCGCGATCGACGAGGAGGCCGGCGACGTCACCCGCATCGACGCGCACAACGGCAGCCCGTGGCCCGGCAACCTCGCCCTCGGCGCCGTCGACGACACCGCCCTGACCCGCGAGGTCGCCTGCCACATCGGCCGCGACCTGGCCTCGGTCGGCATCACGTTCGACTACGCGCCCGACGCCGACGTCAACTCCGACCCCAACAACCCGGTCATCGGGTCCCGTGCGTTCGGCGCCGAGCCCGAGCGGGTCGCCCGGCACACCGCCGCGTGGGTCACCGGCCTGCAGGAGGCCGGGGTCGCCGCCTGCGCCAAGCACTTCCCCGGACACGGCAACACCAGCGTCGACTCGCACCTGGACGTCCCGATCATCAAGGCCGGGCGGGCCGAGCTCGACGCCACCGAGCTGGTGCCGTTCCGCGCCGCCATCGCCGCCGGGGTGCAGGCCGTGATGAGCGCCCACCTGCGCGTCCCCGCCCTCGACCCGGACCTGCCGGCCACCCTCAGCGGGCGGATCATGACCGGGCTGCTCCGCGACGAGCTGGGCTTCCAGGGCCTGATCGTCACCGACGGCATCGAGATGCGGGCCATCTCCGACCGCTTCGGCTTGGCCCACGCCACGGTCCTCGCCCTGGCCGCCGGCGCCGACGCGATCTGCGTCGGCGGCGACCACGCCGACGAGGACACCGCCAACCTGCTCCGCGACGCCATCGTGGCCGCCGTGCGCTCCGGTGAGCTGCCCGAGTCGCGGCTCGCCGACGCCGCCGCGCGGGTCGCCCGGCTCGCCGCCTGGTCCACCGCCAAGCGTGCCGGGGCGGCGGCACCGCTGGACCCGAAGGCCGCCGCGCTGGGGTTGTCGGCGGCCCGCCGGGCGCTGCGCATCACCGCGCCCGACGCCGCGTTCCCGCTCGCCGGGCCGGCCTACGTGATCGAGTTCCAGCCGGAGCTCAACTTCGCGATCGCGCCCGAGACGCCGTGGGGTCTCCTGGCGCCGCTCGCCGAGCTGGTGCCCGGCACGTCCGGTGTGCGCCTGTCGTCGGAGGAAGGCCTGCCCGACGCGCTGCAGTCGTCCCTCGGCCGGCCGTTGCTGCTGGTGGTCAGGGACCCGCACCGGTACCCCTGGATCACCGACGCGCTGCGCGCCTCCCTCGCCGTGCGGCCGGACGCCGTGGTGGTCGAGATGGGTGTCCCCGCCGCGCCGAAGGGCGACCTGCACATCGCCACCTTCGGCGCGACGGCCGCCTCGGGCCGGGCGGTCGCCGAGCTGCTCGCCGGCCGGTGACATCGAGACCGCGCAGGGTCACGGCACCTGAGTTGTTACCCCGGTCGGTCTAGCATGCGGGGTATGTCCCGCACCCGTGCTCTGCTGACCGGCTCTGTGCCCTTCATGGCCGCCGCGCTGCTCCTCGTCGCCCTGACCGGCTGCACCAGCAAGTCCAACAAAGAGGACGAGGCCGGGAAGGCGGACCCCAACCTGCCGGCGGCCGAGGGGCTGCTGAAGGAGTCCGCCACCGCGATGGGCGGGATCACGTCGGCGAAGTTCCTCATCACCGCGGACGGCACCATCGCCGGCGTCGCGCTCAAGCGCGCCGAGGGCGTGCTGACCAAGGAGGGCAACGCGCAGGGCACCGCCCAGGTCGAGCAGATGGGCGCGACGGTCGAGCTGGCGTTCAGCATCGTGGGCCAGACGATGTGGCTGAAGGGCCCCACCGGCGACTACCAGCAGCTGCCGCTCGCCCTCGCCGCCTCCGTGTATGACCCGTCGGCGATCCTCAACCCCGACCGGGGCATCGCCAAGGTCGTCGGGACCGCCACCGGCGGCAAGACCGAGGCCACGGAGACCGTCGACGGCCAGGAGACCTACCGGGTCTCCACCAACAACTCCGCGGAGACGCTCAGCAACGTGGTGCCCGGCGTGACCGGCTCGGTGCCCGGGAAGTTCTGGATCGCCAAGGACGGCAAGAAGCTGCTGAAGGCCGCATGGACCCTGCCCGCCGTCGGTGAGGCCAAGGGCGGCACGGTCACCGTGACGTTCAAGGAGTTCAACGCCCCGGTCAGCATCACCGCACCGAAGTAGTTCGATGACGTCGACGCAGCCCACCAGCGCGGCGAGCAGCACCGCCGCGCCGACGCCGGCCGGCGTCCCGCGACGGCGGCTCGCCATCAGCGTCGGCGGCGTCGCGGTGCTGCTCGCCGCGCTGGACGCCTACGTCGTCGTCGGGGTCCTCACCGACATCATGGACTCGCTGCACATCGCCGACACCCGGCTGGAGCGGGTCACCCCGGTCGTGACCGGGTTCCTGCTCGGCTACGTCGCCGGCATGCCGCTGCTCGGCTCGCTCTCGGACCGCTTCGGCCGCCGGGCACTGCTCGTCGCGAGCCTGCTCGGCTTCGGCGCCGGCTCCGCGCTGACCGCCGCCTCCGGCGACATACTCCTGCTCACCGCGGGTCGCACCCTGCAGGGCATCGCCGGTGGCGCGCTGCTCCCGGTGACCGTCGCGCTCGTCAGCGACCTGTGGCCGGACCGCGACCGCCACCTCGTCCTCGGCAACATCGGCGCCGCGCAGGAGCTCGGCAGCGTCCTCGGCCCGCTGTACGGCGTGGCGGTCGCCGCCCTCCTCGGCAGCTGGCGTGGCATCTTCTGGCTCAACCTGCCGCTCGTGGTGGTCGCGGTCGCGCTCGTCTGGTGGGCCGTGCCGGGTGGCCCGCCCACCTCCACCGCGCCGCGCCGGACCGACCTCGTCGGCGGGCTGCTGCTCGCGGTGGCCCTCGGCGGCGTCGTCGTCGCGCTCTACAACCCCGACCCCGAGCGGTCCGTCCTGCCCTCGTGGGGCTGGCCCGTGCTCGCCGGCGCCGCCGTGGTGACGGTGCTGTTCGTGCTGTGGGAGCGCCGGCCGAAGACCAGGCTGCTGGACCTGACCGGCGCCGCGAAGGGGCCGTTCTTCGCCGCCCTCACCGCGAGCTGGTGCGCCGGCGCCGCCCTCATGGTGACGCTGGTCGACGTCGAGCTGGTCGCGCAGACCCTGCTGGGCAGGTCCGGCGTCGAGGCCACCCTGGTGCTGACCCGGTTCCTGGTCGCCCTGCCGGTCGGCGCCGTCCTCGGCGGGCTGCTGCTGCGCTCCGGCCGGCTCAGCGAGCGCGTCGTCACCGCCGGCGGCCTGCTGCTCGCGGCGCTGGCGTATGTGCTCATCGCCGGCTGGCCCGTGGACCTGCCCGCCGCCCGCTACCTCGGCTTCCTGCCCCGGATGGACACGGACCTCGCG
This sequence comes from Dactylosporangium siamense, assembly GCF_016862795.1. Taxonomy (GTDB): domain Bacteria; phylum Actinomycetota; class Actinomycetes; order Mycobacteriales; family Micromonosporaceae; genus Dactylosporangium; species Dactylosporangium siamense. The sequence continues at coordinate 103,064 of NZ_BONQ01000083.1, read as the reverse complement.
CTCGCCGGGCTCGGGCTCGGGCTGGTCATCGCACCGCTGTCGTCGGCGGCGCTGCGGGCGACCCCGCCGCCGCAGCACGGCGTGGCCTCCTCCGCCGTCGTCGTGGCGCGGACGATGGGCATGCTGATCGGCGTCGCCGCGCTGACCGCGTGGGGCCTGCACCGGTTCCACACGCTGACCGCGGAGCTGGACTTCCCGCTGGTGTTCGGCAAGCCCGCCGAGGAGCAGAAGCGCCTGCTGTCGGCGTACGCGGACGCACTCCAGTCAGCGCTGCGCACCGAGTATCGCGAAATCTTCCTGATCACGGCGGTGGTGTGCCTGGCGGGCGCGGTGTCCGCAATCTTCCTCGGCGCCCCGAGCCGTCCCGAGCCGTCCGGAGCCGTCCTCCGCTCGTGATCCGGAAGACCTTGTGCACCTCTGACACCACAAGGCCTTCCGGATCACGGAAAGCGATTCGCGTGTCTTCCGGATCACGGCGGCAGGGCTAGGGGCTGTATCGAAGTGGATGGCCGGGCTGCGGCGGACTCAGACGCCGCCTGGAACCACGCCGGTCACACCTGGATACAACCCCGGTATCCAGGCGCGCCCGGCGCGGCCCCAGCCGACGCCTGAGCCTCGCCTCGCTCCGACCCCCACTTCGATACAGCCCCTAGAGGTGGCCGGCGGAGCGGGCGAGGGAGCAGATGGCGATCAGGCGGACCGTCGGCCACTCCGCCTTCGACCAGTCGAGCTCCGAGGTCGGCGGGAGCTGCCACTGGGCCTCGATCAGCGCGTCGCGGACGCCGGTGGCGTAGCTGGCCAGGGCGACGGCGTTCGGTCCGCGCTCCGGGTCGCCGAGGGCGTCGCGGACCGAGGCGGCGTGCTGGTCGACAGCGGCCTGGAGGCCGGCGGACGTGGTGGCGGCCGCCAGGCCGGACTCGCCGAGCCAGGTCATCAACCCGTTCAGGGTCGAGCGGGCGGCGCTGTGGCGGGTGGCTTCGGTGAGGTCTTTGAACATGCCTCCGAGTTCGACCGGCCGGCCCCCCGATTGACCGGTGAACCCGGAGCGCACCCGTGTCGACCTCAGTTGTAACTGTGGGAGTTCGACTCGTCGGGCATCAGGACCCACAACACGATGTAGGCCACGAACTGCGGCCCCGGCAGCAGGCACGAGAGCACGAAGATGAGCCGCATCGTGTTGGGCGACAGGCCGAACCGGCGGGCGAGGCCGGAGCACACGCCGGCGATCCAACGGTTGTCCCTGGGTCTGACCAGTCTGGACATTGCTGCTCCTTCGACAAGACCTGCGTGCGAGGTGTGTAGCTCAACGGTATGAATGCCCGGAGCCGTCGCCCTCCAACCTTTGACGGAACTTCACGGGCCGGTCCACTAGGGACCCACCCGCACGGGTAGCGGGCCGGTTGCCGACCGTTGCGGGGTAGTTGAGCTGCTCACGAGGGCTGTGAGCGACCCGATACCAACTGCGTCAAAGCTCACCGACGGAAGGTTCTCTCATCGTGACCCGGTTCCCTCGCCGTGCCACCATCCTCGCCGCCGTGCTGCTCGCGGCGCCGCTCGGCTTCACGCTCACCGTCACCGCTGCGGCGGCCGCCCCCGCCGCCGCCCAGGTCGTCACCGCCGCCGGTGACGTGGTCGCGGGTGTGGACGTCGCCGCCGCGGTGTCGAAGAAGAAAAAGAAGAAGAAGACCGCCAAGAAGCCGGCCACGAAGCCGACGACCACCCCGACGAAGCCGGCCACGCCGACCACCAAGCCGGCGACTCCGACCACCAAGCCGGTGGAGAGCAGCTCGCTGGAGTCCGAGGTCGTGGCGCTGACCAACAGCTACCGCACCGCGAACGGCTGCGGCGCGCTGCGCATCGACACCCGGCTCGTGGCCGCCGGCCGGGCGCACAGCACGGACATGGTGACGAACAACTTCTTCAGCCACACCGGATCCAACGGCAGCACGTTCGTGCAGCGGGAGGTGGCCGCCGGCTACACCACCGGGGCGTCGGCGGAGAACATCGCCTGGGGCTACCGGACGCCGAAGGAGGTCGTCGACGGCTGGATCAACAGCCCCGGGCACAAGGCCAACATCCTCAACTGCGGCAGCGTCGCGGTCGGTGTCGGCCTCGCGTACAAGGCCGACGGGACCCCGTACTGGACCCAGGATTTCGGCCGCGTCTGAAACCCTGTACAAACACTGGGTGACCCTACGGAAAGCCGTGCTGTCGGCGGGCGTCGTGCTGGCGCTCGCCGGCTGCGGCGATGACACGTCCGGTCCGGCCCAGCCGTCGGATCCGAAACGCAACGGCGGGCTCTACGACGCCGTCGACGTGTGCGGCCTCGCCACCGACGACCAGCTCAAGGCCGCGCTCGGGGAGGCGCCGGGCACCAAGGAACGGCGCGACACCGACTCGCTCAAGGCGTGCTCCGTGGACGGCGTCTCGGGCAACTTCTACCTGTTCCTGGTGCTGGTCCGGCCGTCGATGGGCGCCGCGCAGCAGGTCGCCTACGACAAGGGCACGGCGAAGGACCCGAAGTCGATCGACGCGACGACGTACTCGTCCGCGGACACCGGCGAGGCGCACGTGGAGACCGCCAGCGGCGAGCTGGTCGTGCGGGTGTCGTTCGTGTACTACCAGGACGGCGGCAGCATCACCGACGCCCCGGCCGTCGTCGGCAGGCTGCACACCCTTCTCGGGGCCATCACCAAGAAAACGTAGGCGGTTCATCCTGGCCTCCTAGCGTCGCGGGTCATGAGAAATCTCAGACGCGCCGGCATCGGCGTCGGTCTCGGCGTGCTCACGCTCGCCCTCGCCGCCCCCAGTGCCTCGGCTCACGGCAGCTTCGGCCGTGCCACCCTGACCGGTTTCGCGTCGCTGCCGGCCGCCACGTTCGTCTCCGCGAGTGACCCGTCGGGTTCGCTGCTGGGCGGCACACCGTCCAACGGGATCACCCCGCCGTTCGCCGACCAGCCGATCCAGGGCTTCAGCGGCATCGTCCGCAACGGGGACGGCACCTTCGAGGTGCTCTCCGACAACGGCTACGGCAACAAGGCCAACAGTGCCGACTTCGTGCTGCGCATCCAGCGGGTCGCGCCGGACTACGGCAACCACGCCGTGGACGTGGTCGGCGGCATCAACCTCACCGACCCGAACAGCCTCGTGCCGTTCGCGCTGACCCGGCCCGACCGGGTGCTGACCGGCGCCGACTTCGACGTGGAGTCGATCCAGCGGGCCAAGGACGGCACGTACTGGATCGGCGACGAGTTCGGCCCGTACCTGCTGCACTTCGACCGCGCCGGCCGGCTGCTGCAGGCGCCGATCCCGCTCGACGGGGTCCGTGCGCCGGAGAACCCGGCCGGCAACCCGAACCTGAACAGCAGCAAGGGCTTCGAGGGTCTCGCGCAGTCGCCCGACGGCCGGAAGCTGTACGCGCTGCTGGAGGGCGTCGTCGCCGGCGACGCGGCGGGTGGCCTGCGGCTCAACGAGTTCGACATCGCGTCGAGGACCTACACGGGCAAGCGCTGGATCTACCAGCTCGAGGACCCAGCCAACGCCATCGGCGACGCGATCGCCGTCGACGACGACCGCTTCCTGATCATCGAGCGGGACAACGGGCAGGGCGCGACCGCGAAGTTCAAGCGGATCTACCTCGCCAAGAAGAAGACCAACGGCACGCTCGAGAAGACCCTGGTCGCGGACCTCATGGACATCGCCGACCCGCGCCACCTGGGCGGCACCTCGGGCACCTTCACGTTCCCGTTCCAGACCATCGAGGACGTCGTCATCCTCGACGACCGCACGCTCGGCGTGGTCAACGACAACAACTTCCCGTTCTCCAACGGCCGTACCCCGGGCCAGCCGGACAACAACGAGTTCATCACCATCCGGCTGACGGACCCGCTGCACGCCGACAAGCGCTTCCTGAAGTAACCCCTCAGGAAGGGATCAGCGAGCAGATCGCCAACAGGCGGAGCATCGCCCAGGTCGGGCGGGACCAGTCATCCAGGGTCTCGCCCGCATCCCGGGCGGCGTCGCGGATCGCCGCCGCGTAGCCGGCGAGGGCCACCGGGTCGAGCAGCGTGCCGCCGAGCGACTCCCGGATCGCGGCGGCGTGCTGGTCGACCCGCGCCAGCAGGTCGGGCCGGGTGGACACGGCCACGCGGCCGGGCCGTCCGATGGCGGACGCGAGCTCGGCCAGGCCGGCCCGGGCGATCCACGCGCGTCGACCGGACGTCAACTCATCGAAGGGTGCGCTCACGTTCGCGACCATAAGCCCAGCATGCAACCGGTCGCAGCCCCGACGCGCCGGGTTTGGGCCGATCGCCAAGTTCGCTTCGCCGACCCGTTGGGTAAATGAACCCGCATGGCCGATCGCGACGAGACTCCCGATGAGCGTTTCGACCGGAACTGGAATGAATTGCTGCAGGAGCTGCGGGTCGCGCAGACCGGCGTGCAGATCCTGTTCGCGTTCCTGCTGACGCTTCCGTTCAACCAGCGGTTCGAGCAGATCACCGACCTGCAGCGGACGACCTACATCGTGACGCTGCTGCTCACCGCGCTCGCGACGCTCTGCCTGATCGCCCCGGTGAGCCACCACCGGATCCTGTTCCGCCGCGGCCGCAAGGAGGAGCTCGTCGACGCGAGCAGCACCCTGGCCGGCGCCGGTCTGGTGTTCCTGTGGCTGTCGGTGGTCGGCGCGGTGTTCCTGGTCTTCGAGGTCGTGGTCGCCACCTCGTGGGCCGTCGCCGTCGCCGCGGCGCTCGGAGCCGCGTTCATCGCCGTCTGGTACGTGTTCCCGACGCTGAAGCGATAGCCGGGCAGAAAGAGTATTGACACTCTCTGTGCTGTGGGCCACAGTGGGAGCGCTCCCATTTCCCTTCCGCCACAAGGGGTGTCTGTGTGAAGCGCAAACTCTCGCTTGCCTTAACGGCGGCGGTGCTGGTCGTGCCGATGACCGCCTCCGCCGCCTTCGCCGACCCGGCTGAACAGCTCGTCAACGGCACCTTCGACAGCGGCACCGACCCGTGGTGGTGGACCGGCAACGCGCCGGCCGCCGTCGTGGACGGGCAGCTGTGCGCGACCATCCCCGCCGGGACCGCCAACCCGTGGGACGCGATCATCGGCCAGAACGCGGTCAAACTGCAGGCCGGCGAGTCCTACCGGCTGGCGTTCAAGGCCAGCGCCAGCACCCCGGTGACGGTCCGCGCCAACGTCCAGCTCGCGGCGCCGCCCTATACCCAGGAGCTCTCCGCGGCGCCGGCCCTCACCGCGACGCCGCAGACCTACAGCTACACCTTCACCGCGGCCGCCGACACCGACGCGGGTCAGGTCGCGTTCCAGGTCGGCGGGAGCGCCGCGGCCTGGACGCTGTGCCTCGACGACATCTCGCTGCAGGGAGGTGCACCGCCGCCCGTGTACGTCCCGGACACCGGCCCGCGGGTGCGGGTCAACCAGGTCGGCTACCTCGCCAACGGCCCGAAGGCCGCCACCGTCGTGACCGAGGCGACCACGGCCCTGCCGTGGCAGCTGCGCAACGCCGCCGGCACGGTCGTCGCCACCGGCACGACTGCTCCATCCCCGGGCCCATCCGGCGTCGACCCGACCTCCGGTCAGCACGTGCAGACGGCGGACTTCAGCTCGTACCTCGTCAAAGGGACCGGCTACACGCTGACCGCCGACGGTGAGACCAGCGTGCCGTTCGACATCGGCGTCAACGCCGCCTACGAGAAGCTCCGCACCGACTCGCTGTCGTGGTACTACACCCAGCGCAGCGGCATCGAGATCCTCGACAGCATCGCCCCCGGCTACGCCCGCGCCGCCGGTCACCTCGGCGTCGCGCCCAACCAGGGCGACACCGACGTGCCGTGCCAGCCCGGCGTGTGCGACTACCGCCTGGACGTGCGCGGCGGCTGGTACGACGCCGGCGACCACGGCAAGTACGTCGTCAACGGCGGCATCTCCGTGTATCAGCTGCTGAGCACGTTCGAGCGGACCAAGGTCGCCGCCGGGGCCCGCGCGGACAAGCTCGGCGACGGCTCGCTGCGGATTCCGGAGCACGGCAACCAGGTGCCCGACGTCCTCGACGAGGCCCGCTGGGAGCTGGAGTTCATGCTGCGCATGCAGGTGCCGGCCGGCAAGCCCCTCGCGGGCATGGTCCACCACAAGGTCCACGACGCGGCCTGGACCGGCCTGCCGCTCGACCCGGCCGCCGACCCGCAGCCGCGCGAGCTGCACGCACCGTCGACGGCCGCGACGCTGAACCTCGCCGCCACCGCCGCGCAGGGCGCCCGGCTCTTCCAGCCCTACGACAAGGCGTTCGCGGCGAAGCTGCTCGCCGCCGCGAAGACGGCCTACGCTGCGGCGCTGGCCAACCCGGCCCGCTACGCGCTGGTCACGGACGGCACCGGCGGCGGCGCGTACGACGACGACAACGTGACCGACGAGTTCTACTGGGCCGCGGCGGAGCTGTTCATCAGCACCGGTGAGAAGGCCTACCAGGACGCGGTCGTCGCGTCGCCGTGGCACACCGCCGACGTGTTCCGCCCGGAGGGCTTCGACTGGAAGTTCACCGCGACGGCCGGCCGGCTCGACCTGGCGACCGTCCCCAATGCGCTGCCCGACCGCAACCGGGTGCGGCAGTCCGTTGTGGACGGTGCCCGCGGCTACCTGTCGACGCTGCGCGGCAACGCCTACAACATCGCCTACAACCCGACCAACGGGAAGTTCGACTGGGGCTCCAACGGCCTCGTCGTCAACAACCTGGCGGTGATCGCCACCGCGTACGACATCAGCGGCGACACCGCGTTCCGCGACGGCGTCGTCACGGGCATCGACTACATCCTGGGCCGCAACGCACTCAACCAGTCCTACGTGACCGGCTACGGCGAGCGGGCGTCGCACAACCAGCACTCGCGGATGTACGCCCACCAGCTCAACCCGGCGCTGCCCAACCCGCCGGCCGGCTCGCTGTCGGGCGGCCCGAACTCCTCGATCCAGGACCCGGTCGCTTCGAAGATCCTGCCGGGCTGCAAGCCGCAGTTCTGCTACCTGGACGAGATCGAGTCGTGGTCGACGAACGAGATCACCATCAACTGGAACTCGGCGCTGTCGTGGGTGTCGTCGTTCCTCGCGGACCAGGGCGAGGGCGGCGCGGTGCCGAAGTCGCCGTGCACCGTGTCCTACACCAAGGTCCTGGACCTGGGCGGTGTCTACATCGCCTCGGCGACGGTCCGCAACACCTCGAAGCAGGCGCTGGACAACTGGTCGCTGCGCTTCGCCTACACCGGCACGCAGAAGGTCGAGCTGGCGGTCAACGGCACCGCCACGCAGACCGGCGCCTCGGTGCAGGTCAAGCCGTGGCAGACCAGGCTGAAGCCGGGCGAGTCGACGACGATCCTGCTGATCGGCAAGGTGGCATGGGGGCCGAACGCGGCCCCGGCAGTCTTCACTTGCGGCTGATCTTCGGGGCCGCACGGATGGGGTGAGGAAACAGAAGGGCACCGACCGCGACCCGGCCGGTGCCCTTCGCCTTGTCTGGGTTCAGGTCAGCCAGATGACCACGGCGACGATCGCCGCGACGAGGACGACGATCGGGACCGCGATCTTGATGATGTTGGTGGTACCGGCGGTCTCGAGCAGGTTGACGGGCTCGGCCTCCGGCCCCTCGATGACCCGGACGGCGTGCTGGGCGGGCGCGGTCGTCACCCCGTTCGCGTCGGGAACGGAAGCCGTCGGCAGGATCGCCTCGACCTCTTCGACCTTCTCGACCGAGGAGGCCGGCTCGACCGAGGGGGCCGGCTCGACCGAAGGGGCCGGCTCGGCCGAAGGGGGCGACTCGACCGAGGGGGGCGCCGCGGCCAGTTGCGCCTCCAGGTTGGTGACGAACTGGCCGAGCAGCCGGGTGCTGATGTCGCCGATCGTGCTGCGGCCCATCTGCGCGAGCGGGCCCGCGATCGTCAGGTCCGTCTCGACGGTCACCTTCGTCGCATCGCCCTCGGCCACCAGCACCGCCGTGACGAGGGCCGACGCGCGTCCCTTGCCGGTCGCGTCGCGGCCGCGGGCGTCGATGACGGCGCGGTGAGCCGCCTCGTCGCGCTCCTTGAACGTGGCCACACCGGAGAACTGGGCGGTCATCGGGCCGACCTTGACCTTGACCTTGCCGTGGTATTCGTCGCCCTGCACCGAGGTGAGCTGGGCGCCGGGCATGCACGGCGCGATCCGCTCCAGGTCGGTCAGGACGGTCCAGGTCTCTTCGAGGGGGCGGTGGACGACGAACTCATTGGTGAGCAGCATGACGGGCACGTCCTTCTAATGCGGCCAGGAGGGGGTCGAGAGCGTTGAGGGAGTGTGCGCTGACCACCGCGTCGCAGTAGGGCCACGCGGCGGCCATGCCACCGACGAGCGGCCGGTAGCGGGGGCTCTGGGTTCTGGGGTTGACCCAGACGATGCGGTGGGCGAGCCGGGACAGCCGGGCCATCTCGACGCCGACCTGCGCCGGGTCGCCGGTCTCCCAGCCGTCGGAGACGATGAGCACGACCGCGCCGCGGGCCATCCCGCGCCGGCCGAAGGTGTCGTTGAAGGCCTTCAGCGCGGCGCCGATGCGGGTGCCGCCGGACCAGTCGGGGGCGGCCTGCCCGGCGCGGTGGAGGGCGACGGCCGGTCGGGTGCGGGCGAGGATCTTCGTCAGGCGGGTCAGCCGGGTGGCGAAGGTGAACACCTCGGCGCGCGAGGTGCCGGCCGCGCAGTACAGCAGCTGCAGCATCGCCCTGGCGTAGGGCTCCATCGAGCCGGAGATGTCGCAGAGCGCGACGAGCCGCCGGGGGCGCACGCGCGGTTCGCGGCGCATCAGCCGCACCGGATGCCCGCCGGTGCGCCGGGCCCGCCGGAGCGTGGCCCGCAGGTCGACGGCATTGCCGTGCGCCCGGGCGGCCATGCGGCGGGTCCGGCGTGGCGGGGTCGCCACGGCGAGCCGGCGCATCAGGTCCGCCAGCTCGGAGAGCTCCGACGGGGTCAGCGTGGCGAAGTCCCGCGACGCGAGGCGTTCGGTCGCGCTGCCGACGGTCGCGACCGGGATCTCGATCTCCCGGCCGGTGGATGCCGTGCCGGCCGGCGGCGGCCCGGCCGACGGGGTGCTCCCGGAGGAAGCACTGGTCGTGGACGTGCCGACGGCGTTGGGGTCGCCGCGGAAGTCGGCCGGGTCGTCGGCGTAGCCGCGGAAGACCGCGTCGAAGACCCGGTCGAGGATCTCGAACTGCTCCGGATGGCAGGTCAGGGTCGCCCGCGCGCAGCGGTGCAGCTCAGCGGTCGTGGTCGGGGCCAGCAGCGTGACGGCCCGGGCGAAGCGTTCGCTGCGGTCCGGCCCGACGGGCAGCCCCGCGTCGTGCAGCGCCGCCCCGAACGCGGCGACGAGCCCGGCCAGGTCACCTCTCGACAAGGTCCGCCAGTCCCGTCCTGCGGGCCAGCTCCTCGTCCTCGCGATACTTCAGGACCGCGCCGAGGGTCGCGCCGGCGGACTTCTCGTCGAGGGGCAGGCCCAGCAGGCGCAGCGCGTTGGCCCAGCTGATCGCCTCGGCGACACCGGGCGGCTTGGTCAGGTCGAGGCCGCGCAGCCGCGAGACCGCGCCGGCGACCTGGGCGGCGAGGAGCTCGTCGGCGCCCGGCACCCGCTGCCTGATGATCGCCGCGACCCGGTGCGCGTCGGGATAGCCGATCCAGTGGTACAGGCAGCGCCGCAGCAGCGCGTCGTGCAGGTCCCGGGTCCGGTTGCTGGTGAGCACGACGACGGGCGGCACGACGGCGGTCCGCGTCCCCAGTTCGGGGATGGTCACCGACCCTTCCGCCAGGAGCTCGAACAGGAACGCCTCGAACTCGTCGTCGGCCCGGTCGACCTCGTCGATGAGCAGCACCGCCGGGCGCGGCCCGGGATGTTCGATCGCGGCGAGCAGCGGCCGGCGCAGCAGGTACTCGGGGGCGAACAGGTCCGCCTCGCGGGGCACCTCGCCACGGGCCTCGGCGAGCCGGATCCCGAGCAGCTGGCGGGGGTAGTTCCACTCGTAGAGGGCCTCGGCGGCGCTGAGCCCCTCGTAGCACTGCAACCGGATCAGCGGCGTGTCCAGGAACGCGGCGAGGGCACCCGCGGCGGCGGTCTTGCCGACCCCGGGCTCCCCTTCGAGCAGGGTCGGCTGGCCGAGCCGCACCGACAGGAACAGTGCCGTGGCGAGGCTCTGGTCGGCGAGGTACCCCTGCGCGGCCAGCCCGTCGACCAGCTCCTCGACCGACGCCGTCACAGGTACCGGGCCGGGTTGTCGATGAACGCCCGCCGGCAGCCGGAGCCGCAGAAGTAGTACATGGTGCCCTCGTGCTCGTACTGCAGCGCGTCCGGGGAGATCGCCACGTCCATGGCGCACACCAGGTCCTTGGCGATTGCCACCTGGGACACAACGAGCAGCGGGAGCTCGATGCGGCCAGGGGGAGGTGCGGTCTGCCGCGGCCGGCTGGAGATGACCTCGGCCAGGATCGACAGCGCGATCTCCGGTGCCGTCCGGGCGCCGATGTCCAGGCCGGCGGGCGCGTGGATGCGCGCCTTCTCCAGAGCGGTCAGCTGCAGCTCGTCCAGGACCGCGGCAGCGCGCTTCCGGCTGGCGACGAGCGCGATGTACGGCACATCAGCGCGAACGGCGGCGGTCAGCACCTCGACCTCATCCCGCCCGTGCGAGGCGACGACGACCGCCGAGGCATCCAGCGGAAGCGCGGAAGCGGGCCCGCGGACCCCTTCCCAGCCGATCGAGCGCGCCACGTCGACCATCGCGCGGGCAACGGGAGCTTCACCATGCACGTACACCAGCGGCGCCGGGATCATCGTCTCCAGGAAGATTTCCAGGGTGCCCCCCGACAGACACGGATTCGTGACCGTCAGCAGGCCCTCCCGCTCGCCGTCAGCGCCGGATGGGGAGTCGCTGGGCGTGATCCGCAGCAGCGTCGACTCGCCCGTCTCCAGCAGCCGGAGCCCCTGGAGACGGACGGTGGACTCGGCGCAGGTGCCGCCGACGAACCCCTCCATCGTGCCGTCCGGCAGCACGAGGGCGCGGTCGCCGGTCTTGGCGCTGGTCGGGCGCTCGGCGCGGACCACGGTGGCCAGGACGAACGGGGTGCGGTCCGCGCGCAACCGGTCGGCGCGATGGAGGAGATCCATTACTGAATGGCCAAATCTGTGCGGATCGGGCGGCCCTGAGCGGCGCGCCACACGTTGGACGGGGTGAGCGGCATGTCGGCGTGCCGGACCCCGAAGGGCTTCAGCGCGTCGAGGACCGCGTTGACCACGGCGGCCGGCGAACCGACGGTCGCGGACTCGCCGACGCCCTTGGCGCCGATCGGGTGGTGCGGCGACGGCGTCACCGTCTCGCCGAGCTCCCACGAGGGGCACTCGAGGGAGGTGGGCAGCAGGTAGTCCATGAGCGACGCACCGAGGTGGTTGCCGTCCTCGTCGAACGCCATGAGCTGCATGAGCGCCATGCCGATGCCGTCGGCGAGACCGCCGTGCACCTGGCCCTCGACGATCATCGGGTTGATCCGCACGCCGCAGTCGTCGACCGCGATGAACCGGCGGACCTTGACCTGCCCGGTGGCCGGGTCGACGTCGACGACGCAGATGTACGCGCCGAACGGGTAGGTCAGGTTCGGCGGGTTGTAGACCGTCGTCGCGTCCAGGTGGCCCTCGACGCCCTCGGGCAGTTCGAGGCTGGAGTGCGCGGCCATGGCGATCTCCTGGATCGTCTTGGCCTGGTCGGGGTCGCCCTTGACGAAGAACTTCCCCTTCTCCCACTCCAGGTCGTCCGGGGACACCTCGAGCATCGCCGATGCCACGATCCGCGCCCGGTCGCGGACCTTGCGGGCCACGATCGCGGTCGCGGCACCCGACACCGGGGTGGACCGGGAGCCGTAGGTGCCGAGGCCGAACGGGGTCTGGTCCGTGTCGCCGTGCACGACGTCGATGTCGTCGGGGGAGATGCCGAGCTCCTCCGCGACGATCTGCGCGAAGGTCGTCTCGTGGCCCTGACCCTGGGTCTGCACCGACAGCCGCAGCACCGCCTTGCCGGTCGGGTGGACCCGCAGCTCGGCGCCGTCGGCCATGCCCAGGCCGAGGATGTCCATGTGCTTGCGCGGGCCGGCGCCGACACCCTCGGTGAAGAAGCTGATGCCGATGCCCATGTACTCGCCGCGCTGGAGCTTCTCGGCCTGCTCGACCCGCAGCTTCTCGTATCCGACCATGTCCATGGCCAGGCGCAGCGCCTTCGGGTAGTCGCCCGAGTCGTACTCCCAGCCGGTCGGCGTGGTGTACGGGAACTGCGCCGGCTGGAGCAGGTTCTTCATCCGCAGCTCGGCCGGGTCCATCTTCAGCTCGAAGGCGAGCACGTCGATCATGCGCTCGACCAGGTACGCGGCCTCGGTGATCCGGAACGAGCAGGCGTACGCGACGCCGCCGGGTGCCTTGTTGGTGTAGACGCCCTTGACGTTGCAGGACGCCGCCTCCAGGTCGTAGGACCCGGTGAAGATGTGGAAGAAGCCGGCCGGGAACTTCGTCGGCTGGGCGGTGCCGTTGAACGCGCCGTGGTCGGCGAGCACGTCGACCCGCAGCGCCCGGATCTTGCCGTCCTTGGTCGCCGCGATCTCGCCGCGCATGTGGTAGTCGCGGGCGAACGCGGTGGCCGTCAGGTGCTCGTTGCGGTCCTCCATCCACTTCACCGGCTTGCCGGTGACGATGGAGCCGACGATCGCCAGGACGTAGCCGGGGTAGATGCCGACCTTGCCGCCGAAACCGCCGCCGATGTCGGGGGAGATGACCCGGATCTTGTGCTCCGGCAGGCCCGCGACGAGGGCGTAGACCGTCCGGTGCGCGTGCGGCGCCTGGGTGGTCGAGTAGATCGTCAGCTTGCCGGTGACCTTGTCGAAGTCGGCGACCGCGCCGCACGTCTCCAACGGGGACGGGTGCACCCGGGGGTACAGGATGTCCTCCGCGACGACCACGTCCGACGACGCGAAGACCGCGTCGGTCTTCTCCTTGTCACCGGCGGACCAGTCGAAGATGTGGTTGTCGGTCTTGCCCTCCTTGTCGTCCCGGATGACCGGGGCGCCGGGAGCGAGGGCCTGCTTGGCGTCGGCGACGACCGGCAGCGGCTCGTACTCGACCTCGATGAGCTCCAGGGCGTCGCGCGCGATGTAGTGGTTGTCCGCGACGACGAACGCGACCTCCTGGTTCTGGAAGCGGACCTTGTCGGTCGCGAGCACCGCCTGGGTGTCGTAGGACAGGGTCGGCATCCAGGCCAGGCTCAGCGTCTCCAGGACGGCGCCGGTGATGACGGCCTTGACGCCCGGCAGCGCCTCCGCCGCGCTGGTGTCGATCGAGACGATCTTCGCGTGGGCATACGGGCTGCGCAGGAACGACCCGTGCAGCATGCCCGGCAGGTTGACGTCGTCGACGTAGTTGCCCTTGCCCCGCACGAACCGCGCGTCTTCCTTGCGGTGCATGCGGCCGAAGCCCATCGGGGTGGGGTTCTCGGTCACCGTCATGACGTCACCTCGGCTTTCGCTGCGGCCTCGTGCTCGGCGGCCCAGCGGACCGAGCGCACGATGTTCTCGTAACCCGTGCACCGGCAGATCTGGCCGGAGATCGCCTCGCGGATCTCCTGCTCCGACGGGTCGGGGTTCTTGTCGAGCAGGCAGCGGGCGGTGAGCATCATGCCCGGGGTGCAGAAGCCGCACTGCAGCCCATGGCACTGCACGAAGCCCTGCTGCACCGGATCGAGCCCGTCGGCGCGCTCCATGCCCTCGACGGTGCCGACCTGCTTGCCGTCGGCCATCACGGCCAGGACGGTGCAGGACTTGACCGGCACGCCGTCCAGGGTCACGGTGCACACGCCGCAGTTGGACGTGTCGCAGCCCCAGTGCGTCCCGGTGAGGCCGAGGTCGTTGCGAAGGAAGTGGACCAGCAGCAGCCGGGGCTCCACGTCGCGGGTGTGGCTCTCGCCGTTCACCGTCACGGTGATCTGCATCGTCAGGCCTCCTGACCCCGCGCGCGGGCGGCCGCGGCGCGCAGTGCGCGCACGGTCAGCTCACCGGCGAGGTGCCGCTTGTAGTCGACCGGTCCGCGCTGGTCGGCGACCGGGTTGCTGTGCTGCGCGGCGATGCGTCCCGCCTCGGCGAAGCTCTCCTCCGTGGCCGGCTTCCCGACCAGGTACACCTCGGCCTCGGCGGCGCGGAAGTGCTCGGCGCCCACGGCGGCCAGGCCGATGCCGACGTTGCTCACGGTGCCCTCGGAGGAGGTCCACAGCGCGGCGCCGGCCGCGGCGACCGCCCAGTCACCGACGCGCCGCTCCACCTTCACGTATGCGGACCCGCCACCCGGGCGGATCGGCACGCGCACCTCGGTCAGCAGCTCGCCGGCCTCGACGACCGTCTCGTAGGGGCCGACGTGGAACTCGGTCAGTGGCACGGTGCGCGACCCCCGCGCACCCTGGATGACCACCGAGGCGCCGACCGCGGCGAACGCGGCGGAGAGGTCCTCGGCCGGGTCCGCCTGGCACAGCGAGCCGCCGACGGTGCCCCGGTTGCGCACGATCGGGTCGGCGATCACCCGCTCCGCGTCCCGGAAGATGCGGTAGTGCTCCTCGACGAGGGCCGACTCGAGCAGCTCGGCGTGCCGGGTCAGCGCCCCGATCCGCAGCTCACCACCCTCGACCTTGATGTAGGACAGCTCGTCGACGTCGTTGATGTCGATCAGCGCCGTGGGCCGGGCCAGCCGCAGCTTCATCATCGGGATCAGGCTGTGACCGCCGGCGATGACGCGGGCGTCCTCGCCCCACTGGGCCAGCAGGTCCAGCGTCTGGGTCACCGACGTGGCCTTTGCATATTCGAATGCGGCGGGTACTTGCATCGCGCCTCCGCGTGAGGGGATCGTTCGGGCACCAACGGGGAAATGTTCGTCCTAAAGGCGACATTGAACAACACCCGATGACAAAAATTCTTCACGCACCGGGTCACTACGGTGGGCACATGGGTCGACAGAAGCGGGCGGGCGGCATTGTCGAGCAGATCGACGGCGGGGTCGCCGAGCTGCACTCCGACGACGGCCGGCCCGGGCGGTGGACGCTGCTGGTGGACGGCTACCCGCAATCCGCCGTCGACCTGGACGATCCCCGGCGGCTCGACTTCGAGTACATGCGCCGCCTGGCCTCGATCGTCGACGGGGTCGCGCCGGCCGGCGCCCCGCTGTCGGTGCTGCACCTCGGCGGCGGCGCGCTGACGATGGCCCGCTACGTCGCCGCGACCCGGCCCGGCTCGTCGCAGCGGGTGGTCGAGCTGGACGCCGCGCTGATCGCCCTCGTGCGACGGGTGCTGCCGCTGCCGCGGGGTGCCGACATCCGGGTCCGCGCGATGGACGCCCGGGCCGCCGTGGAATCGATGTCCGGCGGCCGTTTCGACCTGGTCATCGCCGATGTGTACCGCGGCGCCCGCGTCCCGGCGCACCTGGCGTCGCTGGAGTTCCTGACCGCGGCGGCGGCGCTGCTGCGCCCCGGCGGCGTCTACACCGCCAACCTCGCCGACGGCACCGGGCTGGCCTTCGCCCGCGGTCAGGTCGCGACGCTGCGGCAGCTCTACGCCGACGTGTGCCTGCTCGCCGAGCCGTCCGTCCTGCGCGGCCGGCGGTTCGGCAACGTCATCCTGGCCGCGTCGGCGGCGCCGCTGCCGGTCGCCGGGTTCGCCCGGACCGGCGCCGCGGACCCGTTCCCGGCCCGGCTCGTGCACGGCGCGGACCTCGACCGCCTGGTCGCCGGCGCCCGGGTCGTCACCGACGCGATCGCCACCGAGTCCCCGGCGCCGCCGGCCGGCATCTTCTGAAGCTACTGACCAGTTCTCGGGAAGGACCTTAGGGATCGTTCAGTCAGCGCATACAGTCGCGGAATGCTTGATTTCGCAACCGTTTCCGCGTCGCGCCGCCCCGCGGCCGAGCGCGCGGCCCTGTTGAGCGACCCCGGCTTCGGTCGCGTCTTCACCGACCACATGGTCACCATCAGATATGCCGACGGCAAAGGCTGGTATGACGCGCGGCTGGAGCCGTTCGGCCCGCTCTCGCTCTCGCCGGCGACCGCCGCCCTGCACTACGGGCAGGAGATCTTCGAAGGGCTCAAGGCCTACGCGCAGCCCGACGGCGGGGTCGCGCTGTTCCGCCCCGAGGCGAACGCCCGCCGGCTCAACGTGACCGCCGAGCGCCTCGCCATGCCGCGGCTGCCCGAGGAGCTGTTCCTGCGTGCCGTCGAGCTGCTGGTCGACGCCGACCGGGACTGGGTGCCCGCCCACGACGGGCAGAGCCTCTACCTGCGCCCGTTCATGATCGCCACGGACCCGTTCCTCGGCGTGCGGCCGTCCTCGGAGTACCTGTTCGCCGTCATCGCCTCGCCGGCCGGTTCCTACTTCGCCGGCGGTGCCAAGCCCGTCACGATGTGGGTCTCGCAGGAGTATTCACGGGCCGCGCCCGGCGGCACCGGAGCGGTCAAGACCGCCGCCAACTACGCCGCCAGCCTCCGCGCCCAGGAGCAGGCCCACGAGGCCGGCTGCGACCAGGTCGTGTTCCTGGACTCCGTGGAGCGCCGCTACATCGAGGAGTCCGGCAGCAACAACCTCTTCTTCGTCTACGACGGCGAGCTCGTCACCCCGCCGCTGGGCGGCACGATCCTGCCCGGTGTCACGCGTGACTCGGTGCTGCGCCTGGCCGGGCACCAGGGGCTCACGGTGACCGAGCGCCCCTACACGCTGCAGGAGTGGCGCGACGACGCCCGCTCGGGCGCGCTCAAGGAGACCTTCGCCAGCGGCACCGGCGTCGTCATCAGCTCGATCGGCACCGCGCGCACCGCCGGCGACGAGTTCACCATCGCCGGCGCGGTCGAGGGCCCGGTCACCGCCCGGATCCGCGACGCGCTCCTCGGCATCCAGCGCGGCACCGCCGAGGACCCCTTCGGCTGGCGCCACCGGGTCTAGTACAGGGAGAGATGGACGTGGTTGGTGTGGTCGCTGGACGGGTCGCCGTTGCCGCCGCTGTAGGAGTGCCAGCCGGCCGCCGGGGTCCACACCTGCCGGAACCAGATGACGTAGAGCACGCCGAGCGCGCTCGCGTTGCGGACGAAGAACGCGGCCAGGTTGCCGCCGTAGGTCTTGTCCCCGCCGGTCGCCACGCCGCCGAAGCCGTTGGCCGCGGCGGCGAAGTCGCACGCCCGGCCCTTCGGATGCTCATACGGGCCGGAGGGCCGGTAGCACGAGTAGTAGCGGGTGAAGCCGGCCTTCTGGGCCTCCTTCGCCGCGTGCAGGGTGCGCGGGGTGATGCAGCCGGTCGTGGTCGGGTCGTCGATGATGCAGTTCTCTTTCGGCCACGAGCCGTTGGCGTTGCGTGGGGCCGGGGTGGCCAGCGGTGAGTTGGCGTTGACGTAGCCGTTGGCCCGGCCGCCCATCTTCACCAGGGCGGTCTCGGCGTCCTTCTTCTTCTTCGCCATGACGTCGGTCTGCGCCTGCTGCTGCGCGACCTCCGCGTCGACGGCCTTCTTCGCCTCGCCGAGATCCTTCTGCAGCTTCGTGAGCCGCCCGATCTGGCGGTCGTTGTAGCGGGCGATCGTGTTGACCATCATCGTGCGCTCCATGAACGACTCGGTGGAGTCGCTCTGCAGCAGCGCGGCGGCGGTGCGCACCCCGCCGGTGCGGTAGGCGGCGCCCGCGATGACGTTGACCTCGCCGAGGATCACGTCGAGCTCGCGCTGCATCGAGTCGACCTGCGCGGTGAGCTCCGCCTGGCGTTTCTTGGAGACCTCGAGGATGCCCTGGGCGTCCAGGAAGTCGCCGTTGGCCTTGTCCAGCAGCTCACCGAGGGTCATGTTGGCGGTGCCCTCATCGGGTGCGGCGGTCGGGTCGCCCGGCGCCGCGCCGGCCGGCACCCCCCAGGCACCGATCATGACGAGCGCCACGAGGAGCGAGGCGATGATGCGCTTCCGCAACGGTGTCCCTTCCGCGGGCTGGTCAGCCGTCAGATTACCGACTGCCCTCCGGAAGCACAGGACCGAGAACGCGTACGGTCAGTTACTGACCGTAGCCATGCGCCGGGTCGTGAACAGCGCCACCCACCCGAACGCACACCCCAGGCCGACCGTCGCGACCGTGGTCAGGCTACCGGTCGGGAGCAGGCCCGACAGGCGGGAGGCGGCGACGCCCAGCCCCACGTAGAGCCCGCCCCACAGGGCCGAGCCGAGCACGGCGGAGCGCAGGAACCGCAGGTAGGGCATCCGCAGCCCGCCCGCGGCGAGCGGCACCAGGGTGTTGAGGAACGGCAGGAACGGCGCCGTGACCAGGATCCGGGCGCCGCCGGTGCGGACCACGTGGTCCGCCTTCGCCCAGCGGTCCTCGCCGATCCAGCGGCCGAACCGGCCCTGCCGCAGCCGCTGGCCGAAGGTCCAGCCGACGAAGAAACTCAGTGACCAGCCGGCCAGGCACCCTGCGATGATCCAGCCCAGGCTGCTGAACGGATCGGTGGCGCCGGCCGTGGTGAGGATGGCGACATCGGCCGGGATGAGGATGCCGAGCAGCGGGATGGAGTCGAGCAGCATGACGAGCCCCAGCGCCAGCCCCAGCAGGGCGGCGGGAAGGCTGTACAGCGGTTCGAGCCACTCGGTCATGTGGATGACGGTATGGCTGAGCGGATAAGCGGCACATCAGGGAGCGACCCCGAGACAACCCCGAGGGGCTTCCGGATGCTTCTGGGGGCACGCGCCATCTCGTACGCCGGCGACACCCTCAGCATGGTCGCGCTGATGCTGCACGTCGCCACGTCGACCGGCCAGGCCCTCGCGGTCGCCGCGCTGCTGCTCGCCGGGGACTTCGTGCCGTCGCTCGTCGCGCCGTTCGCGGGAGCCCTCGCCGACCGGTTCGACCGGCGCCGGCTGATGATCGGCTGCGAGCTGGTGCAGGCCCTCGCAGTCCTGGTCATCGCGCTGTCCCTGCCCCCGGTGTGGCTGCTGCTGGTGCTGGTCGCCGCCCGGGCCGTCGCGGGGCAGGTCTTCCAGCCGGCGTCGCGGGCCGCCGTGCCGTCGCTGGTGCCGCCGGAGGGTCTCGTCGCCGGCAACGCCCGGCTGGGTCTGGTCACCAACATCGCCGAGCTGGCGGGACCATTGCTGGCCGCGGCCCTGCTGCCGGGCCTGGGGACGCGGGGCGTGCTCGCCGTCGACGCGGCGTCGTTCGTCGTGTCCGCCGCGCTCCTGACCGGGCTGCCGCACCTGGCGCCGGTGGAAAAGGCGGAGGTCGAGTCGCTGTGGAAGGGCGCCCGCACCGGACTGGGATACCTGGCGCGGCACCGCACGGTGCGGATCATCGCGCTCGGCTTCTGCGCGGTCGTGCTGTGCACCGGCGTCGACGACGTCGCGCTCGTCGTGCTGGCCAAGGAGGGCCTGCACACCAACGACTCGGTCGCGGCGCTGCTGCTCGGCGCGGTCGGCTTCGGCCTCACCGCCGGCTATGCGCTGCTGTCGAAGGCCGGCAACCACCTTGGGATGACCGTGCTGCTGGTCGCGGGCTTCGCGGTCAGCTCGGCCGGTAACCTGCTCACCGGGGCGTTCGCGCACGTCACCTGGGCCGTGGCGGCGGTGTTCGCGATGCAGGCGGGGCGCGGGCTCGGCATCGCCGCGATCGATGTGGCGAGCAACACGCTGCTGCAACGGCTCGTCCCGGACGCACTGCTGGGCCGGGTCTTCGCCAACCTGTACGGCGCGGTGGGCGCGTCCGCCGCGCTGTCCTACGTGCTCGGTGGCCTGCTGCTGGACGCCACCGACGCGCCGACGACCCTGATCGTGGCCGGCGCCGGCGGGCTGCTCGCCGCATTGGTGACCGCGGTGGCGCTGGCCCGGCGCGTCGATTGAGGACATTGACGCTTCCTTTGCTAGCGTCCCCGCTAGCAAACGGCTAGCAGGAGTGTGGGTTGGAAACGACAGAGAACGCGGTGGCGATGCCGCCGCAGCGACCGCGATTCGAGCGTGTGCAGCTCAACACGCGGGTCCGGGTGGAGATCGAGCAGATGCTCCAGCGCTTCGTCGAAGACCACAACACCACGGTGCAGAGCTCCGTGGACCTCGCGCTGGCCGAGTTCCTCGCGGCGCGGGGCTACCCGCTGCCCGCAACGGATGACAGGAGAAGCCGGTGACTTCGCCGGGCAGTAAGCGACCTGGAATTGTCGAACTCGACGCCGACCTGCAACGCACGGTCCGCCGCACCTCATACATGCGCCAGCTCTTCTACTTCGTGGTGCTGCTGGTCGCCCTCGCCGGGCAGGTGTCCGGCGCGGTCGAGGCGCTCGGCATCCCGCTCCTGTGGGCCATCCCCGCGGTCGGCGCGCTGGAGCTGGGCGGCATCGTGGTCCTGGCCAACGCCGACGTCCGGCGCCGGCTGGGTGAGCGGGCGACGGCCTCGCGGGTGCTGTCCGCGGCCATCGCCGGCTTCGCCGTCGCCTTCAACTGGCTGGCGCACGACAACAAGCTGCTCGCCGGCTTCTTCGCCGGCATGTCGTTGCTGGGTTACCTGGTGTGGCTGATGCACACGGAGAACCAGCGCCGCGACCGGCTGCGGGCCACCGGCGACCTGCCGCCGACCACGCCCGCCTACGAGATGGTCGGGCACTGGATCCGGCACCCGTGGCTGACCCTGCGGGCCAAGAACCTGGCGAAGGCCGACGACCGGCTCGGGCTCTACACCTCCCTCGCGGCGGCGCGCGCCGAGAAGCGCAAGGAGGTGCGGACCAAGGCGATCGCCAAGGTGCTGCACCGCAAGATCCGCGCCGCGGTCGACCCGACGACGGCCGACATCGCGGTCGCCGTCTACGACCTGGACGAGATCGCCGTGCGGCTCGCCGACGGTGCCGACTACGACGGCCTCACCGCGCTCATCGCCGCGGACCTGTCCCCGGCCCGCCTGGCATCCGACGCGCGGATCATCTCCGTGGTCGACGAGCCGGCGCGCCGGCCGGCCATCACCGATGCGGAATCGGTGCCGGCTGAGGAGCAACTGACGCTGCCGGAGGTGGCTGACGTTCCCGTTGCGCCTGGTGCGCCCCCAGCGCCTGCTGTGGCCGCCGGGCCCGCTGAGGTGGCCGTTCCCGCCACTCCCGAGCCGCCGGCCGTCTCGCCGCTGGGCGAGTGGCGGGGCGAGATCGCCGAGATCCTGCCGCCGCCGGCCCCGCGCCGGGCCCGGGGCCAGTCGAAGGTGGTCACACCGGATCTCGGCGACGAGCCGACGCTGACCCCGAGCCGGGCGATCCGTGAGGGCTCGCTGCGCAGCCAGGTGCACGCCGCGCTGCACGAGCACGTGCCGGACAACGACCCTCGCGACACGATGGCACTGACCTCGTTCGTCGGTGACCTGCTCGAGCTCAACGACGTGGAGCGGCTGACCGCCTCCAACTACGTGCGGACATGGAAGCGTGAGGTCGACGCCGGCCGCCGCGCCTCGGTCAACGGCCGCCACCTGCAAGATGTGATCCCGACCAAGCGCTGATGCTCAACACTCTCCCCTGCCTGTCGATCATCACGGTGACAGGCAGGGGGCCGGTATGGCGCGGATTCTGGTCGTTGACGACGAGCAGGACGTCCTTGAACTGATCGTGAAACGCCTGCGTGCCGACGGGCACGAGGTCCTCGCCGCCGGCAGCGGCGATGCGGCACTGGAGCAGGTCGCGCGGCACGGGTTGCCGGACGGCGCGATCCTCGACGTCGACCTGCCCGGCATGGACGGCATCGACCTGCTGCTCCGGTTGCGGGAGCAGCGGGCCGACCTGCCGGCCATGTTCCTGACGGTGCTGTGGGACGGGGCGGTCGTCGCGCGCGTGCGCGACACCGGCGCGCTGTACCTGCGCAAACCCTTCACGACGGAGAGCCTCCGGACCGCGCTCGACATGGTGCTGGTGCCCGGATGATCGGCTCCCTCGGGCGGACGCTGGCCTGGTCGGTGCTCTGCCTGCTGGCCACGTTCGCGGGCCGGCTGACCATCATGGACGGCACGAGCCTCAGCCTGGTCTGGCCGGCGGCGGGGGTCACCGTCCTGTGGTTCTCCATGCAGCGCCGGGCCAGGCTGCGCTGGGCCGATCCGCTGATGCTGGCGGCCATCACCCTGGCGGTGAACATGGCGACCGGCGCCCCGCTGGTCCTGGCGCTGTGGTTCGTCGCGGCCAACCTGACCCAGGTGGCCGTGTTCCTGCGGGTGCACGCCCGGCTCAGCCCGCAGCTCTGGGGCGCCGGCGGCGACGCGCCGCTGTCCCGCGCGACCGACCTGTGGCGGCTGCTGTTCGCCACGGTGGCGGGCACGCTCGCCGGCGCGGCGATCGGGCCGCCCGCGGTCTGGCTGGTGTCCGGTCACGTCTCCTGGGTGGACGCGGCCGTCTGGTTCACCCGCAACACGGTCAGCATCCTGCTGATCGCGGCGGTCGGGCTGCGGGTCGGGCACCACTGGCGCGGTGGCTGGCAGGTGCGGCGGATCTCGCCGCTGCGCCTCGCCGAGTACGGGGCGCTGATCGTGTGCTCGCTCAGCGCGTACGTCATCGCCTTCGCCGTGAACCACGGCCTGCCGCTGGCGTTTCCGCTGCTCGCGGTCACGGTCTGGGCGGGGTTGCGGTTGCACACCACCTTCGTGGTCCTGCACGATCTGTGCCTGGGCGCCGTCGCGGTGCTCTTCACGCTGCACGGCGACGGGCCGTTCGCCACGATCGAGTCCCACCAGGCGCGGGCGCTGGTGGCGCAGGCGTTCGTCGGCATGGTCGCCATCGTCGGGCTGTCGATCGCCCTCGGCCGGGACGAGCGGTCTGAGCTGCTGCGGCAGCTCACCGACACCGGCCGGGCCGCCGCGGCGCAGGCCCAGCTGCTCACCACGATCGTCGACTCGATGAGCGACGGCGTGGCCGTGATCCGGGCCGACGGCACCTGGGCGATGCGCAACCCCGCCTCGGTGGCGCTGCTCGGCGGCGTGACCAGCGGCACCGGCACCATCGCCGACCCCGGCCACTACGGCCTCTTCCATCCGGACGGCACCCCGCTGCCGGACGCGGACATGGCGCACACCCGGGCCCTCGCGGGCGAGGACGTGCACAACATGGAGCTGCTGGTGCGCAACAGCGGCGTGCCCGACGGCCGGATCGTGAGCGTCAGCGCCCGGCGGCTGCTGGGCGACGACGGTGTCGTGGTCGTGTTCCACGACGTCACGGCCGAGCGGCGGCAGCGCGACGAGCTCGCGGCCTTCGCCGGGGTGGTGGCGCACGACCTGCTCAACCCGCTGACCACCATCGACGGCTGGGCCGAGAACCTCGACGACACGTTGCGCGGCATGCCCGACACCGCGGCGCAGCGCGACGCCACCGACAGCCTCAGCCGGATCGTGCGCGCCTCCGGCCGCATGCGGCACCTGATCAACGATCTGCTCGCGTACACCACCACCCGCAACGCTGTCATCGCGCCGGTCGACGTCCGGTTGCGGGACCTGGTCGTGGACGTGACCACGGCCCGCGCCGACCTGGCGGGTGCCGCGACCGCGCCGCTGTTCACGCTCGGCCGGCTGCACGACGTGCACGCCGACCCGGTGCTGCTGCGGCAGCTGGTCGACAACCTGATCGGCAACGCGGTGAAGTACACCGCGCCCGGGGTCGTCCCGCGGATCGAGATCTGCTCGGTGCGCGTCGAGGGCGACCTGGTCCGGGTCGAGATCACCGACAACGGCATCGGCATTCCCGCCGGGCAGCACGAGGCGATCTTCAACAACTTCCACCGGGCGCACCGCTCCGGTGGCTACGCCGGCACTGGCCTCGGCCTGGCGATCTGCAAGCGGATCGTGGAGCGGCACGGCGGCTCGATCACCGCGACCGACAACCCGGACGGCGGCTCCCGGTTCGTGTTCACGCTGCCGAAGGCGACCCGCCGTGAGGTAGCCCACGCCGTCAAAGCGAACGCTCGTTCTTGACTCGTTGCCCGGCCGGGGGCATGCTCGACGGTAAGCGAATGAACGTTCCTTTTAGGAGACTTCCGATGGCACCCACCGCACCTCGGTCGCCCTGGTCCCGCGTCGGCGCGATCGTGCTCCTGTTGACCGCCCTGCTCAGCCTCATCATGATCGCGTTCGCCTGGCCGGCGACCCGGTCGAGCGTCCACGACATCCCGATCGCCGTCGCCGGGCCGCCCGCCGCCACCGCGCAGATCGCCCAGCAGCTGTCGGCGAAACGGCCCGGCACGTTCGACGTCACCATCGTGGACGGCACCGCCGCGGCGGAGCGGCTCATCCTCGACCGCGAGGTGTACGGCGCGATCGACGTCTCCAGCGGTCACCCGCAGCTGATCATCGCCTCCGCCGCCAGCCCCGTCGTCGCGCAGGCCCTCCAGCAGGTGGCCCAGGCCCTGGGTGGCGCCGAGCCCGCCGTGCCGGTCCGCGATCTGGTCCCGCTGCCCGCCGACGACCCGCGCGGCTCCGGCCTGGCCGCCGGCGCGCTGCCGCTCGTCCTCGGCGGGATCGCCGCCGCCGGCCTGCTCACCAGCCTCGTCGTCGGGCTCGCCCGCCGCCTCGCCGGGGCGCTCGCCTTCTCCGTCACCGGCGCCCTCGCCCTCACCGCGATCCTGCAGTTCTGGCTCGGCTCGATCGAGGGCTCCTACTGGCTCAACGCCGGCGCCGTCGCCCTCGGCATCGCCGCCACCGCCCTGACCATCCTCGGCCTGGAGTCCCTGCTCGGCGCGGCCGGTCTGGGCCTGGGGGCGGCGACCATGATGCTGCTGGGAAACCCGCTGTCGGGGCTGACCAGCGCCCCGCAGATGCTGCCGTCGGGCTGGGGCACGTTCGGCCAGTTCCTTCCCCCGGGCGCGGCGGGCTCGCTGCTGCGCAGCACGGCGTTCTTCGACGGTCACGCGGCCGCGTCGCACGTCTGGGTGCTGCTCGGCTGGGCGGTCTTCGGCCTGGCCCTCGCCGGCCTGGCGGCGGTGCGCACCTCGCGCCGCCCCGCCGCGGCTGAGCCGGCCTCCGCCGGGCGGCTGCCCGAGACGGCGGCCGTCTGAAGCCTGCTCCATCCGGACTCACCCCCGCGGTCCCGCGGGGGTGAGTCCGGGTCTGAGGTCTGCTCTTTCCCGCTAGCCGCAAGGTCGACGGCGGCTACACCTGGCACCGTTCACGGTATGACGATCCGCTGCGTCATCGTTGACGACTCGGAACGCTTCCGTGTCGGTGCCAGGCGCCTGCTGACCGCACAGGGCATCACGGTCGTCGCGGACGCGGCGAACAGCCAACAGGCGCTGCGCGCCGTGCGGGAACAGACGCCGGACGTGGTGCTGGTGGACGTCGGCCTCGGCGACGAGAGCGGGTTCGACCTCGCCGCCCTCATCGACACCAGCCCGGTCATCATGGTGTCGGCGTTCTCCGCCGAGGAGGTCGCTGACCTGCTCGCCGAGAGCAGGGCCATCGGCTTCCTGCCGAAGGAGCACCTGTCCGCCGCCGCGATCAGGTGCCTGCTGACCCGGCTGCCGCGATCAGGTGCCTGCTGACGCGGCTTCGAGGAACGTGAGGACCGCCAGGACCCGGCGGTGCGTCTCGTCGGTCTCGGGCAGGTCGAGCTTCGTCAGGATCGACCGCACGTGCTTCTCGACGGTGCCCTCGGTGACCCACAGCGCCCTGGCCACGCCCGCGTTGGACCGCCCCTCCGCCATCAGCGCGAGGACCTCCCGCTCGCGGGGGCTCAGCACGTCGAGGGGGTCCCGCCGCCGGTGCGCGGCGACCAGTTCCTGCACGACCGCCGGGTCGACCACGGTCCCGCCGTCCTGGACCCGGTGCAGCGTCTCCAGGAACTCCTCGACGTCGGTGATCCTGGTCTTGAGCAGGTAGCCGATGCGCTCGCCGCTGGCCAGCAGTTCGATCGCGTGCTCCACCTCGACGAACGCCGACAGCACGAGGATCGCCACCGACGGGAACCGGGCCCTGATCTCCCGGGCCGCGGCGAGGCCCTCGTTGGTGTGTGTCGGCGGCATGCGGATGTCCACGACCGCCAGGTCCGGCCTGACCTCCTCGACCAGCCGCAGCAGGTGCGCCCCGTCGTCGGCGATCCCGGTCACGGCATACCCGTGCCGGTCCAGGAGGCTGGCGAGTCCCTCCCGGAGCAGTACATCGTCGTCGGCAACCACCACAGATGTCATCAAAGCCAACATATCCCCGCTCAACCGGGTAGGACACCCCCATGCACGGGGGGTTGACGCTCCGCCTGGGGGTGACGTGCGCGCTGTTCACACTGCTGATCAGCACCGCGTTCGCAGCCATCCTGCTGTCCGTCTACCAGCTGCGGGAGTCCGTGCTTGCGGTGTCGAAGGCCGAGCAGGCGGTCTCCGCGGCGACCACCCTCGAGCGGCTCCTGCTGGACGTGGAGGCGGGCCGGCGGGGGTTCGCCCTCACCCGTGACCCGGCCCTGCTGGTGCCGTGGAAGGCGGCGCAGGATCAGATCCCGGCCCGGCAGGAGGAGCTCGTGGCGGCCGTTGCCGGCGATCCCGCACAGTCCCAGCGGATCGCCCAGATCAACGTGGAGATCACCGACTACCTCGACGACTACGCCGACCCCTCCATCGCGATGGAGGAGGGCGCGGTGCCGCAGAACATCAACGCCGAGTCGATCCGCGCCGGCCAGCGGCAGATCTCCGACCTGCGCCAGCAGTTCGACGACTTCGCCAACGCGCAGCGCACCACGGTCGAACGCAGCCGGCGGGACGCGATGATCGCCGGCCAGCGGGCCTTCGTCGCCGGGATCGCCGGTTTCGCCACCTCGTTGATCGGCGTCGCCATCCTGACCAGGTCGCTCGCCGTGATGGTGGCCCGCCCCCTGCACCGGCTGGTGTCCGCCGCCGACAAGGTCGCCAACGGTGACCTGAGCGTCCGCGTCGCCACCGACGGGCCGGTGGAGATCGGCAGTATGCAGCGCACGTTCAACTCGATGGTCGGCGTGCTGGAGCAGAGCCGCGACACGCTCAGCTCGATCGCCGCCGAGCAGGCGGCACTGCGCCGGGTGGCGACCGTCGCGGCCAAGGGGAAGCCGGCGGAGGCCGTGTTCGGCACGGTGACCGAGGAGGCCGGCAAGCTCTTCGGCGCGGACGCCACGGCCCTGCTCCGCTTCGAACCCGACGGCGGCGCCACCGTCGTGGCCAGCTGGTGCTGGGACGTCTCGCACCGCATCTCGCTGGGCAAGGTCAAGCTGGAGAACCAGGGCATCGCCGGGCAGGTCCTGCGCTCCGGCAAGCCGATCCGCCTCGAAGGACCCAGGAGCGCGGACTTCCTCGGCCGCGAGTTCGGCGACCTGTCGATCCGCTCCGCGATCGGCGCGCCGGTCCTCGTCGCCGGGCGGACCTGGGGCGTGCTGAAGGCCCTGTCGACCCGCGCCCGGCCGCTGCTGCAGCACGACGCCGCCCGGGCGGCGGAGTTCACCGACCTCATCGCCAGCGCGATCGCCAACTCGCAGGCCCGCGCCGACCTGACCGCGTCCCGGGCCAGGGTCGTCGCCGCGACCGACGAGAGCCGGCGCCGGATCGAACGCGACCTGCACGACGGCACCCAGCAGCGGCTGATCGCCCTGCTGCTGCAGCTGCGGGCGACCGAGACCCAGGTCGAGGACGGGTTGCAGGACCGGCTGCGGGGGATCGGCACCGACCTGGCCGAGGCGATCGACGAGCTGCGCGAGCTGGCCCGCGGCATCCATCCGTCGATCCTGTCGGAGGGCGGACTGGTCCCGGCGATCAAGTCGCTCGGCCGCAGGTCGCCGGTGCCGGTGGAGGTGCGCCTCGCGCTGCCCTCCCGCCTCGACACGAAGATCGAGATCGGGGTCTACTACGTCGTCGCCGAGGCGCTGACCAACGCCATCCGGCACGCTCACGCGACGCTCATCTCCGTCCGCGCGTCGATCGTGGAGGCCCCCGGCGGTGACCCCCCGGCGGGCCTGCTCGAGTTCTCGATCGAGGACGACGGGGTCGGCGGCGCCGATCCGCAGACCGGCACCGGCCTGATCGGCCTCGACGACCGGGTCGCCGCGCTCGGCGGCACGATGCACATCGCCAGCCGGCCGGGCCGGGGCACCCGGCTCGAGATCAGGATCCCGCTGGTGGACGCACCCGACAAGGGTGACGCCGGTTGAGATGCCGGTGGTGGCCAGCCGGTATGTCCGGGTCGGGAAACCCGCAGTGCCGGACGCATGCTGGCGCAGATGCCCCGCACCCTCACCCGAGCGACGGTGGACGGGACACCAACGACCTCTGTGAGAGGTGAGCCACAATGACGACCTGCCTGGTCGACCCGGTCCTGTGCATGGCCCTGTTCGTCTCCGACACCCCCAACCACGCCGATCTCGACGACGCGACCGTTCGCGACACCGTCGACCGGACGCTCGACCGGCTCGGCCCGGACGAGTGCTACGCCCGCGCCGCCGAGGTCTTCGGTGACCGCCCCGAGGTCGCGCTGGACCGCATCCAGTGGGCCCGCACGCTGTGCAGCCGGGCCCTCACCTCGGTCTGACCCCGCATCTGCATCCCTCCCGGCCGGTCAGTTCGTGGCCGGTGGCTGGCCACCCTGCTGGCCGCCGCCGTTGGTCTGGTTGAGCGTGGAGTCGGTGATCGTGGTGGCGATCGCGGCATCGCCGCTGATTGCGCCGACCACGGTCACGGTGTCGCCGACCTTCACGTCGCCGATCGTGCCGCCGCCGACCGTCGTGGAAGACGTGACCGCGAACGTCGTGGCGTGCCCGTCGGCGCTCTTCGCGGTGATCGACGAGGCGCTGACCGCGGTGACCGTGCCGGTCTGCATGCGCCTGGTGACGGTGCCGCCGTTCCCGTCGGACGCGACGAAGTCCCCGTAGAGCACCCCGGCGAGGCCGTTGGCCCCACGGCCCGTGCCTCCGCCCATGCCCCCGCCACCCATGCCACCCGGAGCACCCTGGCCACCGCCCGGCGCCCCCTGTGCGCCCTGGGCCCCCTGCGCCCCGGTCTGCTGGCTGGTGGACGCGCCGTTGTCGCTGGACGCCCTGATCACCGCGACCCCGCCACCGCCGATGACCAGCGCCGCGACCGCACCGACGATGGCGGTCTTCAACCTCGACGACCTGCCCGGCGTCTCGTTCCGCAGTGACGGCGCTTCAGCCAGGCTCGGTTCGGTCAGGTGGGGCACCGCCGTGCCGTTGACGGCGATCGGCTCGGCCCAGACCGGCGTGGTCTGCTCGGTGCTGCTCATGGTGTCGCTCCCGCGGTCGGTCGGCCCGCTCCGGGAGGGCCGCTGGAAGCAACTGTCACGGCCGTCCCTGCGAGGAACGTCCGCCGAACTTGGCAGCCGGCTGTGAAAAGGCCACCCGTGGCGGCGGGTGGCCTTTCCGATCGTGCGGCGGGGACCTGAGGCGTGTTTTGGTAA
Source organism: Dactylosporangium siamense (assembly GCF_016862795.1). GTDB lineage: Bacteria > Actinomycetota > Actinomycetes > Mycobacteriales > Micromonosporaceae > Dactylosporangium > Dactylosporangium siamense. Next base: position 73,610 of record NZ_BONQ01000083.1, on the reverse strand, counting down.
GTGGATGCCGGGCTGCGGCGGACCCCACTTACCAAACACGCCTTAGAAGTTGCCCGCCGAGTTGCACTTGTAGCCCTGGTCGAGGCAGTCCCGGACTCGCCGGGCCAGCTCCTCGGGCTCCCATGCGTTGAAGAAGTCCGCGTGCATCGAATACCCGTTGCCGGAGGAGAGCGTGATCCCGGTCGTGTTGGTGTTCAGCGGGTACGCGATCACGAAGGACACCGAGGGGATCGGCACCGGGTGCGACTTCGGGCAGGCGCCGGTGTAGTCGCCGTTGGCCATGTGGTCCTTGTGGTTGGGGCTGTCCAGGTGCACGCCGTCCCAGCAGTCGGGGAACGTGATCTGGCGGACCAGCTCGGCCGTCGGTGCGCAGACCGGGTATTCGCCGTCCGGGGTGCGCCCGGTCGAGCCGCCGATGCCCGCGCACCAGAAGTGGTTGCCCTGCTTGTCGGGCGTGTCCGTCTGGGTCTTCGCGTCACCGGCGATCATGCGCAGGCCGAACGGGAACGGCTGGGTCTTGCTCGGGTCCTTCAGGCGCGACCCGTAGTAGATGGTCACCGCGCCCTTGGGGTCGACGACCTTGCCGTTCTGGTACAGCGTCGGGATCCAGTAGGCCGAGTGGTCGCCGGCCGGGTTGCAGGTCGTCGCCCCGGCGAACAGGCTCTCGGCGGTCGAGGCGGCGTCGGTGGTCTTGTTGCCGAAGAACGTGTGGTTGTGCGCGGCGCCGGCCAGGCCCGGGAAGACGATCGGGTCGTCGTTGTTGTGGTGGCTCACCGTGCACTGCGCGTTGAACTCGGGGACCTTCACCGGGTTGTTGGTGATCGGCTTGGGCTTGCGGGCGAAGAACGCGGCGGTGTCGGCGGCCTGCTTCGCCGCGTCGACGGTCGGCCAGCCGGTCTGCGGGGCCGGCGGGGCGCTGGTCGGTGCCCCCGTCGGCGCCTTGGTGGTGGCGCCGCCGGTCGGGGAGCCGGGGATCGTCGCGGTCGGGGTCCGCTTGAACTGCAGCCAGTTGATGTTGATGAAGTCGCCGGCCTGGTTGCTCTTCAGCACGACGAAGACGGTCTGCGGGCCGGTCAGCGCAGACGGGCTGACGGCGGTCTTGGTGGTCCACGTCTGCCAGCCGCCGGTGTAGTTCACCGGGTAGCTGGCGAGCAGCTCGCCGGTCTGCGAGCCGGCGTGCAGCTCGACGGTGCCGCCGGCGCGGCTGGCCGCGGCGACGCGGACGCTGGCGGTCAGGGGTCCGCTGCTGCCGAGGTCGATGGCGTCGTAGCGCATCCAGTCACCGTTGGCGAGCCAGCCGACGTTCTTGCCGCCGCCGGTGTCGCCGGTGTTCTCGGTCTTCGCGCCGGACTGGCCGCTCCACGCCTCGGCCTGGATGAGGCCGGCGGTGTCGGACTGTTCGGCGCCCGCGCTGGTGGTGACGATGACGGTCGTCGCGACCGCGCCGACGACCGGCACGGCGAGCAGGGCGAGCAGGGTACGTCGTCTGGTCTGCCGCTGGGTCGGCATGAGCCCTCCGGGGAAAGTTGGGGCAAGCACCGCGACCGTAGACAGTGAGAGAGCGCTCTCTCAAGGGTTCCCCGGAGATCTAAGTCGAACGTAAAGGTGGCCTAAAGCTCGGTCACCACCCGCAGCGAACGCGTCACCGTGTCCGCCATCGCGGCCCTGGCGGCCGTCAGGTACTTCCGCGGGTCGACCACCGCCGGGTCATCGAGCGTGGCCCGGATCGCGTCGGTGAACGCGACGTTCAGCGCCGTGCCGATATTGATCTTCACGAGCCCGCCCCGGACCGCCGCGCGGAGCTCGCCGTCCGGCAGCCCCGACGAACCGTGCAGCACCAGCGGCACCGGCACCGCCGCGGTGAGCCGCGCGATGAGCGCGTGGTCGAGGGCCGCCGTCCGGGTGGTCATCGCGTGGCTCGACCCGACCGCGACCGCGAGGGCGTCGACGCCGGTCGCCGCCACGTATGCCGCCGCCTCCGCCGGGTCGGTCCGCGCGCCCGGCGCGTGCGCCCCGTCCTTGCCGCCGACCTCGCCGAGCTCGCTCTCCACCCAGATCCCGGCCGCGTGCCCCCGCCGGACCGCGTCCCCGGTCTTCGCCACGTTGTCAGCGAACGGCAGCCGCGACGCGTCGTACATCGCCGAGCCGAACCCGTGCGCGGCCGCCAGGTCGAACAGCTCGTCGCTCTCCACGTGGTCGAGGTGCAGCCCCACGGCCACCGCCGACAGCTCCGCGACCCGCCGCGCCGCCGCCGCGATCGGCCCGAGCCGTCCGCCGTGGAACTTCACCGCGTTCTGGCTGATCTGCAGCACCACCGGCCGGCCCGCCGCCTCCGCCCCGGCGACGATCGCCTCGGCGTGCTCGACGGTGATGACGTTGAACGCGCCGACACCGATCCCCGCCGCCCGCGCGGCCTCGACGATCTCACCTGTGGGGCTGAACATGGACCCGTTCCCTCGTCGCTCGGTAGTGGTTGATGTCGATCTCACCGGCGACCGGTGCCTTGACGGCCGCCGCGGCCAGGGCCACCGCGTCCGCGAGCAGCTCCGGCCACGGCGTGCCGTCGCGCAGGCCACGGGCGAGCGCCGCCGCGCACGCGTCGCCGGCGCCGGTCGGGTTGCCGGTCACCACCTCCGGCGGTGCCGCCCGCCACGACCCCTGCGGTGTCCGGGCGATCAGCCCGTCCGGCCCGTGCGACTCGACGACCGCCGCCGTCGTCGGGCTTTGCAGTGCCGCCAGCTCTTTGGCGTTGGGTTTGACCACATCCGGCCCGGCCGCCGCGCCTCGCCCGAGTGCCGCACCGCTCGTGTCGAGCACGCTGCGGCAGTGGTGCCGCCGAGCCAGCCGGATCAGCACCGCATAGGCGTCGTCCGGCAGCCCCTGCGGCAGTGACCCTGACAGCACGATCACCTCGGCGTCCTTGACCAGCCCGAGGTAGTGCTCCTGGAACGCGGCCCACTCCTCGCCGGTCACCACCGGGCCCGGCTCCCACAGCCCGGTCGCGTCGATGTCGTCGACGACCGTTACGGTCCGCCGGGTCTCCGCGCCGATCGGCGTGAAGCTGTGCGGGGTGTCGACCTTCGCCCGGACGGCGGCGCCGGTCGCCCCGCCGAGCAGCCCGGCCGCCAGGACCGGCTCGCCGAGCGCGTGCAGCACCGCGGCGACGTTGAGCCCCTTGCCGCCGGCCCGCTCAGCCACCCGCTGGACGCGGTGCGTGGCGTGCGGCACCAGCGCGTCCACGGTGTACGTCAGGTCCAGCGCGGGGTTCAGCGTCACCGTGACGATCATGGCTGGGTCAGGATCACGGAACGGGTCAGCAGCCTGGGCCGGTCCGGGTCGAGCCCCTTGCGCTCCGCGAGCGCGACGGCGAACCGCTGCGCGAGGACGAGCTGGGCGAGGGGGTCGAGGCCGTTGCGGACCGGGGTCGCCCCCGCGCCGCGGATCGGCTCGTCCAGCGACTCCGGCACCGCGCCGAACGCCCAGACCAGGCTCCGCGCCCCGGCCACGGCAACCGGTCCGTGCCGGTAGTCCATCGCCGGATACGACTCCGACCAGGCCTGGGCCGCCTCGCGGACCTTCAGCGCCGCCTCGTGCGCCAGCCCCACGGTCCAGCCGGTGCCGAGGAACACCAGGTGCTCTGTCGTGCTGATGTCGCCGGGGAGCTGCGCGGCCAGCGCGGCCTCTCCGTCGGCGACCAGGTGCGACAGGTCCTCCCCGTACGCCCGGCGCGCCACCGCCAGCAGCGTGGTCGGAAACCTCGTCTGCACGACGCTGCGCTCGTCGGCGAAGTCCAGCAGGATCCGCTCCTCGACGAGCCCGTCGACCGGCTCGCCGTCCACCGCGGTGATCGCCACCCGGTGCGTGCCCGCCGGGATCTGCCGCAGCGCGTCGAGCACCTCGGTCGACGTGCCCGACCTGGTGATCGCGATGACCCGGTCATAGCGGCGGCGCGGCACGAACTCCGACGCGCACACGGCGTCGGTCTCGCCGAAGCCGGCCGACTCCCGCAGCTCGGCCAGGCTCTGCGCCATGAACCACGACGTGCCGCAGCCCAGCACCAGCACCCGCTTCCCGGGCGCGACGAGCGCGGCGCCGTCAACGCTTGCGGCCCGCGCCCACGTCTCGGGCTGGCTGGCGATCTCGTTCGCGGTGTCCGTCATGCCCACCAGGGTTGCGCGATTCCTGCGCGTCTCACAAGCTATCTTGCTCAAGTGGACAATCTGAACTGCGCGTTTGTCGGTATCCGCGCGTGAGCCGCCGCCGCGCCGACCGTGTCTCCGCGATCCTGTCCCGCGTCTCGGGCGACGGCTCGATCGACGCCGGCTCCCTCGCCGCCGAGTTCGGCGTCTCCGCCGCGACCATCCGCCGCGACCTGCAGACCCTGGAGGACCAGAAGCTGCTCGCCCGCACCCACGGCGGCGCGGTCGCGGCCTCGCCGTCCCAGCTCGAGCTCCCGGTCCGCTACCGCACCGGCCAGCACCGCGAGGCCAAGGCGGCGATCGCGCGGCTCGCCTTCGACCTGCTCCCGCACGGCCCGCTGATCCTGGGCCTCACCGGCGGCACGACGACCCATCTGCTGGCCCGCCTGCTCGCCACCCGCGTCGACCTCACCGTCGTCACCAACGCGGTCAACATCGCCGCCGAACTGGCCCTGCTTCCCCGCCTCAAACTGATCATGACCGGCGGCGTGACCCGCACGCAGTCCTACGAGCTGGTCGGCCCCATCGCCGACCGCACCCTCAACGGGCTGCACCTGCAGGTCGCCGTGATCGGCGTCGACGGCGTCTCCGCCGCCGGCGGCCTCACCACCCACGACGACATCGAGGCCAACACCAACGCCACCATGCTCCGCCGCGCCGCCCACGTCATCGTCGTCGCCGACGGCTCGAAGATCGGCCGCAACTGCCTGGCCACGATCGCCCCGCTGACGTCGGTCGCGGTCCTCGTCACCGACCCCACCGCCGACCCTTTGGAACTTGAGGCGATCCGCCTCGCGGGCGTCACCGTCGTGAGTTCTCATGATCCGGAAGATCCTGGGCACCCCTGAGTGCACAAGGTCTTCCGGATCACGGGACCTCAGCGGCGGGCGTGGCGCAGCCGCGTCACTCCGAAGGCGAGCCCGAACAGCGCCACCGCCGCGCCCGCGACCGCTGCGGGCGGCGGGCCGCCGGAGGGCAGTGCTCCCATGAAGTCCAGGGCCGCGACATCGTTGATCACCATGTACCAGAGCACGGTGTAGAGCGCCTGGAAGGTGCGTGGCGCGCCGGTCAGCGTGCCGAGCGCGAGTGCCAGCGCCGGGATGAACAGGGCGCCGGCGGTCCAGGCGGCGAGGCCGGGCAGGTCGGCGCCGGCCAGCATCCGGACGGCGGGGAGGGCGCCGGTGGCGGCGGCGAGGAGTACCCCGGCCGCCCACTCGGCAACGAGACGCCGTCGTGGAGCGGGATACGCCGCGAGGATCGCCGCCGTCTCCTGGCGGGTCCCGAGGCGGGACCAGAGCAGCACCGGCCAGATCCACACGACGGCGAGCACCGGGCCGGGCGGCGCGGCGAGACCCGCGACCGCGAGCAGCGCCGCGCCGGCCCACCACCACCATGGCGCGCCCCGGACCAGGATCAGCACCTCGGCGGCCAGCAGCCGCCCGGTCGCGGACCCGGCGACGGCCGCGGTCGGTGGCAGCCCCTGGTAGACGGTGTGCGGCTCCGGCAGCGACCGGGCGGTGGAGCGGGTGGCGACGTCGAAGCGGTGGAACCACAGCGCCGGCAGCAGCGCGACGGCCACCGCGAGGAGGGTCAGCGCGGCCCGCCCCGCGACGAAGCCGGCGTCCAGTGGCAGCCCGGACCACTCGAAGGTCCGCAGTGGACGGTCGACGTACATGAGACCCAACCCGAACGTGTCGGCCGTCGCCGGCATCGTCCCGGCCAGCTGACCGACGCCGATGCCGCCCAGCGGTGCCGACGCCGACTGGCCGCCGACCGCGCCGGCCATCCACACGAAGCACCACAGCATGTTGCCGAACCCGGAGCGCAGCACCGGCGTCGTCTCGAACAGCAGCGCCGCGGCGGCGGTCACCGCGAGCATCGGCAGCGCCAGGAACACGAACGGTGCCAGCAGCCCGACGGGGTCGACGGTGCGGGACTCGCCCCGCAGCAGCTGCAGCACCAGCGCGGTCACCGCGAGGACCCCGGCCATCGAGCCGAGCACCAGCAGGTTGCTGGTGAACTTGCCGGCCAGATACACCGGCGTGCGCAGCGGGCCGGCGGCGAGCAGCTGGCCGACGCCGGTGCGCACGTCGCGGGCGACAGCGTCCCGGACCAGGTAGAACCCGACGAACGTGAGCCACAGCGCGCTGGTCAGGGCGGTCACCAGGCCGACGTACGCACTGGTGTAGAGACCACGGTGCCCGCCGGCGTCGAGCACCACCCAGCGTGCGTCGGTGGGCGGCACCGCGAGCCAGCCCAGGCCGACCGCCGAGATCAGCATCACCAGGTATGCGGGCCGGCGCACCCGCTCACGGAAGTCCGCGACGGCGAGCCCCCACCAGGCCGTCACGCCGGCCTTCATGTCGTGACCCGGGTGCGGTGCACGACGGCGAGGTACGCGTCCTCCAGGTCCGGCGGCACCGGGGTCGCGTCCGGCGCCGGCCGGTGCGCCGCCAGGACCCGCACCCGGACCTGCTCGGCGGTGCGGACGAGGCGGGTCACCGGCAGGCGCCGCTGGAGGGCGGTCAGCTCGGCCGGCGGCACGGTCAGCTCCCAGACGTGCCCGGCGACGCCGCGCTGGAGCTCGACGGGTTCGCCGTCGAAGCGGATCCGGCCGCCGGTGACGACCACGATGCGGGTCGCGACCGACTCGACGTCGGAGACGATGTGCGTCGACAGCAGCACCGACCGGTCCGCGGACAGGTCGCTCAGCAGGTTGCGGAACCGCACCCGCTCCTCCGGGTCGAGACCCGCGGTCGGCTCGTCCACGACGATGATCCGCGGGTCCGCGAGGAGCGCCTGCGCGATCCCGACCCGCCGCAGCATGCCGCCGGAGTACCCGCCGAGCGGCCGCTTCGCGGCATGCGTGAGGTTGACCAGTTCGAGCAGCTCGCCGACGCGCGCCCGGGCGGAGCGTCCCGCCAGCCCGCGGACGGCGGCCAGGTAGCTGAGGAACTCGTGCCCGGTGAGGTGCGGGTACACGCCGAAGTCCTGCGGAAGGTACCCGAGCGCCCGGCGCAGCGGGCCCGGTTTGGCCACCGCGTCGCCGCCGGCGAAGCGCACCTGCCCACCGGTCGGCCGGGTGACCGTCGCCGCGATGCGCAGCAGCGAGGACTTCCCGGCCCCGTTGGGCCCGAGCAGTCCCACGAGACCCGGCCCGAGCCGCAGCGTCAGCCCGTCGACGGCGCGCTTGTGGCCCTTGTAGACCTTCGTGATGTCGATCAGTTCCAGCATCGTTCGAGCGTCCCGACTGCCGCCGCGGCGCACATCTGCCGAACGGCAGATTTCGGGGCTCCCGCGGCCGCCGGAGATGTCGTAGCCTGTTGCCCTTCACGGGAGGAACCACCATGTCAACATCGGCTCAGCAGCAACAGCAGGCTGCCCAGCTCACCCCCTGCCGCTTCTGCAACAACGTCCCCACCGCCAAGACCAAGTTCCGCGGTCACCGGGGCATGATCATCGTGATGCAGTTCCGCCACGTCGACGGCCCGTTCTGCCGGGACTGCGGCATGGCCACGTTCCGCGAGATGACCTCGAAGACCCTCATCCAGGGTTGGTACGGCTACATCTCGTTCCTGATCACGCCGTTCATCGTGCTGTGGAACATCATCAACCGGGGCAAGGTCGCCAGGCTCGCCCCGCCGCAGCCCTCGCCGTTCGGCGGCGCCCGCCAGCCGATGGACCCGGGCCCCCGGCTGCTGGCCCGCCCGATCACCATCATCGGGCTGTGCGTCCCGTTTCTCCTGATCATCGCGTTGGTGATCATCGTCAACCTCGGCTGATACCTCAGCCGGCGGCTGGCAGGTGGCAGATCACCTGCCAGCCGTCGCCGAGCGGACCGGCGGTCAGGTCACCGCCGAGGGACCTCACCCGCTCGTCGAGGCCGGCGAGGCCGGTGCCGCCGCCGTCCCTTTCCGGCCGCGGTTCCGCGCTCCGGTCGTTCACGATCCGCAGCTCGACCCCCGGGCCTGTCGATGTCACGGTCACCGTCACGGTGGTCGCGGCCGGGGCGTGCCGGCGGACGTTGGTCAGCGCCTCGATCACCACGTGGTAGGCGGCCTTCGACGCCTCGTCCGACAACCCGGGCAGCTCTGACATCGTGAGTGTCGCCGCGGCGGGGCCGGTCGCTGAGAAGCGGCGCACGACGTCCGGCAGGTCCACGACGCCGTGGACGCGCTGCGAGACCGGCCCGCGCAGGGTGCTGACCATCCGGTCCATGGCGTCCAGCGCCCGCAGGCCCGCCGCCTCGATGTCGGGCAGCGCCGCCGCCTGCGCCGCGATCACGATGCCGGTGACCTCGTGGGCGACCAGGTCGTGCAGGTCGCGGGCCAGGTCCAGGCGGTGCGCCCGGCGGGCCTGCTCCTCGGCCAGCCGGCGCCGGTGGTCGCCGAGCCGCAGGTACAGCCCGGAGCCGGCCGCGCCGACCGCCGCCGTGAACGCGGCCGCGGCGAGCAGCACCGACGCCTCGACCCGGTCGCCGGGCACGTGCAGGGACATCCGCAGCGGCAGCGCGGTGACGGCGAGGCCGACGGCGACGGTGGCGCGGGCCGGTCCCCGGCGGGCGAGCGACACCAGCAGGACGGTCAGCGCGGTGAACTCGACCGGCGCCCACAGCGCCGGCGGCTGCGGCGGCCCGGTGTAGAGCGCGTCGGCCAGCAACGAACCGCCGGCCACCAGCGCCGCCGGCCACGGCGCGCGTTGCAGTGCGGCGACTGCCACCGCGGCGACCGCGGCCGCGCCGGGGATGATGCCGGCGGGCCCGGTCAGCGGCAGCGCGCACAGCCCCAGCAGCCCGACCGGCAGCACCACCAGGAGCAGCTTGAGGTTCACGGTGCCACGGTGCCCGTGTCCCACGCCCACACGGCGATCCCGACGCGGTTGCGCACGCCGAGCTTGCGCTGGATCGCGGCGACGTGCGTCTTGACCGTGCCCGCCGAGATGAACAGTTCGGCGCCGATCTCCGCGTTGGTACGCCCGGCGCCGACGTGCGCGGCCACCTCCAGCTCCCGTTCCGTGAGCGCCTCGACCGGTGCGGGCCGGACCGGGCGGGGACCGGTGACGTGCTTCAGCAGCCGCACCGTGATCGACGGGCTGATCAGGCTGTCGCCGGCGTACGCGGCCCGGACCGCCTCGGCCAGCAGTGCCGGCCCGGACCGCTTGAGCAGGAAGCCGGAGGCGCCGTCGCGCAGCGCCGGGTAGACGTATTCGTCCAGGTCGAACGTGGTGACCACGACGACCCTGGTCGGCCCGCCGGCGAGGTGCCGGGTCACGGTGAGGCCGTCCATGCGCGGCATGCGGATGTCGAGCAGGGCGACGTCCGGGGCGAGCTCCCGGGCGAGCCGCAGCGCCTCGACCCCGTCGGCGGCCTCGGCGACCACCTCGACATCGGGCTCGGCGCCGAGGATCTGCCGCAGCCCCGCCCGGACCATCGGCTGGTCGTCGGCGATGAGCACGCGGATCACAAGGTGGAAGCCTAGGCCAGCCGGGCTTCCGGGCCACCGGCTCGGTAACAGGCGGTGCCGCTGTGGCGCCGTCCCGATCTGCTCGCCCGGTTCGTCTGGGGCCAAACGAGGTCGGCTGTTGACCGGCCGGGCGACCCGGTGTATCGGCTGGTCAGCAGTCGGCGGCCGGAGGACGGCGCTTCTTGCTGCCGCGAATCTCTTCCGCAATAATCCTCGTGCCGAGCGGTGATTGGACTCCATCACTGCCTTGGCCATGGCGCCGCCGCCATGCGCATCAGGTCACAGCACACGGGGGAATGCATTGGGTACAGGTGATTTCGGTATGCCCGAAATACGATTCGACAGCACCACACAGTCAGTGTTGTCCCTTTTGGCGGCCGGACTCACGGATGAGGCGGTTGCCCGGCAACTGCACCTCGGGGTCCGCACGGTGCAGCGTCGGATCAGCGCCTACTCGGAGGAGCTCGGCGCGACCAGCCGCTTCCAGCTCGGGTGTCTCAGCGTCAGCGCCGGGCTGGTGTCCGTGCACCATCAGATCGTCGCCGACGGGCATCCGCAGACCGTGCGACTGCCCTAGCCTCGGCGCCGGCGCGGCACCGCCGCAAGCCGCGGCCGCGGCTCGTGGCGGTGCCGCGCGCCGGCTCACGAAGCCGCCCGGCATCAGGCCGGCAAACGCCTGTGAACAGGGACATTGTGCCGATCGCCATCGACGGTCCGGAACCTGGCGGGATCCCGCCAGGTTCATCGGGCTCGATCCTCCGCTGGGTAACCGCACGGCGGGACGGGCCGGCCGGGCGGCGAACCGGATGACCTGGGACGACTGGTGAGCCGGACCCGATCGGGTTGAGAGAGCGCTGTCCCGGCCGTCACGGAATGCACACAGCCACCGGCCGCGGCGGGATTTCGAGGGCCTTGTCCGGGCCGCGCAGCTTGCTAATGTCTGCGGTCAGCGGCGTCGGAAGCGCCGCTGACCGACTCCCTCGACCACTCCCATGCACGGAATCGGCGTGAGGTGCGCACATCGTATCTCAGGCCGTGAGGCGGCTTTCGGCAACGTCGACAGTCACCTGGTTCGACACGCGCCACGGTCATTGTCGTGGCGATGTCGGTGGGGGAATTCCGGTCCGGAACCGGGCGGCATCATCGTCGTGTTCAGGCGGCGATGAATCGCGCCCGGCGCCGAAAAAGGTCCCGATCCCCTGACGGGGTAGGAGGCAAGAGATGCACCGTGCCCTCGGTCGAATCCGTGGCTCACGAATCGCGGCGGTAGGCGTCGCGATCACCCTCGCCGTGGCCGGCCTGGCCAGCCCGGCGGCCGCCCAGGACGGCGCGACGACCATGTCCGACGCGCAGGAGGAGGCGTACAAGGCGGCACACGACACGGACCCGCACACGCCACTGTCGGCGGCGGACAAGAAGGCCGCGAAGATCAAGGAGGCTGCCGCGGCCAAGCACCAGAAGGACAAGCTCGCCGCCGCCGGCGCGCAGAAGGCCAGCAGCGTGTCCCCGATGAACTCCATCGGCGCCAACAACCTGAGCATCGTGCAGCAGCCGCAGCAGACCAACTACTGGTGCGGTCCGGCGATGGTGTCCGCCATGCTCAACGCGAAGGGTGTCTCCTTCTCGCAGTCGCAGGCGGCGAGCATGATGAAGACGACCCAGGCGGACGGGACGGCGTGGTCGGGCATCAACGCCAACGTGCCGTCCCCGACGGGCTACCCGGTGCGGGACACGCTCAACTACAAGCTGAACACGTCGTTCTACGTGCCTCACGGCTACGGTTCGGCCACCTCCACCGAGAAGACGAACTGGCGGAGCAACGTCGCCCACGACATCGACAACGGCTACCCGATCGCGGGTGACGCCTACGAGGTCGTCGGCGGCAAGCACCTGGCCGGGCACCCGAACAGCAACATCTTCCACTGGTTCGCGGTCTTCGGTTATGCCAACTACGGCGCCACCACCAACTACATCGACTCGGTGAGCGGTGCGACGTCGGTGTCGTGGTACGCCAGCGTCAAGGCCTACAACTACGACTTCAACTCCGACAACCTCGTGTCCATCATGAGCGGACGTGGCTACATCTGGTAGCCGGCCGCTCCGGGTGATGCTGTGTGCGGTCGTCCTGGCGTGCGCCTCCGGGTGCACGCCGGGGCGGCCCGCCGCTCCTGCGGCATCCGGACGGTCGGACACCCCCACCGCGGTCGGCGCGACGGACGGCGACTTCTGCAAGGTCGAGCTGCCGGCCACCTGGAAGCAGGCGCTGACCGACGGGAAGGTCGCCCACCAGAAGGGCGAGGCCCTGCAGATCGTGACGGCGGCGGAGGACGGCACGCTGTTCGTCGACGCGTTCGCCGCCGGCACCCGGTCGGTGCAGCGCATCCGCGGCGGCGAGCGGACCACGGTCATGCGGCTCGCCGACGAGGACGCCCAGGTCTTCGACGCCACCTTCGACGGGCGATGGCTGGTCTTCTCCGTGCAGGACGAGCCCACCCTCGACAGCACCTTCGGCTACTACGCCTGGGACTCCTCCGGCGCGACGCCGGCCCACCGGATCGGTCAGTCCACCACCAAGGGTGGCCCCTGGCCCAACCCGGTCCTGCTCGACGGCCGCGCGTTCTGGACGATCTCGATCAGCGAGTCCGCGTCCCAGCTCCACATGACGGACCTGGCCTCCGGCGCCGACAAGGTGATCAGGGAGGGCATCCCCAACACCCCGTTCCGCTTCGGTGACCTGGTCGCCTGGAACGAGATGGACCCGCGCTACGACGCGATGACGCTCGTCGCGGCCACACCGGCCACCGGGGCGGTCGTGGCACTGCCGGCGGAGCTGAGGACCCCGGTCGCGCGGCCCGCTACCTTCAACGGCGACCAGCAGACCGTCGTGTGGGCCGCGAACCAGAACCGCCTGCGGGTCTGGCGCAAGGGCGCACCCGAGCCGGTGACCGTCATCGCCCACCCGCCGGCCGGGACCCGGGTCGAGTGGCCGAGCATCACCGGCGACCACGTCGGCTGGGACAACGGCGACGCCATGCTCCTCGGCGACCTGCGCACCCGCTCCTACACCCAGGTCACCCCGACCGCCGGTTCCCTCGTCGCACGCAACGGCGTGGTGATCGTCGGCTACGCGCCGACCGGGAAGGACCGGCACCCGGTCCGGGAGTGGACGGTGGTGAAGACCTCGGCACTGCCGCAGCTGCCTGCGTGTTGACATTGCGGAGCCGGGCGTGACGTGGCGTCCGGCTCAGCACTCCCGCTTGCCCCGCTCCCCGGATCGACCGCGGTCCATCAGGGCGGGCTTCAGCTGACGCGAAGGATGTAGTCGGCACTGTTCACGGCGGTGTGCCCGGCTGCGGAGCCGGGGCACTTGCCCCAGGTCGCGTGTCCGTTGAACCACAGGCTCTCGCAATGGGAGCACCAACGCCAGTTCTTCTGGCCACCCGGGCCGTTGTTGCTGGTGGTCGTCTCAAGCCGGTAGGAATTCCGCCAGTCCTTGTCGTGGGAACCCTCACCGTGGTTGTTGCCCGGGCAGCGCCCGAAGCGGGTGCTGCCGGGCGTGTGGAACCACATCCCCAGGCACATCCAGCAATACCACCAGTTGTCCTGTCCGCCGCCGCCCTCGTAAGAGAACCTCAACGTGTAGTGCCCGCTGGCGGAGTGGACGTGCTGGCCTCCGGTTGGGCAGTCGCTGATGGACGTATCCCCGTTGAACCACAGGCCTTCGCACTTCGCACACCAACGCCAGCCACTCTGGGATGCCCGGGCCGGGCTCCCCATACCAGGAGTCACCGCGCCGGCGGTGAATGCGACCGCGCCCGGCGCCCGGAGAGGGTTCCTTCGAGGCAGCCCCGACGTACTGGCTCGCTTTGACAATGCTGGCTCCTGACATTGATCAGATGCGATTCCGGCAGGGAGCCAGCGTAGAAATCGACGCTCTCCGTTCTATATCCACTCACTGTCACAGCGCGGTAGTGGCGAGTAGTGCGACCGTCGCGGCGCAACCGGATGCCGTCGGCCTCGGCCTGCGCTGCCCAAGGGCCTGCCACGCCGGCGCCCAGCGCCGATGACGCGACCGCGACGCTGCTCGCTGAGATGTCAGAACTGTGCCATCGCGACCATGCCATCGCCGGCCATGGCAGTGCTTTGACATCGTCATTCCACGAGTTTCCGCGTATTTGCAGGGCTTTTGGACGTCAGTTGAGTCCGTGGTTACAGGGTTGGAACGGTCAAGAAATGTCAGAGTAATGACTCGCGGTCAACCTGCTCTCACCTGCACAGTCGGCTGCACCTGGCCGGCGACACGGGGTGGGGCGCTCGGGACGCCGGCGGTTCGCCCTGGACATGCGTATCCGCACGATCCGCCGTGCCGCGACCTAGGCGTCACGCCCCCTTTACCAGGAACGGAGTTCTCACATATGTCCACCACCAGCAAGCGGCTGCGCACGCTTGTGGCCGCGGGTGCCATCGGGACGACCGTCGCCCTCGTGCTCGCCGGCTGTGGCGCCAAAGCCGGCGACGAGACGCCCGGCGGGTCCGCTGCGGCGAGCAGCTGCGTCGACACCTCCGGCGACACCATCAAGCTCGGCTTCCTCAACTCCCTGACCGGTGGCATGGCGATCTCCGAGAAGACCGTCTCCAACGTGCTGCACATGGCCGCCGACGAGATCAACGCCAGCGGCGGCATCCTCAAGAAGAAGATCAAGTACGTCCAGGAGGACGGCGCCACCGACTGGCCCACCTTCGCGGAGAAGACCGAGAAGCTGCTCACCCAGGACTGCGTCGGCGCGATCTTCGGCGGCTGGACCTCGTCCTCCCGCAAGGCCGTCAAGCCGGTCGTCGAGAAGAACAACGGCCTCTTCTTCTACCCGGTGCAGTACGAGGGCCTTGAGGCGTCGCCGAACATCTATTACACCGGTGCGACCACCAACCAGCAGATCATCCCGGCGATGGACTTCCTCGCCTCCAAGGGGGTGAAGAATCTGTTCCTCGCCGGCAGCGACTACGTCTTCCCGCGCACCGCGAACGCGATCATCAAGCTCTACGCCGCCAAGCTCGGCATCAAGATCGTCGGTGAGGAGTACGTACCCCTCGACAAGGACGACTGGACCACCCAGGTAGCGAAGATCAAGGCCGCCAAGCCCGACTTCATCTTCAACACCATCAACGGCTCGTCGAACGTCGGCTTCATCAAGGCCTACTACGACGCCGGCCTCACCGCGGCGACGACGCCGATCATCTCGGTGTCGATCGCCGAGGAGGAGGCGCCGGCCATGGGCCACGAGGTCACCGGCCACTACGCGTCCTGGAACTACTTCCAGTCGCTCAAGACCGACACCAACCAGAAGTTCATCGACAGCTGGAAGGCCTACCCCAACAGCAGCGGCGTCACCTCCGACCCGATGGAGGCCGCCTACATCTCGCTGTACCTGTACAAGGCCCTCGTCGAGGCGGCCGGCTCGTTCGACGTCACCGCGGTGAACGCCGCGGCGAAGAAGAACGCCATCACGTTCGCCGCGCCGGAGGGCACCGTCACGCTCGACGGCGAGAACCACCACATCTCCAAGCCGGGCCACATCGGCCAGATCAACGCCAGCAAGCAGTTCGACATCGTCTGGTCCTCCGACGCGTTCATCAAGCCCGACCCGTTCCTCAAGGGCTACGACTGGTTCCCGGCGAACGTCCGCGACCAGCTCGTGAAGGCCGCGGGCTGATCGTCCCACCCCCCACCCGGACGCGGGGTTGCGTGTCGCCTGCGGCAGGCAACCCCGCGCACCCGGATCCGAATCCCCCTCACACCCACCCCCGCACAGAGAGCGAGAGCACGTGGACGCATTGATCCCACCGCTGCTGAACGGCAGCGCACAGGGTGCGCTGCTCCTGCTCGCCGCGCTCGGCCTCTCGCTCACGTTCGGTCAGATGGGCGTGATCAACATGGCCCACGGCGAGTTCCTCATGATCGGCGCCTTCACCGCCTACCTCGTCCAGCAGGTCATCGACTCCAGCGACCTGTCGATCCCGGTCGCGCTGCCGGTCGCGTTCGTCGTCGCCGGACTGTTCGGCCTCCTGCTGGAGGTCAGCATCATCCAGTGGATGTACCGCAGGCCCCTCGACACCCTGCTCGTCACGGTCGGTGTCAGCCTGATCCTGCAACAGGCGGCGCTGCAGATCTTCCCGTCCCAGGGCGTGCCGGTGGAGAAGCCGGGCTGGCTCGACGGGCAGTTGACCGTCCTCGGCTACGACTGGCCGCTGCGGCAGGTGTTCACCATCCTGCTCGCGACCGTCTGCGTCGCCGCGCTGGCGGCCTGGCTCAAGTACACCTCGTTCGGCCGCCGCATCCGGGCGACCGTGCACAACCGGGACCTCGCCGAGACCGCGGGGATCTCCACCCGCACCGTCGACCGCCTGACCTTCTTCGTCGGGTCGGGGCTGGCCGGGGTCGCCGGAGTGGCCGCGTCGCTCATCGGCGGCACGAACTCCACGATGGGCGCGCAGTACATCATCCCGGCCTTCCTCGTCGTCGCCGCCGGCGGCATCGGCCAGCTCAAGGGCACCATCATCGCCGCGTTGGGGGTGGGCGTCGGCCTCTCGTGCTTCGCCTACTGGACGACCGGCAGCCTCGCGCAGGTGCTTGCCTTCATCCTCGTGATCGTCTTCCTGCAGGTCCGCCCGCAGGGCCTGTTCACGGTGCGAACCAGGAGTCTGGTATGACCAAACTGAAGCCACACCTCTCCCTCGGCGGCATCGGGGTGTTCGCCGTCCTGCTCCTCGCGGTCGCTCCCTCCGTGCTCACCGATCACTGGCTCAGCAATCTCGGCAAGTACTGCTGCTGGGCGATCGCCGCCGTCGGCATCGGTCTGGCGTGGGGCCGGGGCGGGATGCTCGTCATGGGCCAGGGGGTGTTCTTCGCCCTCGGCGCCTACTCGATGGCCATGCACCTCACGCTGGAGACCGCCGGTGACGGTGTACCGGGGTTCATGGTGCTCTATGACCCGCTCGCGCCGCTCCCGGCGTTCTGGGAGCCGTTCCGCAGCACGGCGTTCACCCTGCTGGCGATCGTGGTGCTCCCGGTGGTCGCGGCCGGCATCCTCGGCTACGCGCTGTTCAAGCGCCGGGTGAAGGGTGCGTACTTCGCGATCCTGACGCAGGCGCTCGCCGTCGCGCTCGCCACCCTGGTCAGCTCCACGATCCGCGAGACCGGCGGCGACACCGGGCTCAGCGACTTCAAGTACTTCTTCGGTTACGTGCTGAACGACCCGGCGAACAGGACCATGGTGTACCTCATCACCGCCGGGCTGCTCGTCGCGTGCCTGCTCGTGGTGTGGCAGCTCTACCGCAGCCGCTTCGGCGAGCTCCTCGTCGCCACCCGCGACGCCGAGGAGCGCGTGCGCTTCCTCGGCTACGACCCGGCCAACGTCAAGCTCGTCGCCTTCGTCGGCGCAGCGCTGATGGCAAGCATCGGCGGAGCGATGTTCGTGCCCATCGTCGGCATCATCACGCCGGCCGAGATCGGTGCCGCCGCCTCGATCCTCATGATCGCCGGCGTTGCCTTCGGCGGCCGCGCCTCGCTCTTCGGCCCCGCGCTCGGCGCGATCGCGGTCGGCTGGGGGCAGTCGAGCCTCGGCTCAACCTGGCCCGAAGGCTGGACGTACATCATCGGCCTGCTGTTCATCGTCGTCATCCTCTTCCTGCCGAAGGGACTGTCGTCGTTGCCGGCCAGGTTCAGGGCAGCGCGACGGGGCCCGGGCGAACCGCTCGCCGCGCCGGCCGCCACCAGGCAGCTCGAGGGGGTGACGTCGTGACCACGCCCTCTTCCTCAGGCGACTCGCTCGTCGTCACCGACCTCCACGTCGAGTTCTCGGGCTTCGTCGCGGTCGGCGGGGTCTCCTTCGACGCGCACCCCGGCGAGGTCCGGTTCCTCATCGGCCCGAACGGTGCCGGCAAGACGACCTGCATCGACGCCATCACGGGGCTGTCGGCGGCCACCGGGTCGGCGAAACTCGGCGAGCAGGAGCTGCTCGGCCGGCCGGTACACAAGATCGTCCGGCTCGGGGTCGGCCGTACGTTCCAGACCGCGAGCGTCTTCAACGAGCTGTCGGTGCTGCAGAATCTCGACATCGCCGCCGGACGCCACCGCCGCTGGACCTCGCTGCTGCGGACCCGTCGCGGCGTCGACCCGTCGATCATGCAGGCGCTCGAGGAGACGGGACTCGTCGACGAGCTCGCCACGCCCGCCGGCATCCTGTCGCACGGCCAGAAGCAGTGGCTGGAGATCGCGATGCTGCTCGTGCAGGACGCGCAGGTGCTGCTGCTCGACGAACCCGTCGCCGGGATGAGCCACGACGAGCGCACCGCGACCGGCGAGCTCCTGCAGCGCATCGCGGCGAAGCGCATCGTGCTGGTGGTCGAGCACGACATGGACTTCATGCGCCGCTATGCCACCCGCGTGACGGTGCTGCACCAGGGCAAGGTGCTCTCGCAGGGCACGGTGGCCGAGGTCCAGGCCGACCCGAAGGTGCAGGAGGTCTACCTCGGCACCGCGGGAGCCGCGACCACGGCCGCCATGGCGGCCGTGCCCGAGGAGGCGGCCGCCGAGCTCGCAAACTTGCAGGAGGAGGACTCACATGCTTGAGCTCACCGACATCGAGGCCGGCTACGGTCGCACGCAGGTGCTGCACGGGGTGACGGTGCCGGCCGGGAAGGTCGTGGCCGTGCTCGGCCACAACGGCGCCGGCAAGACGACGCTGCTGCGGGTCGCGATCGGGCTCATCAAGCCGACGAAGGGCCGCGTGTTCTTCGACGGCGAAGACATCGCGTCGCTGGCCCCCAACAAACGCGTCGCTCGCGGCATGGCGTACGTGCCGCAGGGCCAGCAGGCGTTCGGCCAGCTCACCACGCTCGAGAATCTGCAGCTCGTCGCCGACGGGCGCCGGGGCGGCAAGGCCCTCATCGACGCGCAGCTGGCCCGCTTCCCCGCACTGGAGCAGTTCGCAGCCCGCAAGGCCGGCCTGCTCTCGGGCGGGCAGCGCCAGCAGCTCGCGATCGCCCGCGCCCTGATCACCGAGCCGAAGCTGCTCATCCTCGACGAGCCGACCGAGGGCATCCAGCCCACGATCGTCGCCGAGATCGAGCACACCATCGTGCAGCTGGCCAGTGAGGGCATCAACGTGCTGCTCGTCGAGCAGCACATCGGCTTCGCCCTCGAGGCCGCCGAGCGTTACGTCGTGCTCGCCTCGGGCTTCGTCACCCAGACCGATGAGGGGGGCTCGGCAGCCGTCTCCACCGTGCGAGCCGCCATGGCGATCTGAGCCGACATTGCCGTTTTCCGGGCCTGCAACGCGGTCGTAACAACGGCACCGGAAGATGCCCCACGCCTAGCGCGTGAGGGGATGCCATTGTGAGCAGAACAGGCAACGCGCGCGAGGCCGCGGAGGACAGCCTCGAGGACTATGCCTTCCGGTATGTGCCGCGCACCTTCCGGCGCTGGAGCGCGGCCTCCGTCGGCGCGACCGCCCTCGGGTCCATCGCGTTCCTCGCCGACTTCTCGATCGGCGCGAGCGTCGGCATCGACCACGGCACCGCCAACGCCGTGCTCGGCATCCTGTTCGCGTCGGTCATCATCATCATCGTGGGCGTGCCCGTCGCCTACTACGCCGCCCGCTACAACCTCGACCTCGACCTCATCGCCCGCGGCTCGGGGTTCGGCTACTACGGCTCGATCATCACAACGGTGATCTTCGCGGGTTTCACCTGCATCTTCTTCGCCCTGGAGGGCGCCATCATGGCGCAGGGGCTGCAGGTGGCGACGGGGACGCCGCTGTGGCTCGGCTATCTCATCTCGACCGTGGTCGTGATCCCGATCGTCATCTACGGCATGCGGGCACTGGAGCGCCTGCACTTCTGGACCACGCCCATGTGGCTCGCCCTCGCCCTGCTGCCACTGCTGTGGATCCTCGTCTCCGACCCCGAGTCGGTGAGCGCATTCATGTCGTTCGGCGGCAAGTCCGACGGCTCGATCAGTTTCGGCGCCGTTGTCTCCAGCGCGGCCGTGTGCTTCGCCCTCACCCCGCAGCTGGCGGAGCAGATCGACTACATCCGCGCCATGCCGCCGCGCACGCCGGCGAACGCCCGCTCGTGGTGGACGTCGTTCGCGTTGTCCGGCCCCGGCTGGGTCATCTTCAGCGGTACCAAGCAGATCATCGGGGTCTTCCTCGCCGTCTACGTCCTCGTGAAGGTGGATCCCACCCTCGGGCACAACGCGACCGAACCGGTCAAGCAGTTCGTCGGCATGTATCAGACCCTGCTCCCCAACTGGCTCGCCATCGTCCTCGCCCTGGTGCTCATCGTGGTCGCGCAGGTGAAGATCAACGTGACGAACGCGTACTCGGGCTCGCTCGCCTGGTCCAACGTCTTCACCCGGGTGGCGAAGCACTACCCGGGCCGCACGATCTTCGTGCTGCTCAACCTGGTGATCGCATACGCGCTCATGATGCTGGACGTCTTCACCCTCATCTCCTTCGTGCTGAGCCTCTACGCGAACGTCGTCATGGCGTGGCTCGTGACGATCGCCACCGACATCGCGATCAACAAGTGGGTGCTCCGCATCTCGCCGCGCTTCCCAGAGTTCCGCCGCGGCATGCTGCACGACTGGAACCCGGTGGGGCTCGTGTCGGTGGGACTCGCCTCGGTGCTTTCGCTGCTCGCGTTCGCCGGGCTGCTCGGCACCGCCGTCAAGCCGTTCTCGGTGCTCATCGCGATCGGTGTCGCGTTCGTCGCCACGCCGGTCATGGCCCTCGCCACACGGGGGCGCTACTACCTCCGCCGCCGCTCCGACGGCATCGACGCCCCCCTGTTCGACGAGCACGGCAACCCCTCGGGTGAGCGGTTCCGCTGCCATGTCACCGGGTACATGTTCGAGCGGCCGGATATGCTGGCCTCGGCCCAGCGAGGGTCGCACGGGCAGTTGCAGTACGTCTCGTCGCTGGCGCTCACGCTCGACAGTTCCGATCGCTACGTGCTTCCGCCGGAAGTCACCGGCCCCCCGCACCGGGCGACCGATCGAGGCAGGGGAACGTGATGGAGGAGCCGGTCGACACCGCGACCGCGATTCTGGCGAGCGCTGCGGCTCTGCTGCGTGAGCACACGTTCGACGACATCTCCTATCGTGCCCTCGCCGACGAGGTCGGCATCTCGGAGCGCACGGTCTACCGCCAGTACCCCACCCGTGCGCACCTGCTCGCCGCACTTTCGAACTGGATTGAGCAGACCCATTTCCCGCTGCCGCCGTTCGTGACCGTGGCCGATTTCCGCGCCGCCGTGCACGACCGCTTCCGCGCCTTCGACGCGTCGCCCGCGTATGCATTCGTCGGCGCACGGGCGTCCGCGATCTCGCCGACGCTCGACGCCGAGCCTGCCTACATCACCCGTGCGATCGAGGCGATGCTCGACGTGTCGGCTTCGACGCTCAACCGACGGGATCGGCGGCGGCTCGCGGCATCCCTGCGATACTTCTCCTCGGCGATGTTCTGGGCGCGACTGCGCACGGGCTTCGACATGGACGCCGGCGAGATCTGCGACGCGTTCGACCGCGCCGTCGGCACCATGCTCGCGAGGCTGCTCGACGCGACGTGGGCGAAGCCGTGACCGGGCCGGCGGACGTCCCGGCGCTGAGCGGCACGCAAGCGGCGATCCTCGCCGCCTACGCCGAGCTGATCGAGGAGGTCGGCAGCGACGACGTGTCATTCCGGCTCGTCGCGCGCCGGGCCGGCATCGCCGAGCGCACGGTGTTCCGCAACTATCCCACGCGGGTCGATCTGCTCCTGGCGACCGCGACGTGGATCGAGGCCACGGTGTTCGCCCGCGAGGAGTCGCACTCGATCTTCGACATCCCCCTCGCGATCCGCGACGCGATGCAGCGGTACGACGAGCGGCCGGAGCTCGCGCACGTCGTCGCCGAAACGGCAATGCGCGGCGTGAGCGGCGCGGCGCCGTCGCTCGGCCGGCCGCACCTCGAGCGGCTGCTGGACGCCGAGGTGCCATCCCTCGACGAAGTGCAGCGCAGGGCGGTCATCGTGGCACTGTGTCACCTCGACTCCGCCGCGACCTGGGTGACGTTTCGCCGCGAGTTCGGCATGGACCGGCGTGACATCGCCGACGCCGCCGCGTGGGCGGCGGAAGCGGTGCTCGACAGCATCCGCGACCGCGTCGCCCTGTAGGGCCGCGTCGTCACCTCAGCCCGCCGACGCCGGTCCAGATCCCGGCAGCAGCCATGTGCAGCGTGTCATTGGGCGCCTGACGACCGGCCGCTGCACCGTCGTCGTAGCCGAGATGACGTCTTCGTCGTCCGCGTGACCGTGTTCGACCCCCTCACACACTTACCGCTCGCTCGTTCGAGTGCAGCAGCCACGCCGCAGGTGCTGGTGACCACCCGCGAGGTGCCGTCCGGTGCAGTCGAGCCGTGGTGCGTGCGATCGGCGACGTACACCCGCGACCTGCCCGAGGTGACGCACACCGGTCTGCTCGGCGCGCTGTGGCACCGCCGCAACGCCCAACTCGCCGAGTTCGCCGGCCACCTCGGCGTCAGCGAGCGAATGATCTCCAGGTGGGAAGCCGGCGGCGAGGCGATCATCCCAGGCCAGTGAACCAATCCGCTTTTGACACGTCAATTGCCGCCTCCAGCATTGACGTTCAGGCCAGATTCACCGACACCGTTGGACCTGCGCCGACCCTCAGGCACAGGAGAACACCATGTCGCACCCACCCCCGGCCAGCCCTAGGTGTTCTGCCCAGAGAGGTTGGGGACGAGCACCACATCCGCCACCCCGTCGACGGCAAGCTCATGACCCTCGTCGACGCTGGCATCTTCCGACCTTCGCCGCGACCTCGCCCACCCGGTCGCCAGCCTGCACCGCCAACACCGCGGCTCCACGACAGACATCTGCAACAACGCCAATCCCGGCTCCCCGACCAACGAGATCTCCGCAACGACCTCGTGATCAAGACGCCGAACACGGCACCTGTCAAGCGTCAGCTGGGACGCGGCTGTCAAACATCAACCGGGACCAGACATGCCACAGAACCGCATGTCGAGTCCCACCTGATGCTTGACGTTTCCGTCTCACCTGATGTTGGACAGGTGGCCTAGGGACGTTTTGGATGCTTCATCGTAGACGTGCTCGGGCGTGGCGCTGCCTAAAGATCGATGTGGTGGTCGATCGGGCGTTGAGCCGGCTCGGTGTACTCGGTCAGGGTGAACCGGCGATGCTCGTCGGTGGGGTGCACGGTCACGGCAACGGTGCTCTCGTCTTCGAATCGCAGCATGAAGACGGGATCGAGTTCGCAGAAGAAGGCGAACCCCTCGCGGTCCTCGCCCTTGTTGCTGGTCAGGAACCCATGAGCGTCCCATCCGGCACCGCTGGTGGTGATCACGACTGCCACCTCGACGCTGTCGAGCAGGGTGGACGAGTTCGCCCACCACTCCAGCCAGGCGCGGCCTTCGAAGCTGTCCATGCTCGTCATCATTCCAACGACAACCTGGGGCGCGGAGCCCGACTTTGCGGCGGGGGCAGCGTGGCGGCGTCGTGCATCGTGGTGGCGCGGAGCGACTGGGCGGTTCGTAGCGCCTCGGCCGAGAGCTGGTCGGTCTTGCGGGGGCGGTGGGCTTTGATCCGGGTGACGGGCTGGTCGGTGGTGCGTCGGATGGTGCGGGTGCCGTCGTCGCAGTGGATGGCCAGCTCCGTCCCGGACACGTCGATGGTGATGGTCTCGCCGGCGTGGATCCGGACGAGCGCGACTTTCTGCCCGGCGACCATGACGACGCCACTGTTGGAGGCGCGGCGCTGGACGCGGACCGGACCGGTCGGAGGCTGTGGCGGCGGACCAGCGGGACGGGCCGAGCGCAGCCGCCCGATCTCGGCCGGGGTCAGCGGGTTGGCGCGGGTGCGCAACAGTTCCCGCGTGTCCGGGTCGAAAAACATCAGGGTCTGCTCGTCGATGCGGATGCTCACCCGGCGCCCGGCGAGGATCTCGGCCGCCAGCACCACATGCTGGCCCAGGGACACATGGCCGGCAGCGTTGACGGTCCGGTCGACCTCGACCGGCCCGACAGGGTCGCCGTTGGCGGCTACGGGCAGCGGCGGCGGCCCGGCCTGGCGGCCACCGTTACGCAGCAGCATGGCCAGGTCGTTGACGGACAAATGGGAGCGCACCGACTTGAGCCGGGTACCGGCGATCAGCAGATGGATGACATCGGGGTCAGCCCAGAACGTCACCGTGATGCCGGAGCGGGCCGGACCGAGCCAGAACTGTTTCCCAGCGACCTGCAGGTTCCCCGACGGCGGCACAACCCGGTCGAACTCGATCGCACCACCGGCCCACCGGCCGGACGACACCTGCGGCGGGACGACCGGGATCGCCGGAGCAGGCGCCAGCGCGGCGCTGCGCTGCGTCACAGCGGCGGACACCGGCGGCTGCGGCGATGCTGGCGTCACGCCCAGGATGCTGGGCACCTTCAGCGGCAGCAACGCCGCGCCGTCGGTGGCGGTGTTCGGCCGGAACCGGTCGGCGGGAAACGCCATGTCCAGGGCCTGATGCGGCCGGTTGGTGTTGTACTCGTGCAGGAACCGGTCGACCGCAGCCTGCCCGGCAGCCAGGTCGATGAATTCGCCGATGTCGTCGAGCAGTTCCCGACGCAGCGTCTGATGGAACCGTTCCACCTTCCCGGTCGTAGTGGGCGATGCAGGCTGTGTCAGCCGGTGCACGATGCCGTTCTCCCGGCAGATCCGGTCGAACAGCACCTCACCGCCCTTGCCGAACCGGTCGGTGAACTGCTTGCCGTTGTCGGTGAGCATCTCCTCCGGGATTCCGTACCGGACCAGGGCCTCAGCGAACGCGGCACAGACAGCCCGGCCGGTGGCCCGGCGCACCACCTTCGCCGCGACCGCGAACCGGGAGTGATCGTCCACGCAGGTGACCACCTTCGCCTCCACCCCACCGGGCAGCAGGATCCCGCCGACGATGTCCATCTGCCACAACTCCATCGGCGCGTCACGCTGCCAGCGCTTGTAGTCCTTACGCTGCCGGCCCCGCTTCACCGGCCGCAGCAGCCCATGACGCACCAGGATCCGGTACACCGTCATCCGTGACGGCACCCGGCCCGGGCATCCGTTACGACCCAACTCGAACTCGATCCGCCGCGCACCCCACCGCGGATGCGCTCGGCGCAACTCGCACACCGCCGCCTCCACCTCCGGCGACGCCTGATGAGCACACGAGTCCGGCCGACGGGACCGATCCTCCAACCCGGCCAGACCCGCCTCGGCATAACGGTTCAACCAGGTATGCACACTCTGCCGCGACACCCCCAGCCGCTGCGCGACCTCACCGACCCGCTCCCCGGCCTGCACCGCAAGCACGGCCCGATACCGCTGTTCCACCTTCGACATGACGATCAGCGCCAATCCCGGCCCCCCGACCACGAGATTCATCAACCATCGTGATCAACGACCGAACACGGCCACTGTCAAGCATGTAGTGGGACGCGAGTGTCAAGCATGTGTCGGGACCGGACAAGTCGTCTGTGGTGACCGTTGCCGAATATGGCTGTACTAGATCAAGGCGCCTTCGGCGCAGGCCCGGACGTGGACACCCGGCTCGACGGGCAAGCGGCGCCCGGCGCTGCGCGCCAGCGCCGTAAGCCCTCGCGACCGGGACGCCACGTCGGGCCGGACGGAGTCCGCTTGAGAAGGACGGCCAGACAGGTCGACGCTTGACTCGAAGCGCCTGCATCGACCGAGTTGGCCTCAACGCGCCCTTTCAACCTCGGTGATGGCCATCTTCGACGTGCTAAGTGCAAGGTCGATTGATGATCGCGGTAGTGCAGTGTGGATGCGGTGGCTCCGATTTCCGACGCCTCACCGGGAGATGGCAAGCGCTACGGGGCGTGTTCGATCCACACGCCGAGGCGGGCAAGCCGCTGGATGGTCGTTGGTGAGTAGAAGACCAAGGCGCTCGCCGCGTGGTCCGGCTCGTTGTTGACAACCCTGATGCCGGCCTGCAGGTCGAAGGCCCGGCAGGCGGCGGCGATGCCGTCGGCGCACGGGTCGATCCGGTCGAGCAGTGCAGTCATCGCGAATTCGGTGATAGCGGTGTCCATCACCGGCATGCTGTACTCCCAGCCGCTCAATCGTCGTCCCCGCTCGCCCCGCCGGTTGCTGGTCGTCGGTGCCAGCCCCACCAGCGCGGTGACCTCGTCCGGGTCGAA
Source organism: Dactylosporangium siamense (assembly GCF_016862795.1). Classification (GTDB taxonomy): domain Bacteria; phylum Actinomycetota; class Actinomycetes; order Mycobacteriales; family Micromonosporaceae; genus Dactylosporangium; species Dactylosporangium siamense. Next base: position 47,691 of record NZ_BONQ01000083.1, on the reverse strand, counting down.
CGCCATCGCGTCGAGTTCTGCATCACTGTACGACGACACGGCTTTCGTCAGCCGGTGCAGGAGAACCAGGTAGGCCCGTTGCGCATACGTCTCATCCATCAAGGCGAAGCGTACCGAGCCGGACGCCACAGCCAGGGTCGAGACTGTCGGCCGGGCCAGGTGTGGCGGTGACCAACAGATATCGAGAAACCGGAATGGCTCAACAGAGATTTGAGCTACCGCGATGCCCACCGGACTACATACCGTCGCTCCCGCGGCCTCGCCCTCCGCCGGTAATCACGCTCTTGCCTCCCGGCGGGCCTCTGGGTCCCGGAGGGGGCCACTCCTCCGCACACCCGCCACGCAGGCGATGCCAAGCAGACCGCCGGCGGGGGTGCCAAGCGTCCGCGCCGGCCCTCACCCTCCGCGCGCACGAGGCACCCCCGCCGCCGGCCCGCTTCCCAGGGGTGCATGACGGTGTACGGAGGAGCTTCAGACCTGAGGGGATCGCGCGGAAACCAGTCGGCCGGCGTGCCCGTTGCGTGCCCGATCCCACGGTTAACCGCGGTTAATCGCGGGCACTCAGCGAAGGCCGGCACGCCGACGAGGCGCAGGTCACCGCAGGTGGGTGACCGCGCCTCGCTTGATCGACTTGAATTCCTAAACCGTGTGTCGCAGGTTCGAATCCTGCCGGGGGCACGTCACAGACCTGCGGACGCGACGGCGCGACCGTCCGATTGTGGCCTGGCTCATGGGTGCGCGACGGCTGACATGATGTCGGCGTGCGGGAAGAGCGACAGCTTCAGCTCCGCCCGATCTATCCGGTCCGCACTCCGCGCCTGCTGCTACGCCCGCTGGGACTCGACGACGTCGACGCGCTGCTGGCCTATCGCAGCCGCCCGGACGTTTGCCGGTATGTCCCCTTCAATCCGCTGAGCCGTGAAGCGGTCATCGATCGACTGGCCGGCCCGTGGGCGGCAACCGCCCTCACCGACGAAGGGCAGTCGCTGACGCTCGGCATCGAAGTGGCAGAGACCGGGAAGCTCGTCGGTGAGGTGATGGTGTTCTGGCGCAGCCGGGAACACTGCAGCGGCGAGCTCGGCTACGCCGTCAACCCGGACTTCGCCGGCCGTGGTTACGCAACCGAAGCGGCGCGGGCGGCGTTGGGACTCGGCTTCGACGAGTTGGGCCTGAATGCGGACTGCACCGGATCACCGCCAGTGTCGACGAACGCAACGCGGCCTCGGTGAAGCTCGCGCGCAGGATCGGGATGCGGCAGGAAGCACGCTTCGTCGACAGCGAAATGCTCGACGGCGAGTGGTGCACCGAGCTGGTTTTCGCCATGCTCGCCGGCGAGTGGGCTGGGAATCGTGGCTGAGAGTGCCCGAAGGCCGGCTGGCACTGGGGTGGGCCCTACCAACGAGAGGGCGGCTCGCCGGATCGGTTGTGGCGGAGGCGGCGCCTAGCGTCGATGGCATGACCGCGACGCTGCTCGAGACGCCCCGCACCACCATCGCTCCCGCGACCGGGCCGCTGTCCCGGGTCGCTGCCGACACCCGATACGTCCTCACCGGGTTCCCGCTGGCACTGGCGGGGCTGACCCTGTGCATGACCGGCTTCGTCGCCGGCGTGAGTCTGGTGGTGGTCTGGGTCGGGGTGCCGCTGATGATCGCCGCCATGACGCTGTCACGGGCGTTCGCCGGTATGGAGCGGGCGCGCATCGCCGCGGTGCTCAGCGAGGCGGGGCCGGTCCGGCAGCCCCGGTACCGCGGCGGCCTCACCGATCCGCAGGCGTGGCGGGACCTGGCGCACGCGTCGTTGCGCATCGTCCCGAGCACCGCCGCGTTCTCGGTCGTGGTCACCTGGTGGGCCGGGGTGCTCGGCGGGCTGAGCTGGGCGTTGTGGGGATGGGCGCTGCCCGACGGAGAAGGCGCGCAGGGGCTGCCCGAGCTGCTCGGGCTCGGCGACGCCTATCTCACGGCGGTGGCGTTCTACCTGGTCGCGGCCCTGCTGTTCGCCGTCACCCTGCCCGTTGCCGTCCACGGTGCCGCGCGGTTCGAGGCGCGGTTCGCTCAGGCGCTACTCAGCCCCGCGGCGCTGCCCGAAGCCTGAGTTCAGCTGGTACGCCTCCCGGCTCGCCTCGATGTGCGGCACGTGCTCGATCGCCCAGCCCGCGAGGGCCAGCGCGGGCGGGATCAGGCTCTTGCCGGTGGGGGTCAGGGTGTACTCCACCCGTGGTGGGACCTCGGCGTGCACCTTACGGGCGACCAGGCCGTCGCGCTCCAGGTTGCGCAGCGTCAAGGTCAACATCCGTTGGGAGATGCCCGGGATCTGCTGGTGGAGGTCGGTGAAGCGCAGCGTGCCCTGGTCGAGGGTGGCGACGATGAGCAGCGTCCACTTGTTGCAGATCTGGTCGAGGATCGCCCGGAGCGTCTGGCCGCCGTCGCCGCGGATCATGCAGGTGTGCTCGTACTGCAAGTGACAACCCCTTGTGCCTCACGTACATCCGTGTGCCTTTTGTAGGCCCCCCGATAGTGACGCATCATGTGCCTACTTACGACTGGTAACCATCCTGGTGAGGGGCGTTCATGGAGATCGCGTACTGGATCGTTGGCGGGTTGCTCGCGGTGTTCTACCTGTACGCCGGCGGCAAGAAGGTCGCGCAGAGTCAGGAGCAGCTCCAGCCGATGATGGGCTGGGTCGACCGCGTGCCGATGCCGCTGGTGAGGACGATCGGGGTGCTGGAGGTCCTCGGTGCGGTCGGGTTGATCCTGCCGCCGCTGACCGGGATCGCGCCGTGGCTCGCGGTGGCCGCCGCGGCCGGGCTCGTGCTGATCCAGGTCGGTGGTATCGCGGTCCACCTGTCCCGGGGTGAGGCCCGGCTGATCGGCCTCAACATCGGCCTCCTGGTGACCGCCGCCGTCGCCGTCTGGCTGGGCACCACCTGGCTCTGAGCCGACGAAAGCTCTGAGCCGACGAAAGCTCCGAGCCAACGAAAGCTCCGAGCCAACGAAAGCTCCGAGCCAACGAAAAAGCTCTCAGCCGACGAAAAAAGCACGGCTCAGTGCAGCGTGATCTTGAGCAGGATCATCAGGGCGCCGAACACACCGGCGACCAGCGCCGACACCAGGCGTTCCGGGCGGGTGAGCTGACCGTTCCGGCCCACCTCCCAGCCGGCCAGGCACAGCAGCAGCGTGCTGCAGACGAGCGCGGACAACACCGAGGCGCGGAGCGGGACGCCCCCGACCCGCAGCAGGGCCAGGACGGCCACCGGTAGGGCGGACGCCGTCACGATCTCCCAGCCGGTGGTCAGCTGCGCCCGCACCTCGCGTGCGGTCGGCCGGCGGTGCGCGTGGATGCGTTGCGCCACCAGGCGGGAGTACCGCTCGGCGGTCCAGTAGACGATGAGCGCGACCACGACGGCCCCGATCACGGCCGCGGCGGTGGCGGCGTGGGACGAGGCCATGACGGCCGCGCCGATGATGACGCCGTAGATGCCGGCTGCGGTGCTCTCCTCGTCGGGTCCGGTCACCCAGAAGTGATGCCGGTGTACCCGTGGCCTGATCAGCATCGTCACCGTCCTGTTCGCCCGCCACGGGGGATGGCGAGTCGTGATTGTGGGTGAAGCGTGGGTGATAAAGGAGCGAAGGAGGGAACATGGCGACGTTTTCAGCGAGACACGGCGACGCCCCTCGGCGCGGCGTGGCGCACGGTTCCCCGGCTACGGCCGCCGTGCCGTTCAAGCAGACCCTGACGTTGGGCGTGATCACCGCCCTGTTCGGGATCGTGGTGCTTGCCTGGCCGGGCGAGACGCTGCGGGTCCTCGGTGCGCTGGTCGGCGTCTGGCTGCTCGTTGCCGGCGTGATGCGGGTGGCGGCGGCACTGACCGAGCATCAGGGGCTGGGACGGCGGGTGCTGACCGGGGTGGTCGGCGCCGCGATGATCATCGGTGGGGTGGCCTGCCTACGCGACGTCGCCAACGGCGTGGTGGTCCTCGCGTTGATCGTCGGGCTGGCCTGGCTGCTGACCGGCGTGTCGGAGATCGGGATCGGGATGATGACGCACGGCCGGCCGCGGGTATGGCTGACCACCATGGGCGTCGCGTCGCTGGTCGTCGGCTTGGTGTTCGTCGTGTGGCCCGGCGTGACGCTGACCGCGATGGTGCTGCTGACCGGCATCAGCGCCCTGGTGATCGGGTGCGTGGAGATCGCGTTCGCGTTCATCATGCGCCGGGAGGCGGCGGCAAGAGCCTGAGACACCACCACCAAGAGCGGCAGGCGGCGCCCGACAAAGGGCGCCGCCTGCCGCTTCACTTCGACTCGGACTTGCGGGTGTGGGACCGGGCGGCCGTGGCCTTCGCGGGCCTCGCTGCACCGGCCGGTTCCTCCTCGCCGTCGTCCAGAACCTTCATGATTCTCGGCGCGAGCACCTCCGCCAGCGCCGGTGCGATAGCGTCGGCGAGCACCCCCGCGAGGGCCTCGGCAATGAGCATCCGCTCCAGCGTCGAGCCGCCCGAGCGGCCGCGCATCATGGTGGATCGGACCCCCTCGAGCAGGCCGCCGGGCGCCGGGGAGCGGCCTCGACCCGTGACCTTCTGGCTCTGGTCGGCGTTGTCGAGGATCTCCAGGATCAGCTCGTCGATCAGCGTTTCGACATGTTGGTGTGATTGGTCCGGATCGTTGGGTACGGGCGAGTCAGCCGCCACGATGATGCCTCCCTCAGATGGGCAAATGCCCCGCCCCCCGGCTGTGAACAGCCGGAGGACGGGATCGGGGATGAACGGGCCGCCCCGGTCAGTTGCGCGCCATCATGGCGGCCAGCAGAAGGGGGTGCTCGACGATGTTCTTGCCCCGCCGCTTCCGGGAGGCGAGGGCCATGAACAGCAGCGGGTTGTCCATGATGCTGTCGCCGTCGTCGCGGCGGCGGCGGGCCAGTGCGGCCAGCAGGAGCGGGTGCTCGATGCCGGACTCGCTGTCGTCGTCGCGGCGGCGACGGGCGAGGGCGGCGAGCAGGAGCGGGTGCTCGATGACGGGCTCGTCGTCGTCGTCGCGGCGGCGACGGGCGAGCGCGGCCAGCAGGAGCGGGTGCTCGATGCCGGACTCGCTGTCGTCGTCACGGCGGCGACGAGCGAGGGCGGCGAGCAGCAACGGGTGTTCGAACAGCGCTTCGCCACGCTCCTCCCGGCGCGCCATCAGTGCCGCCAGCAGCAGTGGGTGCAGGACACCCTCTTCTCCTTCCCGCTCGCCGGCTTCGGTACGGGTGCGTTCAGCGGTGGAACTGGTCACGGGTGCTCCCTTGATCAGTAGATCCGTCACGGGCCGCCTCGCGGCGCGTGCGCTTACGGGATCCACCATCCGGGTCGGGTGCCGGCGTGCACCCACCCGAGCCGCATGAACGGCTGGGCCGGCTCTGGACCGGCTCTGGACCAGCTGTGGTGCAATCTTCGCGTGACCATTGCGATCCTGGCCCGTGGGCAGAACACGGCACTGCCGTCGGCGCCGTCGTACACCGTCGTGGTCAGCCATGCGTCCGGGCCCGAGGTGGACCTCGTGGCGTTCCTGCTCGACGAGTCCGGCCGGGCGCCCGGGGACGAGGCGATGGTCTTCTACAACCAGCCCGCCGGCGCCGGGGTGCGCTGGCTGCCGCCCGAGACCGCCGGCGGGGTGACCCGGCACCGCCTCGAAGTGACGCCGGGTGGTTGGGCGGGGGCGACCGCCCGGGTCCGGATCGGCCTGACGGTTGCCGGTGCCACGTTCGCCGCGGTACCGAATCTGCGGGCCGCGCTGCACGGGGACGGCGGGGAGCTGTACACGCTGGATCTCGGCACGCCGACCGTGCAGGACGCGCTCATCGTCGGCGACGTCTACCGGCACCGCGACGCGGTCAAGGTGCGGTGCGTCGGGGACGGCTTCACCGACGGCCTGCGCGGGCTGATCACCGACGTCGGCCTCACGGTCGACGACGAAGCACCCCAGACCGCGGCACCCGCGATCCAGCTCACCAAGGCCAAGCAGATCAGCCTCGCCAAGCCGGCCGCCGGCGCCTCCAGCGTCGACCTGCGCAAATACGCCGTCGCGGTGTCGCTGGTCAAGAGCGGCCTGGACGGGCGCACGTTCCGGGTGGTGCTCGCGATCGACTGCAGCGGCTCGACGAAGAAGCTGTTCCGCAGCGGCGTCATGCAGCGCTCGCTGGAGCGGATGGTCGTGATCGCCGACCTGCTCGACGACAACGGCGAGATGGAGGTGTGGTTCTTCGGCGACTTCCCGGTGCGGTCGGCGCCGGTGCGCACCACCACCGCGCACGACTACCTGGAGCGGCAGGCCGACGACAAGAAGCGCGCGGAGGGCGGCAACTTCGAGCCCCGGGTGATGAAGGAGATCCTGGACTGGACGGCGGCCGAGCCGTCGCCGCACCCGACGCTGGTGCTGTTCTGGTCCGACGGCGGCGTGCACGCCGAGAAGCAGATCAAGGAACTGCTGGTGCGTTCCAGCAACCGCCCGGTGTACTGGATGTTCCTCGGCCTCGGCGTCGCCGACTACGGGGTCCTCGCCCGGCTGGACGACGTGCGCGGCGGGATGGTCGACAACGCCGGCTTCATCCCCATCGACGACATCGACCTGCTGTCGGACGAGGACCTCTACGGCCAGATCTTCGGCAACTTCGTCAGCCGCTGGCACACCGCCGCCGCGTCGGCCGGCATCCTGGCGTCCTGAGGACGCGGGTGCCCTGGTGGGCACCCGCAGACCCCTTGGTCAGGAACGGGCGTATTCGTCCTTGCGCCGCCACCAGACGCCGGTCTCGTTGCGGCCGCGAGGGGCCCGGTCCAGCCACGAGTACATGCCCCAGATGCCGTCCACACCACGCTCGTACGAGGAATAGGTGTGGTAGACGGCGCCGTCCTCGAGCACGAACGCGCTCACGCCCGGGCCCTGCTGCCGGTACGTCGACCAGTCGACGCCGACGCCCGACGCCATTTCGATCACGCTCGGGGGCATCTCCCCGGCCGGTCGCACGTCCATCTGGCGGTAGTTGTACTCCACGCTGCCGGAGCGCCACTCGTCGGCGGAGTGGGTCACGCGGAAGTCGTAGTTGAAGTCGCTTCCGGCCGAGGACGCCCACGGGAACGTCCAGCCCATCCGCTGCTTGTACACCTGCAGCTTCGCCAGTGGCGCCTGCGAGACGGCGTGCAGCGTGACATCGTGATTGGCGAGATGGACGACGGAGCCGTTGAAGCCGTCCGCGATCGAGGAGCACGACGGGCAGCCGGCGGTGTAGTCGGGTCCGAACATGAAGTGGTAGACGAGCAGCTGCGAGTTGCCCCGGAACAGGTCGGCCAGGGTGGCCGGCCCGTCGTCGGTGTCGAAGCGGTACTCCTTGTCGACGCGCACCCAGGGCAGCTCCTGCCGCTGCCGGGCCACCTCGTCGTTGCGCCGCGTGAGCTCCTTCTCCGCCTTGAGCAGTTCCAGCCGCGCCGCGAGCCACTCCTCGCGGGTCCCGGTCGTGTGGTCGGTCATGATGCGTTCTCCCTTCGTCGCAACCCAACGGTTGCACATCCTCTCGCAAATGGCAACCAAAAGGTTGCGTCATGCTAGAGTCGGCTCCCGGCGAAGAAGGGCGCAACCGTGACGGACGACGAGTTCTGGAGCCTCATCGACGTCTTCGAGGGCAGGTTCGACGTCTGTGACAACGGGCCGTATGAACGCCTGTCCGCGACCCTGGCCGCCGGACCGGAGGAGCGGATCTTCGGCTTCGCCGACAAGCTCGCCGAGCTGCTGTTCGGCCTGGACCGCCGCGACCTGGCCACGGTGAGCCGGACACCGCTCGGCGACGACGGGTTCCTCTACGTCCGCTGCGCCGTCGTCGTCGGGGGGCGGGCCGCGTACACCTCGGTGCTCGCCGACCGGACGGCCTTCATCCCGTTCACGGTTGATTACGGCGGTCACGCCGCGGCGCTGCTCGACGTCGCCAGCAACGCCTACACGAGCAAGACCGGCCTCGAGTGGGACCACCTGGAGCCGCATGACTTCGAAACCATGTCGAACGAGGAGGGCTGGCTTCCGTAAGGAGCCGGTAACCGCGTGACATCTGGCCCCGGCCCGGGCTGACCGGTTCACTCGGAGGCATGACGCGCAAGCCGTTGACGTGGATCGTGCTCGCGGGACTCGCCGTGGGAATCGGGTTCGGCCTGTACTGGTTCGCACCGTGGCGCCTGTTCACCGACACCACCGTGCGGGAGGCCCTGACCTCGCCCGCGGCCACCACGGCCAGCACCGGAGCCCCCACCGCCACCCCCAGCGGCCCCGTGGCAGTCGTTGTGGCGCGGGGAACGTTCGTCACCCACGAGCACGACACGTCCGGCACCGCGCGGGTGGTGCGGCTGCCCGACGGCACACACCGCCTGGAGATCGAGGGCCTCGACACCTCCGACGGACCGGACCTGCGCGTGTGGCTCACCGACCAGGCGGTCGTCGCCGGCAAGGCCGGCTGGCAGGTCTTCGACGACGGCCAGTATGTCGAGCTCGGCAAACTCAAGGGCAACAAGGGCGATCAGGTGTACGCGATCCCCGCCGCCGCCGACCTCACCACCCTGCGGTCGGTGACGATCTGGTGCAAACGCTTCTCGGTCTCCTTCGGCGCCGCGCAGCTCACTTAACCGGCCCGCCGAGGCGGGCGACGGGCCGAGGCGCCGACCAGCGTCCACACCCTGGTCACCGCTGCCGGCCTCCATGCGTTGAGCTGGGCCGATGCGCGGGTTGACCACGTACGCCGGGCCGCCGAGGTGACGCGCGGCGGGCGAGCGTACGCGGGCTCTGCGCGCCGGCACGGGACTGACTGTCGCGTTCCCGACGTTTGGAAGTCGTTGGTGGTAACGGTCGCGGCGTCTCTCACCACTGCCCGGCACGTGCCCGGCACCTACAGAACGGAGACAAGCATGCCCGTCATGCACGCTTCTCGAGGCCTACGCGGGGCGGCCCGAGCCGCCGTAGCCGTCGCGGTCGCAGTCGCCCTGCTCGCCTCCACACCGGGAATGGCGACGGCCGCGGACTCGGTGGCGGCGACCAGCACGACGCAACCGCCGCCCAGCCCGGCCGAGCTCCAGGCGATCAAGGCCAGGCTGTTGGCCGCCATCGAGCCATGCTCGACGAAAGTGCCGCGCAACGACATCGACGCGTTGGGCCGGTGCGCGCTGGACCTCGCCGTACCCGACACCAAAGCCCGCGGCATCATCGAACTGATCTCGAGGTTCATTGACTGCTTGTGGCTGCAGTATGGCAACGGCCCCGGGGGCGGCCTGTACCCGTCGTTCGGAGACTGCATGGAGGCGGGCGGGTACTAGCGTGTGTCGAAGTCCCTGCCGAGGCGAGCCGAGGTCGAGGCAGCGATCTGGCAGGGCGCGGGTTCGTCCGGATGCTGGGGCGAACCCGCGCCGCCGATCGTCGTCCAGGCCCCGGCGCGGGCCGACAGCGGACATCGACACGGGGCGACTGTAGGCGGCCTCCGATCGGGTGGTGCGGATGACGGGCCAGTACCTGAGATCACCAGGCCGATGCGAGTCAAGACCGACCACCGCCTGTCGACTACTCACTCATGCCGCAGCCCGGGCGGGTCCGATGTCGATCATCAGGTTGAACGCGAGGATGCCCCCCCGGGCGGTTCGCCTGGGGGCATCCTCACTCACTCAGAGCGTGAAGCTGGCGTCCGCGATCAGTGATCGGTCGGTCGCGCCGCGCGTTCGTAGTTCTGTGACGTGCCCCCGGCAGGATTCGAACCTGCGACACACGGTTTAGGAAACCGATGCTCTATCCCCTGAGCTACGAGGGCGCGAGTCGATAGTGTACCGACGTCCCCGCTGACCTGCGTCGGCATATCCCGGCCTGGTGTGACCTTGGTGTGTTCGGGCTGGTGGGACCGGTCGCCGATCGCCCCGAGCGGTGTTTGCGACCAGCGCGTTCCGTCCGATGCGGCAAGGTGGCATCCCGTGGCTTCGTCGAGCGCCGGTCGAACGTATATACTAGCAGTCAGAGTTGGATATATTGGGGGGCTGGTATGACCAAGAAGCTCATCGACATCGACTTGGATGCGCTGGCGGAGGCGACGGCCCTGCTCGGGACGAAGACGCAGAAGGACACCATCAACACCGCGCTCCGTGAGGTGGCCGCCGTGCAGCGTCGCGCCAAGGCGCTGGGTGAACTGACCGAGATCGCGGCTACCGGCGCGTTCGATCATCTGCTTGACAAGGGGAACTACCGGCCGTGAGTACCGTTCGGTTCCTCGCTGACACGAGTGCCGTGGTACGACTGCTGCGCAACCAGCGGGTGCAGGAGCTGTGGCAGCCGCAGTTGCGGGCCGGCGTCATCGGCATCTGCACCCTTACCGAGCTGGAGTTCCTCCGCGGAGTGCGGTCCAAGGCCGATCATGACCGGTATGCCGCGTTGCTGGGGTCGGTCTTCACGTGGGTGGTGACCCCGGACGACGTGTGGCATCGAGCCGCCGAGATCCAGCAGATGCTCGCGGACGGTTCGGAGCACCAGGGAGCCAGCGCGGTCGACCTGCTGGTGGCGGCGACGGCCGAGCTGTCCGGTCTGTCGCTGCTGCACTATGACCACGACTTCGAGACGATCGCGCGGACGACCCAGCAACCGACCACATGGCTGGCGGCTCCCGGCTCGATCGACTGAGCAGGCATCGGATCGTTCGGCCCGGTTACACCGGCGTTGTGGTCAGTACTGACAGGGCGTGTTCGACGACGGTGATCAGGAGTTGTTTCACTGATTCGCGGGAACGGGCGTCGATGAGGATCAGTGGCACGTGGTCGGCGAGGGCCAGGGCTTCGCGGACCTCGTCGATGTCGTACTCCGGGGCGCCGTCGAAGCAGTTGACCGCTGCCAGGTAGGGCAGGTCGCGGTGCTCGAAGAAGTCGATGGCGGTGAAGCTGTCCTGGATCCGGCGGGTGTCGACAATGACCACCGCGCCCAGTGCGCCGCGGATCAGCTCGTCCCACATGAACCAGAAGCGGGTCTGTCCGGGGGTGCCGAACAGGTACAGGATCAGATCGCGGGCGATCGTGATGCGGCCGAAGTCCATCGCGACCGTGGTGGTGCTCTTCGCCGGCACGGCGCTGGTGTCGTCGACGTGCACGCCGGCCGCGGTCATGACGGCCTCGGTGGTCAGTGGGGTTATCTCCGAGATCGCACCGACGAGGGTGGTCTTGCCGGCGCCGAAGCCGCCGGCGATGACGATCTTCGCGGCGGTGACCCGACTCGCGTCAGAGGCTGCGGAGTCCAACGAGAACCCTTTCCAGAACGTTGATCCGTTCCTCTGTGTCGTCCGCGTCGAGCGGCTCGTAGAGGGTCAGGATCCCTTCGGTGATCATGTCGGCGACGAGCACCCGGGCGACGCCGAGTGGCACGCGCAGGTGCACGGCGATCTCGGCCAGTGACTGCGCGCGGCCGTTGCAGAGGGTCGCGATGAGGTGCCGGTCCCGTCCGGCGTACCGGCTCTCCTCCACCCCCCGCTGCATGGTCAGCATCACCGCCTCGATGGCGATCTCGCGGGTGGGCTCGGTCCGGCCGCGGGTCACCGCGTACGGGCGAACGAGATTTCCGCGCGGGTCCTCCTCGCCGTACTGATCCATGGCCGCCTCCGCCGTCCCGCCCGCCTTCCCTTACCGGGTCGCCGCTTCGCGGGGCGGTGACACCAGTGACTTGCCGACGCGCTCGACCAGCAGGGCCATCTCGTAGCCGACGTGGCCCACGTCGCAGTGCCGGGCGGCGAGCACCACGAGGGAGGAGCCGTCGCTGATCGACATGAGGATCAGGTAGCCGGCCTCCATGTGCACGATGGTCTGCTGCACGTTGCCGCCGTCGAAGTGCCGTGCCGTGCCGTAGGTGAGGCTGACCAGCCCGGCCGTGACCGAGGCGAGCTGCTCGGCCCGCTCCGGCGGGAGGTCGCCCGTGGCGGCCAGCAGCAGCCCGTCGGACGACACGACGATGACGTGGGCGATGCCGTTGAGCTGCTGGGCGAAGCTGTCGAGCAGCCAGTCCATGCTTTCCAACGCGCCGGGTCCGGTCATGAGCGATTCTCCTCGGTTGCCTGTGCCGCACGGTCCGGATTCGGACCGGCCGCCTGCCGTCCACGCTGGACACCCCGTTGGTACGAGGAGAGCAGGCCGCGCAGTTCCTCGGCGCTGGGCCGGTTGAGTTTTGCCGGTCGGGCGGGCACCCCGCCCGGCACGAGCTGGGCCTGGGGTGCGCGTTTGGGCAAGCCGGACCGGGTGCTGCCGGCGAGCGGTGGATCCTGCGCCGCGGATGCCGCGCGCCAGCCCTCGTCGGCCGCGCTGCGCCAGTCCACGCGTCCGGAAGCGGCGGCGGGCCCAGCGCCGACCGGCTGCCGCCGCCCCGCCGGTTGCGCCGCCGCCGGTGCGGGGGCCGGTACTGGTGTCGCGGGGGCCGGTGCCGGTGCCGGAATCCGCGGCGCGGCGGGCACGGGTCCTTGCATCACGCTGTGGCCGCGCTCGTGGAACCAGGCCGTTTCGATCTCGCGGAAGATCGGCAGCTCCGTGGTGTCTTCGGCGGCCAGCTCCGCGTTCCAGACCGGGCTCACCAGCTCGGCCCACCGGTTCGGCCCCGGCTCGGCCGCCGGCAAGGGCCACGCGGGTGGATGGCTCGGACCGGGTTCCACCATCGTCGCCGTGCCGGCCGCTGCCACGCCGCCCCCGGTGCCGGCCGCCGCCGTGCCACCGACGGTGACCGCCGCCGCCGCGCCGCCGACGGTGACCGCCGCGGTCCGCCGCCGGACCGGAGCGGCCGGCGCCCGCCCGTTGCGCGGCGGGGCGAGGACGCCGTGCGGCAGCACGATCTCCGCGACGGTGCCGCCGCCGGCGTTGTTGCGCAGTTGCACGAGGATCCTGTGCCGGAAGGCGAGGCGTCCGACGACCGCGATGCCCATCAGCCGGAAGGCGCCGATGTCGACGGGTGGTGGTTCGGCGAGCCGGCCGTTGTAGGCGGCGAGGGACTCCGGGTCGATGCCGAGTCCGCGGTCCTCGATCTGCAGGATCGCCCGGTCGCCGAGGCGCCGACCGGTGAGCACGACGGGCGCGTTGGGCGGCGAGAACCGGGTGGCGTTGTCCAGCAGTTCGGCGAGCAGCCGGACGGTGTCGTTGACGGCCGGGGCCGCCACGAACACGTCGTCGTCGACGGTGGGGAACTCGATCCGCTCGTACAGCTCGATCTCGGACTGGGCGGCGCGCATCACGTCGATGAGCGGCGCGTTCTGGCGGCGCGGCGGGGTGGTGTCGGCGCCGGCGAGCACCAGCACGTTCTCGTCGTTGCGTCGCATCCGGGTGGCGAGGTGGTCCAGCTGGAAGAGGTCGGCCAGTCGTTTGGGATCTTCCTCGCCGTGCTCGATCCGGTCGAGCTGGCCGATCATCCGGTCGACCAGGGTCTGGCTGCGGCGCGCCAGGTTGAGGAACATGGACGAGACGCTGTTGCGCAGGACGGCCTGCTCGGCCGCGACCCGGACCGCCTCGCGGTGCACGATGTTGAAGGCCCGCGCCACCTCGCCGATCTCGTCCTTGCTGTGGACCCCGATCGGGTCGCGGACCTGGTCGGCGATCTCCTGCGGCGAGCGCAGCGACTGGGCGTCGCGAAACTGGCTGACCGCGGCGGGCAGGTCGTGCTCGGCCACGGCGAGGGCGCTCTGGCGCAGCCGCCGCAGCGACACGACCATGGAGCGGGCCGTGACCAGGGCCAGGCCGAGCACGACCGCCAGCACCAGCACCACGATGGCCGACTCCACGATCACCTGGCGGCGCACGGCGGCGCCGATTCCGGCGGCGTCGGCGATGAGTCCGTCGTCGAGTTGTTCCTCGGTCCAGCGCATGAGGTCGTTGACCGCGCCGAACACGGACACGGCGTCATCGGCGGAGACGGGGGGCGGCCGGCCGACCGAGCGTTGCAGCGCGCTCGTCATGTCGTCGGCCATCTGGGTCGCGTCGCCGGCGATCGTGGCCTCCACGAGCCGGCGCTGCTCCACGTCGGCCGAGAGCGAGAAGGCGACGAACGCCTCCTGCTGGCCGGTGAGCGTGGCCAGCAGCGCGGACAGCTGATGGGCGTCGAGCGGGCCGGCCTTCAGCGCGGCGTAGACGATCGCCTCCTGCTCCGCCACGCGTGCCTTCGCCTTGGAGAACGCCGCCGCCGCCCGGAGCGCGTCGGAGAGGTCCGGGTCGGTGCTCACCTGCCCGAGGGCCTCGCGGTAGGAGACGAGGTCCTCGACGATCACGCCGTACCGCAGCAGGACCTCGGCCACCGACACGCCCTGCCGGCTGCTGACCTCCGCGCGGATCGTCGAGACGGCCTCGAGCTGGTCGTTGATGCGCTGCAGCCGGTCCCGGATCGCGGTGGGCACGTCGCCGAGCGCGTCGCGCCGCTTGGCGTAGGCGGCGATGGCCTCGTCCGTCCGCAGGACCTGCCGGTTGAACGTCACCAGTGCCGGGGCGGGGGCGGGGGCGGCCAGCAGCGCCGCGGCGGTCATCCGTTCCAGATGGATCTGCTGGGACAGGGCCGACACGTCGGCCGACAGCCTGGTGAGGGCACCCACCCGGCCGGCGTCGACCGCGCGGTCGGCGGCGCTGCTCAGCCGGAACGCGGCCAGCGTCACGATCGCCATGATGGGGATCAGCAGGATGAGTCCGAGCTTGGCGCGGATCCTGGTGTTGGCCAGTCGGGGCCGACCGATGCGCAACCTACTACCTGCAGGCTTCTTCGATGCGGGCATGCAAGGTCTCCGCGTGCTCGTGGTCGCCTAGGACGGTCCGGCGGATCGACGGTCGCGCAGGATGGTGACCTGGCGGGCCCCCGGGGCGCAGGACAGCGCATTCCACCATGTCCGACATTCCTGGGGAAACCCGATAGGGCATTCACGGGTGTCTCTGAGTACTATCAGGGTCATCAATTGAGTAAGTTGTCCCCCTAGATTCAGCAATGGTGTCAGAACGCGTATTTCGAACCTCTTGACCGTCCTGGTACGAGTTGGCAAGGTGTTGGCGGTCATCGCCGTCCGGAGGGGCCGGAGCATCGAGCGGGGGAATCGACGTGCGACGCTGGCGATCTTTTGCGGCGATGCTCGCGGTGGCCGCCGCGTCCGCGGCAGGATGCACAAGCGTCAATGCGGAACAGGAAACCGACGTCGTTGTCGCGGCGAGTCTGGAGCTCTCCGGCAGCGCGGCCGACCTCGGCACGGCGTACAAGCGCGCCCTGGAACTGCGGGTGGCCCAGATCAACTCCGGCGGCCTGCTGGGCCGGCGCCGGCTCGCCCTGCGGGTGCGCGACAACCGCAGCGACCCGGCGATCGCGCTGACCCAGATCACGGAGTTCACCGGCGACCCCGACGTCACCGCGATCATTACCGGCGCCTGCGCCGAGTGCGTGACCGGCGCCGCGAAGGTGATCAATGACGGGCGCCTGCCGACCATCGCGCTGTCGCCGGTGGCCGAGGTGAGCGCCCCGCTGGCCGACCGCAGGTACATCTTCCGGCTGGCCCCCAATGTCGACGACGACGCGAGCGTCCTGGCCGGTGAGCTGGCCCGGGCCGGGCGGCGCAAGGTCGCGTTCGTCTCCAGCGACGACGCCTACGGCCGGGGCGGCGCGGAGGCGCTGGCCCGGGAGGTCGCCAAGATCGGCGCGAAGGTGGTCGCCCACGGGCAGTACGCGCCGGCCGACGGTGACCTCGGCCGTGCCGCCCGCGCGGCGACCGCCGGCAGCCCGGACGCGATCGTGGTCTGGGGCTACCCGCCGCAGGCCGCGACGGCCATCGGCGCCCTCCGCGACGCCGGCTACCGCGGCCAGGTGTACCTGGACGCCGGCGCCGCCGGGGAGCTCTTCCTCGGCGGACCGGCCGCGACCACCGACGGCACGGCGCTCGTCTTCACCCAGACGCTCGCCATCGACGACGTCATCGCGACCACGCCCGCGAAGGCGGCCCGCCGGCAATGGTTTCAGGACTACATGTCCCGCTACGGGACCTATCACGGCCACGCGTCATTCGCCGCGGACGCGCTGCAGCTCGTCGTGAACGCGGTCGTCAAATCCGGCTCGACCGACGGGGACACGTTGCGCGCGGCGCTGGAAACCTCGCAGATCGACGGTCTCAGCGGTCAGGTCAGATTGACGCCAAGCAATCATTCCGGGTTCATGCCGCAGTCGCTGACGATGCTCGAGGCGCGCGGCGGCCGGTGGCGCCTGCTCGGTTAGAACATGTGTTCGGGACTTTCCGAAAAATATGAATGGGGGAATCCGCGATGAGGCGTTACCGCGCATTGCTGGTGTCGGTGGTGGCCATGGCGCTGATCGGCACGACGGGTGGCTGCTCGAGTTCGAAGGAGAAACCCGCCGCCGCGGAGAAGCCGGCCGACAAGGTTACCTACCTGACGGCGTTCGGGGCCGTCGGTCGTGATGCCTTCGCCTGGGTGGCCCAGGAGAAGGGGTACTTCAAGGAGTCCGGGCTCGACGTCACCATCCAGCTCGGCGCGGCCACGGGGGAGAACCTCAAAGGCCTCGCCGCCGGCCAGGCGCAGTTCGCCAACCTGGACCTGATCGGGGCCTGGATCCTCGCCGGCAAGGGCGACTACAAGGACTTCCGGACCATCGCCGCGATCCACCAGCAGTCGCTGGTCTCGATCATCTCGCTCGAAGGGGCCGGCATCACCTCGCCCAAGGACCTCGAGGGCAAGAAGGTCGGCGCCGCGACCGGCTCCGTCAACCAGCTGCTGTTCCCGGCCTACGCCAAGCTGGCCGGCATCGACGCGAGCAAGGTCCAGTGGGTCAACGCGCAGCCGCCGCAGCTGCCCGCGCTGCTGGCCGGCGGCCAGGTCCAGGCGCTGAGCACCTTCCTCATCGGCTCCAAGGGCATCGAGAAGGCGGCCGGCGGCAAGAAGACCGTGGTCCTGCCCTACAGCAAGTACCTCGGCGACCTCTACGGCAACGGCATCATCACCAGCGCGAAGATCGCCAAGGAGAACCCGGACCTCGCCAAGCGGTTCCGCGACGCCTCGCTCAAGGCGCTGAAGTACACCATCGAGCACCCGGACGAGGCCGCGCAGATCCTGAAGAAGGCGCAGCCCGCGGCCGACATCACCGCCGCCGTCGGCGAGATCACCCTGATGACGCCGTACGTCAGCTCCGGTGGTGCGATCGGTGGCATGGACCAGGAGCGCGTCGCCCGTGCGATCGCCACCCTGCAGGCCGGCGGTCTCATCCCGGCCGGCCTGACCCCGGACGCGGTCGTCGACTTCGGCATCACACCGAAAGCCTGACCTCGAGAGCGCCAAAGAGCCTGACCTCGAGATCCCGGGAGGGGACCGCACATGACCACATCCATCGACCCCAGCAGGTCGCGGTACTCGTTCGACAACGACGATCCCGAGTCCGTGGGGCGGCACAGCCACCTGTCCGCCATGCTCGACGGCCTCACCTTCAGCCGGCTCGGCACGGTCGGCGAGCTGACCGGCCGGCGCTGCCTGGAGGTCGGCGCCGGCGGTGGCAGCGTCGCCCGCTGGCTCGCCGGCCGGACCGGCCCGGGCGGCCGGGTGCTGGCCACCGACCTCAACGTCCGGCACATCCCGACCGGCGACGGATACTCCGTGCTGCAGCACGACCTGGTCGCCGAGCCAGTGCCGGAAGGTCCCTGGGACCTCATCCACGCCCGGCTGGTGCTGCTGCACATCCCCCAGCGCGCGGAGATCCTCGCGCGACTGGCGGCGGCCCTCGCCCCGGGCGGGGCGCTGGTCGTGGAGGACTGGGCGACGGAGTTCGGCAACCTGTGCCTCTCGGCCCCGGACCGCGACACCGCCGAGCTCATCAACCACTACCAGGACGTCCTGGTGAACCAGGTGCTCCCCGCCCGGGGCAACGACCCGACCTGGGCCGCGCGGGTGCACGACACGATGCTGGCGGCAGGGCTTGTCGACGTCGACACGGCCATCCACGCGGAGTCCTGGCCCGGCGGCACCCCGGGCGCACTGCTCATCGCCGTCAACGTGGCCCAGCTCCGGAAGGAGTTCATCGCCGCCGGGTTCACCGCCGAGCGGATCGAGCAGCTGGACGCCGCGGTGCAGGATCCGCGGCTAGTCGTCCGGGGACACTTCACGTATTCGACCATCGGCCGCCGTGCCTGAGCAACGGACATCGTCGCGGTGGTCCGTGGTGGCCCTGCCGGCGGCCGGCGCCACTGCGGCGGTCGGCCTCTGGTGGGGCACCACCGTGATCTTCGGCATCCGGTCGTTCTTCCTGCCGGCGCCGCCGGACATCATCGCCTCGTTCCGCGCCCAGCCCGCCTACCTGCTTCGGGAGACCTGGGCCACGCTGACGGAGACGCTGCTCGGCTTCGGGATCGGGGTGGCCGCGGGCCTGGCCATCGCCATGATGCTCACCGCGTGGAGGGCGGTCGAACGGGCGACGTTCCCGCTCCTCGTCGCCCTCAACTCGATCCCGAAGGTCGCGGTCGCGCCGCTGCTGGTCGTCTGGCTGGGATACGGGCCGAAGCCGAAGATCGTGCTGGTCGTGTTGATCTGCTTCTTCCCGATCGTCGTGTCGACGGTCGCCGGGCTGACCTCGACCCCGGCCGACCTCGGCGAGCTGGCCCGGTCCCTGTCCGCCTCCTGGTGGCAGGGCTACTTCAAGGTCCGGCTGCCGTGGGCGCTGCCGCAGGTCTTCGTCGGCCTGAAACTGGGTGTCTCGCTCGCCGTCATCGGCGCGGTGGTGGCCGAGATCAGCAGCCCGAACCAGGGCCTCGGCGCGGTCATCGTGCTGTCGGGCAGCTCGCTGGACACCCCGCTGGCGTTCGCCGCCATCGTGCTGCTGGCGTTGCTCAGCATCGTGCTGTTCTACCTCATCGTCGCCCTCGAGCGGCTGCTGCTGCCGTGGGCCCGGGCGATCTCCGCGTAACCCCGGGAGGGGCCATGATCGAGCTTGCCGGGGTGTCCCGGACCTTCCGCACCCGCTCCGGTGACATCGAGGCGCTGCGCGGCATCGACCTGACGGTTGCCGAGGGCGAGTTCCTCGCCGTCATCGGCCGCTCCGGCTGCGGGAAGTCCACCCTGCTGCGGTTGCTGGCCGGGCTGCTGCCACCGACGGACGGCACGGTGCTCGTCGGCGGCACTGCGGTCACCCGGCCCCGTCGCGACGTCGCCCTGATGTTCCAGCGGCCGGCCCTGCTGCCGTGGCGGTCCGTGCTCGCCAACGTGCTCCTGCCGGTGGAGATGCACGGCGGCAGGCGCGCGCCGCACCGGGAGCGGGCCTGCCAGCTCCTCGACGCCGTCGGCCTGGCCGGCTTCCACAAGCGGCTGCCCCACGAGCTGTCCGGCGGCATGCAGCAACGCGTCGCGCTGTGCCGCGCGCTCATCCAGCAGCCGAAGGTCCTGCTGATGGACGAGCCGTTCTCCGCGCTCGACGCGCTGACCCGTGAGGAGCTGGCGGGTCAGCTGCAACAGGTGCACATGGACGTCAAGCCCACGACCGTCTTCGTCACCCATTCCATCCAGGAGGCGGTGCTGCTGGCCGACCGCGTCGCCGTGCTCAGCGAACGCCCGGGACGCGTCCGGCACGTCCTCACCGTCGACATCCCCCGCCCCCGCTCGTTCGGCCGCAACGCGCATCTCGCGGACGTGGCGACCTGCGTGGCCGAGCTGACCGACCTCCTGCACGACACGGACGCCCCCACCCCGATGCACATCACCTGACCACCCCGGCGGCGATCGTGAAGAGGTCCCGCTCCGGGCCGGTGAGCTGCATGCCCGCCGGCCAGATGGCGCGGAGGTCGCGGTGCAGGTCGACGTCGACGACCGGGACGGCGGTGAGGGTGCCGGCGGCGAGGTCGGCGGTGACGGCGAGGGAACTGAGGACGGCGGGTGAGTCGCCGTACGCCACCGCGTGCTTGATCGCGGTGGTCGACGAGAGCTCCAGCAACGGCACCGTCGAGGAGCCCAGGGCCTGCTCCAACGCCCGGCGGGTGCCGGAGCCGGCCTCGCGGGTGACCAGCGGTGTCGCGGCGAGCTCGGCGGCGGTGACACCACGGCGGCGGCGGGCCCACGGGTGGCCGGGGGCGACGACGACGGTGAGGCGGTCGGTGGCGACGGTTGCGGCGTGCAGACCCGTCGGCAGGTCGGGGCCCTCGACGAAGCCGAGCGCGGTCTCGCCGGCCAGGACGCGGGCGGCGACGTCGGCCGAGTTGGCGGCCTGGAGCACGACGCTGAGGTCGGGATGTGCGGCGCGCAGGGCGACGAGCCACGCCGGGAGCAGGTATTCGGCGACGGTCTGGCTGGCCGCGACGGCGAGGCGGCGGGTGTGGGTGTCGCGGAGCGCCGCCACGCCGAGGGCGAGTGCGGCGGCGGCGTCGACGGCGGTGCGGGCCCAGTCCGCGACCAGCGCTCCGGTGGGCGTGAGGGTGGAGCCGCGGGTGGTGCGGTGCAGGAGGGTGAGGCCGAGCCGGCGTTCGAGCTGACGGAGGCGGGCGCTGGCGGCCGGTTGGGAGACGCGGTGCTCGGCGGCCGCGCGGCCGACGCTGCCGAGGCGGGCCACGGACAGCAGCAGGTCGAAGCTGGTCAGGTCGGTGACCTGCGGCGGGAGTGGCATAACCGCAGCCTATGGCGGCATCAGGACAAGACCGGTACCGGGACGGCGCGAACCGATCAAGGCTGAGCGGTGTGAAAGCCAATCGGTTCGCCGCGGTGATGGGCACGGGGATCGTCGCGAACGCCGCCGTGACGTTGCCGGTGCAGGTGGGCGGGCAGCGGCAGGTGGCGGCGGTGGTGTGGGCGGCCGCGGCGACGCTGTTGGTGGCGCTGGTCGTACACCCGCGAACAACGGAAACGCGGAACGGGGCGCTGCCCATGGCCGTGCTGACCGTCGGCGCCGGGGCGCTGCTGGCCGGTGGGGCGTGGATCGGGGACACGGCGGCGGTCGCCCTGGACGCGGTCCTGTGGTGCGTGGGCACCGGCATCGGACTGGTGACCATGGGGGCCGCACTGCACAAGCGGAAGGTCGGGCCGCCGGATCCGACCTGGCTGCTGCCCGTCGTCCCGCCGCTGGTCTCGGCGTCCACCGGCGCGCTGCTGCTCCCGCACGTGCCCGGCGCGCTCCGGCCGGGGCTGCTCGGGGCCTGTGTGGTCCTGTTCGGCGCCGGGCTGCCCGTGGCGGCGGTGACGCTGGCCAGGGTGTGCCGCGGACCGCGGACCGCGCCGGCGGTGTGGATCGTGCTCGGGCCGCTCGGCCAGTCGGCGACCGCGGCGCTCCTGCTGGGCAGGGCCACCGGACACGCGACGGCGGCGCTGTGGTTCGCCGGGCCGGTCCTGCTCGCCGCATTCGGGTGGGGCGTCGGCGCCGCGATCGTGACGGTGGCCGCGGTGCGCCGGGGGCTCCCCTTCTCCCTCGGCTGGTGGAGCTTCACGTTCCCGGTCGGGACCGTCGTCACCGGGATGACGGGCGTCGCGGTGCAGACCGGCAGCCCCGCGGCCGCGTGGCTCGCGGTCGCGCTGTACGCCGTGCTGGTCGCCGCCTGGATCACGGTCGTGTCCCGGACCGTCCTGCGGAAGCCGTTCCTCCAGAAGCCGTCCGCCAGGGCTGTCAACGGGCGGGGCGCCGAAGGGACTCTGTTGGGTGACATGGTCTGACAGAGGGGACGAAGCGTGGTGACCCTGCAGCCGTCCGAGGTCCACGTCGTGGGGTTCGAGGCGTTCGTCGCCGCCCGGGGTGCGGCGCTGGTGCGCTTCGCGATCCTGCTCACCGGCGACGACCATCGGGCCGAGGACCTGGTGCAGGAGGCGCTGGCCAAGACGTACCTGCGGTGGTCGAGCATCCGGCGCGCCGACGACCCCGAGGTGTACGTGCGCCGGCTCGTCCTGAACGGGTCGCGGACCTGGTGGCGGCGCCGGACCAACCGGGAGGTCCCGGTCGAGCGGGCGCCCGACGGCATCGCGCCCGGGGATCTGAGCCTGGAGTCGGCCGACCGGGACGAGCTGTGGCGGCTGGTCGCCGCGTTGCCGATCAAGCAGCGCGCCGTCGTCGTCCTGCGGTACTACGAGGATCTCGACGACGCGGCGATCGCGCAGGTCCTGGAATGTTCACAGACGACCGTCCGCACCCACGCCATGCGCGCCCTGACCAGGCTGCGCGGGCGCCTCGACGCGGACGGCCGGAGCGTGGCGGAGGGGACGACATGACCGACATCGAGACCAGGCTGGCGCGGAGTCTCACCGCGCGGGCCGACCGGCCGGTCGAGGTCGACGGCCTGGCCCGCCTCGCGATGACCAGGGCCGGGCGGATCCGGGCCCGCCACCGGGTGGTCACCGGCGCCGCCGTGGCGGTGCTGGTGGTTGCCGGGGTCGTCGGGGTGCGCGCACTGCTGCCCGAGCGGAAGGACACCACGCTGCCCGTCGCGCTGGGCATCCCGTCCGCGGCGAGCCGGCCCGAGGCGATCGGCACGGACCCGGGGCTGCTGCACTTCGACGTGGACGTGCGCGCGTTCGGCGTGCCGCCGGCGTTCACCGTCTGGGGCTCGGCCGAGGACCACGAGTCGGTGAGCGTCTACGCGTCCGACAACAGCCTGATCGCCGCCGTGTACCTGGCGCCGACGGCGTCGGACCTGAAGCGGGCCCTGCGGCCGTTGAGCTCCACCGCCGTCGACACCACGGTCGGTGGCCGGCCCGCCAAGGCCGACACGTTCGAGGTGGGGGCCGGCGACCCGGCGGTGCGGTACACGGACCTGCGGTGGGAACCGCGGGACGGCATCTTCGCGGCCGTGTGGGCGCCCGACCGGGCCAGCGCGGCGAAGGCGTTCGACGCCGTCCGGCTCGACCGGGCCCAGCGGTGCGTGACCCCGATGCGCCTGTCCGAGCTGCCGGCGGGGGGCCGCTGGACCGAGTGCGAGACGGCGGTCCGCGCCGGGCCGGTCCCGGGCCGGCCCGGGTGGCGCTGGTCGAGCCTGACCGTCCAGCAGGTCGACGGCATCCGGGTCCAGCTGTGGGCGGCGGCCGAGCACGACGTCGCCGAGTTCAAGCCGGACCGGGTCGTGGCCGGGTATCCCGCGCAGTGGGTCACCGAGGGTATGCGCGGCCTGTGGATGCCGGAGTTCGGGCCGGTCAGCCTGTATGTCGGCGAGCGGGACGCGTTCCACGCGGACCTGATCAGCGAGGAGCAGGCGGTCTGGTACGTCCAACGCGTCCAGATCTTCGAGGACCTCACCAACCCGGCGGCCTGGCCGACGACGATCACCCGCTAGAACGTCAGAACGCCAGCGCGACCAGCGGAGTCAGGCCGGCGATCAGGCAGGTGCCGGCGACCAGGGCCCGGACGCTGCCGAGCCGGGCCGCGGCGGCGAGCAGGAGCAGCTGCGCGACGACCACGAAGATCGCGGTCCCGTCGATGAGCGGGTCGAGGAGCATGGCGACCCCGAGCGCGATCGCCGCCACGCTCGGCAGCAGCATCAGGTACTGGCGTGGGGCCGGGTGCCGCACGACGCGGGTCCCGGCGTTCCGAGTCATCGTCACGGTCATGGATACGACCGTATGGAAACGGCCGGCCCGGTCCCAGCCCGCTGTCTCCCGTGTCGGAGGTAGTGCCAGCCCTACCAGAAAATATGTTGGTGGTCCGTGTCGGATCGGGGTCGGCCCGTTCGAGGCACCGGTGAAGACACCTGCTGATAGGAGACGGACATGCGCTACCTCGTGCTGCTGAAGGGGACCGCCCCGGGCACCCCGCCCCCGCCCGAGCTGATGGCCGCGATCATGAAGCTGGGCGAGGACGCCACCGCCGCCGGCGCGCTGCTGGACACCGCCGGGCTCGCCCCGAGCGTGGACAGCGCCCGGGTGACCGTGACCGGTGGCGCCCTCGACGTGATCGACGGGCCGTTCGCCGAGACCAAGGAGATGATCAGCTACGCGCTGTACCAGGTCCGGACCAAGGCCGAGGCCACGGAGTGGACGACCCGGTTCATGAAGCTGCACCGCGACCTGTGGCCCGGCTGGGAGGGCGACGCGGAGGTCCACCGGGTCTTCGGCCCCGAGGACTTCAGCCCGGCGGGATGACCGCGCCGGGGACGGGGGCCAGGAACTCCGCGGACGGCGGGGCCGACACCGTGACCCGCTCGTCGCCGAGGTCGAACGAGAGCCGCCACGCGTGCAGATGCGTCCGCCCCGTGGCGGCCTTGTCGAACAGCGGATCACCCAGGATCGGGTGACCGATCCAGGCCAGATGCACCCGGATCTGGTGGCGCCGGCCCGTCAGCGGGTTGGCGACCACCAAGGCGTGCCGCTCGTCCTGCCACGGCACCCGCAGCTCCGTCACCGACGGATACGTCGGGACCTGGTCGAACACGGCCCCGGCCGGCACCGACCAGGTCCCGTCGGCCAGGGCGATGCTCTCCCGGGCCGCCGCGATCCTGACCCGGTTCTTGCGCCCCACGCTCAACGGCAGGTCGATCCGCGCCTCCGCCGGCAGGCCACCGGGGCTCACCACGGCCAGGTAGGCCTTCGCCACGGTCCGCTTGTTGAACTGCCGGGTCAGCCCGCCGTGCGCGGCGAGGTCCTTCGCGAACAGGATCACGCCGGAGGTGACCTTGTCGATGCGATGCACCGGGAACAGGGTCTCGCCGGCGTCGGCGGCCATCCGCACCAGGTCCGTCTCGTGCCGCTCACCCATGACGGAGACACCGACCGGCTTGTCGAGCACCAGCACCGCGTCGTCCTCGAAGAGCACGCGCTTCCGGTAGTCCGCCCACATCGCCCTAACATACGGTGGTGGAGGAGTACCGCCGCGAGCTGGAGGTCCACTGCTACCGGATGCTCGGCTCGCTGCACGAGGCCGAGGACCTGGTGCAGGAGACGTACCTGAAGGCCTGGCGCGCCCGCGACGGCTTCGACGGGCGGTCGTCGGTGCGGACCTGGCTCTACCGGATCGCCACCAACGCCTGCCTCGACGCGCTCAAGGCCCGTCCTCGCCGCGCCCTCCCCGTCGACCTCGGCTCCGACGAGCCCGCCCTCTGGCTGGAGCCGATCCCCGACACCGTCCTCAACGCGGCGCAGGCCGGCCCGGAGGCCGCGCTGGTCGCGAAGGAGGGCGTCGAGCTGGCGTTCCTCGCCGCGCTGCAGCACCTGCCGCCCCGGCAGCGGGCCGTGCTGATCCTCCGCGACGTGCTGGAATGGCCGGCCGCGCAGACCGCGACCCTGCTGGACATGACCGTCCCGGCCGTCAACAGCGCCCTGCAACGGGCCAAGACCCGCATGCCCGCCCCGTCGAAACCGGCCACGGCCGCCGAGCATGAGGTCGCCCGCCGCTACGCCGACGCCTTCCAGCGCGGCGACATCCCGGCGATGGTCCGCCTCCTGGCCGACGAAGTCCGGGCCTCCATGCCGCCGCTGCGCATCTGGTACCGGGGACGGACGGCCGTCGAGCAGGCCCTCCGGGAAAGCCGTGCCGCCCTCGGCGAGGTCCGGGTCCGCTGCACCGCGGCGAACCGCCGGCCCGCCATGGTGTCCCACATCCGTCCACCGGGCGAGACGGACTGGCAGCCGTTCGCGGTGGGGATCCTGCACATCACCGCCGGCCGGATCACCGAACTGGTCGCCTTCCACGACCCCGCGGTCGTCGCCCGCTTCGACCGGTAGGGAAAGCCCCACCCACGATCGGCGGGCTGGCACGCGTGTCGCGGACGGCCGGAACGGGCACGGTTGAGGTGTGCAGTGGGCCTACGTCGTGATCTTCGTGCTGCTGGTGTTGGACTGTTTGCTGCCGGTGCTGCCGGCGGAGACCAGTGTCATCGCCGGCGGGGCGCTGGCGGCCGGTGGGCAGTTGCAGCTGCCGGTCGTGCTGGTCGCGACGGTGACCGCGGTCGCGGCGGGTGACCTCCTCACCCATGAGGCCGCCCGGCGGGGTGGGCGCCGGCTGTTCGGCAGGTGGACCCGCCGGGGACGGCCGCGGCGGGCCCTGGCGAAGACCACCTCGGCGCTGCATCGGTGGGGCGGCGGCATCGTGGCGGCGGGCCGGTTCGTGCCGATGGGGCGCACCACGGTCGCCCTCGTCACCGGGTATGCGAGGTTCCCGCGCCGGCGGTTCCTGCCCGCGCTGCTGCTCGGCGCGGTGCTGTGGAGCTGCTACATGGTGTCGCTCGGATACATCGGGGGTCGGGTCTTCGACCAGCCGTACGCCGCCGCGGGGGTGGGCAGTGTGGTGTCCCTCGCAGTGACGGCGGTGTTTGCGGTATGGCAAGCACGGGCACCCCTAAGAGCGCAAGGCAGGACCAAAACGGAAGGATCAGCGATGAGCTTCACGGACAAGGTCGAGCACAAGGCTGAAGAGCTCAAGGGTGCCGCCAAGGAGAAGTTCGGCGACGCCACCGACAATGAGCGGTTGCAGGCCGAAGGCGCCGCCGAGCGTGCCGCCGCCAAGGCGAAGCAGGCCGGCGACCACGTCAAGGACGCCGGCGCTGACGTCAAGGACGCGTTCACGAACTGACCGCACCTGACACCCATCGGGCCCGCCCTGTCTCGGGGCGGGCCCGAAGTCGTGTCAGGACGGGGCGGACAGCCCCGTGAAGATCAGCATGACCAGGCCGACGGCGAGGTCGTTGGCGGTCGGGGCGCTCCATCCGTACTGCAGGACCAGCGGCGCGACCAGCAGCCAGCCGCCGAGACCGGCGGTGACCCAGGCCAGGGCCGGGGTCGGGCGCAGCAGCCGGACCATGGTGACGATCGCGAC
This sequence comes from Dactylosporangium siamense, assembly GCF_016862795.1. GTDB lineage: Bacteria > Actinomycetota > Actinomycetes > Mycobacteriales > Micromonosporaceae > Dactylosporangium > Dactylosporangium siamense. The sequence goes on along the minus strand of NZ_BONQ01000083.1, from coordinate 20,968 downwards.
GGCGATGCCGACGACCGTGTCGCCCCAGAACACGTCGTAGCGGCCGGCGCCGATGTAGCCGATCGGCACCGCGGACACCACCAGCCAGACCGCGGCCAGGAACACCACGGCGAGGAACGGGGCCGGCGAGGACTCCCGGCGTGCGGTGCGCTCCTCGACGTCGGCGGCGACCCGGGTGTGTGCGGGGGTGGTGAAGTCCTGGTCGGAGATGAAGCTGGTCATCGCTCAAACCTGGCGCGGTCCGGGATGAGGCGGGCTCACCTGGCCGGAGTGCTCTCGTTCCAGGAGCGGTCCAGCGCCGTCACGCAGTAGGTGCCGGCGGCGTCCGGGACGGTCAGCGAGCCGTCCCCGCCGCGGCGCACGGCCAGCAGGTTCGCCTTGGCGCCCTGCACGCGGTACACGGCCGAGTTGGTGCCCTTGCCCTTCCAGGTGAGCGAGGTGCCGGACAGCGACACGCTGGGCGGGGCGGGGATGTCGTCGGGCAGCTGCGTCATGATCGGCGGCAGTGCCGGCGTCGGGTAGAAGCTGGCCGCATACTTCGACACGGAGCCCAGGGCGTCGCTGCGCATGCTCTTGGCGCTGAAGTGGACGCTGCCGGTGACCTGCGGATACTTGCGGTTCAGGGCGAGCTGGCGGTCCAGTTCGCCGGCGTCGGACCAGGCGCCGGCCTGCCCGACGCGGTAGTCGGCCTGGCCGATCCACAGCTGCACGTCGGTGTCCTTGACCACGGCGGCCCACCAGGGCAGCAGCTTGGCGTAGTCGGCGACGTCGAAGCCGATGTTCCAGTACAGCTGCGGCACGATGTAGTCGAGCCACTCCCGCTGCACCCACAGGCGGGTGTCGGCGTAGATCTCGTCATAGGACTGCAGACCGCGGGTCGGGGATCCCGAGGGGTCGGTCCGGTCGTTGCGCCAGATGCCGAACGGGCTGATGCCGAACTTCACCCACGGCTTCAGCTTGCGGATCTTGTCGTGCATCTCCTGGACGAGCTTGTTGACGTTGTCCCGGCGCCAGTCGGCGCGGCTCATCCCGTTGCCGTACTGCGCGTAGGCGGCGCCGTCCGGATACTCCTGCTTGTTGACCGGGTACTGGTAGAAGAAGTCGTCGAAGTGCACGCCGTCGATGTCGTAGTTCTTGACCGCCTCGAGCATCGAGTCCTCGACGAACTCGCGGGCCGCCGGGATGCCCGGGTTGAAGTGCAGGCGGCTGCCGGTGGTGCCGGCCGCCGGGTAGACGACCGCCCATTCGGGGTGCTTGCGCAGCGGGTGGTCCGGGGCCAGGGCGTTGATGTCGGATCCGGCGCCGGCGGGCGCGGGCTGGCTGCCCCGGTACGGGTTGAACCAGGCGTGGAACTCCAGGCCGCGGGCGTGGGTCTCGTCGATCATCCAGCGCATGAGGTCGAAGCCGGGAGCCTTCCCCCGTACCCCCGTGATCCACTCGGACCACGGCGCGTACTTCGACGGCCACAGGGCATCACCGCTGGGGCGCACGTGGACGAAGACCGCGTTGAGGTTGCGCTTCCCGGCGAGGTCGAGCCAGCCCAGGTACTCGGACTTGATCTGCTCGTCGGGCAGCCCGGGGCGGCTCGGCCAGTCGATGTTCTCGACCGTGGTGATCCAGATGCCGCGCAGCTCCCGGGGCGCGCTCAACGGGACCCCGTCGCAGCGCAGGTCGCCGCGGGGCCTGGACCGGTCGGCGCGTTCCTCGCCGCGCCCCGACGGCGTGGCGTTGGACGAGGTGGAGCTGACCCAGACCGCCCGGACGGCGCCGACGCCGGCGACCACCGCGAGGACGATGCCGATCACGATCGGTAGCACCGGGGGGCGGCGGGGCAGGCTGTGACGCACGTCGACCAGTCTGCCCGGTCCCGAAGCCCCCATTGCAAGCGATTCAGGAACTTCTGGACGAAGAGGGGAGGGACTGGTCCTCCAGTTCCGCCATCAGGCGGGCGGTGGCCTGTTCGACCGCGGCATCGACCAGGCGCCGCTCCGCGACCACGGTGTCCAGGCCGTCGCCGGCGACCTCCCGGGCGGCCCCGGCGACGCGGAGCTCCTGCTCGTGGCGTTTCGTGGCGGTCAGCTCCTGGCGGCGGGCGGCGCGGGCCTCGGTGCGCTCGTAGGCGTTGCCGTGCGACACCAGCTTCAGCCACACGGCCGCGCAGTCCAGGCAGACCAGCAGCGCGGCGACGCCGAGGTAGAAGAAGCCGAACCCCCAGAAGTCGCTCTTGACCAGGTGCCACATCGCCGTGGTGCGGGCACCGAAGCCGGCGCCGGCCTCCACCGAGCGCCGGTTGTCGGACCGTTGCTCGGCGATCTGCCCGTTGAGCGCCGATATCTGCTTCGCGCGGTCCAGCCGGGCACTTTCCTGCGTTCTCTGTAACGTGGCGGCCTCGTCGTCGAGCCGGGTGGCCTCCGCGCTCAGCGCCCGGGACTGCTGCACGAGGGTGTCGCAGAACCCGCCCGCGGGGCAGCCGGCCCGCCGGGTCACCCCGTCGGCGCGCGAGTCCGCGAGGGCCCGGTCGTATACCTCGGCCGCTTCCTGCCGTTTGCCCGCGGCGAGTTTGTGCAGGTCGTTGACGGCGGCGTCGTCGGCGGTGTCCTGCTGGCGCAGCGCGTCGACCTGCCCGGCGAAGGTGGCGATCGCGCCGGACTGTTCCAGCTGGATGAGCTGCCGGTTGTGCACGGTGCCGAGATACGCGTCGATCTCGCCCTTGTACCGGGCCAGCATGAGCGGCTCGGTGATGACGACCGCGAAGAGCAGGGCGAGCAGCAGCCGGCCGGCGTACAGGCCGAGCGTCCCCCGCCGCAGCAGCAGCCTCGGGTCGGGGGAGTCGAGGCTGTCGTAGCTGACCGCGACCCGGCCGACGACGGCCCGGTCGTAGGCGATCACGGCGGCCGCGACGGGCGGCCCGACCAGCCACTGCCACCAGGGATGGGCGTAGTTGGTGCTGGCGTCGACGAAGGTCGCGGCGCCGACGATCGCATAGATGCCGTACAGCAGGATGAAGACCCCGATCGAGCGGTACAGCGCCCGGTCGGTGTGCGTCCGCACGCTGGCGGGATTCACGTTGGCGACCCGGAGGAGCAGCGTGTGTCGGGCCATGACCCAGACGGTACGCGAGGATAAGTCGCATTTGTGGGCTTTTTCCAAGCCATGGACGCGGGCGGGGTCGTGCGTGCCGGCTTGCAGGACCCCGCCCTGCGCTCACTCCTGACCGTCCAGATCGACCAGGTCCTTCACCAGAATCCTGCACAGCTCGGGCTCGCGGACCTCAAGCTCGCCCTTGAAAACCACGTAGTACGTGTCGACCAGGCCGTGCGGCCACTCCGCGAACCCCAACCGCAGATACAGGCGCTCGGCATCGGCGTTGTCCAGGCTGATGCCGAGCGCCAACTGCGTGTGCCCCTGCTCCCGGACCAGCCGCTCGGCGGCGTGGACCAATGCGGTGCCGAAGCGGTTGTTGCGCAACGGCTCGACCACCCGCAGGCGGTTCAGCAACGGCACACCCGGCAGGTGTTTGCGCAGTTCGGCCTCTTCGGCGTCCTCGAACCATACGTAGACACAGCCCACGGCCTCGCCGTGCAGCCATGCCACCAGGAGGACGCCGTTGTCCTCGGACTGTCGTGCCATTCGTTCGGCGAAGAACGACGCGTCGCCGAACGCGGCGACCACGAGGTCGAGCTCAGGCTCGATCGCGGGTCTGACCTCCAGATGATCTGACAACACCAAGCAATAGTGCCTTCTCGTGCGACCACGGTCGATGAGCGCCGGGGTCGGGGCGGGGCGGCGATCCACCACCCCGACCCCGGCTCCGCATCGCCGGACCGTCCCCTCCACCGGTCCGGCAAATGCAGGTCACGGAATTTGCGGCGACTTGCCTGACGTCAGACTAAACTTCAGTCCAAGCTGAAGCAACGCATCGACCGCAGCCGTTTGACCAGCGGTTTGCTATGGTGAACGCCGTCAGGAATGTTCATCCAGGTTCTGAAGTCCGGATCTTCCTAAGGATGCTCATGGCGGCGTCGACACAGAATGCGAAAGCCAGGCTGGCGGTCCGACTGAAGTCGCTGCGGACCGATGCGGACGCACTGACCCAGAGCCAGCTCGCCAAGGCGCTCGGCGTCAGCGCGCCCCTCATCTCGTCGTGGGAGTCCCCGGGCAAGCCCGACCTGCCGCCCATCGGGCGGATCAGCTCCTACGCGCGGCTGTTCTGCACTGAGCGTTCCTTCGCCGACGGCCGGGTCCGGCTCATCGGCGAGGACGACCTCGACCACGACGAGCAGGCCCGCCGCCGGGAGCTCGAAGAGGAGCTGCTGACGCTGCGCGACGCCGCCAACGGCAGCACCGCCGGCCCGATCCGGCCCGCCGACGAGGACCTGCGCCGGCTGCACAGCGGGCCGCTGTGCTTCGCCGACAACCGCCCGATCACCATCGTCTGCGCCCGGCTCCCACCCGAGTTCCGGCGCAACATGCCTTACGTCGACCCGGCCGAGCCCGACTACACGGAGTCGTACACCTACGCCGACCTCGACACACTGCTCGAACTGCACGGCCACATCCGCGCCGCCAACCCCCTCAGCGTCATCCACATCCGCGCCGACGACGCCCTGTCCGCCGACGACCTCACCACCCACCTCGTGCTCCTCGGCGGCGTCGACTGGAACCTCCTCACCCGCGACCTGCTCGGCCGCCTCGACGTGCCCGTGTCACAGCACGACCGCCTCGGCGACGACGAGACCGGCGCCGCGTTCCAGGTCCGCCACGGCGACGACGTCCAGATCTTCGCCCCGACGCTGGTCGATGGCCGGCTCGTCGAGGACGTCGCGCACTTCTACCGCGCGCCCAACCCCTACAACCGGCTCCGGACCGTCACGATCTTCAACGGCATGTTCGGCCGGGGCACCTACGGCGCGGTGCGCTCTCTGACCGACGAGAGGTTCCGCGACCGCAACGGTGGGTACCTCGCAGCACGGTTCGCGTCTCGCGATACCTTCAGCATCCTCACGTCGGTGCAGATCGTCAGAGGGGAAGTCTTGACACCTGACTGGACGGTCCCCGAGACCCGGCTGCACGAATGGCCGGAGCCTACGGAGTGACCCGAGGGCCGCAACCGGTCCCACCGCGGGTGCACGCGCACCACGCGTCGCACACGCGACTGCTCAGCACCGCCACCGTCCGCTCGGCCCGGCCCGCCGGCGTCAACGCGGTCATCGTGCCGACCGCCCGGCCCTACGGCTACCTGCGCGACGCCGCCGAGCTCGTCAAGGAACTCAACTGCCAGCTCATCGTGCTGTGCAGCAAGTGGGCCGACGCCGGCCGCGCCCTCGACCTCGCCGCCGACGTCGGCGTCCGGGTGGTCACCGTCGACATCGACGACGACCAGCCGCGGCTGCCCGACCTGCGCACCTCGTCGATGCTCGACGAGCAGCGCTGGCGGCGCTTCTCCCGCAAGACCGACACCAGCCTCAAACGCAACGTCGGGCTCGCCCTCGCCCGCATGGTCGGCTGGCGCTTCGTGCTCTTCCTCGACGACGACATCCGCGTCGAGGAGCCCGGCGACATCTGGGACGCCGCCGCCCTCGCCGAGACCCACGCCGCCGTCGGCCTGGTCAACCAGGGCTTCCCGGACAACTCCGTGGTCTGCCACGCCTACCGCAGGACCGGCGGCATCCAGGGCACGTTCGTCGGCGGGGGAGCCCTGGTCGTCCAAGTCAACCGGACCACCTCGTTCTTCCCAAACATCTACAACGAGGACTGGTTCTTCCTGCTCAACGGGCATGGCATCGACCCCGTCACCACGGTCGGCAAGGTCACCCAGAAGGAATACGACCCGTTCCGCGACACCGTCCGGGCGCGCGGCGAGGAGTTCGGCGACACCCTCGCCGAAGGCGTCTACGCCCTCCTCGACGACGGCAAGACCATCGACGCCGCCGACGCCGGCTACTGGGAGGCGTATCTCAGCGTCCGCCGTGACTTCATCCAGCAGGTCCTGCACCGCGTGCCCCGCGCGACCGTCGCCGACGAGGCGGAGCGGCAGCGGATGGCGGCCGCCCTCACCGGCGCGCACGGGCGCAGCCTCACCATCACCCCGGACCTGTGCGTCGAATACCTGCGGGCGTGGTCCGCCGACCGCCGGCTGTGGCAGTCCTGGCTCGGCAAGCTGCCGCACAAGCCGTCGGCCGAGGCGGCGCTGCGGTACCTCGGCCTGAAACCGCACGTCGCCTGAGCTCTCCTGGTTGGGACGCAGGAGTAAAAATCCGCGTCCCGTGGTATGCCAGATGCACGCACGGCACGGCACGGCTGCGGCTCCGGCGGAGGTGGGCATCCATGGGCAGGGACGTCGAAACGACCGAGTTCAGCCGGGAAGACCGCATGCGGTACCGCGACAAGGTGCGCCAGTGCCTCGACGCGTTCGCCAGGATGCTGGCCGACGCGCACTTCGAGGACGGCGACGGCATGAGCGGCCTGGAGATCGAGCTCAACCTCGTCGACGAGCGGCACGACCCCGCGCTGCGCAACCAGCGGGTCCTCGACGCCCTCGCCGACCCGGCGTTCGTCACCGAGCTCGGCCAGTTCAACATCGAGATCAACGTGCCGCCCCGGCGGCTCGCCGGCGACGGGCTCGCCAGGTTCGAGGACCAGGTCCGGGCCAGCCTCAACGCGGCCGATCAGCACGCGGCGAGCGTCGACACCCGGCTGGCGATGATCGGCATCCTGCCCACCCTGCGCCGCGACCAGCTCACCCCGGACGTGCTGTCGGCCAACCCCCGCTACTCGCTGCTCAACGAGCAGATCTTCGCGGCCCGGGGCGAGGACCTGCTGATCGCGATCGACGGGATCGAACGGTTGCACGTGCGCTGCGACTCGATCGCGCCGGAGGCCGCCTGCACCAGCGTGCAGTTCCACCTGCAGGTCAGCCCGCAGCAGTTCGCCGCGCACTGGAACGCGGCCCAGGCCATCGCCGGCGTCCAGGTCGCCCTCGGTGCCAACGCGCCCTTCCTCTTCGGCCGTGAGCTGTGGCGCGAGACCCGCATCCCGCTGTTCGAACAGGCCACCGACACCCGCGCCGAAGAGCTCAAGTCCCAGGGGGTGCGCCCCCGGGTCTGGTTCGGCGAGCGGTGGATCACCTCGATCTTCGACCTGTTCGAGGAGAACGTCCGCTACTTCCCCTCACTGCTGCCCATCTGCGAGGACGAGGACCCGATCGCCGTCCTCGACGGCAACGGCGTGCCGAAGCTCGGCGAGCTGCGACTGCACAACGGCACCGTGTACCGCTGGAACCGCCCGATCTACGACGTCGTCGACGGCAAACCGCACGTCCGCGTCGAGAACCGGGTCCTGCCCGCCGGGCCGACCGTCGTGGACAGCATGGCCAACGCCGCCTTCTACTTCGGCCTCGTCCGCCGCCTCGCCGAACAGGACCGCCCCGTCTGGACGCAGATGTCCTTCGGCGCCGCCGAGGAGAACTTCCACACCGCCGCCCGCAACGGCATCGACGCGTCCGTCTTCTGGCCCGGCCTCGGCGCCGTCCCCGTGACCGAACTCGTGCTGCGCCGCCTCCTGCCGCTCGCGCACGAAGGCCTCGACGGGTGGGGCGTCGACCCCGTGCATCGCGACCGGCTGCTCCGCGTCATCGAGCAACGCTGCCTGACCGCCCGCAACGGCGCATCCTGGCAGGTCGAGACCGTCCACCGCATCGCGGGCGCGGGTGAGATCGATCGCGACGACACCATGCGCAAACTGCTGGCGGAGTACCTTCCCAGAATGCATTCCAACGTGCCCGTCCACGAGTGGTGACCGGCGGCCTCGGAGGCTCCGGGGGCGCGGTCCGCGCGGACGTCGACGGCCCGGTCGCGACGCTGCTCATCGACAACCCGGGCAAGCGCAACGCGCTGACCGCCGCCATGTGGCGCGCCATCCCCCAGCTGCTGGCCGACCTCGCCGCCGACCCCGCCGTCAAGGTCGTGGTCGTCGCCGGGGCGGGCGGCACGTTCTGCGCCGGCGCCGACCTCGACGACGCGGCGGCAATCGCGGCCGACGGCGAGGACAGCGTCGCCGTGCACGCCGAGCGGGCCCTGGCCGCGTTTCCGAAACCGACCATCGCCCGCATCGACGGCTTCTGCGTCGGCGGTGGCTGCCAGCTCGCGGTCGCCTGCGACCTGCGGTTCGCCGGTGACGACAGCCGCTTCGGCATCACCCCGGCGAAGCTCGGCATCGTGTACCCGCGTTCGACCACCCGCCGCCTGGTCGCGCTCGTCGGCCCGTCCAGGGCGAAGCTGCTGCTCTTCACCGGCGAACTGCTCGACGCGCGGACCGCCGAGCGGATCGGCCTGGTCGACACCGTCGTCGCCGCCGACACCCTCGCGGCCACGGTGCGCGACACCGCCGCGGTGATCGCCGGCCGCTCCCAGCTCAGCGTCCACTCGGCCAAGGCGATCATCGACGGCTGGGACGGCCCGGTCCGGCAGAACCTCACGGAGGTGGCGGAGGGCATCGCGGCGTTCCGGCAGCGTCGCGCTCCGCGGTGGCCGTCCGGCTGAGCCGGTGTCAGGCCTGGCGGAACACCCACACCCGCATCAGCACGAAGCGCAGCACCGTCGCGGTCAGGTTGGCGATCACCAGCACCAGCACCTCCACCAGGTGCGGGTGGACCGGCGCGACCGACGACAGCAGCGCGAGGGAGCCCGAGGTCAGGGCCAGGCCGAGCGCGAACAGCAGCAGCCCCTGCGCCTGGTGCCGGCCGGCGTTCGCGGCGCCGCGAACGGCGAAGGTGACCCGCCGGTTGAGCGCGGTGTTGCCGACCGCGGTCACGAGCAGCGCCGCGAAGTTCGCCGCCTGCGCCCCGGCGAAGGGCCGCAGCAGCGCGAACAGCAGCAGGTACGCCGCCGTCGACAGCACCCCGACCGCGGCGAACCGCAGCAGCTGCGACGGCATCGCCGCCGGCACGCCCGCCGCGACGAGCGGTGCCCGGCCGAACTTCGAGCGCAGCGCCTGCAACGGCAGCGTCCCGTTCAGCAGGCCACGACCGAGGCGGGCGATGCCGCGGAGGTCGGCGACGGCGGTCGAGACGATGTCGACGCGGCTGTCCGGGTCGTCGACCCAGTCGACCGGGACCTCGTGGATGCGCAGCCCGGCCCGCTGAGCGAGGACCAGCAGCTCGGTGTCGAAGAACCAGCCGGTGTCCTCGACCAGCGGCAGCAGCTGCTCCGCGACGTCCTTGCGGATCGCCTTGAAGCCGCACTGCGCGTCGGAGAAGCCGACCTGCAGCGTCCCGCGCAGCAGCAGGTTGTACGACCTGGAGATGAACTGCCGCTTCGCGCCCCGCACCACGCGGGAGCCCCGGGCCAGGCGGGTCCCGATCGACACGTCGGAATGCCCCGACAGCAGCGGCGCGACCAGCGGCAGCAGCGCGTTGAGGTCGGTGCTCAGGTCCACGTCCATGTAGGCGAGCACCGGCGCGTCGGAGGCGTCCCAGGCCGCTCGCAGCGCCCGCCCGCGGCCCTTCTCCGTCAGGTGCAGCACCTCGACGCCGGTCAGGTCCCCGGCCAGGCCGGCGGCGACCGCGAGCGTCCCGTCGGTGCTGGCGTTGTCGGCGACGGTGATCCGAAAGGGATACGGGAAGGTCGCCGTGAGGTGCGCGTGCAGCCGGCGTACGCACGTGCCCAGGTCGCGCTCCTCGTTGTACACGGGGACGACCACGTCGAGCACGGCCGTGGCGGCGCTCGACGGGGTGATGGCGGCTGCGCGGGGAAGCGTCGTTGTGGTCATGCCACCAAGGTCGGTCCCGCACCTTCCGGCAGCTTGCGACGATCCTGCGCCCCACCTGTGAAAAGGGGCCGCCTCATGACGAGACGGCCCCGGTGTTTCGCGGGGGTTTACGACAGGTCGTACACGGTGACGCCGCCGACCGTCTGGGCGGTGTAGTTGGCCGCCACCCAGGCGGCGATCTCGGCGCTGACGCTGCTGCCGCCGTTGCTGCGGCCGCCGACGCCGGATCCGCCGATGAAGTAGTGGATCTCGCCGGCGGCGACGTGCTGCTGGAACTGCCCCAGGCTCGGGGCGGGGTCGCTGCCGTTGAAGCCGCCGATGGCCATCACCGGCAGTTCGGTGGCGAGCTGGTACCCCGACGCGCTGTTGGACCCGACGGCTGCGCCGACCCAGGTGTACCGCGACGCGTCGGCCCGCAGCAGCGCGACCAGTTCCGCGCTCGGGGTGGTGGCGTTGAGCAACCCGCCCATGCCGCCGCCGCCCATGCCCCCGCCCATGCCCGCGCCGCCGCCAGGAAAGCCCATGCCGCCGCCGGGTGCCGTTCCGCCGTTGCGGAAGCCACCCGGGCCTCCACCCGCGCCACCGCGACCGCCGCCGAAACCAGCACCGGCGACCGTGGGGCCGGCCGTGACGATCGAGCCGCTGTGCGGGGTGGCGACGGTGTTCATCGAGTAGGCGACCGGGCCCCCGAGCAGGGCGAACAGTGCCGCCGCCGCGGCGGCCAGCCCGACCCGCCGGCCCAGCCGCCGCCCGAGCTGCTGGCTGACCAGCAGGCCCGCCGCGCCCGCCGCCCCGGCCAGCAGGACCGCGACGCGCAGCCACGGGTGGAAGTCGGTGGCGCGGGTGAGCAGGACGTAGGACCAGATCGCGCTGATCGCGACCGTCGAGGCCAGGGTGAGCAGGGCGAGCAGGTTGTCCCGCCGGCGCCACAGGGTCGCCGTGCCCATCGCGACCAGCGCACCGATCGCGGGGGCGAGGGCCACGGTGTAGTAGTCGTGGAAGATGCCCTGCATGGTGCTGAAGACCACGACGGTCACCACCAGCCAGCCGCCCCACAGGACGTAGGCGGCCCTGCGCGTCGACCAGACCAGGCCGGCGACCAGGAAGATCAGCGCCGCCGGCAGCAGCCAGGACGCCTGCCCGCCGGTCTGCCCGTCGAACATGCGGGACCAGCCGGTCGCACCCCAGCCGCCGCCGTTGCCGCCGCCCCCGCCGACGCTGCCGGTCTCGTTGCCGGTGATGCGGCCCAGGCCGTTGTAGCCGAGCGTGAGCTCCAGGATCGAGTTGGTCTGCGAACCGCCGACGTAGGGCCGCCACGACGCCGGGGTCAGCTCGACGATCGCGATCCACCAGCCGGCCGAGACGACCAGCGCCGCGCCGGCGACGAGCAGTTGCCCGGCCCGGCGGCCCCAGCCGGTCGGCGCGAAGAGCAGGTATGCCAGGGCGAACGCGGGCACCACCAGCAGTGCCTGCAACATCTTGGTGAGGAAGCCGAAGCCGATGCTGCCCGCCGCGAACACCAGCCACCAGGTGCTGCCCCGCTCCAGGGCGCGGACCATGCCGTAGACACCGGCGACCAGCAGCAGCATGAGCAGCGCGTCGGGGTTGTTGAAGCGGAACATGAGCGTGGCGATCGGGGTCGTGGCGAGCACCGCGCCGGCGAGCAGCCCGGCCGCCGGGCCGTGCCAGCGGCGGACCGTCAGGTGCAGCACCCAGACGGTCGCCACCCCGATCAGCGCCTGCGGCACCAGGATGCTCCACGAGCTGAGCCCGAAGATCCGCACGGACAGCCCGGTCACCCACAGCGCCGCCGGGGTCTTGTCGACGGTGATGAAGTTCGACGCGTCCGACGAGCCGAAGAACCACGCCTTCCAGCTCTCGGAGCCGGCCTGCGCCGCCGCGGCGTAGAACGCGTTGCCCCAGCCGGAGGCGCTGAGGTTCCACACGTATGCCACGAGCGTGCCGGCCAGCAGCAGCCCCAGCGCCGGCCGGACCCAGGTGGGATCCCGAGGCGGCTGCGTGGAACTGTCGGCAACTGTCGGGCGGGTCAGCGTCGTCGTCGTCATGGTGCCGAGACTGCGGGCCGGCCCTGCCAGCAGCTTGCGCCCTACCTGTGGGCCGGCTGTGAGTCGGGGGTGCGCCGGCGGGCGCCGGGACCGGGGACCGGCACGACGTCGCGGGGGACGATCTCGTGGTGCCCGGCCTCGCAGATCAGCACCGCGTGCACGGGTGCGCCGCAGCCGCGGTGGATCATGTCCAGCGGCGGGCCCTCCGGGCCGGCCAGGTAGCGATCGCCCCACTCCCGGACGGCGACGAGCAGCGGGTACAGGTCGAAGCCCTTCTCGGTGAGCCGGTACTCGTCGCGGGCCCGCGAGCCGGGCTCCCGGTAGGTCACCCGGCGCAGGACGTCGTTGTCGACGAGCCTGCCGAGCCGGTTGGTGAGCACCTGGCGGGGGATGCCGGTGCGTTCGCGCATGTCATCGAAGCGGTGGATGCCGTTGAAGACCTCGCGCAGCACCACGAGGGTCCACTTCTCGCCGAGGATCGCCATCGCCGCGCCGATGGTGCAGTTGTCAACCGACCATTCCAGTGCCGCAGGTCTCATCCCGAAAGGCTAACCCGCACCTGAGTCTGATTGACAGATCCAGCCGCCGAAGGCCAGGCTGCATCTATGACGCAGACTCAGGATGGGGCACGCAGCCGCACGTTCACCTGGTCCGACCCGATGCTCAACGCAGCCGAGCTGGGCCGCCGCAGCGGACTGGAGCTGCTGCAGGCGATGGCCCGCGGCGAACTACCGGCGCCGCCGATCACCCACCTGATGGGCGCCGGGCGGATCGAGGCGGAGCTGGGCCGGGTCGTCGTGACACTCGAGCCCCAGGAGTTCCACTACAACCCCCTGGGCAGCGTGCACGGCGGGGTCCTGGCGACGCTGCTCGACACGGCCGCGGCCTGTGCGGTGCACTCGACGCTGCCGGCCGGTGTGGGGTACACCTCGCTCGACCTCACGACGAAGTTCCTGCGTCCGGCGTCGCTCGCGTCCGGCACGCTGACCTGCGAGGGGACCGTGCTGTCCAAGGGGCGGCGGACGGCACTGGCGCAGGCGGTGATCACCGACGCCCGGGGCGGGATGGTCGCGCACGCCACCTCCAGCTGCATGCTGTTCGACCTGGCGTGATGCTGTTCGACCTGGCGTGATGCTGCTCGTCCGGGCGTGATGCTGCTCGTCCGGGCGTGATGCTGCTCGTCCGGGCGTGATGCTGCGCGCTTCGGGCGTGATGCGGCTCGGCCTGAAGTGATCAACACCACGCTGCGTATGCACTGGGCGGCGAAGAGTGGCCGATCTGGTGACAACGCCGCGCAACGCTCTGCCCAACCATGGATCACGGCGAGTCGTCGACCCATGGAAGGGGACCGAATGCCAAGCAGACACCGGAGCGCAGTGGGGGCCGCAGCGGCAGCGATCATCTCGATCGCTGGTGTGGCCGTCCCGAGCGTGCCGGCAGCCGCAGCGCCACCGACGGCGTCGGCCGCCGACCAACTGACCCGCGTCATCGTCGCCTATGACGACGCCGACGCGGCCGCCCTCGCGGTCGACCGCGCGGGTGGGAAGGTCGGCCGGCCGTTGTCGATCGTGGAGAGCTTCGCGGCTGAGGTACCCGGCACGCAACTGTCCGCCCTGAGGAGCGCGCCCGGCGTGCGCTCCGTGACCCTCGACGGCGAGGTGGCCCTCCAGGCCGAGCGATGGCGCGCCGACGGCGACGCCAACTCGATGTTCAGCGTCGTGCGCGCGACCGGCGCGCTGGACGTGTGGAAGAAGAGCGACGCCAACGGCAAGCCGATCGGCGGCGCCGGCGTCGGCATCGCGCTGATCGACTCCGGCGTCTCGCAGGTCACCGGCCTCAACGACCCGACCCGGATCGTCAACGGCCCAGACCTGTCGTTCGAGTCGCAGTCGCCCAACCTCCGCTATGCCGACACCTTCGGCCACGGCACCCACATGGCCGGCCTGATCGCCGGCCGCGACCCCGGCACGAACTTCCAGACCGTCGACACGCCGACGAACTTCACCGGCATGGCGCCCACCTCGACGCTCATCAGCGTCAAGGTCGCCACCGCCGACGGCGCCACCGACGTCTCCCAGGTCATTGCCGGGATCGACTGGGTCGTCACGCACCGCAACGACCCTGGGCTCAACATCAAGGTGCTGAACCTGTCGTTCGGGACCGACACGTATCAGGACGAGAAGCTCGACCCGCTCTCCCACGCGGTCGAGGCGGCCTGGAAGAAGGGCATCACGGTCGTGGTCTCCGCCGGCAACGACGGCAAGACCCGCACCGCGCTGTCGATGCCGGCGGCCAACCCGTACGTCATCGCGGTCGGCGCCGCCGACTCGAAGGGCACCGAGTCGCGCTCGGACGACGTCCTGGCCGACTTCAGCACCCGCGGCAACACCACCCGCTCCGCCGACCTGACCGCTCCCGGTCGCTCGATCGTCGGGCTGCGGGACCCGGGTTCCTACGTCGACGTCAACTACCCGACCGGGCTGGTGCCCGGCGACTCGACCGGCCGGTACTTCCGTGGCAGCGGCAGCTCGCAGGCCGCGGCCATCACCTCCGGCGCGGCGGCGCTGCTGCTGCAGCAGCGTCCCAACCTCACCCCTGACCAGGTGAAGAAGCTGCTCGTCAGCACCGCCGACGCGATGACCGCCGGCGACGTCCTGGGTCGCGGATCCGGCCAGCTCAACATCAAGAAGGCGATCGAGGCGCCGACCCCGACCTTCACCCAGACCTGGGCGGCGTCGACCGGCACCGGCTCGCTGGAGTCGTCGCGGGGCTCCGCGCACGTCTCGGACCCGGTCACCGGCACCGAGCTGACCGGCGAGAAGGACATCATGGGCCAGGCCTGGACCGGCACCACCTGGGCCAGGGCGGCCACCGCCGGCACGGCGTGGACCGGCGGCACCTGGAACGGCGCGACCTGGACCGGCACCGCGCTGAACGGCAACTCCTCGACCGGACGCAGCTGGGTCGCGGTCGGTTGGAGCGGCAACAACTGGGCCGGACGCACCTGGAGCGGGCGCACCTGGAGCAGTGCCGTGTGGGACGGCCGCACATGGAGTGGTCGAACTTGGTCAGGTAGCACCTGGAGCGGCCGAACTTGGAGTGGAAGCTACTGGTCCGCCTCCATCTGGCAGTAATCGCACTACGAAGGCGACTTCCGGGACGGTCATGAAGAAAGCACGTGCGTGGAGTCGCCCGGACGCCCGGGTGGCGGCGCTCAGCCTCTGGCTGGGCGTCGCCACCGTCGTGGCGCACGGCCTCCGTATCCAGCACGGTGGCCTGCCATCCAGCGCCGACGCGTTGCCGCTGATCCTGCTCGGCGCCGCGTTCGCCGCGACCGAGGGCTTCGCCGTGCACATCAGGGTCCGCCGCGGCGGTCACGCGATGAGCCTCAGCGAGATCCCGATGGTCCTCGGCCTGCTGTCGGTCGACCCGACCCTGCTGCTCGTCGTGCGCCTGCTCGGCGGCGGTCTCGGCCTCGTCGTCCTGCGCCGCCAGCGCGGCGTCAAGCTCGGCTTCAACGTCGCCCTGCTCGGCGTGCAGACCACCACCTCGTCCGTGATGCTGCGGGCGCTCGCCGGCCCCGAGCCCGGCGACGTCGGACCGGTGCAGTGGCTCTACGTCCTGCTCGTCATGATGGTCTCCGACGTCATCGCGGCGGTCCTCGTCACCGCCGTCATCGCGCTGCACGACGACCCGAGCGAGTGGAAACGCCTGCCCAGCGCGCTGCGGGGGCTGCCGCTGGTCGCGATCACCACCAGCATCGGCCTGATCAGCACCCTCGCCATCGACCGTGACCCGCGGGCCATCGCGCTGCTGACGATCGTCTCCGGGGTCACGTACAAGGCGTACCGCTCCTACGTCAGCCAGAGTCAGGGCCACGAACAGGTCGAGGAGCTCTACGCCTTCACCCGCGCCCTCGACGGCGTCCTGGACACCGGTGGCGTCGCCCGCATCGTGCTCGAACAGGCCCGCGACCAGCTGCGTGCCGAACGCGCCGAGCTGATCATGCCCGGCCCGGACGGCACCCAGGTCCGGATGCGCATGCACGGCCGGCGCCAGCTCGACACCACCGTCCTGGACACGCTGCCCGAGACCGCCTGGTGGCAGCCCGCCCGCGCCGGCACCCCTGTCCTGGTCGCCAAGGGCAGCCGGGTCGTCGGCTCCATCGTCGACGGCATCGCCGTCCCCGTGCCGCTCAGCGACGGCGCCACCGGCGTGCTGTTCGTCGCCGACAGCCTCCCCGACATCCCGACCTTCGGCGAGCAGCACGTCCGGCTCTTCCAGGCCCTCGCCAACCACGCCAGCCTCTCCCTCACCAAGGCCAGGCTCCTGGACGAGCTGCGGCAGGAGGTCGCGCAGAAGGAGCACCTGGCGCTGTACGACCCGCTCACCGGCCTGGCCAACCGGCAACGCTTCCAGGCCCTCACCGACGCGCTGCGGGCCCAGGGCGCGCCCGTCGCGATGCTGCTCATGGACCTCGACCGGTTCAAGGACGTCAACGACGCGCTCGGCCACGACATCGGCGACACCCTCCTGCGTCAGGTCGGCGACCGGCTGCAGAGCCGCCTCGGCGACCGCGGCACCGTGGCCCGCTTCGGCGGCGACGAGTTCGCCGTGCTCCTGCCCGGCATCCGCACCCGCGAGGTCGCCGTGGCGGTCGGCGACGACCTCGCCGCCGCCATGGAACAACCGATCGCCATCGGCCACCTGCGCCTCAACGCCCGCGTCAGCATCGGCATCGCCCTCGCCCCGGAGCACGGCAACGACGCGAAGACCCTCATCCAGCGCGCCGACGTCGCCATGTACGTGGCCAAGACCACCCGCACCGGCGTGCGCGTCTACCAGCCCGACGACGACCGCAACAGCCCCCGCCGGCTCGCCATGGTCGCCGACCTGCGCGAGGCCATCCAGCGCCACGACCTCGTCGTCGTCTTCCAGCCCAAGCTCGAGACCGCCACCGGCATCGTCCGCGGCGCCGAGGCCCTCGCCCGCTGGCACCACCCCGCGCACGGCTTCGTCCCGCCGGACGAGTTCATCCCCCTGGCCGAGACCTCCGGGCTGATCCGACCGCTGACCCTGCACGTGCTGGAGGTCGCCCTGCGCCGCTGCGCGTCCTGGCGGCGGATGGGCCACGACATGCACGTCGCGGTCAACCTGTCGCCCAACAGCCTGCAGGAGGCGGACCTGCCCGACATCGTCGCCCGGCTGCTCGGCCAGGCTGGGGTGCCGGCCAGCGCCCTGACTCTGGAGATCACCGAGAGCAGCATCATGGACGACCCCGCCGGCAGCCTCGTCACGCTCGACCGCCTGCACGCCCTCGGGGTCAAGCTCGCCATCGACGACTTCGGCACCGGCTACTCCTCCCTCGGCCGCCTCCGCGAGCTCCCCATCCACGAGATGAAGATCGACAAGTCCTTCGTCCAGCGCATCGCCGTCGACCATCGGGACCGCGCGGTCGTGCGCTCCGCCGTGCAACTCGGACACGCCCTCGACCTCGAAGTCGTCGCCGAGGGCGTCGAGGACGAACAGACCCTCAACCACCTGCGCCTCGAGGGCTGCAACCTGGTCCAGGGCTACTTCATCTCCAAGCCCCTCCCGGCCGACGAGTTCGCCGACTGGCTGGCCGCACGGGTGCCCCAGCTCGGACAGGCATAACCTTCACCCGCATGTGCACCGTGCTCCTCCGCTTCGACCCCGCCGCCGCCTGGCCCGTCCTGCTGGCCGCGGTCCGCGACGAGTACCTGGCCCGCCCCTGGGAGCCGCCCGCCGAGCACTGGCCGGGCCGCTGGGGAGGCCGGGACAGCACCGGCGGCGGGACCTGGCTCGCCGTCGACCCGGCTGGTCCGGTCGTGACCGCCCTGCTCAACGGCTTCCCACCTCTGCCGCCCCTCGGTGACCGCCCGACCCGGGGCACCCTGCCGCTGGCCCCGTTGCCCGAGGACTTCTCCGGTTTCGACGCCTTCCATCTGGTACGAGCAACGCCCGCTTCGGTTACCGTGCTGTCCTGGAACGGCGCCGACCTCGCGCATCAGTCGTTGCCCCCGGGCGACCACGTGATCGTCAACCAGGGCGTCGACGTCAACACCTTCGCCCCGCTGCACGCCGCCGCCAGCCCTGACCCGGTCCCCGGCCGCCCCACCGCCGACGCGTGGGGCGACTGGGTCCCCCTCCTCGCGGGCGGCACCTTCACCGGCGCCGCCCCGCGACCGCTGCTCGTGCACCGCGAGGTCGACGGCCTGGAGTACGGCTCGGGCTCCGCCAGCCTGGTCGCCCTGCGCCACGACGCCGCCCGCTACGACTTCGCCACCACCCCCGGCCCCACCACCACCTGGCACGAGATTCCCCTGCCCTCGACGCTGCGATAGCGGGCGATCGCGCAACGACGCCGTGCCGGCGATCCGGCCCTAGGCGGGATCGCCGGTGGCGGTGAGGGAGGACTGCCAGAGGCGCTCGGCGCGGTGCGGGGAGGTCGCGCGAGGGGTGGCGGCGAAGGGCTGGCGCAGGAAGTAGTAGCCGCCCGGGGACAGGTCGTGCGCCGGGGCGTCGGCGAGCCAGAGCAGGGTGTCGGTCGCGCGGTGCGGGGAGGCGAACAGCACCGGGATCAGCTTGCCGAGCATGAACAGCGGGCTGGTGGTGGCGAAGCGGCTGCGCACCAGGCCGGGGAAGAACGCGGTCGGCAGGATGCCCAGCGGGGTCCAGCGGCGGGCGGCCTCCACGGTGAACAGGACGTTGGCCTGCTTCGAGGAGCCGTACGCGAGCCAGCGGCTGCGATGCCACAGCGACTCCCGCAGCGGGCGGTCGACGTCCAGGACGCCCCAGGCCTCGGCGAGGGAGGCGGTCGTGATCAGGCGGGCCGGGTGGCCGGGGGTGGCGGCGGCCTTGAGGTGCTCCAGCAGCAGGTGGGCCAGTTCGAAGCCGGCCAGGTGGTTGACCCGCAGGCAGGTCGCCCCGCGGAACAGGCCGCCGGCGTTGTTGACCAGCACGTCGACGCGGTCGCAGGCGGCCATGACCCGCGCGGCGGCGATGCGGACCTGGGACGGGTCGGCGAAGTCGGCGCGGATCGCGAGCGGCTCCTGCATCCCGTCGGTATCGCCCGCGCCGGGAGCTGAGGCAGCGGCGGCGTGGGTTGCCTTCAGGGCGACCGACAGCCGGGTCTCGTTGCGGCCGAGGAGGATCACCCGGTCGCCGGCGGCGGCGAAGCGCTTGGCCGCGGCGAGGCCGATGCCGGCGCTGCCGCCGGTGACGACGACGGTGCGGGTCACGGTTTCGCGCGGACGTGCACGGCGGCGGTATGCACGAGCCAGGCCGAGACGGCGGCGAGGGCGGCACGCTCCATCAGGCCCGTGAACAGGCCGCGGCCCAGGAGCAGGATGCCGATCGCGGACAGGATCAGCGGCGGGAAGGCCAGGAGCACGCCGAGGCGGCCCGCCCGGCGCAGGGTCGTGGCGTCGGGTTGGGTGGCGTACACGAGGATCGCGAGCGCGCAGAGCAGCAGCGCGCCGATCGCCCCGGTGGCGTGGATCAGGTCCCGCGGTTGGGGTGACTCGTACGGTGGCAGCGGGCAGCCGGGAGAGCACGTGACGGCTCCGGACAGGGCGGCCAGGGGAGCGGCCAGGGTGAGCGCGGCGGCGGCCAGTCCGGTCGGCACGGCGGCGGCGAGGCGCCGGCCTGTTCCTGTCCAGAGCCGGCCTGTTCCTGTCCAGAGCCGGCCGGTGTGCCGGGCCGGCACCGCCAGCAGCGCCAGGGACGCCGCCAGCAGCAGCATGCTGCACCGGTAGAGCGTCGGGTGGGGTGCGCCGGCGACGCCGGACTCGCTCACGTAGCGCCACGGCGCCGAGCCGGCCACGGAGACGGCCAGCCCGATCGCGCCGGTCACCGCGGTCGCGGTGGCGGCACCGGCGCACCAGCGGCTGGGGGAGGGCACCCACCCAGCCTACGGCTCAGTGGTGGACGTGGTGGTCGTGGTGCTGGTGGACCACGGGGTTTCCATAGCACGACCGCATACTCCCGGGGGGTATGGCGGCAAACGACAGAAGTGTTTCGATGATGTGTCGATCTGCGAAAACGGTGAGTCTCGATACCTTCGGGGTCTTCTCCCCATCCGGTAGACGTCCTACCGTCTGCATATGGATCTGGAGCTGCGGCACCTGCGGGTCGTTTGCGCGATCGCGGATGCCGGCAGTGTCACCAAGGCCGCCTCGATGCTGGGGCTCGCCCAGCCGGCGTTGACCGCCCAGTTGCAGCGCATCGAGCGCGCGCTCGGCGGGCTGCTGTTCGAGCGGGACCGGCGCGGGGCCCGGGCGACGCCGCTGGGTGAGCTGGTGCTCGCCAGGGCGAGGGTGCTGCTGCCGGCGGTGAAAGGCCTGCAGGACGAGGCGACCCGGCTGGCCAGCACGAAGGACCCTGCCGGGCGGTACCGCATCGGCGCCGTCAACGGCCCGATCCTGGGCGGCCTGGTCCACCGGATCAGCAGCAACCACCCGGGCGCCCAGGTGAGCACGCACGCGTCGTGGTCGGCGTCCGAGCTCGGCGACCAGATCCTCGCCGGCAAGCTCGACTTCGTCCTCGTGGGCGCCTGCGGCGACGCGCCACCGGCGACGGACAACGGCCTGGCCTGGCGGGTCGTGGCCGCCGACCCGGTGTTCCTGCTGCTGCCGGAGGGGCACCACCTGGCCGACCGGGACGAGGTCGACCTGGCCGAGCTCGCCGACGCGCAGTGGGTCGCGGCGCCCGGCGACGGCTGCTTCTCGGCCTGCCACGCGGCGGCCTGCGCCCGGGCCGGCTTCACGCCGAAGGTGCTCTTCGAGACCGAGGTCCGCGGCGCGATCGACCTGATCGAGTCCGGCGACGCGGTCGGGCTGTGCCAGGCGACGCTGCGCCCGATGGCGGGCCTGGCCGCGGTGCCGATCGTGGGCGCTCCGCTGCACTGGCGGCAGATGCTCGGCTGGCTGCCCGACGGGCCGGCCGCCAGCGTCGCCGGGCAGGTGTGGGCGTATGCGATCGAGGCGTATGCCGACGCGGTGCGCAAGAACGACCGCTACACCGCCTGGCTGGGGCGGCACCCCGACAGAAGGGGGCTGGCCCTGTAGGACCAGCCCCCTCGGGGTAGCAGCCGCGCCTATCCGGTGAAGGTC